>WGMI01000015.1 GCA_016125155.1 bacterium
CGAAACTGTGTAACGCTCTTTAAGTGCCTCTAAGACAACCTTTACCTTGAACGCCATCGTCAATTGCCGTCTTTTACTTTTCATGACAGAGAAATTAAGAAAGTTCAACTTTTCTGTCCAAAAAAGTTAGACCACTACAGTTCTTTCTTCCTTTTGGAAGCGCATTGGACTTTTGAAGGGTGCGTTGAGCACAAGTGTCCCAATGGAAGTCTCACACCTCCACCCCCACCACCCGCCCCTCGTAGGAGCGGACGTTGAGCGCAAGGCCGTTGGAAAAAAGCCAATACTGACCACGGATGCCGAGCAGGGTGGCGCTGATCGGAAAGTCCTTTTCGGGGTTCAGACTCTTGCGGTGTACGTAGCCGGCCGGGGCGGGGTAGGAGAGCTTTGTTACGGTGGGGTCGGGGCTCACATAGGCTTGAAGCTCGGCCGGGAGCAGGGCGGCCGCTTTGTTTTTTTCTGCGGTTAAATCGACCGGGTCGTCCATTCCGCTGAGCATTTTTTTGACCACGGTTTTGTCGCCCATATGCTGTTTGAGCTCGACCTCGATGATCCCCGCCAAATAGCGGTTGGGCACTTCGGCCAGCACAATGGCCGACGAGGCGCCTTGATCGATCCAGCGCGTCGGAATCTGCGCCCTGCGCGTTACTCCGACCTTAAGACCCCCGCTGTTGGCCAAGTACACAATATGCGGCTGCAATTGATACGCCTGCTCAAACGCCAAATCGCGCTCGGCCACCCCCAGATGTGCCTTGCTGAGTTCCGGGCGCAACACAAAATCTCCGGCCTCGGGCTTGGTCATAAAGCACTGATAACAGAAGTTCTGGCGAAATACCTTGTCCACAATCTTTCCGCAAGAGCACACGATATAGCCCTGATAATCGAGCCGCAACTCCTTTCCAGTCCAGCGGTTGATGACCACCAAATCGGTACCCAATTCCATGGCATAGCGCACCGGTTCGGCCGGGGTACTCATCATTTTGTTCAAGGGACCTTCAAACCGCATCGTTCAGGGTTTTGGGAAACTGTCCTGTCCCATGAACGCCTGACGCACCGTTTCCGCCAACAGCCGTACATCGACCGTGTTCAGCCCGTGGGCTCCGGGGAGTTCGAGGAAATGGCCCTTTGGCAGCGCTTCGGCCACGGCCTCGGTTTCTGCCCGGCTCACCATGCGATCGTCCGAGGCCCTGCAGAAGAGTACCTTGGATTGGATCCCTTTCATTTGAGCCGTCTCAAGCGCCCCCCCCTCTACGAGGTCGCGCATCATGCCCGCGGTTTCTGTCAAAAGCCCCGTCCATCGATCGGCCCCGTGCAAACGGATCAAGTCGTTGACAAACTCAGGCGCTTTGGTGCGCAGAAAATCGGCATCGAGCTTTTTGATTTCCCGGGCCCCCGACTCCAGACTCCAGTCGAATTTGGTTCCCAGCGTCACCAGCCCTAGCAAGGTGCCCGGGCGCAGGTTTTCGGTCATCAAGCCCACATAACCCCCCATTGAATACCCGAAAACATACATCGGACCGCTCCAATGCTCGAGCACTTCTTCCGCCAGGGTGCGCAGTGTCCACCCCGGAACCGCAGCTCGGGCTCCATGGCCGGGAAACTCGTGGATGTGGGCTTGGAACCAAGGGTCGCATACACGGGCCAGGGGTTCGAGCTGGACACCGCATCCAAGCGCACCGTGGAGCAGCAGAAGAGGGGGGCGTGTCACGACCGGCGGAGGGTTATGCGTCGAACGATTCGCCCCGGAGCATTTCGTGAAGCTCGGAGGCACTGATGATGTAGCCGTTCAAATCCCGATCGGGATACGTGGCAATGTCTACCCCGTCCTCGCTCAAATTGAGCAGCCAACCCATCAAGTGCTGGTGTTCGATGGATTCCACCTGAAACTGGCTCCAACCCCCGCGCAGCATGTTGAGGGCCGAGGCTTCGGTGGGCCACAAGGGCATGGCGCGGTGCCCTTCTTCGTCTTCGAGCAATACGGGGCCTTCGTCGTTGCGAATCAGCCATACCGCCGTATAAGCCGCCGAAATCAACCCTTGCATTCGCGCTTCGGCTTCGCGCGCTTCGTCTGATTCATTCATTGGCGCAAGATGGGCAATCCGAGTCGAAGTGAAGCAGAGAATGCCATGGCTTTTGCACCAGAAATTGCGCTCTCTTGCGATCCGTTTAACCCTTGGAATTCCCGATGCCCGGGCGGACAAAGGCCGGATTGGCGAACCGCAAACGGCGTTCTCCGCTCCATTCCAAATGCTGATCGTAAAACCCAAAGCATTGATAGCCATAGGTTTTTAAGAAAGAATGGAAATCTTCGTAAGGCACGTGCCGGTCGTTGTGCGGGTTCATGCCCGCTTCTACCTGTACAAAGTCTATGCGTTCTGAGGCCAGTGCCTGAACAGCGCCTTTGAGCACTTCCAGATCGTGGCCCTCGGTGTCGATTTTGAGCAGGTGGATGCGCTCCATGCGATGCCGTTCCATGACCCGATCGAGGGTATCGAGCACAATGGTTTCGCTGCCTTGGTTCAACCCTTGGTCGGAGGCGTGTACATCAAGGGTGTTCTTGGAGTCGTCGTCGAGCAATTGGATTTGAGCGCTCCCCGCCTCGGCAGCCAAGGCTTCCGGATGGATGTGTATTTGCGCAAATTGACGCGTATTGGCGGCCAGTTTGGCTCGGGTGGCGCTGACGGGTTCAAAGCAATGCACAGTGGCTTGTGGAAACCATTGCACGAGTTTGAGCGCGGTTTGCCCTTGGTTGGCCCCGACGTCAAAGATGACCTTGGGGCGGTGTTGGGCCCCCAGTTTGAGCAGGTCGAGGTACAAATCAACCCCTTGAGGTACATACCGGCGGATGGAATCCGGGAGATTCTTCAGGGCAAAGTACCCGGAGGCTTTCAGAAACTCTTTCATGATTAGGACATTGGCGGGGTGAAGATAGCATCTGCCCCGCATCTCGAACACAGGATGCCCGCGCGATGGGCGCAAAAATGTCCCATGGGTAGCCCTGCGTGCCTTGCTCGGATTTCAGCAGGAAAACACTATTTCAAATCAGCTGTGTTCGGAACCGTTGTGGTATTGCCATCGCGTTGGGCCCGGTAGTGGGGAGACATGATTTCGATGTCCCTCAAGGCGCAGAATTCCTGAATTTTTTCGTGCACGGCGCTCAACAAGCCGGCTTGACGGTTGGCTTCAGACGTAAAAAAGCACAATCGGTACGAAACATAGAAATCGTCGAGTGAGGTTTGCAGTACGAAGGGTTCGGGATGGTGTTGGACTCCTTCGACCGACCGAGCCGCATCGGTCAAAGTGGCATATAAAAGCGGGTAGGGTACATCGTAGCCAATGGTGACTACGGTGCTTAAAATCAAACCTTCATCTTTGGCCAAGGTGCTGTAATTGATGCTATTGGTATTCATGACTGCCGAATTCGGCACAGAGATGACTTCGTTAAACGGTGTTTTGATTCGGGTTACGAGCAAGTTGCGCTCGATCACATCTCCATAAACGTCTCCCATCCGAACCCGATCGCCTATTCGGAACAACCGCATATACGTCAACATCATGCCAGAGATGATGTTCGATAAAGAACCCGCTGAACTGAACGTAAAGAGAAAGCCGAGAAACACTGAAACGCCCTGAAAAACAGGCGACTGACTTCCGGGCAAATACGGGAATATCGAGACAAACAGCAAAGCGAGCATCAAGACCCGAATCAACTGGAAGGTGGGTGCCGCCCATTCGGGGTAGAACCCCCTGATCCGCATTTTGCCTAATTCCAATTCGGTCTTAATCAGTTGGAATACGCGTATCAACAAGCGGAAGAACAACACCAAAATGCCAATGGTGACCAGATTCGGCAGATAGTCTTTGAATTGTTGCCCCATTTCGAGCAAAGGCCCTGCAATGGCCGAAAGAAACTCTTGGGTAATGGGCCGGGTTTCGGGAAAAATGGCGAAGAGAATCGGAATGGCCATGGCGATGAGTGCCAGGCTAAGCAACCAACGCGAAGCGCGAAACAGGGTCTTAACCCAAGGCATGGTATTGTCCGAAAAGAGCACATCCAACCCCTGTTGCTCCCTCTGCTCTCTTTTGCGCTCAATCCGGGCCAGGTAACGCCGTTCCCACCAGCCGGCGGTGCGTTGTACCAGCCAAATCGAACCGATTAAAATCCCCAAAACGAGTAGGGAAGCCCCGATTTCCAACGCAATGGTCTTAGGATGGGTACGGGCCTGGTATTGCCGGGCGGCTTTTAAAGTACGCTCTCTAAAGACGCTTGCCAAGGTGGTTCCCGAAGCTTGGTACAGGCGCTCGTCGTTTTCGTTTACGTTGATAATAAGCTGGTTGCGAAACCACAATTCGGTACCGGCATCACCTTGCCGAATGGGGAGCGAATCTTCGGTCAGTCCGCGGTATCGAGACAGTTCGGCGATCCGTTCGGTGAAAGAGGCCGCGCGTTCTTCGAGGCTCAGATCTCCGCTGCCCCGGTAGATTAGAAACAAAGTATCGCCCAAAGGACCCAGAACGGCGGCGTGGGGTGCATGGAGACGGAGGGAATCGAGCCGATCTTGAGGCAGTGCTGCACCGGTTTGTCCGAACGCGGCGGAAACGGTGCCGAGCAACCCGGCAGTAAGCAAGAGCACTCGGTGGGTATTCATTAATCTGGACTTAGGCGAAGTAAATCTAAGCAGGAGTCCTTCCGCCCAAAGAAGTTCCACGCCAAAATGGGTTGTGTTCATAGGGGAGGCCAACGCGTCTGAGCCCATGGCGATTCTGGACCCACAAAAAAAACCCCGCCGAAGCGAGGTTTTCGAACAGATTCTCAGGATCCTTACATCATTCCACCCATTCCGCCCATTCCGGGGGCACCACCTCCTCCGGCGGGTTCGGGTTTGGGGATCTCGGTAATGGTGGCTTCGGTCGTCAGGAGCATACCCGCAATCGACGCGGCGTTTTCGAGGGCTACGCGGGTCACCTTGGTCGGGTCGATAATGCCTGCCTCGAACATAGGCTCGTAGGTGTCGGTCTTGGCGTTGAATCCAAAGTCGCCTTTGCCTTCTTTCACCTTGGAAACGACCACCGAACCTTCCAATCCGGCGTTTTCGACAATTTGGCGTAAAGGCTCTTCGATGGCGCGGGCCACAATGCTCATGCCCGTGGTTTCGTCGTCGTTGTCGCCTTTTACCCCGGCCAGGGCTTCGGTAGCGCGCACCAGGGCCACGCCTCCACCAGGAACGATGCCCTCTTCAATCGCGGCGCGGGTGGCGGCCAAGGCGTCGTCTACGCGGTCTTTTTTCTCCTTCATTTCCACTTCCGAAGCGGCACCTACATAGAGTACAGCTACGCCCCCGGCCAGCTTGGCCAAGCGCTCTTGCAGCTTCTCCTTGTCGTAATCCGACGTGGTGGTTTCGATTTGGGCCTTGATTTGGTTCACCCGGGCCTTGATGTCGTCGTGTTGACCGGCACCGTTGACAATGGTGGTGTTGTCTTTGTCGATGGTTACCTTTTCGCAGCGTCCGAGCATGTCCAAGGTGGTGTTCTCGAGTTTAAAGCCGCGCTCTTCGGTCACCACGGTGCCGCCGGTCAAAATCGCGATGTCTTCGAGCATGGCCTTGCGGCGGTCGCCAAAACCGGGGGCTTTGACAGCGGCCACTTTCAAACCGGCGCGGATGCGGTTCACCACCAGTGTAGCGAGGGCTTCGCTGTCGACGTCTTCCGCGATGATGACGAGGCTGCGACCGCTCTGCAATACGGGCTCGAGGATGGGGAGCAACTCCTTCATCGTCGAGATTTTCTTGTCGTAGATCAAGAGGTAGGGCGACTCCATTTCAGTGATCATCTTGTCCGGATTGGTCACGAAATAGGGCGACAAATAGCCGCGGTCAAACTGCATGCCCTCGACCACTTCGACGTAGGTTTCGGTTCCTTTGGCTTCCTCGACCGTAATGACGCCTTCTTTCTTCACCTTGGTCATGGCCTCGGCGATGAGCTTGCCGATGGAGTTGTCGTTGTTGGCCGAAATCGAAGCCACCTGCTCGATTTTGTTGTCGCTGTCGCCAACGGCGAGCGATTGCTTTTTCAGATTTTCGACCACGACGGTCACGGCCTTGTCGATGCCGCGCTTTAAATCCATCGGATTGGCACCGGCGGCGACGTTTTTCAGCCCTTGGGTTACGATGGCCTGGGCCAAAACCGTGGCGGTGGTGGTTCCGTCTCCGGCCACGTCGGCGGTGCGCGATGCCACTTCCTTCACCATCTGGGCGCCGAGGTTCTCGATTTTGTCCTCGAGTTCAATCTCTTTGGCCACCGTTACACCGTCTTTGGTGACGCTGGGTGAGCCAAACGACTTTTCGATAATCACGTTGCGGCCCTTGGGACCAAGGGTTACTTTGACCGCGTTGGCCAAGGCATCAACGCCTTTCTTAAGCCGATCGCGGGCATCGAGGTCGAAATGGATTTCTTTAGCCATGTTTGTGCTGGTTTGTTGTTGTTAAACGGTTCGGAATTAAAGGATTCCGAAAATGTCAGACTCCTTCATGATCAGGTAGTCCTTGCCTTCAAACTTGATTTCGGTGCCCGAGTACTTGCCGTAAAGTACTTCGTCTCCGGGTTGTACGGTCATCGGTTCGTCTTTTTTGCCCTGACCCACGGCGATTACTTTGCCGCGTTGGGGTTTTTCCTGAGCGGTATCGGGAATAATCAGACCGCTCGCAGTTTTGGTTTCAGCCGGCATGGGCTCGACCAGAACGCGGTCGGCCAAGGGGCGGAGATGAATGTTGGACATGGGTTGTTGAAGGTTTTGGTGAAACAACGTTTGGCGTCGTTTGACGGGTCGGGCAGGTCGAAATTCATGCCAAGACACAAAAAAGCCGCCCTTTTGCTCTGAAAAGGCGGCTTGGGGCGAATCGAGCCCTGTGTTGTCTGTCAAGCTGTCGTTTGGATCCTGGTTGTTTCTGCCAAGCGACGGTTCGATGTTGTCAATTCGTCAGTGTCAAGCTCAGGCCATATTGTGATAGACCGCCTGCACATCGTCGTCGTCCTCGAGGCGTTCGAGCAGTTTTTCGACCTCTTCGATTTGTGCTTGGCTCAAGGTCTTGGTATCCATGGGGATGCGCTCAAAACCCGAGCTAACAATCTGAATGCCGCGGTCTTCCAGCGCCTTTTGAATCGAGCCGTAATCCGGAAAGTTCCCGTAGACCATCAAGCTGTGGTCTTCCTCGTCCCGGAACACTTCTTCGGCACCGAAGTCAATCATTTCCAATTCGAATTCTTCGGGATCCAGCCCTTCTCCAGCAATTTTGAAGTGGCATTTGCGTTCGAACAAAAACTCGACCGAACCGCTGGTGCCCAAGCTGCCGTTGAATTTGTTGAAATACGACCGGATGTTGCCCACGGTGCGGGTGGGGTTGTCGGTGGCCGTTTCGACGAGCAGGGCAATGCCGTGGGGGGCGTAGCCTTCGTAGACCAATTCTTTGTAGTCCGCCTGGTCTTTGGCCGTCGCCCGTTTGATGGCACGCTCCACATTGTCCTTGGGCATATCGGCGGCCCGCGCGTTCTGAATCAAGGCTTTGAGTCGCGAGTTCGCCTCGGGGCTGGGGCCGCTTTCCTTGACGGCCATGATGATGTCCTTGGTGATCCGCGTAAAGACCTTCGACATCGAAGCCCACCGCTTCATTTTCCGCGCCTTGCGGTATTCAAACGCTCTTCCCATGGGTGTTGTATCAATTGGAGGGGGCTAATTTAACAAGGGGTGGGGTTGAGGTTGTGCCGTAGGTCTTAACATTGTCGAATTCCATTCTGGATTCCATTCCAGGTATTGCAGCACGATGAAGAAGGTCTTTTTTCCCTTGTTTTCGATATTCCTCCTCTACCAGGCTGTCAAAATGCTGCTGTTTCTCTGGGGTACTCCACCCGAAACGCTACCGATGGGGATTCAGTTGTTGCTGTCGTTTCTCCTCTCGCTCTACCTTACGGGTGTCTTTGCCTTTGTGGGTTTCGCTTTTCCAACGAGTCGAGCGTTGAAAGGATACTACCGGATCCGCAATCCCCGGCTGTTGGAACTGATATACAGGCGTATGGGGGTAGAAGCGTTTCGCCAGGCTTTGCTCAGAACCTATTGGGGAAAACCCCAACACCAAAAGCGTTTCTTTGACGGACGACAGGGGGGAATCGAAGCGTTGATGCACCAAACCCGTCAAGCGGAATTTGGACATTTGGGAGCGGGAGTGTGCATTGGTTTGGCCACGGTGTTGTTGGGTTGGAAAGGGCATTGGGGCATCGTTCTTGGGCTGATTTTTTGGAATGTCGTGGGCAATGGATATCCCATCGTCTTGCAGCGTCACCACCGCATGCGGATTGAGAGAATAATTCGAACCCATACATCGTCGTTGGGCCAAATTCCGAGGCAGAATATCGTTTAGGGCATGAAGGCCAGCCGTAGCTTGATTCGTTTTCTTCCCCCGATCGGTTTGTTCTTATTCGGGGTTGCTACCGTGTACTATTCGCTCCTGTGCATCGACCCTGGCCACGATTGGGGCGATGATTTTGCCTTGTACATTCATCAGGCTCAGTGTTTTGCTCATGGCGAATCGCTACAGGCTTTGTTGGATTGGAATCGAATATCGAACGCCGAAACCCCATTGGGCCCCGATTTGTATCCCTGCGGATTTCCCTTTCTGCTCTCTCCGGTTTACGCAATGTTCGGGCTCGACTTTGTGGCGCTCAAGGTGTTTTGCAGTTTGTTTTTTTGGGCCAGCCTGCCGCTTTTGTACGCGTATTTCCAGCAGCTGGGTGGATCGGCTTGGAGATCGCTGGTCGCTGCGGGATTCATCGGGTTGAACATTCATTTCTTGACGTTTTCCAATCAGGTGCTCTCCGACTTTCCCTTTTTGTTTGCCGTCGTTCTGTCGTTGTACCTCATCAAAACAGCCAGAACTCCTCGGGCTCATGTAGGACTCGGCATCGCATTGTTCTCGGCCTATTGGATCCGTGATGCCGGATTGTTGCTCGTACCCACCTTGGCCGCTGAGCAAATGGGGCGGTACCGGAGGGAACCCGGCGGATCTCGGAGGTTTTGGCTACCCTACACGGTTTTTGGCCTATTGGCCTTGGGGGTTCATGGAGTCCTGCCCCAAGGGGGCGCTCGGCATTGGGCGCGTTTGTTCGAGGGCTTCGATGGAAAGATTTTGGCAGACAACGGCCCTTATTACACCCAATTGCTGTCCGAAGCGTTTCGCTTCGACTGGGAGTTTTCACATGGGCTGTTCATTGTAGGGGCATTTGTTTTCGGACTCGCGGTGCGCGGACGTCCCCAACCGGGCTTGCTTACATTCATTGGTCTTTATGCCTTGCTGTTGCTCTTCTGGCCGCATCATCAGGGGCAGCGGTTTTTGTTTCCGCTCCACCCTTGGGTCGTTTGGTTTGTTTCAGAAGGGTTGGTTTTTGTAGAGCGCCGTTTGCAGTTGCCCGAAGGATGGGCCGTGGCCACTTTGGTACTGATCGGCATCCCGTATGTCCAAAAATCGCTGAGCTGGACCCGGGGGGTGGCCCTAGAAGATTCCAACGCTGTGTATTCCGAAGAGCTTCAGCAGATCTATCGGTACGTCCAAGAACAGCTGCCGGAAGACGCCATTGTAGGCTTCGTAAAACCCCGAGCTCTGCATCTCTTTTCGGGTGTTCGGTCGGTTTATCTGGAAGACCCTCAGCGACTTTCAACCTCCTTGGCCGAGTATGCCTTGATCGATGGAACCCTTGACTTAGCCGATTGCGGGTGCACCCTGGTGCAATCGTTTGAACACTGGGAGTTGGTTCAAAAGCATCCCATCCAGCCTTGAATTCGGGGTTACAATGGCACCGAGTGGGGCGTGGTCCGCGTTCTGGGCCGATAAAATCAGCGGTTGTCGAGCACCTTTCGTTTCAGTTCTTGCTTGTATTCCACCACTTTGCGCAACAGATCGGGATCGGATGTAGCGAGAATTTGGGCGGCCAAAATCCCCGCGTTCAAGGCTCCATTCACCGCTACCGTGGCCACAGGAACGCCCCCGGGCATCTGAACAATCGAGAGCAGGCTGTCCCAACCGTCGATCGAGTTCGAACTCTTGACGGGCACGCCGACTACGGGGAGGGGGGTGAGTGAGGCCAACATTCCGGGCAAATGAGCGGCCCCGCCCGCTCCGGCAATCAACACCTTGAGCCCCCGGCCTATGGCACTTTGGGCGTATTCTACCATCCACTCGGGCGTTCGGTGAGCCGAAACAATGCGGACTTCGTGGGGAATCCCTAGTTCGGCTAAAAAATGCGCTGCAGCCTCCATCACAGGTAGATCAGAGCGGCTGCCCATGGCAATGCCCACCAAGGGCGATTCGTTTTCGGGATTCATCGGCTGTGCACTTGGACGGTGTGTTGGAAACGGCGGGCCTTGGCCAGTACGGCTTGGAGCGAATCGTCGAGCAGAATGAGGTGCCCCATTTTGCGGAAAGGATGGGTTTGGGTTTTCCCGTACAGCTCGATGTAGGCTCCGGCTTCGGCCAACACCGCTTCGACTCCCACGTAGTGCACGGGTCCAGAATGCCCTTCTGCCCCGACCAAGTTCACCATGGCCGCGGCCTTATCGACCCGGGTCGAGCCCAGCGGAAGGTTGAGAATGGCGCGCAGATGCATTTCAAACTGGGAGCATTCGGCCGCCTCGTTGAACAAATGTCCGCTGTTGTGCGGACGCGGGGCCATCTCGTTGATCAAGATGCGGCCATCGCGGGTGGCAAAAAACTCGATGGCGAGCAGGCCGACATGGTTGAGTCCCTCCAGAATCTGCCTGCTCAATTCGAGCACCTGTTGTTCCAAGGCCGGGTCAGCCCCCGACGGAAGGTGTACGATTTCTACCTGATTGGCTTCGGGGTGAAATTCCATCCCCACAACGGGATAGAGCGCGATGTCCCCATCGGCATTTCTCGCCCCCACACAGGCCAATTCGCGTTCGATGGAGACCAGCGATTCCACCAAACACGGAACGTCCGGAAGTACATTCAGCCCTTCGGGCTGCTGTACAATCGATACTCCGCGGCCATCGTACCCTCCTTTGCGCGACTTCCATACCAAAGGCAATTTGCGTCGGCCTTGAGCGACATCCTCGCGCAGTGCTTCGATACCGTCATAGAGCACGTATTCCGAAGTGGGCAATTGATTTTGGCTGAAGAACTCCTTTTGAAGTCCTTTATCCTGAATCAGCCGTACGGTCTCTGGCCGCGGATAAACCTTGACCCCCTGCCGTTCCAAATCCGCCAAGGCTTCGATCGATACTCCCTCTATCTCGATGGTCACCGTTGCGCAGCCGGCGCCAAAGGCCCGAACCGCTTCTGCATCGTTCAGATCGCCGACTTCAAACAGACTGGTCCATTTCGAGCACGGGCATTCGGGATCGGGATCCAGCACTGCAGGGTGCACATCCCAGCGCGCCGCCGCGGCGAGCAACATTTTTCCCAACTGTCCTCCCCCCAATATACCGAGCGTTTCACTCGTCCCGAACCGTGACGTCATAAGCAAAAATACGGCGGCCCAAAAATACAGCGGCCCAAAAAGACAGCGGCTTAGAGCGCCTTGACCCGAACCAGCGGATGGACCAAATAGAGGCGTTGGTTGTCGAGCCGAACACAGGCTATCCTGCTCCGCCTCAAGGCACCTTTGCAGAACTCCATCCCGTTGGACAGCCGAAAGCGGCTTCCTTCGGGCAATTCACTCAGCAAAGGCCAATCGGTTTGTTGATCTACTGGGTCAAACGCGCGTAGCGCGGCCACCAAAGCGCGGTCTGTCAGCGAACTGGCGTCCGGGTTGCGCATGTGTAGGCGCAATACGCTCAAAAGGGGCTCTGGATACACCGTTTCGTGGAGCAAGGGCTGCATTATCGTCGAAAACTGCTGTTTCCATTCGGTTCCATGCGGGGCGACTCGGTTGCCGTGGCTCAGGTGCACGAGCAAATGCGCGTATTCGTGAATCAGGGTAAGCAAGAAGGAATAGGGATTGAGCGTGGCATTGACCGAAATCCGGTGCCGACCGTCTTTTCCGGGGGGGCGGTAATCGCCCAATCGCGTGTTGCGGTTTTTGGCGAGCGTTAGCCGGAGCGGGTGGCTATGGAGCAACTGACGCGTATACGGTCGGGCAGCCTCGGGGATTTTCTCCAACCAGGCGTCGGTAGAAGACAAAGCAGCCATACTCAAAAGTGAGGGCAATCGCAGGGCTTGGCGCTTCCGCAGGAAAGGGTTAGCAGCCCGAGTGCAACCCAAAGGAATCTGGTGAGCTCCATGGCGGAGCCGCTGGTTAGGATGCGATTCCGGATTGTTAAAAAGTGTAGTGCATTATTGTCCATGCGGGACGGTTGATTGCGGGGCCAAATTAAAGGTAACTTCGCGCTTCATGCTGCTCAACACTGTATTCAAAACGACCGGAGCCTATGTCTTGTTAATGCTCCGCGTTTTTCGCAGACCCGAAAAACTCAAGGTCTACACCAAGGCCCTTATGAGAGAAATCGATCTGCTGGGCCTCGACTCGGTGGCCATTGTCTCCATCATTTCGATTTTCGTCGGAGCCGTAGTCACCATTCAGACCGCGCTCAACCTCGAAGACCCCCTGATTCCCGACTACTACATCGCCATCGCCACCCGGGAGTCGATTATTCTCGAGTTTTCGCCCACCATGGTCAGTTTGATCCTGGCGGGCAAGGTGGGGAGCAATATTGCCTCGACGCTGGGAACGATGCGGGTAAGCGAACAAATCGATGCGCTCGAAGTCATGGGGGTCAATTCGGCCTCTTACCTCATTATGCCCAAGATTGTGGCCAGCATGCTGTACAATCCCTTCTTGATTGTCATCAGCATGTTTTTGGGCATTTTAGGCGGGTATATCGCCGGCAATCTCACGGGCATGGTGGCGCCGGTCGACTATGTTCTCGGAATTCAGTTGGGTTTTAAGAGTTACTATATCGCCTACTCGCTCACCAAGACGGTCGTTTTCGCCTTTCTCATTACTTCGATTGCTTCTTATGCAGGCTATACGGTTCAAGGCGGGGCGGTAGAAGTGGGCGTGGCGAGTACCAGGGCCGTGGTCAGCGCCAGTGTGGCCATCATTGTCGCCAACTATTTGCTCACCCAGCTATTGCTCGGTTAAGAATCCATGATCGAAGTCCGCGAACTGCGCAAATCGTTTGGGGCCCAGGAGGTACTCAAAGGCATATCGGCCAACTTTGAGCCGGGCAAGGCCAACCTGATTATCGGTCAAAGCGGGTCGGGCAAAACGGTTTTTTTGAAAAGTCTCTTGGGTCTGTATCCCATCGATTCGGGGAGCATTCTCTTCGACGAACGCGACTTGGATGCCCTCGATCGAAAAGAACGGCAAAGCGTTCGTCAGGAAATGGGTATGGTGTTCCAATACAGCGCTTTGTTCGACTCGCTGACGGTCGAAGAGAACGTCATGTTTCCGCTCAATATGTTTACCGAGCAAACCTTGGGCGAAAAAAAGGATCGGGTCGATTTCTGCCTCAAACGGGTCAATCTGGAAGGGGTCAATGCCAAGTTTCCGGCCGAGTTGAGCGGGGGGATGAAGAAGCGGGTGGCCATTGCGCGGGCCATTGCCTTGAATCCGCGCTATTTGTTCTGCGACGAGCCCAACTCGGGGCTCGATCCGCGGACGGCCGTGGTGATCGACAACCTCATCAAAGAAATTGCCGAGGAATTCAACATCACTACGGTCATCAATACCCACGATATGAACTCGGTGATGGAGATCGGGGACCACATTGTCTTGCTCAAAGATGGGCTCAAGGCCTGGGAAGGCTCGCGCCACGACATTTTCCACACCGAACAACCCGACATTGTGGACTTTGTCTTTACTTCCGAGTTGTTCAAGACCATCCGCAAGGCCAACCGAGCGGAGTGAGTTCGGGGGGATGGGGATCGTTCAAAGGTCGGTGGAAACGCTGTTGAAAGCACTGATGTTCATCGAGCCGAGGTGTGCGGAACCACATATGTGATGTGAAGGACAGGGTAAGCGGTATTCGGCCCGGGTCGCAAAGGGGTCAGGCGCTTGGAATCGAGGAGCCGTGGAATCCTTGTGGTAGGACCCGGGGCAATGGTGTGAATCCATCGAAGCGAGGATACAGTTCTTGAACCTCCCTGACTCCAATTCCGCAATCCGAATTTGGGATAATCCTGATGGAGAGGAAGATGCTTACATTTTAAGGAAATTGTGATCGTCCGGTTTTCCGACTCATTTCCGATCTCCTATTCCCCCCCGGAAAAGACCAGCTTCGCGGCTTGTGGAATCTCGGGCGTCACTCGGGAATAGACTTCGTCAACGTCGGATAGATCCACAATGCGGCGATGCTCAAAGAATACGCTGCCCTAATGCTGATCTCAACAAAAAAAGCCGCCCCTTTGGAGGACGGCTTTCCGCAAGCATTGGGAAACGCTTATTGCACGTTCAATCGCCACGCGCGCATGGCTTTTCCGTCGTTGAGTTCCACGAGGTAGGTGCCCTGGGCCAACTGACTTACATCCACGCGATGTTTCATGGCCTGACCATTTCCTTCAATGGTTTCTACCCGAACCAAACGGCCGCTCAAATCGAGCAGGCTGATCGTTTCAGTTCCTAGGAAGCCGGGCAAGTCGAGGGTCACAAAGTCCTCCGCCGGATTGGGATACAGTTGAACTTGGCTCAACCCGTTTTCATCCAAGCCCTGAGGCTGGGTGGTAAACGAAATCTCGTTGCCATAGGCCGTATCGGTGGCGTTGATGGCATAGGCCTTGACGTAGTACTGGGTGTTGGGCGTCAATCCATTGAGATTGCTTGTAAACGCACCCGTGCCACTGCCGTCGGTGGTATACGATCCACTCAGATTGGGGTTGGGCGAAGTGCTGTAGCAAACCCCGCGCTGGGTTACCGCACTGCTGCCTTGGGCCGTCACATTGCCCCCAGTCGTTGCCGACACCTGCGTAATGCTCAGGGCTCCGTTGGTGGTCACGGTGGGTGGAACCGAGACGGGTGTATTGGAGCACATCGAATCCGGGCACACCACAGCCCGAATATGGGGCATATTGAACGTACGCGAATTACTATACCCTGAAAACCAACGCGATTGAGCCACAATGTACATGAATTTGGCTCCGGCCCGTTGCTCAAAGCTGGCGTCGTTCCGGATTCGGATCAGGTTGTTTCCGGCGTTGCTGAACAAGGTCGCTACGATATAGTACGCATCAGACGTCAAATTCAGGGGAAGACCCGTGGTTGGACTCGTCATGTCAAATTCGATCCGACCGTTGGCCGAATCTTGCTGGGTGATGGTCTTGAGGCTGTAGCCGATGTACGAATTGGGGATGAAACCTGTCGTAAAGTCAATCCAGGCAGACGAATCGTAGACCGTTACCTCGATTTGTCCACCGGGAACAGTCAGTGCGCTCAAGTCGATTTCGACTCCGTACAGTTGTTCGTCGTCTACCAAATCAATCCGCACCGCCATAGCGCTCAGGTCGTCTCCGAGCTGGTCGGTACCGATGCTGTTGCTAAAGACATTAAAGTCTTGAGCTATAATAGAGTCGGTGATGAACATGGTGTTGGTATCCGAGACCAAGGTCAAGGCCAGGCCTCCGGAAGCCGCCGAGTCCGCCAGAAAGCGATACACAAAGTCGTAGGCGCCGGGTCCGGGAGCGGTCCAGGGGGTGTTGTAGGTATTCAAGGTATCAAACCGCAAAGTATCGCCCTTGTTACCACCGATATAGCTGTTGTGCGGGGTACTGCTCAATGTGGTCAGCAAACTGCCGTTTTGCAGAATGTCGACGGCCAGGCGGCCATTGTACAAAGGCAAAATACCCGAGGTCACCACGTTGCAGTCAAATTCGACCGGTCGCCGCTGGGGGTTGGTCAAATGGCCCATAATGGCAGAGCCGGAGGCGGGTCCGAACAGAATGTCGAGTGCAGGGGCCCCGCCGGCAGCAGTAAAGTCGGCCCTGAAATTGGGGGTATCGTCCATGGCGATGTCATCAATCATCCAGTAGTAGTAGTCGCCATCGAAGCGGAACCGAAACTTGACGTTCGCCTGATTGGCCAGCCACTGTCCTACGGGATGTGCCTGGAGATTGCCATTGGTGGTGGCCTGGTTTACCGGAATATTGGCGTTCAGCGTGAGGGTATAGGGCCAGGTCATACCTCCGTCAATGGAAAAGTCCACATAGGTGGCGGGTACGGCTTGACTCGATCCGGGTCCGGCAAAACGGCGGTAGTTCTGAACAAACGAAAAGTCAATGTTCGTTTTCCCCGTGCAGTTAATGACCCCCGAGGTCAGGTAGGACGTATGGGGAGAGGCAGCTACCCCACCTCCGAAATTGCCTGCAATGCCCGCATTGTCGAGAAAGTCCGAATCAAAAATGTAATATCCATCTGATGCTGTTGGGCTTGCAAGAGGAGCAGCCCCTCCATACGCCCCCTGAGAACCTACGGTATTGTTGGGTGTGGTCAATGGACCGCGGTAGACCCATACCCCATCGGGATCCAGTCCTGAACCTACTGTGATGGTCCAACCCGCAGGAAGACCGGCGCCAAAAGTTTCCGTAAAAAAAGGGGCTTCCGGTCCCTGATTGCCGGCGGAAAACATCCATGAAGCGGGGGCCACGGTGGTTTCGTCCTGCAGACTTCGGTTTTGAGGACCGGTATAGGCCTGTAGGTCTGTTCCTTTTTTGTTTTGGGCGCTTCCCAGAATGGGCAGCAAGGACAGGGCCGCAAAGGCCAGAGTAGATTTCATGCTCATGCAGTTGAGTTTTGTTTCGAATTAAGGGAAATTTAACTAAAAATCGAAGAAAAACCAAAAAAAAAACCGCCCCAGATGCGGGGCGGTTGCGGATTGTCTCCGGAAGCGGATTACTCCACGGTCAGTTTCTGTCGATGGCTTTTTCCGTTATGACTGATTTCCAAAACATAGAGACCTTTGGCGAGCGCAGCGGTAGATAGCCGCTCGGCTTGAGCACCGGCGGGTTTGTTCCACTCTGCAAAGACCACTTCGCGTCCACCCATATCGAACAGGCGTACATCCCAAATTCCGGCCTCGCCTTCCATTTCAATCACCACATGGTCGGTCGCGGGATTTGGGTAGATGGAAAGCCCGTTCAACCCCATTTCGGTAGCGCTGAAGGGGAAGCTCTGGCAGGTGGCGTCGGGGCAGGTAATCGCCCGAATCATAGGACAGTTGAGCGTGCGGGAGTTCGCATATCCCGTAAACCAACGCGCCTGGTCGACCACGTACATCAAGGTGCCTCCGGGGCGTTGCCCGAAGCTCTGGTCGTTACCAAGGCGAATCAGACTGGCACCCGCGTTGCTGAACATCGTTGCCACCAAATAGTGGGCCCCGGAATTGAGCGAAAGCGGACGGCCGTTGGCATCGGTAACGTCGAAGCGAATGCGTCCTGTAGCTACGTCTTGGGCGCTCACGGTTTTGATTTGTGTCGTCAAAGCAGCACCGGGGATAAATCCGGTAGTGAAATCGATGAAGGCTGCAGAATCGTAGACCGTCAGTTCAATTTGTCCTCCGGGAACCGTCAGGCTGCTCAACACCATTTCGACGGCGAACAAGCGCTCGGGACCCACCCAGTCCAGTCGGGCGGCAATGGCGCTCAAATCGTCACCGAGTTGGTCGGTGCCCAAACTGTTCCAGAACACCCCAAAATCTTGGGCATTGATCGAGTCGGTAATGGCCAGTGTGGAGGTGTCCGAAATCAGGGTCAATGCATTCCCCCCTGAAGCCATCGAATCGGCTTCAATTCGAAAGCGGAAATCGTAATCGCCTATGCCGGAAAGAGTCCAAGGGGTGTTGTAGGTATTGAGGGTGTCAAAGCCGAGCGAATCCCCTTTGCTGCCGCCGATGAACGAATTGTGCGGAGTGCTCGAAAGGCTGGTCACCAGCGCCCCGTTGTTGTAGATGTCGACAAAGAGCTGGGCGTTGTACAAAGCCGCACTGCCCGTGGATACAATATTGCAGTCGAATTCGACCGGGCGCTTTTGTTTGTTGGTCTGGGTTCCCATGGTCACCGAACCCTGAGCGGGTCCAAAAATGACATCGCGCTCCGGAGCACCGCGCCAAGTCGTGAACTCGGCCCGGTATTTCGGGGTGATATCCATGGCGATGTCGTCGATCATCCAGAAATAGTAATCCCCATCGAAGCGGAAGCGAAACTTGACATTGCTTTGGTTCCCGACCCATTGACCGACAGGAAACGATTTTTGATCGTTGGCAGGGGTTTCGTTATTAACCGATACGTTCGTGTTGACGCTCAGGGTATAGGGCCAAGTTGCCCCTCCGTCGATCGAGAAATCAATGTAGGTGGCTACCACGGCTTGCGATCCACCCGGACCCGCAAAGCGCCGATAGTATTGATGAAAAATGAAGTCCACCTCGTTTTGTCCCGTGAGGTTCAAAACGTCTGAAACCAAATGGGTGGTGTGGGGCGATGCCGCGATCCCTCCTCCAAAGTTCCCAACAATGCCCGCATTGTCGAGAAAGTCCGAGTCCATAATAAAGAACCCGTTCGAGGCGGTCGGGCTCTGAATGGGACCGCGGGTACCGGCATAGGCACCTTGAGAGCCCGTCGTGACATTGGGCGTCGTGGCGGGACCTCGGTATACCCAGACCCCATCGGGATCCAAACCTGAACCTACCTCAATGACCCAACCCGAAGGCAGTCCATTCGCAAAATCTTCTGTGTAAAAGGGCGCATCGGGTCCTTGAGAAACGGGGGCCTGTACGACCAACGTCGAGGTCCGCGATTCGACCTCTCCATAGGGGGAGGGTTTTTGACCAGACAAAAGGTCGTTGGTGTTTACTTGGGCTTGGGCCGAGCCAAGGCTCAGCACCGCGGCCACGAGGAGTAGGCGTTGCTTCATGTACCGTCAGTTAAAGTGAGCGTTAAAAATAAGTCAAAACAGGAAAAACGAATTGATAAGGAATGAAGCCGTGAAATTGTTCACAAGGCAAAAAAAAGCGGCCCGAAGGCCGCTTGAACGAAATTCAATTTCGCTTAGCGAATGTTCAGCTTGAACTTCCGCAAGGCATTGCCTTGGGTTACTTCCAAGACATAGATGCCAGAAGCGATGTTGGATACATCGAGGCGGTGTACCGCAGTACCGCCGTTCTTTTCGAAGGCTCCGAAGTGCAATTCGCGTCCGCTCAAATCGAACAGGCGAACGTCGTAGGCTCCGTCGTTTCCGCTCAATTCAACTTCTACATAGTCGGTGGCGGGATTGGGGTACACCGACACGCCTTCAAGCTGAAGTTCTTCTGCACTGAAGGGGAAGTTTTGGCACGTTTGGTCGGGACACATCATGGCGCGGAACAGCGGACTGTTCAAGGCGCGCGATCCCGAAAAACCAGAGTACCAGCGGGCGTCGTCGGTGTTGTACATAATCGAGGCTTCGGGGCGTTGCGCAAAGGTGGCATCGTTGCCCACGCGAATCAGGTTGGCGCCGGCGTTGCTGAAGAAGGTGGCTACGATGAAGTACGACGCATTCGGCAAAGACAACGGCTTGCCATTGGCATCGGTCAAATCGAACCGAATGAAGCGAGCCGCAACGTTTTGCCCGCTCACGGTTTGCAATTTGGTCGCAATGGCCGAACCCGGAATAAAACCCGTCGTAAAGTCAATAAAGGCTGCAGAATCGTAGACGGTCAATTCGATTTGTCCACCGGGAACGGTTGCAGTGCTCAAAACCACTTCTACAGCAAACAGTCGATCGGGTTCCACCAAATCGATGCGCGCTCCAATGGCGCTGAGGTCGTCACCCAATTGGTCGGTACCCAAACTATTGCTGAAAAAGTTGAAATCCTGCGCCATCACGGAGTCCGTTACGAACAGTGAATTGGTATCCGAAATCAGCGTCAACACCGTCCCTCCGGAAGAGGCAGAATCGGCCAAGACACGGAAGCGGAAATCGTACGTCCCCATGCCCGCAGGGGTCCACGGCGTGGCGTAGGTGTTGAGGGTATCGAAGCCCAACGTGTCCAGGAACCCTACGGTTCCGTTGTGGGGCGTGCTCGAGAGCGTGGTTACAAGCGAAGCGCCGTTGTAGATGTCGACAAACAAGCGGGTGTTGTGCAGCGGAGCCGCACCGGTTGAAGCGACGTTGCAGTCGAATTCGATCGAGCGCTTTTGTTTGTTGCTCATTTGACCCATGGTGGCCGAACCTGCTGCGGGACCATAAATGATGTCGCGGTCCGGAGCACCCCGCCATCCACTGAACAGCATCCGATAGTCGGGCGTGGCATCCATGGCAATGTCGTCGATCATCCAGAAATAGTAGTCTCCATCAAAACGGAAACGGAACTTCACGTTGCTTTGGTTGGCCAACCACTGACCGACAGGATACTCCTTGCGGTCGTTGTCGGCCGTCGCTTGGTTGACCGGAATGTCGGTGTTGATGGTCAGGGTGTAGGGCCAAGTGGCACCCCCGTCGATCGAAAAATCGACATAGGTAGCAACCACAGCCTGCGATCCACCTGGTCCGGCAAAGCGACGGTAGTACTGGCTAAACTGGAAGTCTACACTGCTGCGTCCCGTCAAGTCGATGGTGCTCGACACCAAGTGCGAAGTGTGGGGAGAAGCGGCTACCCCTCCGCCAAAGTTTCCAGCAATACCCGCGTTGTCGAGGAAGTCGCTATCAAAGATGAAATAGCCGTTCGAAAACGTCGGGCTGGCAATCGGGTCGTTGGCGGCGGCATAGGCACCGCGCGAACCAGCGTTGACACCGGGCGTGGTAGAGGGACCGCGGTATGCCCAAACTCCATCGGGGTCCAGTCCGGGGGCCACTTCAATGACCCAACCAGTAGGGAGACCTGCGGCAAAATCTTCGGTGTAGAAAGGCGCTTCGGGTGCCGCATTGCTGTGCGATACGACTACAGTACGACGAGCCTGAGCTTCAGGATCGGCTATTTGACGCTTTTGCTCGGCAAGCGTATTGCCACCGACCTCTTGAGCCTGAGCGGCAAAGGCCAAACTCAACGCAGCAACAGGAAGTAAGAACTTCTTCATGTTCAGTTGTTAGGGGTTTGTGAAGGGCGAAAGATAAGACCTTTCAATGGCATAACGATGAATTATAGGCCAAGGTTGGCTCTTGGAAATTGTTCTCGGACTAGGATTGATACGCTTCCATCGGGGCGCAGGTGCACGCCAAATTCCGGTCTCCATAGGCGTCGTCGACCCGGCGCACCGAAGGCCAGAATTTGTTGTCCCGGATCCAGTGGAGCGGAAAAGCGGCTGTTTCCCGCGAATAGCTGTGGGGCCAAACGTCAGCCGTCAGCATTTCAAGGGTGTGCGGAGCGTTTTTCAGCGGATTGTCGTGGGCTTCCCAACGCCCTTCTGCCAAGGCATCGATTTCTGCGCGAATGGCGATCATGGCATCGCAAAAGTGGTCGAGTTCGGCTCGGCTTTCGCTTTCGGTCGGTTCGACCATCATCGTTCCCGCCACGGGAAAGGAAACGGTAGGGGCATGGTAGCCGTAATCCATCAGGCGCTTGGCAATGTCGGTCACTTCCACTCCGGCCTTTTTGAAAGGACGGCAATCGAGGATCATTTCGTGGGCTGCCCGTCCTTGTTCCCCAACATAGAGTACGTCGTAGTGCGAATCGAGACGTGCCTTGATGTAGTTCGCGTTCAGGATGGCGTAGCGCGTAGCGTCGGTCAGTCCTTGGCTGCCCAACATCCGAATGTAGGCATAGCTGATGAGCAAAATCAGCCCGCTGCCCCAGGGAGCAGCCGAAATGGCGTTGATGGCGGTGTCTTTGTGTTCGGGGTTTGAGTGAACGACCTCGTGGCCGGGCAAGAAAGGCGCGAGATGGGCTTTGACGCAAATGGGGCCCATGCCCGGTCCACCGCCTCCGTGTGGAATCGCAAAGGTCTTGTGGAGGTTGAGGTGGCATACGTCGGCTCCGATGAGTCCAGGACTGGTCAGTCCTACCTGAGCGTTCATATTGGCTCCATCCATATACACTTGTCCGCCTTGGGCGTGGACCATATCGGTAATCTTGACAATGGCCGATTCAAACACCCCGTGGGTAGAAGGATAAGTCACCATCAGCCCAGCGAGGTTGGGTCCGTGCTCAAGGCATTTGGCTTCGAGGTCGGCCAAATCGACATTGCCAAGCGCGTCGCACTGCACCACGACCACCTTCATGCCGGCCATGACCGCAGAAGCCGGATTGGTACCGTGGGCCGAACTCGGAATCAACGCGATGTTGCGGTGGCCTTCGCCCCTGTTTTGATGGTAGGCGCGGATCACCATCAGTCCGGCGTATTCCCCTTGGGCCCCCGAATTGGGCTGGAGAGAAACCGCGTCAAATCCGGTGATGACGGCCAAGTGCTTTTCGAGGGCCTCGATGACCGCTCCATAGCCCTGGGCTTGCTCCCGGGGCACAAAGGGATGGATCTCGGCAAAGCCCGGCCAGCTCAGCGGAATCATTTCGGTGGCCGCGTTCAGTTTCATGGTGCACGAACCCAGCGGAATCATGCTGTGATTGAGGGACAAATCTTTGCGCTCGAGCTTTTTGATGTAGCGCATCAACTCGGTTTCGCTTTGATAGCTGCGAAACACGGGATGGGTCAAAAAGTCGCTTTGGCGCTCCAAGCCGGGTGCGTCTGGAGTTTGGGTATCGGTGGTGATTCCGGGGTTGATTCCAGAATGGGCCGAAAACAGCGCGATCAAATCGGCCAGATCCGATTCCGTGGTGGCTTCGTCGAGGCTGATGCCCACCGAACCGTCGGCAAAATACCGCAAATTGATGCGGGCCTCGAGCGCCAAGGCCTGCAAGCGAAGTTGCTCAGCCGGGCTCATTTCGAGGTGCAGGGTGTCGAAAAACACCGGATTGGTTTGATGGTACCCGAACAATTTCAATTGGGCATCGAGTCGGTGCGCTTTGGCTCGAATCCCTGCGGCAATGGTGCGCAAGCCGTCGGGTCCGTGGTAGACCGCATACATACCGGCCATGACGGACAACAGCACTTGGGCGGTGCAGATGTTGGAGGTGGCTTTGTCGCGCTTGATGTGCTGTTCCCGGGTCTGCAGTGCCATGCGCAAAGCAGGCTTTCCGTCGGTGTCGAGGGTGCGCCCAATGATGCGCCCGGGGACGTGGCGTTTGTAGTCTTCTCTGCAGGCAAAAAAGGCCGCATGAGGGCCGCCGTAACCCAGTGGAATCCCGAAGCGCTGGCTGGTGCCCACCACGCAATCGGCGCCCCATTCACCGGGTGGCGTGTAGAGGCAGAGGGCCATGAGATCTGATGCTACGCACACTTGAATTTCAAGGGCTTGGGCTGTCTCGATAAAGCTGCCAAAATGCCGAAGCCGACCGAAGGTGTCGGGGTATTGAATCAAGGCCCCGAAGTACGAGCTGTCGGGGGCAAAAACGCCGGGATCGCCCTCCACCAGTTCTATGCCGAGCGGAACGGCCCGGGTGCGCAACACATCGAGGGTTTGGGGATGGGCAAATCGGCTCGCAAAAAAGCGGTGGGCGTCGGTCTTGGTGCGCGGGCGGGCCGAATAAAACATCGCCATGGCCTCCGCCGCAGCGGTGCCCTCGTCGAGCAAAGAAGCATTGGCCAGAGGCATGCCCGTCACTTCGCAGACCATGGTCTGGTAGTTGAGCAAGGCTTCGAGCCGTCCTTGGGCAATTTCGGCTTGATAGGGGGTGTAGGCCGTATACCATCCGGGGTTTTCAAGGATGTTCCTCTGGATGGGACCCGGCAATACCGTTCCATAATACCCTTGACCGATATAGGTTTTGAAGCGCTGATTGCGCTCGGCCAATTCGGCGGCATGGACCAGAAACTCCCGCTCGCTCAACGGCTCGGGCAACGCCATTTCGGTGCGGAGCCGGATGTTTTCAGGGACGGTTTCGTCGATGAGCTGGTCGAGGGTTTCCGCCCCAATGGTGCGGAGCATGGTGGTTAGATCTTCTGTGCGCGGGCCGATGTGTCGGTGCCTAAAGGTGCGGCTTTCCATAGGGAGGATCGGGGTTCTAAATCCAGACAGGGCGCAAAAGTACGCCCCGCTTTCCATGAGCGTATAACAAGCCCAAGCCTGCTCAGTTCAGAAACAACGATCGGATTTACCGATGCCGCATAATCGTAACCTGACCGCTGAGGACCGTGTTCTGTTCCCCGTAGACCAACCGATAGAAATAGACCCCGTCGGGCAAGTCTCGGGCGGTGTTTTGATCTCGCCCGTCCCAACAATAACCGTCGCCGCAGAGTTCGAACTGATCGCTGCTGTACACCAAGGCTCCCCATCGGTTGAAGATTCGGATGGAGGCCCGACCAAATTGCTCGATGTGGTCAAAGAAGAAATAGTCATTCTGACCGTCTCCGTCCGGACTAAAGGTGTTGGGAAAAATCACTTCCTCGGGCTCCACGGGAGGAATGATGGTATCGATGGGCTCTTCTGGACAACTGTCGACGATCAGCCAGATGACATGGTCAACCGAATCGCTGTCGTAACAAGCGTCGTAGACCCGCAGTAGGATGACTTCGTTGCTGTCTCGCTGGAAATCGGCCAAGTAGAAACTATCGCTGCGGACCTGCATCCCTTGGTTGTACCATTCGTATCGATAAGGAGGCGTTCCCCCGGTAACCAAGGCGTCGAAGCGGATGGTGACAATGGAGTCGCAAGGTATCAATACCGAATCGGCTGTTGAAGTATCGCGGGTGTTGAACACATCCACCTCGAACTGACTCCCGTCTTGAATGATGTAGGTACTGGTGCCCGAAGCCGCCCCGCAGCCCGTATCGACCAGCGTAATAATAACGGTTTCGTCCCCTTCCAGAATGCCGTCCACCAAGGGGTATATCGTTACGTTTTTCTCGGTCATTCCGGGATCGAACCTCACCACCCCGGGCAAAAACAAATAATCGACCCCATTGGTTGCCGTTCCGCCCAGGGTATAGAAAATGTCAACCGTATCGATGGGCGGTTTGTCGCTCGTAAACTTGATGTTTGCATAGCTGCAGCCCTCTTGAACCGTTGAGTCGTTGACCGAATTGGGGAAGGGATTGAAATTGCTGATCACAGGGTTGATTTGACGGAAACTACCCGCCTCCAGAAAGACCCAGGAATCCCAGCTTTGGTCCGAGGCATCGGCCACAGCAAGTTTGATGGTGTAGTTCGCCCCACAAACCACACGTGCCTTGGCCGTGAGTTTGACCGTAAATCCATCCATTTCGAGCGTCGTGGTGGTCGGGCAATTGTAGCTCGGAGGACACTGCGTACTGGGATTTTGATTGCAGATGTAGTAGGGTGAATTGTTTTGGCAGTTGATGCTGTTGATGGTGACCGGAATCGGCGGCAAAGGGGCTTGGTCGATGATGGCAATGTTTTGGTCGATATAGTTGCCACCGGCTGGATTGGGCCCGACAAAAAGAAACCAAAGACGTCATTGATCGAATTGACAAATTCCGGATATTCCTCTGAACCAAACACATAGTTGAACTTGATGGAGTCTCCTGTTACTTGGAAATCGAATTGCAACAAGGCCATGTCGTTGATGGTGACCCCCGCCAAAGCTTGTAAGGGCGGAAAAGTCGCTACGCCGTTGTTTTGGACGGAGGTGTTGGTGCTTCCATTGGGGCCTGTGGCGTCGGCAATATCGCCCGTGCTCATCACCAGACCACTATCGATGCCCAAATTCGTGTTGAGCGCGGTAAAATATCCGATTTGCCGAGCTTGACCTTGAAACGTGATGTTGGTGGCCGTTACCCCGTCCAACAACACATTGTTGACCAAATAAGCCGCCGAATTGTACGGTGCGGTATTGTTCGTCACCAATTGGGCTACGGCAGGTCCTGTAGCGCTTACCAAGAAGAGGAACAGGGGGAGGGTTCCGTGTTTCATCGATAGAGATTAATGCTGCCGTTTTCCTGATGCAGTCGGTTGTCCGGGAGCTTCAAATTGACCACAAAGTAATAAATGCCGGAGGGAACGGCTTGCCCTTTATAGGTGCCATCCCAACTCTTTTCGATGTCGTTGCTTTCAAAGACCTGCTCGCCCCACCGGTTGAAGATCAGGATGTTGAATTCCTTGATACCCCCGCCTTGAATGTGAAAAGTCTCGTTGAGGTTGTCTCCGTTGGGGGTAAAGGCATCGGGGATGTAGAGGTTGAACTCTTGCTTGACTTCTACGGTGAGTTGCGCTTGGTCGGTGCAACCGTAGACATCGGTCGCATAGAGTCGAATGGTGTAGGTACCTGGTTTGCTGTAGCGGTGTTTGGGCGATACGGCTGTACTCGTGTCTCCATCGCCAAAGTCCCAGAAAAACTGCACCGCGTTCTGGCTGAAATTCGACATCCGAACGCCGAGCTGGACGTTGAAGTCTTCGAGCCAGCCAAACGAAGCCACGACCGGGGGAGGGAGGAACACCAAAATGGAATCGGTCTTGCTCAAACCGCATACATCGGTTACCGTGTAGCGATGGTATTGCGTATTCTGGACGGCGACACCCCGAACGGTATCGGTATTCCCGTCTTCCCACGCAAAATTCAGGGGCCCCGTTCCCCCGCCGTAGTGCGGGCGCAACACGACACTGTCGCCGGTATAACACGTAAACAAGGAGTCGTACGAAGTCTGGATGGGGTCAGCGTCGCGCAGGTAAATTGTGAGGCTGTCGACCACGCTGTCTGCCGAGCACTCGTCCCAGACATAGAGGTAGTAGGTCGTGTTCTCTACAATGGTATCCCACCGCAGCATGTTTTGGCTGCCGGTTTCCCAAGCGCCCCCTGTAATGCCATCGCCCCCGCTCCAGGTGCCTTCAAAGTGGATATAGGAGCCATAGCAATCGACCGTATCCGACCCGGAGAGCAGGTTGATTTGGGGAACCAACGGAGTTCGGTCGCGGATGTTGAATTGAATGACCTGAGAGGGGAAGGTAAAACAGGGGGTGGTGATGAGAGGGGTCGTCAAGATGAGGGTTTCGAGGGGCTCTAGAACCCCGTCGTCGATGAATTGAACGGCGATGGAGTCTTCGAGAATACCGGGGGCCACCACCAAGCTGTCGGGAAAGGGCACGTAGTCGATCCCTTGAACGGCCGTGCCACTTTTGGCGAAGTGAATAACGAGCTGGTCGTTCAAGTTGCCCGATTTCCGCGCTTTCAAATAGGTGGGGGCGCAACCCTCCACGGAAAGCGAATCGGTGAAACTGCTGCCCGCATTGGTGCGCGTGGTGATTTGGATGCTCGGGGTCTGAAAGCTCCGGGCTTTGATAAAGGCCATGGAGTGCAAGGCCCCGTCAGAGACATCGGCCACGGCCAGCTTCATTCGGTAAATGTTTCCGCAGACCACTGCGGCACGGGCCCGCAACACCGTGGTATGCCCCGTTGCATTGACTCCGGTGACAGGAACATTGTTCACGAAATACTGAGCGGTGGCCACAAAGTTGGGATTCGCTGCCAAACACGCGGCAGGATTTCCCCCACTGGGTACTCCTGAATTCAAGGTGTTGACCGCCACCGGAATCGGAGGATTGGTGTTGGGCACGGCGGCTAAATTGACGGTAGAAATCCCGGTCACTCCATTGATGCCCGGTCCCGTCAAAAAGAATCCAAAAGGGTCATTGAAGCCTGAGCACGTATAGCTCTGGTATTCGTAGGAGGCAAAAACGTATTCGAAACTGAGCGAATCGCCCGTGGCCACAAAATCGAATTCAATGACCGCTTTGTCGTTTATGGCAAACCCTCCTGAACCAATGGCATTGAGCATGTTCCCGAGGTCTGCATCGGGTGTAGGGCCAAAACCCGTATTAAAGGGCTGTCCCGCCACTGCGTCGGTCGCATTGCCCGATATGATCACAATCCCAGTGTCGATGCCGATGCCCGCGGTAATTCCCCCTGTAAATCGCCCGATTTGCACGCTGTTGGGCTGGGGTGGCCAAGAGGGAATAAAGGGAACCGTGGGTCCCAGCAAAACGTTTTGCACCAAGGCCGCTGGGTTGTTGTGCGGGGCGGAATTGCTCACCACAAACTGCGCCTGAGCAGAAGGGACAACCCATCCGAGCGAGACGACCAAGAGAACAACAATGCGTTTCATGAAATTCTTTCTTACCAAAACGGCTAATAGCGAATTTAGCGACAGCGTTGTGGAAAAAATCATGTGTTTGAGTCTGTGAGGGGCTTGAATGTTTGGAAGATGCGCCCCGCAAACCGCCCGTATCTTTGAGTCTCATCAGAACGTATCGTTATGTCGTCATCGTCCTATCTCGATTCTCAAAAAGAGCGATTCTTAAACGAACTGCTCGATCTGCTCCGGATTCCTTCGGTGAGCGCGGACCCCGCCTATCAAAAAGACGTTGTTCGCATGGCCGAAGCCACCGCCGAGCATTTGCGCAAGGCCGGAGCCCGGAATGTGGAAATCCTTGAAACCCCAGGCTTTCCTGTAGTCTACGGAGACTATTTTGTCGATGCGGCATTGCCAACGGTATTGGTCTATGGGCACTACGATGTCCAGCCTCCCGATCCCATAGAGCTGTGGACGAGCGGTCCCTTCGAGCCGGTAGTAAAAAAGACCGAACTCCATCCCGAGGGTGCGGTGTTTGCCCGGGGTGCCTGCGACGACAAAGGGCAGTTTTTTATGCATGTCAAAGCCCTCGAAGTCTTGATTCACGAAGGGGGGGTTCCCTGCAACCTCAAGTTCATGATCGAGGGCGAAGAAGAAGTGGGTTCGGCGCATTTGGCCTGGTTTCTCGAACAGAACAAAACCAAACTGTCCTGCGATTTGATTTTGATCTCAGACACCGGCATTTTGTCCAACGACCAGCCTTCTATTTGCACGGGGCTGCGTGGTTTGAGTTATGTCGAGGTCAGCGTGACCGGGCCCAACCGCGATTTGCATTCGGGTTTGTACGGAGGGGCGGTGCCCAATCCCATCAACGTTTTGACGCGCATGATTGCTTCCTTGCACGATGCCGATGGACGCATTGCGGTGGCGGGTTTTTATGATAAGGTCGTTGAACTGTCGGCGGAAGAGCGGGCCGAAATGGCCAAGGCGCCTCATAGCGACGAAGCCTATAAGAAAGCCCTCGATTTGAAAGGGTTGGAAGGCGAAAAGGGGTATTCGACCCCGGAGCGCGCCTCGATTCGGCCCACCCTCGACGTCAACGGCATTTGGGGGGGGTATACGGGAGAAGGCGCCAAAACCGTGATTCCTTCCAAAGCCTTCGCGAAAATTTCGATGCGGCTCGTGCCCGATCAGGACCCGGACGAGATCACGGAGTTGTTTTCGAGACACTTCCGTTCCATCGCCCCAGAATCGGTCACCGTGGAAGTGCATCCGCACCACGGCGGTCGCGCCTATGTGTCACCCATCGACACCCTCGGGTATCAGGCCGCCAGCGAAGCCATGGAAGCCACCTTTGGCAAAAAGCCCATTCCCGTGCGCAGCGGGGGCTCGATTCCCATCGTCGCCTTGTTTGAACGCGAATTGGGCGCCAAGAGCATTTTGTTCGGCTTTGGACTCGACAGCGACGCCATCCATTCGCCCAACGAACACTACGGGCTGTTCAACTACTACAAGGGCACCGAAACCATTCCGATTTTCTACCGCCGTTTTGCCGCGCTGAGCGCCAGGCACTAGAAAGAGTGGTTTAGGGAACCCACAATCGGATCACCCGGGGGTTGCCGTTGTCGTCGGTTGCGACCAAGAACGCCAATCCGACTCCGGGGGGCAATGCGCATTCGAGGTTGTCGCAGTGCAGCGGAAGCGGGCGTCCCAAGCGATCAAAGACCTCAATAGGTTGGTCGGCCTCGATCCCTTCGAGCCGAAAGCGCCCTTCTACCGCGGGGTTGGGAAGGGCTCTAACGCTGACCCGACCGGCTTCCTGCACGCCGATTCCGCATTCGAGCGCGTTGAGGTAGTTCCACAGTTCGGTATCAAAAGAAGAAAGCGCCCATAAGCTCTGCCCGGCCGATTCGCCCATGCGCACCACCACCCAGTTGCGGCTGGGGACCACATAGATTTTCTGGTCGTTTTTTCCGAGGGCGGCGATGAGGTCTACTGGGGCCGAAGGGATCAACGGGCCGTTGAACACCCATTGGGTTTGAGGCAGCATATGGGTCCCTTGGCCGTTGAGCCACCACAAATACCCGTAGCTCGGATTGAGGGTTTGAGACGGATGCGTCATGTCGTAGAAATAGGCCGAATCGGGAAATATGGTTTGGCCGTTCCACTCCCCTTGGGAGGCGATGAGCAATCCAAACCGAGCCATATCGCGCAATCGGCTCACATAGACTTTGTTGAATCCGGAGGGGGCATAAAAACCGCCCATTCCAATCGGTGTTTTGATCCGGGTGTGAAGAAAGGCGTCGAATCCGAGGCCCGAGGCGCTTTCGACGGCGGTTTGAAGCAGGGTATAGGGGGCGTTGTGGTAGGCCCAACGGGTTCCGGGTGCGGCTTTATACACCAGGCAAGAAGGCACGGTGCAGTCCGGATCGAAGGCCCCGTCGTCGAGGCCAGTGGTCATGCGGAGCTGGTCGATGATTTGTATCTGCCGCTCCTGGGCCGGTGTCAGGCTGGTCCACCCGGCGCCCAGAAAGCGCGAACTGCTGTCGGAAAGCTGGAGCAACCCTTCGTGTTGGGCAAACCCGACTCCGATGGCGGTCAGGGTTTTTCCCGCCGAGGCCCAATACCACAGACTGTCTTGGGCAAACGCACCGTAGTAGCGTTCGTGCGCCATCTTTCCGTTGACCAAAATCGCGAAGCCTTTGGTGCCTTTGCGCTCCAAAAAAGCGTCGAGGCTGTCGATGCGCTCGGTGCACCACCCCAACGAATCCGATGAGACCGACGCCCAGACATTGCCGGAAAGCGGGGGAAAGTAGGTGGTTTGAGCCCGGACGAATGCGAGGGGTGTCCAGAGCATCAACCCCCAAACGCCGAGAACGAGGCGGTGCATTGAGCGCGGTTTTGAAGGGTAGACGAAAAAGGACGCTACGGGTTTAACCGCCTTGTTGAAAGCAAGCCTCGGCCATCAGGATTTCGGTCGCTTGTCAAAATCGGCATAGACCCGATACAAGCGCACAGACACAGCCGCAATATCCTTGGCTTCGAGGAGCATAGAACTCGCCAATTGGGCCGATCGCTTGTTGAGGTCTTTGTTCGAAGATTCGGAAAGGATGTCGTCGAGCTCTTTGTTGATGAGTTCCAGCACTTTCCTCTTTTCCTCTCGGAACTCGGCAAAGTGCCCGTATCGATTGGACCGCAGCGCATCCGAAATCCGCTTGAGCAATCCGCAGAGTTCGTCTTCTACTTTCCGCAGGTCCTTGACCAAGGGCTTGCTCGGTGGTGCATGGTGGTTCAACAGGTGGGTAGCGCATTCCTGCGTTAAGAAGTAGGACGATTGGGCGATGTCTTGGAGCAAGTCTTGCAAGAGCAAGTACACCCGACTTCCCTCTACATCTGCCTTGCTCATGCGCCTCACCTGGGTCAAGGCGCGCATCTGGCGCTTTCGGCTCAGCTCCCGCAACTTATCGAGTTCGGCCTTGGCCTGCAGGACCTTGCCCGCATTGCCGTCGGAGAGTTCTTCGATGCTAACAGAAAAGGCTTTGCGAACGGAATCAAGGCTTTCGAGGCACTGCTCCTTGCTCCGCGCCACAACGTCGCTGAGCTCGAGATCGTGGATTTTGAGCACCTCTAATTCGGCCTGAAGTTGTCGTTCCTTTTTCGCAAAGCTCAGATGACTTTTGACCAAGGTGAATAGAGCCAGAGCGAACAACGTCACGATGGCCCAGAATCCGAGTTTGTACATCAACGTCGCCATCAACGCTGCTGTAATCAGGGCGAGAAAGGCCGTGACGAACCAACCCAAAATGACGTTCAGCACCCCGGCTACCCGAAACACAGCGCTTTCCCTTCCCCAGGCACGGTCAGCCAAAGAGCTGCCCATGGCCACCATAAACGTAACGTAAGTGGTCGACAAAGGCAGTTTGAGTGAGGTGCCGTAGGCAATCAAAAAGGCTGCTGTGATCAGGTTGATCGAAGCCCGAATCAGGTCAAAGGCCACATCGTTTTCAGGTGTTTCTTCCGAGGAAACTTTTTCGAACCGCTTGTCGAGATTGCGTTGGAAGCGCTCGGGCAACATTCCATTGATCCAACGGCCTACAGCTAAGGTGCTTCCCACCAAAGTACGGCTCACTCCGTTGGGTCTGAATTTTTCGTCACCGCTGTCTTGACGGCCCAGACTTACTTCCGTTTCGGTCACCTTCCGCGCTTTTCCGCTGAACCAAAGGGTCAGTATCATGATGGTTCCGGCCCCGAACAGCAGTCCCGTTGGGGCTTTCATTTTTTGGGATAAAAAGCCGATATCGAAGGCTTCCGCAGACAATCCGCTTTCGATCCATTTTCCATAGGTCTGGATCCCCGTAATGGGCACCCCGATAAAGTTGACCAAGTCGTTGCCCGCAAAGGCCATGGCCAGTGCAAACGTCCCTCCCAACACCACAAACTTGAGTGGATTGAGTCCAAAGCCCCGTCTCAGCACTTCGGCCACCACTGAAAAAATGACAAAAATTCCGAACAGGATCATCAGGGTATTTCGGTCCAACCAAGCCGTGAATTCTTCACTGAGCAATTGGCTGCCATGCAGCCCTTCAATGAGGACAAAATAGAAAATGGAGCACAAGGCCAGTCCCGAAAAGAGCGCCCCGAATCGCGGCAGAAACCGATCGACATCGAAGGTGAACAGCAACCGGGCCAGAAATTGCACCGCCGTACCCAGCGTAAAAGCGATTCCAACCGAGGTGAATATGCCCGACACAATCCGCAGCGCGCTTTGAACATTGATGTATTCGGAAAGCAAATGCCCCTGAGCCGGGCCGAGCAGAAGCCCTAAGGCCAAGGCGGCCCCGAGCAATTCAAACACCAGAGAAACCGTCGTAGAAGTGGGCAAAGCCAACGTATTGAACAAATCGAGCAACAGAATATCGGTAATCATGACGGCGACAAACACCACCATGATTTCTTCGAGCCCGAACATCTGAGGATAAAAGACCCCTTTTCGGGCCACTTCCATCATGCCACTCGAGAATCCGGCCCCCAGTAGAATGCCTGCGCTGGCCACCATCATAATCGTGTTTCGGCTGGCCACTTTGGAGCCGATGGCCGAATTCAAGAAGTTGACGGCATCATTGCTGACCCCAACAATAAGGTCTACAATGGCCAGAACGCTGAGAATGATAACTATCCAAAGAAAATGAGAGTCCATTGGGCCGCTTTGTTTCGTCGAGATGGGAAAGGATCGATTCGCAGAAGTGTCCCTTTTGGGAAGCGCTCGAAATTAAGGAAACCCTTTAGGAGAGACTCCGTTTTTTTTACCTTCTTTGAGCCCATTGGAGCGGGAAATTGTTTGACTTTCGGGTGAAGTATTTTGGAAAAAAGGAGATATGCATCCACCGAAATCAACTGAGGCGGAATACGTCGATGGGCTGAGCGGAGCAGGCGTCAAGGTCGCAGTAGCATGGAATGACCAAATTCCGGGGCTCGTGTGGACCTTGCCGGGCGGGGCGGCCAAGCGCTGGCCATTGCCGTATTTGCGGGTGGAAACCAAGGGGAAGGATTGCTTCGTTGCCATGGAATTCGCTCCGGGTGAATCGCTGAAGGTGTCCAGCGATTGGGCCGTTTTTTTGAAGGAACAGCGCAGGGGGGTCGCCAGCCGAGGGCTGCTCGAATACCTCAAACGCGATGGCTGGGGACCTCGGTTGATCTACCTCACAGGATTTTCCGCCTTGTGCATCGGAGCCTATCTGCTGTTGTTGCCGGTTGTAGCCGATGCGATGGTAGAACGGGTACCCCAGTCCATCGACGACCAATTAGGGAAAGAGTTTTTCGAGGGTTTTGTCGTTGAACATCCGGTGCATCCCGGAGCCAGCCAGGCGTTGACAGATTTTGCTGGTGCCCTCGGATTGGGTTCTTCTCAGTGGAAGTGGTATGTGGTCGACGAGCCCGTCATGAACGCATTCGCCTTGCCCGATGGGTCCATCGTGGTCTATTCGGGTTTGCTCGAACAACTCGAGCATTCTTCGGAATTGGCGGGATTGCTCGGGCATGAAACCGCCCATGTAAAACGGCGCCACGCAATGCGCATGCTCGCCCGAAGGGGGTTGGGTTCGGCGGTGGTGGGTTCGCTCTTTGGAGGGGGCATAGCGGGCAGTTTGGCGCAACAAGCCGAGGCGCTGGGGGGATTGTCGTATTCCCGCCGTTTTGAGCTCGAGTCCGACAGAGAGGCGCAGGAGTTGTTGTTGGACAAAGGGCTCGATGCCCGGGGTATGGTTCGCTTGCTCGAGCGCTTGGAGGAGGCCACCGAGGGGAACTTCGCGCCCGGTGAACTCTTTTCTACGCATCCGCACCCCAATGCCCGGATTGAAGCGCTCCGGGAAGGGACGGCCTCGAACGCTCAGACACCCGTGCGCGACGAAGAATTGGAGCGGAAATGGGCCGCTTTGCGTTTCACCTTCGCGACTAGGACGGCTGCCCCATGACCCCAAGACCGGATTTCGTAGTTGGCCCGCTCGACACCCACCGGCGCTGTGCCTGGTGTGGAACGAATCCGCTGTATCAGCGCTACCACGACGAAGAATGGGGGCGCAAGGATTTTTCCGACGCCCGAATGTTCGAGTTTTTGTTGCTTGAAACCTTCCAGGCGGGTTTGAGTTGGTGGACCATTTTGCGCAAGCGGGAGGCCTTTCGAACGGCGTTTGCCCAATTCGATGCCCAGACCGTGGCCGCGATGAGCGATGAGGCGCTCGACGATTTGATGCACAATGCTGAGATTGTCCGCAACAGAGCCAAAATTCGCGCGGCCCGGAGCAATGCCCGGGCTTTTCTGTCACTGTGCGGGGAATGGGGCAGCTTCAAAACCTACCTCGACTCCTTCGAGCCAGACCCACCCCGTGCAGAACCTTGGCGCACTTTGGGACAAATTCCGGCCCAGACCGCGTTCAGTGATCGAATCTCGGCCGATTTAAAGAAACGCGGATTTCGGTTTACCGGCTCTACCGTCCTCTACGCCCATTTACAGGCCTGTGGTTACGTCAACGACCACTTGGAAGATTGTTGGGTATACGCCGATTGCGCAACCGGATACCCTGTGGGCTCTGTCGTTAGTGCGCGGGCTTCCCGCTCCGAAACTCCTTGAGGTATTCGGGGTCGGCTGTGGTCAGATCGGCAAAGGCGTTGTCCGTCCACGCTTTCTGAATCAATCGCCCTGCGGAACGGGCCGAGGGCAACGGGCCGTCCAGGACTTCAAAACCCAGGGGTTCGAGCAGGGAGCGCGCTTTGAACGACCCATCGCCGAAGCAGCGACCGACGGGATGGGGTAGTTCTTCTTCGAGAATCATCGGACGGTCGGCGTAAAGCCTCTGACCGAGCGCATCGAAACCGGCGGTGTAGACCTCCATCCGCCGGGCATCGATCATGGGGTAGTAGTGGGTAGCGGGTTTTTGTCTCAGTTGGGATTCTCGTTCCCACTGGGTGTGGAGCAAAATCTCGAGACTCGACAAAGGCAGAAGCGGAATACCGAGGGCAAAACACAGCCCTTTGGCCGCCGAAAGCCCAATCCGCAAACCAGTGTACGAGCCGGGCCCCATTCCGACGGCTATCGCCTTGAGCTTTGCATAGGGGCAATGGACCGAGCCGAGCACTTCGTCGATTAAAGGATGCAGCCGATCGCTGTGGACCAGGGGCAAAGGGGCTTCCTCTAGGCCAAACAAACAGCGATCGTCTTCAAACAAGGCGACCGAGCAGTTGCGTGTAGAGGTTTCGAGGCACAAAATCCGCGGACCTACCCCCATGCGATCAGGGAGCCTTGTCCTTGGATTCGGGCTTTTTGCCCTTGGGACTCTTTACCGTTTCCCCGTTTTTGAGCAATTTGTTGACCGTGGCGTATGGGCCTACAATGACCGGCGCTCCTTCGTCCAGGCCCTCGAGGATTTCGATGTAGCGCTCGTTTTGTATGCCCGTTTTGACCACCTTCAACTGGGCACGATCACCTACTTGCACAAACACCACTTCGAAGTTGTCGGATTCGTTTTGAACGGTTTGAGTTTCGGTCTCACCGCCCTCGTTATCCGAGGGTTCGGACTCTGCTTTGGGGCCCCGAGATTTGGTCTTTGACCCAGATCGCTTCGTTCCAGCCACCGAACTGGTGTCAGACCTCAAAACCACGGCTTGTACCGGGACGGCCAATGCCTTTTTCTTGACCTCGGTTCGGATGTCTACCGAGGCCGTCATGCCCGGGCGGAAGGGGGCGTCGGTGCCTGTAGAATTCTTGAGCAGATGTTGGTACGATTCGGGCAAGATTCGAACCCGAACCTCAAAATTGGTCACTTGGTCTACCCCGCTTCCCGCGAGCTTGGCCGAGTTGGCAATTTCGGTCACCACCCCTTTGAACACCTGCCCCGTATAGGCGTCGACTTCGATGTCTGCCGTATCGCCCAAAGACACCCGCACAATGTCGTTCTCATTGACTTCGACCAAAACCTCCATATTGCTGAGGTTGGAAATGCGCAGCAGCTCGGTTCCGGCCATTTGGGCGGTGCCCACCACGCGTTCGCCGGCTTCGACGTTGAGCATCGAAATGGTCCCGCCTACCGGGGCATACAACGTGGTGCGGTACAGGTTGTCCCGGGCTTGTTTGAGCGAGGCCTGGGCGTTTTGATAGCGCGCCTGGGCCGCTTCTACAGCCAAACTCGACACGTCGAACAGCCGTTGGCTGGCGTCGAATTCGGCCTGAGAAATGGCGCCTTTTTTCAGGAGTTCAACATTGCGTTTGTGGTTTTTCTCCGCTTCGGTCCGTTGAGCCCGGCTCTGCTCAATATCCGATTGGGCTGCGCTTACCGATGCCTGCGCCTGATCGACCCCACTTTGGTAGATGTCTGGATTGATCCGCACCAAGAGCGTTCCTTTTTTGACAAATTGGCCTTCGACAATGGGCAATTCAATGATTTCCCCCGACACTTCCGGAGAGAGTTTTACTTCTTTTTCCGGCTGAATTTTCCCGCTTGCACTGACTTTTTCGATCAGATCGGTCCGGAGGCTGAGCTCGGTTTCCACTTCTCGTCCTTTGGCATCGTTCCCGATCCAACCTTGTTTCCGGGCTACGATGAGCAAAACGATGAGGGCAACGCCCAGCGAAATCAAGAGAATCGAACGTCGGTTCATGGCGATCGGTCAGGGTTGAAGTGAACCGTTGAGGTAAAATTCGAGGGTTTTGACGCGGAAGATCCAGTCGTAGCGGGCCTGTGCCAACTGGGCCTTGGCCGAGGTAAGTCGGTTCCGGGCGTTTTCGTATTCAAAGAAGTTGATGACACCGTTTTCATACCGAACCCGGGCGTATTCGAACGACTCGGAACCCGCCTCGACGCTGCGTTCTGCGGCCTGAAAGGTCTCGTAGGCCGCAAGGGCATCGGCGTGCGCCTGTTGGATGGTCTGCCGCAGGGTGTTGCGTTCGTTGGTCAAATTGAGTTCCGCTTGAGTGCGCGAAATCTCCGCGCTTCGAATGCCGTTGCGGATTTGAAGGCCGCTGAAAATGGGGATTTGCAGATTCAGGCCGACAAATTCGTTGATGTTGTCTTCGTATTGATTCCAGAACGGTTTGACTTCTCCGGCTTCAAACGCAGCGCTCCCAAAGTTGAAGACATTCTCACCAGACTCGGTAGCACCGATCAACGAAGGAGGAAGGTCGGTCACCGTAAAAGTGCGCACCTGATCGGAATAGTTGGTTCCGATCGAACCGATGAGCGAAAGCGTTGGCCAACCCGATCCCCGGCTTACCGATACTGCTTTGTCCGCGCTTTCGACCTGCAGTTGTCGGCTTTTGATATTGGGCTGGTTCTGCAAAGCCGATTCGTAGATCCGGTCAGGGCCGAAGGCAATAATGCCCGCATCGGGGGTAATGTCGGGAACGGGAGCCAGTTCGAGTTCTTGGGCTCGGTTCATTTGCATGGCTTGAGCGAGACGCAGTTTGCTGATATTGAGTTGATTTTTTGCCGAAACGCTGCTTTGATGATCCCGCGCCAACTGGGCTTGGTTGTCGTAGAGGTTGCCTTTGGGAAGGCTTCCGGTTTCCACCAAATCTGCGGTGCGTTGCACCTGTACTTCGCTCAGTTTTTCTTGTTCCTCGGCAATTCGGAGAATCTCGGTGTTGAGCAACACCTGAACGTAGAGCGAGGCCACGTTGAGGGCGGTATTGTTGCGAACGTCCTCGAGTTGATAGAGTTGGGCAGCGTGGTCAATCCGGCTTTGGGCGAGCGAATGAACGTTCTGAAGCCCGTCGAACAAGGTCCATTGGGCATTGATATTCAAGCTGTTGGTCTGACGATTGTCCCGGCTGGCCAAGTTGGTTACGGGGTCGATGTTGAGACCAAAATTCCAGCCATAACTGGCCGATCCGTTCACCGTGGGAAACAAACCAGCCACCCGTTGTTCTTGGGTATTCTCGGCCAATTCGAGTTGGAGGGCGCTTTGTTTGAGCTGGATATTGCGCTCAAGCGCGGTGTCGATGCACTCGGCAAGCGTCCATTGCCTTTGACCGTGCAATAGACTGAAATTCAGTATAAAAAACGCCAAAATGACCCGCTTCAGCCCGGGATACCTCATCGGGAAACGATCTTCAGTAGGCCCAAAGATAACCCAAGCCCCGAGCCTTAGAGGGGTGCAGATCGTTCTTTAGGCTTCTGCCGCTCGTTTTGGGGATTTTTTAAGACGATGCCAAGCAATCCCAATGATTCCCATCAACAGATAGGGAAAGGCCATCAGGTAGAGGATGCCGTCGTTGAGGCCGCTGGCCCAACCCCCACCCGACTGTCGATTCGATTCGGTTACGGCCCGGCACATGGAGCACTGCGCTTCCGAGGCAAACGGAAGAGCCAAGAGTGCCGCCGCGAGCAGTATCATTGCAATTTTCGAATTGGGCTTAACCATAATAAGGCGCCATAAAAACGTAGACCAAGACACCGGTGATCGCTACGTACAACCAGATTGGGAATGTCCAGCGCACCAGCTTTTTATGTTGGGCAATTTGACCCGTAAAGGCCCGATACACGCTGGTGAGCGCCAAGGGCAAGAGCGGCAGGGTCAGGATGATGTGGCTGACGAGTACAACATAATAGGCCGAGCGCATCAAGCCCGTTCCCCCGTAAGGCACCGGGGCGTGGCTGAGCTTGCTTACGACATAACTCAGCAAAAAGACCACTGAGAGGAACAGGGCGAGCAACATGCACAGTCGATGAAGACCGATTTTGTGTTGGCGCACATAGTACAAACCCAACAGCAGCAACAAGGCCGTTGTTCCATTGATGACCGCGTGAAACAACGGCAGAATATGCGGCTCGATCCCGGTGTTCAACCGCCACGATTCGGGCATCAACATCAAGGCCAAGACCAACAAGGGCACCGCAAGAGAGAGTGCCGCAATCAAGGGGAAAACCTTGCGGTCGTTGGGTTCAAGGGCAAATAGGCTTGTTTTCATGATCGTCGGTCGGTAAAAGGCCCTGTACAGAAAACCCCGCCTCGGCCATCGGGTTCACGAAGCGTTGGCCTTCTGTTTTTTGGCTTCTTTTTCACGCTTCCAGTCCTCTTGACTCTTGTGTTTTTCGAATTCGGCAATCAATACTTTGATGTCTTCTTGCAGTTCTTTTAACGCATTGGCATCAAGGGCATTGTAGGTTCCCACCACATTGCCTTGATCGTCTTTGCGCGATCGAATTCGGCCTTCCCAATCCACCAAAACGAGCTGCTCGGAGTGCAAAAACCCCCCTTCGGCGAGCGAATCCTCCATGGCGCTTAACAGGTGATCGGTGGCTGTTTTGTACAGCGGATCGCGCGCCCCCGTGAAAAAGCGCCACACCCGGGGATCGGCCTTTATTTTTTGTTCGTACCGCTTGAGTACTTCGACGCTGTCGTGGGCCGGATCGACGGTAAAACTCAACAACCGAAAGTCTTCAAACCCTTTAAAGCGCTCTTGCAATTCGTGCACATGGAAGTTCATGGCCGGGCAAATGCTTGGGCAGCGCGTAAAAAAGAAACTGCCAACGTAGATTCGACCGTAAAAGTCCTCAGAGGACACGGTCTGACCGTCTTGATCGGTAAAGGACCATGCTGGAATCCGATACGCCTTTTCCGCCCGTTCTTCGGGTGTAGCCGATGCGCTGAGCTTCTCAGAAGGCCCTACGTATTCGAGGGTTACGAAGAAGTTCTCTTCCGCCGAATACACCAACACGTAATAGACCGCAAAGGGCAGAATCAACAAAATCGCGAGCAGGGCGAGCTGCCGGATGCGCCCCAAGTTCACTGCATGATGGCGTTGAGGTAGCCCCCTTCGGTCAAAATAATAAAGGTGAGGTAGGGAATCAGGATCAAAGCGGGGAGCGAAATGGTCCAGATCATGTTCTTCCGCTCAAACTTGAGGTGCATGAAGAAAGCAACGATATAGTAGGCCTTGACCAAAGTCAACAAGATGAACAATACATTCAAAGCGCTGGTACCCATCACATTGCCCATGAGGAACGAGGGCTTTATAATACCGAGAGCTACTTCTACTGTGGTGATACCGAGCAGAATCCAGAATACCACCCAAATCCAGCGGGTTCCTGCAGGGCTTTCATGGTGTTCGCTTTCTCCGATGCCGTGGCTCATAATCGTTGTCGTTTGGGAGGGAATGCGTTAAACGAGGTAGAAAAAGGTGAAGACAAAGACCCACACCAAGTCTACAAAGTGCCAGTATAGACCGACCTTTTCGATCATTTCGTAGTGTCCGCGCCGGGCGTAGGTGCCCATAATGACGTTGATGAATATCACAATGTTGATGACCACACCACTAAAGACGTGAAAGCCGTGGAAGCCCGTGATGAAGAAGAAGAAGTTCGCAAAAAGCGGGCTGCCGTATTCGTTCCGTGTCATATTGGCGCCTTGAATGGCCTTGGCCTCTTTGACGAGTTGCTGGGATTGTGCCGCCGGAATGGGTTGGACATCCCGACCCGGAGCAACGAGGGTCATACCCGGTGTCCGGGCAAAAGCCTCGCGCACTTGGGCATCGGTGTAGTGGGCGTGGTGACCGTGGGAAGCGTGCCCTTCGACCAATTCGGCCAGCGAAACCCGATTGCCTTCGGCATTGGCGACATACATCACCCGGCCATCGGCGATTTGTACCGAGCCTTTGTCTCCGATGATGAAGTGATACCATTCCCAGGCCTGAGAACCCAAGAAGAAAAACCCGCCCACAATGGTCAACCCCAGCCACAAAATGACCGAATTCCGTCGGTTGTGGTGGCCGGCATCCACAGCCAACACCATGGTGACCGACGACATAATCAGGATAAAGGTCATCAAGGCTACATAGAGCAGGGGTTGCTCGCCGTTGACGTAGGGAAAGTGCGTAAAGACCGCCTCTGCAATCGGCCAGCTTTCGCTGAACTTATAGCGCATCAGGCCGTAGGCCGTCAGAAAACCGGAAAACGTGAGGGCGTCGCTGAGCAGAAAAAACCACATCATCAACTTGCCATAACTGGCGCCCAAAGGCTGGCGACCCCCGCCCCAAAGGCGTGCAGTTGAGTTGGAAGATTCTGTGGCCGAGGAAACTACAGCGTGATCAGACATGGGCGCTCGATTTTGCTTGATTGGGCGTGCAATTTTAGCGAATAAAGGCCATAAACCCGTACAAATACAGCCAGAGCACCCCGAGGAAATGCCAAAAAGTGGCGGATAGGACAAATCCGTGTTCGTTTCCAGGGGTGTAACGGCCTTTCGCAGCGCGAAATCCAGTGACCATCAACACGATGAGCCCTGCGATCATATGCGCTAAGTGCAAACCACTGATGGCATACACCCATGATCCCGCCGTATTGGTGGGGTCGGCAAAAAAGATTTTGGCTTCGACCATCGAGTGCCAACCGAGCAACTGCAACGCGGCAAAGCCCAATCCGAGGGCAAAGGCAATCCAAACCAACCGGGTTACGTTGGGGGTGTCGTCGGCGCGAATTCGGCCGCGGGCAGCGATCATGGCCAAACTGCTGAGTCCGATGACCAAGGTGCTCCACAAGAATTGAATGGGAAGGGCAAAGCTCATCCACAGCCCTTCGGTCATCAAGGCCGATCGGCTCACCACATAACCCGATGTAAGGCCGGCAAAGGCCATCAACATACTCGCCATGCCCAACCACAACAGGGGGCGGCCTACTTTTCTCCGGTCTTCAATACTCAGTGCCATAGGGGTCGCAACAATCGATCAAGGACATAAATAACTTGAACCACGGTGAGCCAAAGCACGCTGGCGATCAACAAGCCCCGGGCCGCAACGACGGTCTGTTCTCGAAACAATTTCCAGGCCTTTTGGATCAAAAGTCCTCCCGCCACAGCGATGGGTAGGGCAGCAAACCCGCTCAGGACGAGGGATCCCGTTATTCCAAGTGCAGGGAGCAGACTGACCGGGATTAGGGCCAGAGTGTAGATAAAGGGCTGTAGCGCCGACCAGTCGCTCTTTGTACCCGAGGGCAAAAGGTTGTAGCCTGCCTTGGCATAGTCTTCGTGCAGCAGCCAGGCTATGGCCCAAAAGTGGGGAAATTGCCACAGGAATTGCTGGGCAAACAAAGTGCCCGATTCGATGTCGAAATCGTTTCGGGCGGCGACCCATCCGAGCATATATGGAATGGCCCCGGGAATGGCCCCTACGAAAACCGCAATGGGACCCGAGCGCTTCAACGGGGTATAGGCAAAGACATAGAGCAACAGGCTCAAGGCCCCAAAAGATGCGCTGAGCTTGTTGACGGTATACAATAGGCCAATGCCGGCGATACCCATCAAAAAGGCGGCCCAAAAAGCCGTGGCAAGGCTGAGTCGACCAGCGGGCAAGGGACGACTGCGGGTGCGGTCCATGAGCGCATCGCGTTCTCGTTCCCAGATTTGGTTGAAGGCGTTGGAGGCAGCTACGACCAAAAATCCGCCCGAGATGAGGCTGAGAAAGGCCCCGAAGTCGAAGTCGTCAAAGCCGATGAGGTAGCCCGCTGCGGCAGAAAACACCACGCTGGACGACAATCGGGGTTTGGCGAGGGCGACAATTTCCCGGGTCAGCGAAACAAAGCGGGAAGGGCTGCGCAAAAGGGGTTCGGAGGTATCCACAAATTTCGGTCTGCAAAGGAACACAATGCAGCCCAATCGAATGTTCAGATTGGGGTCGATTCCATCGGGGTTTCTCGCTCGCGTCCGAGGAGCAGGGCAAAGACAGGGGGCAGGCAGAGGAAGGTGAGGATGGGCCATAGCCACGCAAAACCGAGCTGTTCCACGATGCCGAGTCCGAGGGCCGGGGCGATGGAGTGGCTCAGGGCAAAACTCAGCGCAAACATGCCCATATAGCTCCCGCGGAGGGCATCGGGGGCAAAACGGGCCGCGAGGCTCACCGTAAAAGGAAGCGCGAGCATTTCGGCTACGCTCAGGACGAGGATGCCGGCCAACATCCAGCCATAGGTATGGCCAGCGTAGAAGCACAGAAAGCTGAGCCCGAGGGTGAGAAACCCCGCGGCAATGGATTTTCGCCCTCCCCAAGTCCGGCTAAGCCAAGCCACCAAAGGCATTTCGACGATAAAAACGAGGATGCCGTTGAGGGCAAAGAGCAGACCGATGCTCTTTTCGTTCAGACCCGCTACTTCCCGAAAGTACAGGGGAATACTGCTGAACAATTGAAAAAAAAGGACGGCAAAACCACCGCAAACGCCGAGAAACAGCAGATGGCGATGGTCGCGAAACACCTTGACCAATCCCGCCAGTGCGGGGCTTTTTGGGGCTTCGGACCGAGCCTGTCGCTTGCGGAAATACACAAAAAAGACCAAGGAGGCCAAAAGGCAGGTGAGGCCATCGAACCAAAAGAGCAGGGGATAGCTGATGGCGGCCAACAGACCTCCGACGGCGGGGCCGATCGAAAAGCCGAGGTTGATGGCCATTCGGTTGAGGCTGTAGGCCTTGGTGAGGTTTTCGGGCTTGGCGTAGCGCGCCACCGACGACGTATTGGCGGGGCGCAGGCTTTCGGTGACAATGGCGAGGACCAGGGCGGTAGGGGCCAGGGTTTCAAAGGTCTTGAGAAAGCTAAAGCCAATCAGTCCGAGTCCACCGAGCGCCAAACTGAGAAACTGTACCCTGAACGAGCCGATGCGGTCCGAAAGAACCCCCCCGATCAGAGAGCCGATGGCGGCTCCGATGCCGAACAGGCTGAGCACAGTGGCGGTTTGGGCTACGCTGAAGTGGAGCGAGGCGCTGAGGTAGAGCCCCAAAAACGGCAGCACCATGCTCCCACTCCGGTTGATGAGCATGACGACCGCCAGCATCCAGGCTTCGCGGGACAGGCCTTCGTAGTGGGCGGTATATGATTGAACAAACGCGGGGGGGCGGAAGGACACGGGGCAAAGTTCGGGCAGGGGGGGAGATTGGCAGGGGTATTTTGAGCCCAATGCGCGACCTTGGACCGATGTTTTCCGTTCGGTTTGCTCGTTGGAGGAATTGAGGGCGTTTTTGCCCGATGACGAGGTCGAATTGTTCGATGAGGTCCGCGATTGGATTCTGCATTCCGCTCCAGAATTGCGCGAGCGCCTTTCGTACAATGTGCCGTACTTCAGAGGATTCCGCGATGTGTGTTTTCTCTGGCCCGTTCTCAAGGTCTGGTGATTTCGGCTTGAGCCAGGATGGATCGCTTCCCTCTTTGTTATCGATTGGGTCAATGGGTCGATAGAGCCCTACGCCATGGCGCGAGGTTGCGGATCGGTTAGGAACCCCCAAGACCAGCAGGCATTGCGGACGTTGTTGTTCGAAGCCTTGGAGGTTGATGTTTTGTTGAGGGAGGGATGGGGAGATGAAGGGGCGGTTATAGCACCCTTTTCGCCCTTTCCGCAATGATTTCTTGGTACCCTATTTTGAATTCTTCAGACAAGAAACTTCGGTCAATCATTTCGTTCCAAAGGGGCATGACGTCGATGAATTTTTGAAATATTTTCTTTTGTTGTGCGACGCTGATGCCTGCTCGCTCAAAAGCCTTCAGGAAGTCGCCGCGCTTGATGCGGTTCTTTTTTCCATTCAGGGTAAGTGCGAGCTCTTCGGAGTCCTGTGGATTGACCAAAGCCGTATTTAAAAGGTCGTAGGCCGGAGCGAGTACCATGCCAATCTCCTTCTTTTCGATCAGTGAAAAGTTCTTCAGGTGCATATCGGCATTTCCCAAGAGAAAAGAAAAGAGGAGTACTTCATAAAAAAGCACCACGTCCAATCCTGTTTGTGCGGAGTGTCGATATAAAGTTTGTACGATTTGTTCGTAGCTGCCTTTGTATTTTTCTTCAGTAAGTTTCTCTGTTAATTGGCAGAAGTCTTCCATCGCCCATTTTCTTCCGCCCGCGCGATCCATTCGGCGTGTGATGTAGGCCAGTTCACCCGATTGTAGAGGAACGAGTCCGTGAGCTGCCGTGTCTATGCCTGCACGGCGGGCCAAATGCATGCTGAGGTCCTCTACTTCGGGGAGTTGAGGATAGGCAGAACTGGGTGTTTTGAGAATGTAATCTCCGGACAAACCGACCCAGGTAAAGCGAAGCGGGGCGTCTTGTTCTTCCAATTGGGAAAGATGCAAGGCCAACTTGGCTTGAACCCCGGGTAGGGAAGTACGGCTGCGGATGATTTGCGTAGCCAAATCCTCCAAATCTGCTTCTGAAAAAGGAAGAATGGGTTGAACCGGACTACCGAAGAGTTTGACCAAACAAGCAAAATGGTACGGATGTTCGTCGTTCGATAGTGGTTCATAGCAGCCATAACACCTTTTCATGATTCCACTGGAATTACACTCACGTTTCCTATGCAATCGGCGCAACAAGCCAAGAGCAGGCCCATTCGATCTCTAGGGTTGAGCTTCCAATTTTTTTGAGCCACATTCAACAGCCATCCTTCGGGAATCAGCCCATCGAAAAAAGGAAATAGCACTTTTGAAGAATACGGTTCTTTCCGGATCGGCAAAGTGAGGCTCACGGCTTTGGCTCCAATCTGCTGGACATACTTCAGGTCGTAGACAAAGTGATAGCCGTTTTCGTCATTGGAAAGCCAGCCGGCCAAACGATCTTCAACCCAAATGGATGCTTTTTTTTTCATGGTTCTTTCCCTGTAACGCTACAAAACATACTCCCTCCGCGTGGGGATGGGGCCCAATTCGTGTCCGAACATCCAGAGCACATCGTTCACTTTGTCGAGGCGAAGCGTGGTTTTGCCCTGCTCTAAGTCGCGGATAAACCGCAAACCGACGCCGGCTTTGGACGCCAATTCCGGTTGGGTGAGTCCAGCCAATTTGCGCCTGGCCTTTACCCATTGTGATAGGGTCATTGTATACCTTTTGGGGTATAAATATAGAAATTTAAGGTGATTTACACCTTTTCGGGTATAAAAGCAGTATAGGATCTCATTATTATACCCAATAAGGTATAAATATCACACTGAATCTGAACTGTGCGTTCGGACGTACGCTGCTCCAAATGAGGCTTGGAGCCTCAGAACCGCCGTTCAGACGAGTGATGGCCCATCCCCATCACCCATTCATCGACACCAAGAATTCCTCGTTGTTGCGGGTTTTGGTCATGCGGTCGTGGAGGAATTCCATCGCCTCTACGGGATTCATATCGGCCAAGTGGCGGCGGAGAATCCACATGCGTTGCAGGACGTCTTTGTCGAGGAGCAAATCTTCCCGACGCGTTCCACTGGACAACAAATCGATGGCCGGCCAAATCCGCTTGTTCGAAATCTTGCGGTCGAGCTGCATTTCCATATTGCCCGTACCCTTGAATTCTTCGAATATCACCTCGTCCATCTTGGAGCCAGTGTCGATCAAAGCCGTGGCCAGAATGGTGAGCGAACCCCCATTTTCGATTTTCCGAGCCGCCCCAAAAAAGCGCTTCGGTTTGTGGAGCGCATTCGCATCAACCCCCCCTGAAAGCACCTTGCCCGAGGCCGGAGAAACCGTGTTGTAGGCCCGGGCCAGACGCGTAATCGAATCGAGGAGAATCACCACATCGTGTCCGCATTCCGTCATGCGTTTGGCCTTTTCCAAAACAATGTTGGCTACCCGAACGTGGCGCTCGGCCGGTTCGTCAAACGTAGAAGCCACCACCTCAGCCCGGACGCTGCGCACCATATCGGTCACTTCTTCCGGACGTTCATCGATGAGCAAAATGATCAAATACACCTCCGGGTGATTGGCTGCAATGGCGTTGGCCACTTCCTTGAGCAAGGTCGTTTTACCCGTTTTGGGTTGGGCCACAATCATGCCCCTTTGTCCCTTTCCGATGGGCGAAAACAAATCGATGACCCGGGTCGAAATGGACGAGCTTTTGGACGTAATGTTGAATTTTTCCTCTGGAAACAGCGGAGTCAGGTGTTCAAAAGCCACCCGATCGCGCATAAAGTCTGGATCGCGCCCATTCACCTTGAGGGCGCGCACCAAGGGGAAGTACTTTTCTCCCTCTTTGGGCGGACGCACCAAAGCGCGAACCGTATCGCCCATTTTAAGCCCCAACTGCTTTATTTGCTGCTGGGTAACCATTACATCATCGGGAGAATTCAGGTAGTTGTAGTCGGATGAGCGGAGAAAACCGTTCTGTTCCGGCATAATCTCGAGGACGCCTTCGCATTCCACGATGCCGTCAAAATCGAGCGGGTCGGGCAGGACGGGCTCTCTCCTCGGTTGTTGGGGCCCGTTGGGGGCGTTGCGGTCCCGGTTGTCTCGGTTGCGACGCTCGTCAAATCCTCCGCGCTCGCGCCCGGGTTGATTCGGATCAAAGCGGTTGTTTGGAGGATTATCGCCCCGAAAATCGCCGCGCTGATCGCCTCTTTGTTCTCCCCGTTGATCGCCGCGCGGGGTAAAATCGCGGTAGCCTTCGCCTCTGCTGCTTTCAGAACGCGGTCCCGAAGGTCCCCGCTCCCGACCCTCGTCATTCCGTCCGGGTCGCTGCCCCATGCGGTTGTCGCCCGAATCGCGGAAGCCACTCGAATTGCGGTCATTGCCGCGGTCTGCGTTTCGTTCTATGGGACGGTCTCCCGTGCGTTCCTCACCCCGCTCTGGAAAGCGCTCCAAAGCGCGCTCGGGGTTTTCCCGAACGTTTCGATTGGGGTTGGGAATGACTGATGGGTTGGCCGATTCCTCCGGAGATTCGGAACTTCTCGCTCTGGCTTTGGGCCGATTTTCTGATTCAGGGGCCTGAGCAGTAGCGCCCTCGACGGAGGGTGCAGTCTTTGCTATGGGTCGTTCCCAAACGGGCGGGTTCAACTCGGTTTCAGCCGGGGCCTCCTCCTCCCGACTCCGCAATTCCATTTCGCGATCTGATCCAAACGACTCGAAAAGAGGACCATTGTTGGTTCGGAATCGGTCTTTCTTTTTGCCTTTGTTCGGGGGAACGACATAGCCTGTACCTCCGGATTCGCTGCTCCCGGCTTTTTCGACCCTGCGACCGGGTTGAGGCGGTTGATAGCCAAAGGCCACGACGGGCCCCGTTTCGTTTTTGGCGGTTTCTGCCGGGGCATTGGCCGGAGTTTCTGCCGGGGCAGCCTTGGAAGCGTTCTCGCTGGCGGCCCCGGTGGCGGCCCCGGTGGCGGCAAGGATGCGCTCGACCAGTTCGGGCTTGCGGAGGTAGCGAAATTTGGGAATGTCCATTCCTTCGGCAATCGATTGGAGCTCCGGCAACTTTTTGCCGTTCAGCGAGGCAGCATCATGCATGGACGCCTTGTAAAAAGTGGGTAAAAAATGCGCTTTGGTACAGATGGGATTGGAACTTTTCCCCTCCTGTTGCGGAGCGCGGGTTTCGAAGCGACTCGAAACGGGAATTGAGTTCTGTGCAGGGGTGAAACCAAGACCTGCCCTCAACGGAACGGGTCTGCGGCTTTCGCTGCAATAGTACGAAGTTTTGCGCATCTGCAAGTCGACCGATTTTTCTTGGGGGTTTTTGGACCCCTCCAGTATCATTGTACCCATGATTCAGCGCATCCAAACCGCCTACTATGCGGGGGCTGGCTTGCTCGCCCTCTCAGTTCTGTTGTTTCCGATCTCGGCCTATGCACCGGACCCCGTGCGGGTTTCGGGCAACTGGGTTCTGTTGGGGTTGGCCTTGCTCGCGGGAGGGTCTTGGGCGAACATCTTCAACTTCAAAGACCGAAAGCGGCAGTTTGTGGTCGGGCGGTTGTTGATCCTCGTCTCGTTTGGAATATTTATTGGCTTACTCGTACCCTTGTTGAAGATTGAGGGCTGGAAACCGGGTTATGCGCTCATGGCCCCCTTGGGTGCGGTGATCTTTTTATCGCTCGCCAACAGGGCCGTTCAAAAAGACGAGGAATTGGTGAAGGAGTCCAGGCGGTTTCGATAAGGGGTTCGTTGGCCTGAAAGCCGGCTGGCACTTTCGAAAAAGTGAGGAAGTGCCGGCAGGGGCAGCCCCCGGATTGTAGGGTGAGATCGATCCTTTTCGGGTCATCCCTAAAGCGACCACGTCAGGGTAGCACCCAGACTCCAATATCCGTTCTGAAGCGTTTGAACTGGCTCTACTCCGGAAGCTGTTGACCCATTCCACAGCGCTTGTTGGAAGCTGCCTGACCAAAAAGTTTCAAAGCCCAAGAATGTGGGAAAAAGAGGTGAATTGCCCCAACGATCGAGGGGAGGGGCTTCACACCGAAAACCCAACATTCCGTACTGGTCAGAGTATCCCACAAAATACGAGGGGAGTTTTGGGATCCTGGTGCCTCCATAAAAAGAATGGATCACTGTAAAGTCCATTTTTTGAAACTGGTAGCCGACGAATGGAATGCATCGAACGGACTGAAGACCCCAAGGTTCCCAAACGTATCCCACCCTCAAATCATAGGTAGTGGTGCCGAGGAGTACCTCTCCGTTGGAGTTGGAATTCTTCGAAGTCCCCTGACTAATTCGACCTAAAGCGGTGAAATCCCCAAAACGGTACGCCAAACCAAACCCAATTTCGGCGTGTGGGCGAGAAAGGGGTTCGCTCAATTCGAGAATTCGTTCAACCAGCTCCCGATTGTAGTCCACAAAAGAGCCCAAAAGGCTCAACTGCCAATCCGATCGATGCTGAGAAGCATTAATCTCTTGTCCGTTCTTCCAGATAGAAATCAGGACGAAAAAAACGGGTAGTAGACCTTTGAAAGCGTTCACAACCAGCGATTGAACAGGTACTCCGTGTCAACGTGATCCTCTCCGGATCTATTGTTCCGTAAGGTACCTCGGAAACAATTCAATCACCTCCAAATCGCGGACCTTGCCCGCTTCGACGCGAAACCGCATCAGGGTGCGGACTTTGTGGAAGCCGTGAAACCCCGCAGCTCCAGGGTTGAGGTGGAGCAGTTTGAGTGCGGGATCGGGCATGGCCTTGAGAATGTGCGAATGCCCGCAGACAAAGAGCCCCGGCGGGTTGTGTTTGATTTCGGTCCGGATCCCCGGAGCGTAGTGCCCTGGATAGCCTCCTATATGGGTGATCCACACCGACAGCCCCTCGATTTCGAAGCGTTGGTGCAGGGGAAAACAGCGGCGGGCTGCTGCATCGTCGATGTTGCCGTAAACAGCCCTTAGCACGGCGACCTGGGCGAGGGCATCGGTGACCGCCAGACTCCCGATGTCGCCCGCATGCCACACCTCATCGGCTGTGGCCGCGTGTTCGAGAATCCTCGAATCCAAATAGGAATGCGTATCGGAAAGCAGAAGAACCCGCATCGGGAATCCCTAGATTTGCATGTTCAAACACCAAAAGTGGGGCCAGGGCGCTGTTTTTTGTATTTCCGATTTCACGGAAAAGACCTGCACGGTTGGCAACGGCAGTCCAATGCATTGAGCGTGCAGGAGTTGGCCGAAAATGCCCTGAGCACCTTGTGGGGTCAACCCATGGCTTTGGTCGGAGCCGGGCGCACCGATGCCGGGGTGCACGCGCTCGAACTCCCCGCCCACTTCGACGCTCCCGAAGCCTTCGACCCAGCCCGTTTGCAGCGCTCGCTCAACGCCCTGCTCGATCCGCGCATTGCGGTTTTTGACCTCAAAGCGGTGACCCCTGAGGCCCACGCCCGTTTTTCGGCCGTCGAACGCACGTATCATTACCACCTCCACAGCGACAAAGATCCCTTTTTAAGCGATCGATCGGCCTTTGTGCCCCGATGGCCCGATTTTGAGCGCATGAACGAAGCGGCAAGCCAGCTTTTGGGTACGCGCGATTATGGCTCGTTTGCGCGCACCGGAGGGGCCGAAGGGCATCAGCGCTGTGCAGTACGCCGGGCCGAATGGATTTGGGAGGCCAACAAGGCCCGGTTCGAGATTTCGGCCGATCGCTTTTTGCGGAATATGGTCCGCGCCATTGTCGGCACCTTGCTCGAAATCGGACAAAGAAAGCGCTCGGTGTCCGATCTTGAGACCGTGCTCAGTGCTGTCGACCGCCGCGCCGCGGGCGAATCGGCCCCGGCCCAGGGTCTTTTTTTGGCGCAAGTGCGCTATCCGGCCTCAATTTTTCTTCCCACATCAACGGTCCAGCACCCTTAATCCCATCCCCCCATCGTGGCCCTCAAACCTCCGAAAAAAGCCAAAGACACGTCGAATTCTGTGAGCGGCAAGGCCTTCGACCGCCAACTGCTCAAGCGATTGATGCGGCACACCCGGCCCTATGGAACGCTATTTTGGGGCGGCATCGCGCTCACCATCCTCCTCGGGGCCGTGGGCACTTCTCGCCCCATCCTCATCAAATATACCATCGAGGAGTTTGTCGTCAAACCCAATCCTCAAGGGCTTTTGAACTATACCCTGCTGATGGTCGCGCTGTTGTTGCTCGAGTCGCTGTTTCAGTTTGCGTTTAGCTATACCGCCAACACCCTCGGGCAGAACGTGATCCGCGACATCCGCAGCCATTTGTTCGCCCGCCTCGTCCGGTTTCGGATGGGCTTTTTCGACAAAACCCCGATTGGGACCCTCGTAACCCGCGCCATATCTGACATCGAAGCCATTGCCAACATCTTTAGCGAGGGCTTGCTCGTCATTTTCGGCGATTTGTTCAAAATCGCGGTAATGGTGGGGGCCATGTTTTTCTTTTTCGACGCCCGATTGGTACTCATCAGCCTGTCGGTGGTGCCTTTGCTCTATATCGCCACCCGTTGGTTTCAGGTTTCGATCAAGGACAGTTTTCAGGACGTGCGCAACGAGGTGGCCCGGCTCAATACGTTCGTGCAAGAGCACCTGAGCGGGATGTCGGTAGTCCACCTCTTCAACCGCGAAAAGGTCGAAATGGACGCGTTTAAAAGCATCAACAGAGACCACCGCGACGCGAACATCCGATCGATTTGGTACTTCTCCATTTTTTTGCCCATCATTGAAGTGCTCTCGGCCGTCAGCATCGGATTGGTGGTGTGGTTCGGCGGATTGTGGGCCGCTGCCGGCGACTCGGTCACTTTTGGCGACCTCACAGCGCTCATCATTTTCATTAACATGCTATTTCGGCCGTTGCGTCAACTGGCAGACCGCTTCAACACCCTGCAAATGGGCATGGTGGCCAGCGAACGCGTCTTTAAACTTCTCGATCTCGAAGAGCGGATCGAAGACCAGGGCACCCTCGACCCCGCCTCGATTCGGGGCGAAATCGGCTTCGACAAGGTGGTATTTGGATACGATCCGGAACACCCTGTGCTGCACGGGGTGAGTTTTTCGGTGCGCCAGGGCGAAAACATTGCAATCGTAGGGGCTACGGGGGCGGGTAAGTCGACCATCATCCAACTGATCGGGCGCTTCTACCCGATTCAACAGGGGCAGATCACCCTCGATGGGGTGCCTTTGGAACAGTACAGTTTATCGGGATTGAGGCGGCATTTGGCCGTGGTTCAGCAAGATGTATTCCTGTTCAGCGACAGCATAGCCGCCAATGTGCGCCTCGGTGCTGATTGGCCGATGGAAGAGCTCGAAAAGGCCGCCGAGCTGATTGGCTTGAGCGATTTTATCGCCGAACTGCCCGGAGGCTGGGACTACAACGTCCGGGAGCGGGGGGGGATGCTCAGTTCGGGTCAGCGGCAGTTGCTCGCCTTTTTGCGGGCCTACGTGCGCAACCCTGCGGTGTTGATCCTCGACGAAGCCACGAGTTCGGTCGATACGCATACCGAGCACTACATCCAAGTCGCCACGGAACGGCTTACCCAGGGGCGTACATCGATTGTGATAGCGCACCGGTTGGCGACCATCCGAAAAGCCGATCGCATCTTGGTCATGGATCAAGGACGGATTGTCGAAGAAGGCACCCACGAGGAGCTGCTCGAACGCAACGGGATGTACCGAAATCTCTACGAAATGCAGTTCGCCAAGCAAGAAGTTTAAGCCCATACCGGTAATCGATCCAAAAAGAAGCCCTGGCTTCGGACTTCCGAAACTCAGGGCTTGAGGCGCGCTGGAGGCTCGAGGCAGACTAGCGGGAATGCCTTACTTTACTTCGATGGCCTTTCCGACCGGAACAGGTTTACTGAGTTTGGGCAATTCGAGCATCAAAACTCCGTTTTCGTAACGGGCTTCGATGTGCTCGCTGTCGACGTTTTTCGGCAAGTGAAAACTCCGGCTAAAGCTCCGGACGGCGAATTCCCGGCGGGTGTAGCGATCGTTCTTTTCTTCGCTTTCTTTCTTGTGCTCGGCTTTGAGGGTCAGGACTTGCTCTTGAACGCTCAACTCGAAATCGGATTTGTCGAATCCAGGCGCCAACAACTCAATGCTGTAGGCGTGTTCAGATTCCGAAACGTTGGCGGCTGCGCTGCGAACAGCGGGTTGTGCAGGGGTTGCCGGAGCATCAAAGAACTCATCCAACCAGGTGGGAAAACCAGCAAACAGCGGAGAGCGACGAACAAGGGTCATGGTGTTGATTTTGGGTTTCATACGCAACCATCGGCAAACAGAATGCCGAGTACCTTTTGCGGGATTGTAGATGCCATTTCGGCCTGATTTTTGCGAAACGCGTATGAATAGAATGCCATAATGACACTTTTTCACCCCTTATTCTGTCATAATGTCCGATCCCCGTCCCTGAGTATGGGTCTGTGTATGGCGCTTGCGGTCTTGCCGTCTTGTTCGTCGGTGCCTTTGACCGGACGATCTCAATTGCTGTTGGTGTCCGATCAGTCCATGACCCAACTCGGTGCCCAGCAGTACCGCGAAGTGCTCGGTCAGAGCGTCCTCTCCGCCGATGCCCAGCGCACTCAGGAGGTGGTGGAGGTAGGGCAACGCATCGCACAAGCCGTGGAAGCGTATGTGCACCAAATGGGCAAGCCCGAGTTGGTCGAGGGTTTTGAATGGGAGTTCAACCTGATCGAAAGTCCCCAGGTCAACGCATGGTGCTTGCCTGGGGGCAAGGTGGCCTTTTATACCGGCATTTTGCCGATTTGCCAGAGCCCGGATGGCATCGCTGTGGTGATGGGGCACGAAGTGGCGCATGCCTTGGCCCGTCACGGGAGCGAACGCGCTTCTCAAGCCTTGTTGCAACAGGCCGGCGCCATTACCCTTGAAGCGTTTTTGATTGGTCAGTCGGAAGAGAGCAGCGAATTGTATCGGATGGCCTATGGTCTGGGCACCACGTATGGGGCCATGCTCCCCTTTAGCCGAGCCCACGAAAGCGAAGCCGATCGGCTCGGATTGGTGTTTATGGCCATGGCGGGCTACGATCCTCGGGAAGCGCCTTTGTTTTGGAAACGCATGGCCGAGCAATCGACGGGCGAGACCCCAGAATGGGCCAGTACACACCCATCAGATCAAAGACGCATTGCCGATTTGGAGCGCTATTTGGCCGAAGCGTTGGCGTACTACAAGCCTTGAGTCCCAGCCCTACCTTCGCCTTATGGCCACCGTACTCCCTTTTGCCGCCTTGCGCCCCCCCCGGGACAAGGTGCAGTTGGTCGCGACCCGCTCCTATGTGAGTTATGGGGACATCGCGCTCCGAGATAAACTCGACAACAACCCCTATACTTTTTTACACGTCATCCACCCCGACCCGCCAGAGGGTCCTGTTACCCACGGAGTCGATCGCTATGTGCAGGTAAAAAACGCCTTTGACCGCTTTGTTGCCGAGGGCATTTTCGTGCCCGATCCGGCCCCAGCCTATTATCTGTACCGACAAGTCAAAGACGGATACGGACACACCGGGTTGGTGGCCGCGGTTTCGCTTCGGGACTATGCGGAGGGCCGCATCAAGGTGCATGAGCACACGCTGACCGCCCGGGAGGAAATGTTCCGGGACTATCTGGACCATACGGGGTTCAATGCCGAGCCGGTCTTGCTCAGCCACCCCCACATCGAGCCGCTCGAGGCGGTCTACGAAGAAGTGGCCCAATCTCGGCCCGAGTACGAATTCACCTCGACCGATCGGGTGCTTCACTTGTTTTGGTCGGTGGCCATGCCCCATCATATAGAGGCCATTCGCGGGCATTTTGAGCGCTGCGAGGCCTTGTATATCGCGGATGGACACCACCGTACGGCCTCGAGTGCCCTGTTGTCTGCCCAACGCCCGGAATCGAGGGCGGCCGGACACTTTCTGGGTTTGTTGCTCTCTGAACGACAGCTTCGGGTGGCCTCGTTCTCGCGTTTGATTCGCAACAGCTACCGCGATTTGCCCGGCGTACTCGATCGCCTCAGTGCGTATTTTGACATCGAACCGATGGCGCAATTTGAAGAGCCCCAACGACAATCGTTCGTATTGTACGGGGAGTCGCGCTTTCACAAACTTCGGTTCAAACCTGGCATAGAGCGGGGTGGGGGCGTTGAGGCCCTCGATCCCAGTCTTGTGAGCCGCTTTGTGCTCGATCCCATTTTGGGAGCCCATGATGCCCGAACCGATCAGCGGTTGGCGTTTTTGCCCGATCTGGATTCGGGCCACAGCATGGTGCAGGCCGTCGACTCGGGGGCTTGGGAATTTGGCATTGCATTGGCACCTCTGAACATGAGCGATGTGCGTATGGTCTCTGACGCCGGTCAAATATTGCCGCCCAAGAGCACCTACATCGAGCCCAAACTGCGCAGTGGAATGGTGATTTATCTGCTCGACAATGAACGGGTCCTCGGCTGAAGAGCGCTACAGAGCCCTCCGGGCCCAGTTGCGGCCGGGTGTGGGGCTAATCGCAGTGTCCAAAACCCGCACGGCAGCAGAAATCATGGAACTGTATGCCCTGGGTCAACGCGATTTTGGGGAAAACCGGGTTCAGGAACTCATCGCTAAGGCAGAACAACTTCCCAAAGACATTCGCTGGCACTTGATCGGGCAGTTGCAGACCAACAAGGTACGGGCGGTGCTGCCCTATGTGCACTTGATCCACAGCGTGGATCGGGAAAAACTCCTCGATGTGCTCGAAGCCGAAGCGCATCGGCTTGGCAAGAAGGTCGATGTGTTGCTCGAGCGGCACATTGCCTCCGAAGAGAGCAAAGCGGGCTTGGATGCGGCAGAATTGGAGGCCATGTTCACCGGTTTTGAAGCCGGGCGTTACCCTTCCTTGAGGCTCAAAGGGCTGATGGGGATGGCGAGTTTTACCGACAACGAGGCCCAAATTCGGGCAGAGTTTTCGGGCCTGAAGCGGGAGTTCGATCAAGGCGTTGAGCGGGGTCTGGGCTGGACGGAACTCAGCATGGGGATGAGTTCGGATTATCTCCTCGCGATGGAGTGTGGCAGCACTCTAATACGGGTTGGTACGGCTTTGTTCGGACCGCGGGCGCAGCCCCAATGATGGGTAACTGCGGGCACGGTGCTTGGACTAACTTCGCCAGGTGTACGCAGTCATCGACATCGAGTCTACCGGGGGCGCCCTCAAGGAAGAAGCCATTATCGAAATCGCTGTTTTCCGGCTCGAAAACGGAGAGGTCACCGACCAGCTGATTTCGCTGGTCCACACCCACCAACCCATTCAGCCTTTTGTGCAGAACATGACGGGGATTGTGCCGTCCATGTTGCGCAGTGCGCCGCGATTTCACGAATTGGCCAAAAGGCTGGTTCAAATCACCGAAGGCTGTGTCATCATCGGTCATGGCGTCGCCTTTGACTACCGCATGCTCCAATCGGAATTTGAACGATTGGGCTATGCGTACGAACGTTCGACCATCGATACGGTCAACTGGAGCCGCAAACTCCTGCCCGGCATGGCGAGCTACAAATTGAGTTCGCTTTGCGAGGCATTGGGCATTTGGTTGCCGCGCAAGCACCGGGCGGGCGACGATGCCCGGGCCACGGTCGATTTGTTCAAACTGCTGCTCGAAAAAGACCGAGAAAAGCGCATCGCAGCCCTTGGTGCCTTGGGCGATGCCGTCGAAGCGCCGTCTCCCCGTTTGCAAAAGATGCTCGAGGGCATCAAAGACGAACCCGGTGTGTACTATGTGCGCAACGCCGAAGGACAATTGCTTCGGGCGGGTTCGGCCGACAAACTCCACAAAGAACTCCGGCGGCTGTTTTTGTCTCCCGAATCGGCCGATGTGGCGCTTCAACAGCAAATGGCCTCGGTGGCCGTGGAGCGCACTGGCAACAGAATGGTCGGGGCCCTTAAGCTCCATGCAGAACGCCTGGCCTGTCCCGATCCCAGGGTCTATCCCGAATTGGGCAAGGGGGCGGTGCTCCGACTCGATCCTTCTGGGCATCGGTTGATGTTGGTCAAGCACACCGAGCCGAACCCGGACGATGTGGTTTTTGTGCGCAGCGCCCGCGATGCCCATCGGCTCTTGAATTTGTGGGCCGTGCACTTTGGCGCTTGTCCGGGTCAGGAGGCCGGTGCGGTCGATCCGGGGCGTTGTGCCCTGTGCGCTTCGGGTCATGTATCGTCGGAGTGCCGCCGGGGTGCCGAACAAGCGACGGAGTCTCCTGAAGTGCTGTGGTCGGTGCTGCGTTTGGAACATCGCCCGTTTTACCTCGATTTGCCCCAGGGGCGTTCTTCGGGCGAAAAGGTGCGCTTGCACTGTGCGGCAGGGCAAACTGGTTATGCGTTTTACAAACTGCGAGACGAAGTAGACGATGCCGAACGGCTCGAAAAGCGCGTGGCCCAATGCGATTCCGATGCCGTTACCCGGGGCCTGCTCTGGCTGGCGTTGCTGCAATCCGGACGCAAAGGGGCGGATTTGCGCTCCATGGTGATGGGGGTCGAACCGGCGCAGAGCGAGGCGGCCTCATCGATTTAATCCCGCGGATCATCTTTTCCGATGGTGCTTTGACCATTTCGCGGTTCCACCTATTTTTAGAAAACTCAGAACCCCGATTCCATGGAACCAGCGTCAGAAACATGGCCGTGCAAGGGCTGTGGTGCGGCCCTTTACGGCAACTACTGCCCTCAATGCGGTCGCCCGAAGGAGTTAAAGCGCATCAATGGCGCCTACATCCTGACCGAGATTGGGAGCGTTTTGAATTTCGATAAGGGGCTGTTGTTCACCATGAAAGAGCTCTTGATTCGGCCCGGGTCCACCGTCAAAGAGTTTATCACCCAAGACCGCAATCGGTTGGTTAAACCTGTGTTGTTCATCATCATCAGCTCTTTGGTCTATTCCATATTGAAGGATTGGCTGCGTTTTGAGGATCGCTATGTGGGTTATGGCGATTCGGTCGAAACGAATACCACCTATTTGTTTCGCTGGACGACGGACAACTATGGGTATGCCAATTTGATCATAGGCGTTTTTATTGCTTTTTGGACCCGGTTGTTGTTTCGAAAGGCCCCATTTAATCTTTTTGAAATATTGATTCTGTTGTGTTTTGTGATGGGTTTGAGCATGATGATCCTCGCTTTGTTTGGATTGTTGGAAGGACTCACAAAACTCCCGCTGCTACAAACAGGCACAGGCGTGTTCTTGGTCTATGCCTCTTGGGCCATCGCACAGTTTTTTGACGGAACAAAGCCTCTGAATTATGTCAAGGCGCTGGCAGCCTATCTATTGGGAATGTCAAGCCATGCGTTGGCACTGCTGGGACTGGGTCAAGTGCTCGATCTTGTGGCTTAGTCCCTCCCCGACCTCAGGGTTTTCGACCGTTTCCGTTCTGGACTTCTTGAAAAAACCGTGAAAAACCCCGCTCTCCATCCCATATAAACACCCCATACGCGTATAACTTTACCGAAACTGCCCCGTCAAACCCCCTCCCCATGAGCCGCCGTCGCGTTGCCGCCGCCAACTGGAAGATGAACAAGAGCTTCGCCGAAGCCGAACTCTTTGTAGAGCGCTTGCTCGAAGACATCGATCCCGATAAAACCGAAGGGGTGCACATTGTGCTCACCCCGCCTTACATCCATTTGCAAAACCTCGTCGAGATGCTCACGCTCAACGAAGGCATTGCCGTGGCCGCCCAAAATTGCCATCACGAAGCCCAAGGAGCCTATACAGGAGAAGTATCGGCTTCAATGCTCAAATCGATCGATGTCGATGCCGTGCTCGTTGGGCACAGCGAGCGTCGCCAGTACTTCGGTGAAAACGACATGATTGTCTCCAAAAAGATTCACCGCGCCCTCGAGAACGATCTGATGCCCGTCTACTGCTGCGGAGAAACCCTCGAACAACGGGAAAGCGGAGCCCATTTGGGCACCGTGACCCATCAAATAGAGGCCGCGCTCACGGGGCTCAGCGCCCAACAAATGCAGCAGTTGGTCATTGCCTACGAACCCGTGTGGGCCATTGGAACGGGCAAGACCGCAACCGTGGAGCAAGCCGGAGAAATGCACCAGCACATCCGCAGCGTGCTCGAACGGCTCTTCGGAAAGGAAAGCGCCGAATCGACAAGCATTTTATACGGAGGCAGCGTCAAGGCCTCTAACGCGGCCGAGTTGTTTGCCCATCCCCACATCGATGGAGGATTGGTCGGAGGAGCCAGTCTCGATCCCGAGGAGTTTCTCGCCATTGTCTATGCACTGGGCCATAAGCGGTTCTGACCCCCCCAACCCCCTTTTTTTGGAACACTCCGCCCGATATCTCGTCTACCAACTCGTCTTTGAAGCATCCGAGACGGCCGATGTGGCTTTGGCCTTGCTAAGCGAAGTCGGATTCGACAGCTTTGAACAAAAAGACGAAGGACAGACCTTGGAAGCGTATTGGGATCTTCACCAGGGGACCGCGCCTTCCGAAGCGGAGGTACGGCATCGCCTCGGTGCATTTGCCCCCTCAGAGCTCCGCGTCGAAGGTTTGGAAGACCTCAACTGGAATCAAGCCTGGGAAGCCCAATTTGACCCTGTAGAAGTGGGGCGTTTTTGCCGCATCCGCGCCGAGTTTCATCCCTCTGTGCCAGGCTTTGAGCACGAATTGCTCATTCAGCCCAAAATGTCGTTTGGCACGGGCCATCACCCTACGACCCATCAGGTGATTGCCCTGATGCAGGACCTTGATTTTCGGGGAAAACGCGTCCTCGATATGGGAAGCGGAACCGGTGTATTGGGCATTTTGGCCGAACGCTTGGGAGCCGAGTCGGTCTTGGCGGTCGACAACGACCCGTGGTGCGAGTCCAATGCCCGAGAGAACGCCGAGCGCAATGGCTGTCAGCGCACCCAGGTGGTGTTGGGCGGCATTGAAGCGGTAGAGGGTCGTGCGTTTGACATCATTTTGGCGAACATCAACCGAAACGTCCTGATCGAGCAAATTCCGATCTACGCGCATTGCGCCCGTCCAGCGGCTCAACTGTTGCTCAGCGGGTTTTATCCCGAAGACGAAGCCCATTTGGAACCCCTGGCACAACAACACGGATGGCAAAAGCGTCGTTCCAGCGAAAGAGGAGGTTGGATGGCCTTGCATTGGAGCCGATGAAAAAAGCGCTGATTCTGCTCGGGTTGATCTGGAGTACGGCCGTGGTTCACGCCCAGAAGATCAAGCAATTCAGCGAAGTGCCCGAGAATTTTCTCGGCGAAATGAACTCCTTGATCCGGGAACTTGACAAGGAGCAAGCCGAGGCTACGATGCTCTCTTTTGGACCTGTGTTTCGCTCGTTTGAAGCCGATCGCCAGACCGAGTTTATCGGTATTTGCAACGAGATGCTCCGCAAGCGGATTCAGAGCAAGGAAGCCTGGTACGATTTGCTCCACGTGGCCCAAAGGCTTTATGAAGGCGAGGAAGAAGAACTTCAAAGTGCATGGTATGCCCATTACAAGGAACTGGTGCGCAAATCGCCCAACCGCGAAAGCCAGGCCTATCTGCACATCTGCGCCCTGAATTTTTCAGACAGTCTGATCGGCGACGAGCGCGGGATTCTCTGGAAGGCGGCAGGGGGCGAACGCCGTTTTGTTTTCGAAGGTCGCCCGAGTTTTGTGTACACCGGAATCGATCTGCTCGGCTGGTACAAGACCGACAGCACCTTGCTCGAGAAAACGTCCGGGATTTTGTACCCTGAAGAAGGTCGGTTTGTAGGCAAGGGCGGGCGGGTCTACTTTGCCCGAAGCGGTTTTGGTCGAGACACGGTGCACGCCGATCTCAAGCGCTACGAAATCTTCCTCGACAAAACGGGCTTTCGGGCCGACAGCGCCGTATTGACCAGTCTGATCTACCTCACCCAACCCGAGGAAGGCGTGCTCACCGAACAATTGAGCTCGCAAAGCGAAGTGGAGAATGCGGCGTTTCCCCGATTTGAGAGCTATCGCAAAGACATTTTAATCCCCGAAATAGCCCCTGGCGTCGACTATCGCGGGGGCTTCAGCATGGTGGGCCCCAAATTGTTTGGGGCGGGGAATCAAAATCAATGGAGCTCCTTGATTTTCAAACACGAAAACAAGCCGCTGTTTCGCATTGCCTCAGACCGCTTCCGGCTCCGAACCGATTTGATCGCTGCCGATGCCGCACGGCTCAGTTTGTACGTGGGCGAGGATTCCATCTCCCATCCGAAATTGGCGTTTCGGTACATCATACCCGCTAAAATTCTCAGTCTGTTTCGCGACAACGAAGGGCTGAGCCAAAGCGCTTTTACGAATACGTTTCACAATATGGAAATGCGGGTGGAGTTCATCCGCTGGGTGCAGGGCGAGCCATCCATCGACTTTTCGAACAGCCAAGGGGGTGGTGCGGCCACTTTTGAATCGCAGCAGTATTTCCGCTACGAGCGGATGGAGCAAATTCAGGGTCTGAATTCCACCAACCCACTGTATTACTTGCAATGGATGTCGGAGACCTACAAAAGGCGCGACATGAAACTCGAGGAGGTGGCTTCTGCGCTCAAAATGACGCCCAACGACGCCGAGCGATTTCTGATGTCGATGATGGTCGGTGGATTTGTCCACTACGATTTGGTCGCCAAAGAAGTCCACCTCAACGACAAGCTTTTCGACTACGTCCGCGATTTTGAAGGCAAGCGCGACTATGATGTGATCCGTTTTTCGAGTCAGGTGCCCAGCGGGGTCAACGCACGGCTGAGTCTGCTCAACTACGACTTGGACATTGCAGGCATTGAGATGATTGCTGTGAGCGACTCCCAAAAGGTGTCGATGTTTCCCAAGGGGCAGCGCATCACGGTTCAGGAGGGATTCAACTTCAATTTTGATGGCTTGATCAAAGCGGGCCGTTTCAGCTTTTGGGGCAATCAGTATTTCTTCAACTACGACCAGTTTAAGGTCAATATGAACGACATCGATTCGATGCGGTTTAAAGTCGAGTCGTTTGAAGCCAATTCTTTGGGGCAGAAGACGTTGGTGGATGTAAAGAATACGCTTCAGGACATCAATGGAGAACTGTTTATCGACCGTTCCGACAACAAATCGGGCAAAAAGAGTTATCCGGATTACCCCATTTTTAAGAGTGGAAAGGAGAGTTATGTGTACTATGACCGAAAGGATATTTTCGACAAGGTCTATCCGCGGGAGCGGTTTTACATCGAATTGGTTCCTTTCACCATCGACTCGCTCGACAACGCCAAAACCGAAAGTCTCAAGTTCGAGGGAACTTTCGTAAGCGCGGGGATTTTCCCCGATCTACCGCAGACGGTTACTGTTCAGAAAGACTATTCGCTCGGGTTCATTGCCGAAACCCCGTCTGAGGGCTACGCTACTTATGGGGGCGAAGGGCAAAGTTTTGGTCAGATTGCACTGAGCAACAAGGGGTTGATTGGTACGGGAAGGATCGAATACCTCGCCTCAACCAGTACGTCACAGGCCTTTTATTATTTCCCGGACAGCACCTTGGGTCATATCGATCAATACGAGCTCCGGGCCGTGGCAGGTCGACCGGGGCATCCGCACTGTTCGGCGGTCGATTCCAAAATGCGCTGGATTCCGGGCATGGATGTAATGCATCAATACAATGCGGATGGCAAACCCTTCGCCCTCTACGACGACATCGGGATGATTGCCAATGGGCGGGTTTCGCTCGGTCCAGGTGGGCTAAAAGGACGCGGGGTAATCGATTTTCTCGATGCCCAAATGAGGGCCCAAACCTTTGTTTTTGAGCATCGAAATTTCCGTTCCGACACCGCTGATTTCAAGGTCCGAAGCGGACCTACGGCCGACTATGCCTTCGCGGTCAAAGGCGCTCAATCGGCCGTGGACTTTGATCGTCAAAAAGGCGACTTTTTGCTCCAAGGACCCAAGCCCTTTTTCGATTTCACCATCAATCAATACCGTGCGTTTATGGACAAAGCGGAGTGGCTCATTCCGCAAAAGGCGGTTTCGGTGAGCAAGGTGGGGCCCAATGCGAGCTCGATGATGCTCTCGACCAACCGAATACAGGATTCGCTCCGATACGTGGCAGGCTCTGCCCGCATCGATCTGTTGCCCTCGGTGCTCGAGGTGTTTCAGGCCAACGAAATCGATGTGGCCGATGCGCGCATTTTCCCGGATTCGGGCAGGGTTACCATCGATTCGGCCGCCGATATGCGGATATTGCGCAAATCGCGTTTGGTGGCCAGCCGGGTCAATCAATTCCATCAGTTGCACGACTGCGAACTCAAGATTCAGTCGCGCAAGTCGTTTACGGGCACGGGAACCCTCGACTATTTGGACGAAGACCAAACCCCATGGCCGCTGTTTTTCCATACCCTCAAGGTGAGCCGGCAAGGAACCACCCAAGGAATGTGCGATGTCAAACAGGAAGACGAATTCTACATGAGCTCCTTTTTCGCGTTTTACGGCAAAGTCAGCTTCGAAAGCCCGACCCGAGAGATGCTCTTCGATGGATTTACCCTGATCCAAAACAGCTGCGAGAACATTGTCACCACCTGGTTCCCCTTCAAGAGCCCGATCGACCCCAAGAACATCATCATCGACCTGCCTGTGTTTGGCGAAGATTTGGCGGCCGAGCGATTGTTCAACGGCATTTTTATCGGAAGCGACTCGAGTGGTGCCTATTCCGCTTTTTTGACCAAGGGCAATGCCAAGTTGGATTTGCCGATCATCCGGGCCGACGGACAGCTCTATTACGACAAGGCCATGTCGAGCTATGTGGTGGCGCGCAAGGAACGGATTGTCAACCCCAATTCAAGGGGCAATTATGTGGCTTTCGACAACGATGGCTGTACGACCCAAGGGCAGGGCGAGGTCAATTTAACTTCGAATACGGGGATGCTCACGCTCAAGAATTTTGGTCTGGTGGACCACGACCTCAAGACCGACGAAATTCAGGCCGATGTCACCATGCTGCTCGATTTCCCTTTCCCCGAAGACATTCTCAAAGCCATTGCCGAAGATTTAAACAAGAGCGAAGGACGGGGCGGTGGCAGCGATTTGAACCGAAAGGCGTACAAAATTCAATTGGTTGAGTTGCTCGAAAAGAAGGAGAAGGACAAATTCGAAGAGTTTGTCAAGGCCTATGGGGCCATAGGAGAGATTCCGGACCCCATGCGCTCGGTCTTTCAGTTTGCAGAGGTCAAGTTCAAGTGGAATAAGTTTAGCAATTCGTTTATTACAACGGGTCCTCTGGGCTTCGGCGGTATGGGCAAAACCCCGATCACCAAGCGGTTTAAGGGCAGCATCGAGATTGTGCGCAAGCGCAGGGGTGATGAGTACTACCTCTATTTTGAATCGGGCAGTGGGGCACAGTATTATTTTGAATACAAGCGGAATGTGATGAGTTTTTACTCTTCGAAGGCCGAGTTGGTCACGATGTTGACCGATCTGGATCCCGACAAAAAACGGATTGAAGGCGACGGAAACCGGATTTTCAATATTACCGTGGCCAGCAAGAGCAAGATGAACCGCTATGTGAACCGAATCGAATAGGTGGTCGGTCCACGACGGGCCTCTTATATTTGTGCGCGGTGGACGGAGTTGACTGATTGCAACCACCTGAAAAAAATGCTAAAGCAGTTCTCGCCAAGGGCGGGTTCTCGGGCGTTTTTTCGGGTTGTTGGGCCAAGTCGAAGTCCCGATAGTACAACGATAACACCCTGTGTTCCATGAGCTATTTTTTTACCTCTGAATCGGTTTCCGAAGGGCATCCCGACAAGGTGGCCGATCAAATTTCCGATGCCATCATCGACCATTATTTGGCGTTCGACCCCCATTGCAAGGTGGCCTGCGAGACCTTGGTTACGACGGGTCAGGTTATTCTGGCGGGCGAGGTACACTCTTCGGCCAATGTGGACTTTCAACGGGTTACCCGCGATGTCATCCGCCGCATTGGGTATACCAAAGGGGAATACATGTTTGAGGCGAGTTCCTGCGGCATTCTCAATGCCATCCACGACCAGAGCGGGGACATTCGGCAAGGGGTAGAGCGGGGCAAGCCCGAAGATCAAGGGGCTGGCGATCAGGGCATGATGTTCGGTTATGCGACCGACGAGACTGAGAACTACATGCCACTTCCGCTCGACTTGTCGCACCGCGTGTTGCTCGAATTGGCGGCTTTGCGGCGCGAAAACAGCGACATTGCTTATCTGCGGCCCGACGCCAAGAGCCAAGTGACCATCGAATATTCCGACGACCACCGTCCGCTCCGCATCGAGGCGATTGTACTCAGCACCCAACACGACGAATTTGCCTCAGACGATCTGATGCTCGAACGGATCCGTCAAGACGTGCGCAACATTTTGATTCCACGGCTCAAGTCCAAGTTGAGCCCAGAAATTCAGGCCTTGTTCGGAAACGACATCAAATACCACATCAACCCCACGGGCAAATTTGTGATCGGCGGTCCACACGGCGATACGGGGTTGACTGGGCGCAAGATTATTGTCGATACCTATGGCGGCAAGGGCGCGCACGGTGGCGGGGCTTTTTCGGGCAAAGACCCGAGCAAGGTGGACCGCTCTGCGGCTTATGCGATGCGGCATATCGCCAAGAACCTGGTAGCGGCCGGTGTAGCGCGTCAGGCGCTGGTTCAGGTATCTTATGCGATTGGGGTGGCGCGTCCTATGGGATTGTATGTCAATACCTATGGCACGGCTCAGGTAGATTTGAGCGATGGGGCCATTGCTGAACGCCTGCTCGAGTTGTTCGATCTGCGCCCAGGCATCATTGAGCGCGATTTGAAGTTGCGCCAGCCGATGTACCTCGAAACCGCGGCCTACGGGCATATGGGGCGCAAGAACGAGGTGGTTACCAAGTTTTTCCACGAGGCCAACCACCAAGTCAAATCGATGCAGGTTGAGCTGTTTACCTGGGAAAAACTCGATCGCGTGGCCGATTTGAAAAAGGCGTTCGGTCTTTCATAAAACGGATTATCTTTGCCGTCCGCTTGGCGGAATGGCTCCGTAGCTCAATTGGATAGAGCATCTGACTACGGATCAGAAGGTTTGGGGTTCGAATCCCTACGGAGTCACTGTTTGTTTGTTTCGAGACGTCCCGGTTGTGTTCGCACGCAATCGGGATTTTTTGTGGTAAGGACGAACACAGTAGATCGATTCCAATTTTTGTGCTCAGCCTGCGTTGAGTTCTTCACCCCCATCCTTCACCGCTCTTTTAAAAACCGCAACCTCATCCCGGCATTGCGCTCTTCCAAGGGCTCGAGCCAGAGGGTGTCGCCCGATCGGCGGTAGCGACGCACCGAGGTTTGATTCCATTCGGTCGGGTTGTTCGAAGCCTTTTTGGTGTGGGTCACGAGAGAGCGCTCCACATCTACCGCATAAGAGCCCATATAGGCATACGCCAGAGCCAAATGCGCCAAGACCGAATCGGGTTGGTCGGGGGTGAAATTGCGAACATCTCCCTCAAATTCTTCATACCCTACGGGGCTTAAATGCAAAGCCATCCCCCCGCTTTCCCCATACAACACATACCCCTGCCAACCCGCTTCCCATTCGCGCCATGGTGCGTTTTCCCCCTCCTTGCGCTCTGCTCCGTCCAACCGCCAATAGCCCCAAAGCCCGGCCTCGGAAGTTCCCTGTTTTTGGGCTCCCGGAAAAGAAAGGGACGAACAGCCGAAAGACAAACCCAGCAAAAGACCGTTCAATAACTTGGAGTATTTCATGTTGTTCAAGGTAACAAAGCCCATACCAAGCATAAAAAATTCGGGTAATTTCATCCCCAACCATCCGCCAACACCATGAGCCTGCCACAGAAAACCCTGAGCGAGAATCTCGAATACAGAGCGCTGTACGAAAGTCGGTTCTTGAAGAATTTCATCGCCAATTATACCTTTCCCAGGGCCTCGATCAGCCCCAATAGCAGTCAGGCATCAGGCTCGGTCAGTGTGGCGCCCGGTCGCGCATTGTTGTGCAGCGGGGTGATGATTTCCGCCGATGGACCCTGCCGGGTGTTTGGGGTCATCAACGAAGTAGAGCTCGTCAATGAATGGGGAGTGCATCAGGTCGACCCCAATACCGGAGAGGCGGTAGGAGGGGGGTACGAAGTTATGTTTGGACCCGAAGGAGGGAGTCAGTTCATGAGTTTTGGGGCGCTTCCCCACCTCATCCGAGAACTCGGGGGGGTAACGCTGCGCTATATGGCGACCACACCCGATCAATCCGGGACCGGAACCGCCAAAACGGTCAATGTAAGCGCTGTTTTGATGGGGTCCGAAATCACCAACTCCCGGAACCCCAACCCTGAGTTCAAAATGTTGGTGGTGGGACACAGTCTTGCCTGGTCGTTGCCCGGCAAATGGAAGCCCGGCATGGAACCCGATCTCAGTCTGGCGGCGGGTTCGGTCAACCCCGATTTTCTCGGGGAAGTGCTCTGGCCCGCTCGCGTAGAAGAAGCCTTGAATCTCGAAGGTATTTCGATCGGATTGGTCAACAAGGCATTTGGAGGAAGTGAAGTCATTTCCAAGCAGTTTCGAACCTTGATGGGGGGATTTTATTCGCTCGAATACCATCTGCTTATTGTGACCCTAGGCGCCAACGATGCCAAAGAGCCCATGACGCCCCAACGGCAATTGGTATGGAAGCAGCGCATGGCGCAGTTTATTCGGCAGCGCGACGCCTTTGCGCCCCAAGCGGACATTGTCTTGTGCAGCGATCTGCCCCTCGACGATGCTTCGGATAACCTCAACGAGCGCTGTGGATCACGCAACAACCGCGATCGGGTGTCCAGTTCGACGGGAATCTCCCTGATGGGATTTTCCACTTCGACCGCGGTGCTCGATGCCCAGGGAGCCTCGAGTGGAACGGTGTTTAAACTCGGCACCAACAGCCACAGCAGCCGTGTAACCCTCACTGGCATTGTGAATGGGGTACCCCATGCCGAATACGTTTTGGAAGGTCGAGGTCCTGTATCGGGCAGTGGAGCCTGTTGCGCGATGCAGCGAAACAACCAACGCAAAATTCGGAGCACCATCTATTTGACGGATTCGGTGTACCTACGGGTTCGCATGGACGCCAACGGCAGTTCGTTTGTCGAAATCGAGCGGGGAAATCTGCTCGGTCTCCGGATTCCGCCCAATGCGACCACCTTGGCTTTAAGCGGATTGCGGAACTACACCGCCTTTTGTTCTCCCAATACCCAGCCCACCGTGCTCACGGGATTTTCCGGGCTCAACGATCAAGATCAAATCACCCTCGAAGGATCAGGAGGAGGCTTTCCAACCCAGATTGTTCCCGGAGGCATTTTTGAGCTCAAGGACAACCAGCCGATGGTTCTGAACGAAGGGCAGTCCATTGTATTTGGCGTACAACTGCTCGGCAGCCGATTGAAGCTCATCGAATCCCATCGGGGTTCGGTAGTGCCTCAGGGCCAAAAGACCCGGATTCGCATTGTTCGCGATTTGTGCGCAGAAGTGGCCACCTCGGCCCACTACGGAGGGGGTGAGGATCGTTTTGTGTACTACGCCGATCTCTCCAATGCGTTTGCTTTGAAAGACAGCACAGTCGATCCCGTAACGGGTCTGGTGGACTACGCAGGCAACAGCCCCGTTACCGGTCAGCCCTGGGTCATTGGGGACGAAATCGACGATCCGAATTTCAAATGGGTTCCGACCGTCAACAACGAGCGTCTGATTGGGCACCGGGTGCATTTGTGCCCGGAAGGGCATCGGGCGGCCTAAGAGGTCATTGTGAATGTGGTGCGGGGAACGCGTTTCTACACCACGCATGTGCCCTCGCCTTGAGCGATATCTACCCTCCGTAAAGACAGACTTCCATCCTCAACTCCTTGGTGTATGAAAACCACCCCGGAACACGATCTGCGCATCGCCCGAATCACTTTCGCCTCGGTCTACCCGCATTATGTGGACAAGATTCAGAAAAAGGGCCGAACTCTGGAAGAACTTCATCAAGTGATTGAATGGCTCACCGGATTCGGGTCAGCACACCTCGAGGCATTGATTTCAGACAAGCTGACGTTTGCAGAATTCTTCGACAAGGCTCGTCTTAACCCCAATGCCCGTTTCATAACCGGGTTGATTTGTGGATATAGGGTGGAAGAAATTGAAACCCCGCTCACCCAGAAAGTGCGCTATTTGGATAAACTGGTAGACGAGTTGGCGCGCGGAAAGAAAATGGATTCTATTCTTCGTTCAGGTCCCGAATCGAGGAAAAAAAACCGCTGATTCTTTGATCTGTGAGGAACATGCCAAACAGAAAGTAGACGGTATAGTTGACGGTATAAAGGAACCGCACAACGAATAAGGGAAATGGTTCGGTGCTGCCGTGGCTTCGAAGGACGAGATCGGACCGCTCCCATTCCCAGGGTCAATGCGCACGACCCCTGATGTACAGCAGCCGAGGTGCGCTGCTCATCGCATTAAAAAAGGCTCAATAAATCTCCGCACTCAAACCGCGTTCAAGCAAAGCGCTGCAGCGGGGTTCGAGTTCGTCGTAGGTGCCCATTTTAACCGAGCACTGACCGTTGTGGTGGACAATAAACGCGCACTGTTCCGCCTGAATCGGGTTGTGGTCGCAAATTTCGATCAGGCTCAAGATGACGTGCTCAAAGGTATTGACATCATCGTTGTAGAGCACGATTTCCCGCAGCCGTTCGTCTACGGCCACCGTCATTCCAAGACTTTCTTCCTGAAAGGGATAGGCGTCTATCATAGCGCTGCAAATGTACGAAAAATGCCCCGAATGGGGTAGGGAATGGGGGAGGGGCAGTACCGAACGTTCCTTTAGGAGGCGAGCCCTGACCTGTGTTATCTTTGCTCCGCTTATCCAGAAAGACCGAGGGACAGGGCCCGTTGACGTCTTGGCAACCCAGCTACCGATGTGCGCTCAGTCCATCGAAAAGTTGAAGGTGCCAACTCCCCCTTCGAAAGCCGTTCAAAGGTCTATTCGAAGAAAGATAAGGATCGCAAAGTGCCCTCAACCGCGGGGTCTTTCGGGACAAGCATCCAGACAAACGCTTTGCGCCCGAATCCATGAATTTGACCGAATTTGCCCAAGGCCGCATCCTCTTGCTCGACGGAGCCATGGGCACCATGATCCAGCGCCACGCGCTGACCGAAGCAGACTATCGGGGCGACCGCTTTGCCGATTGGCCCAGTCCGCTCAAGGGCAACAACGATTTGCTCAGCCTGACGCAACCCGAAATCATTGTTCAAATCCACCTCGAATACCTCCGGGCCGGGGCGGATTTGCTCGAAACCAATACGTTCAACAGCAACGCCATTTCGATGGCGGATTACGGAATGGAAGCCTTGGTCGAAGAGCTCAACCAAGCGGCCATAGCCTGCGCCCAAGAGGCCATTCGGCGGTACCGCAGCGAGAGCCCGAGACCCGTCTTTATCGTGGGGTCCATCGGTCCGACCAACCGCACCGCGTCGCTCTCGCCCGATGTCGAAAATCCAGGTTATCGGGCGGTCGACTTTGATGGACTCGAAGCCATTTATTCAGAACAAGCAAAGGCTTTGGTTTTGGCCGGGGCCGATGCGCTTATGGTCGAGACGGTCTTCGATACCTTGAATGCCAAGGCTGCGCTGTCGGGCATCCGGAAGGTCTTTGATGCCTTGGGATGGAGTCTTCCGATCATGGTTAGCGGAACCATAACCGACGCCAGCGGCCGCACCCTTTCAGGTCAAACCCCCGAGGCCTTCTTGATTTCGCTCCAAAATCACCCGCTATTCTCCATTGGCTTCAATTGTGCGTTGGGGGCAGACCAGCTCTTGCCGCATGTGCGCAGTTTGAGACGGCAATCGCCCTTTAAGGTCAGCGCCCACCCCAATGCCGGTTTGCCCAATGCACTGGGTGGCTACGATCAGGGCCCCGAAGAAATGGCCGATTTGCTCGAGCCCTATTTGGAACAGAATCTGGTCGACATCCTCGGCGGTTGCTGTGGCACGGGGCCCGAACACATCCGCGCCCTCAGGGCCTTGCTCGATCGAGTGGACTATCCCGGTCAACCCGTTCAAGCCCCTGCCCCATGAAACCGCTTTTGCTTTCGGGGCTCGAACCCTTGGTGGTCGACGCAAGACTCAATTTTGTCAACATCGGAGAGCGCTGCAATGTGACCGGCAGCCGGGCTTTTTTACGGCTTATTCAGCAAGATCGCTACGAAGAAGCCGTTGCGATAGCCCGCGAACAGGTCGAGACTGGGGCCCAGATTCTCGACATCAATATGGACGAAGCCCTCATCGATGGGGTGAAGGCCATGACCGTTTTTCTCAACCGCTTGGCCGCGGAACCGGACATTGCGCGCATTCCGTTTATGATCGACAGTTCCCGTTGGGAAATTGTCGAAGCGGGGCTCAAATGTTTGCAGGGCAAGGGAATCGTCAACTCGATCAGCCTCAAAGAGGGTGAGAAGACCCTGCTCTATCAAGCGGAACGCCTGCTCAACTTCGGTGCGGCCGCGGTGGTGATGGCTTTTGACGAGCGCGGACAGGCCGACACCCTCGACCGCCGGATCGAAATCTGCGCAAGGGCCTATCGCTTGCTGACCGAAAAGGCGGGTTTTGCCCCCGAGGACCTCATTTTCGACCCCAATATTTTCCCGGTCGGTACGGGGATGGAAGAGCACCGGCGCAATGCCATTGACTTCTTTGAATCGACCGCGTGGATCAAGGCCCATTTGCCCCACGCCCGGGTGAGCGGAGGCGTCTCAAATGTGTCTTTTTCGTTTCGGGGCAACCAGAAAGTCCGGGAAGCCATGCACTCGGCATTTCTGTACCACGCCATTCGGCACGGATTGGATATGGGCATTGTGAACCCTGCGCTGCTCGAGGTCTACGAAGAAATTGAACCCGAATTGCTCGAGTTGGTCGAAGACGTTCTGCTCGACCGCAATCCAGAGTCCACCGAACGCTTGCTCGACTATTCTGCGCGCCATGCTGATCAAGGGGGGCGCCCCGAAAAAGCCGAAGAGGCCTGGAGGCAATGGCCGGTGCGCGAGCGGCTCACCCACGCCCTCGTCAAGGGCATCGATGCCTTTGTGGAGGTCGATACCGAAGAGGCCCGTCAGGGTTTTGCCCGTCCGCTCGAGCTCATCGAAGGGCCCTTGATGGACGGTATGGGGGTAGTGGGCGATTTGTTTGGTTCGGGTAAGATGTTTCTGCCACAGGTAGTCAAAAGCGCTCGGGTTATGAAGAAGGCCGTGGCCTATCTGCAGCCGTTTCTCGAAGCCGATAAATCCACAGAGTCTCAGGCCAAAGGCAAGGTGCTGATGGCCACCGTAAAAGGCGATGTACACGACATCGGCAAGAACATTGTCGGCGTGGTCTTGGCCTGCAACAACTACGATGTGGTCGATTTGGGGGTTATGGTGCCCCTCGAGCGCATTCTCGATACAGCCCTTGCAGAAAAGGCCGATGTGATCGGTCTTTCCGGTCTTATTACGCCTTCACTGGACGAAATGGTCCTCGTGGCCGAGGAAATGCAGAGGCGTCAACTCCAAGTCCCCTTGCTCATCGGGGGGGCGACGACGTCCAAAATGCACACCGCGCTCAAAATCGAGCCGAAGTACCCTCATGCTGTGTATGTCAACGATGCCTCTCGGGCGGTGACCGTCGTCCAAGGACTGCTCGGACAGGACCGGCCCCGTTTGGATGCCGAGCGGATCGAAGAGTACGAGCGCCTTCGGCAAGGGTATTGGCGCAAACAGAGCGGAGAACGTTCGCTTGATTTGATGGAGGCCCGCGCGCGCAGGTTTTCCTGGGAGGCCGAAACGGCGGGTTTGGTCGTTCCCCGAGTTACTGGAACCCACGCGGTAGAAGGGGTCGATGTGGCCACGTTGCGGCCCTACATCGATTGGACCCCGTTTTTTCAGGCTTGGGAGCTTCACGGGCTCTTCCCCAAGATTCTCGACGATGCCGTGGTGGGCGAAGAAGCCCGCAAGCTCTATGCCGATGCCATGGCCATGCTCGATCGATGGGAACGCGATACCGTCCTTGAGCCGCGAGGGGTGTTTGGTCTGTACCCCGCCCGATCCACCGAACAGGACGCCATAGAGGTGCTCAATGCACAGGGAGCGGTTGATGCCGTTTTGATCGGTCTCCGTCAGCAAAAGGAGGCTGATGTGTGCTTGTGCTTGAGCGATTTTGTCGCTCCGGCCTCGGCCGAGATACAGGACTACATCGGTGCTTTTGCGGTGAACGCTGGTACGGGTTTGGAAACCGAAGTAGCCCGGTTCGAGGAACAGCATGACGACTACAATGCTTTGCTCGCCAAGGCATTGGCCGATCGACTGGCGGAAGCCTTTGCCGAATACCTCCATTGGAAAGTGCGCACCGACTTTTGGGGCTATGCCTCCGGCGAGTCCTTCAGCAACGAAGAACTCATCAAAGAGCGCTACCGCGGCATTCGACCGGCTCCGGGCTATCCGGCCTGTCCCGATCACCTTGAAAAAGACACCTTGTTCCGTTTGCTCGATGCTCCGCGCAACGCGGGGCTGCACCTCACAGAAAGCCGAGCCATGGTGCCGACGGCGGCGGTGTGCGGGTACTACTTTGCCCATCCCGAGGCCCGCTATTTCGCGCTCGGCAAAATCGGGGCCGACCAACTCGAACACTATGCCGCCCTGCGCGGACTCTCTGCCGACGAGGCCCGCAAATGGCTGGGGTCGGCCGTGTTTTGACCTGAGTCCTATGTACAGTCGTATTCTCCAAAGAACCCTATGAAAGTTACCGAACACCTGCAGCAATCCCAAGGCAAGTGCCTGTTCAGCTTCGAAATCCTGCCCCCGCTCAAAGGGCAGGACATTTCTCACATTCACGAAACCATCGAAAATCTCCTCGAGTTTGAGCCGGCCTTTATCGATGTTACCTCGCATCGGGAAGAGTTCGTCTACAAAAAGCGAGAAAACGGCTTGCTTGAAAAAGTCACCACCCGCAAGCGCCCGGGCACAGTGGGCATTTGTGCTTCGATTCAGCACAAGTACAAAATCGATACAGTTCCCCACATTCTCTGTGGAGGATTTACGAAGGAAGAAACCGAATACGCCTTGATCGATTTGAATTTCTTGGGCATCGACAATGTCTTGGTGCTCCGGGGCGACCCGATTCGCTCAGAGGGGGTGTTTCGGCCAGAACCCCACGGCCACGCCTACGCCATCGACTTGCTCCGGCAGGTATCTGCCCTCAATCGAGGAGAATACTTGCACGAAGAGGTTCAAAACGAGCGTCCGACGAATTTCTGCATCGGTGTGGCGGGCTATCCCGAGAAGCACTACGAAGCGCCTAACCTCAAGACCGACATAGGCTACCTCAAGGCCAAGGTCGACGCCGGGGCCGAGTACATCGTTACGCAAATGTTCTTCGACAACGTGCGCTATTTCGCGTTTGTAGATCGCTGCAGGGCAGGGGGCATCGAGGTTCCGATTATTCCGGGCATCAAGCCCATCACGGGGCTCAAGCAATTGCGCATGATTCCGCACTTCTTCCATGTCGATTTTCCCGATGCCCTGACCGATGCGGCCGAACGGTGTACTTCCGACGCAGAAATGCGCGAATTGGGCGTACAGTGGTGCATCGAGCAATGCAAAGAACTGATCGCGGCTGGAGTTCCCTGCTTGCACTTTTATTCGATGGGCAAGAGCGAAGCCGTCAAGGAAGTGGCGTTGGCGGTATATTGAAGGGGATTGAGCTCGGGATTGATGGGAAGGTTGAGTTGAACCGAGGACGAGAGCGAAAGTCCTTTCTCAATTTCAATCTGCTCATGCTGAGGATTATTCAATATTCAGATTTTGGGTAAGGGATAGAGTTTGGGGGATGAAGCGTGGACTACAACGAAAGCCCTTTCTGTGGGTTAATATGCTCATGCTGAGGATTATTCATTATTCGGATTTCGGGTAAGGGATAGAATCTGGAGGTTGAAGCCAAGACTACAACGAAAAAGCATTCCGAGGATTAAACAGCTCATGCTGAGGATTATTCATTATTCAGATTTCGGGTAAGGGATGCAAGAGCAGAAGCCATCACAGGGGACAAAAAGTGGCCAAAGAGGTTCGTCCTACTCGGGCACGGGACATCCGGATTTCGCCCAGTTCGCACAACCACAAATGGGCAACCAGCCTTACTCCCCGTCATTTTTCACCATCTCTCCCCCCCGAAAAAAAAAAAAAACGACCCGAAGGCCGTTTTTTATTCAATTCTCTTTCCCCCCATCGAGTGCAAGGGGGAAACATCGCTGGAGGGGAAGTACTTTGGGAAGCGGTTACAGCACCACTTTGTGCGCTTCTTGCCCCAGACGCACCAAGTGAATGCCGCCTTTGAGGCCCGAAATGGCAATCCGGTTGTCGTTGGCGGTCAAGGGTCCTTTAATCACACTGCGTCCGGCCAAATCGATCAATTCGTATGAAACCGTTTGACCGGCTTGGATTCCCGCCACCTCGAGGACGCCTTCGCCGCGAAAAACCGAAAACGCTTTGGCATTCGCCTCCTCTAGGCCCACGCCGCTCACCAATCCCAAGGCCGTATTGCCTGCGGTGGTCAAGTTGGGACCGTCGTAGGCCACCGAACCATCTAGGGCGTACACAAGGTACCGAGAAAAAAAGCTTCCTCTAAAGTCCTCATTGACATCGGCAAAGGCGAAGACATCGCCCCATCCGTAGGAATTGACCCAATTGTTGACCTGGGTGCAATTGGCATCCTGGGTGGAATACCGATACGTCATCGCCGCCCACACCCGAACCTGGGGGTTGTTGGTGGCCCAAGTGCCCACTTGAGGGGCGCTGCTCATACAAATGCTGCAATCGACCCCTTTGGATGCCACGAGTACCGGCGTCCCGGCGCTCAGCCATTGTTGGAGGTTTTCGCTATTGCCAGCACAGTCGGTGTAGTTCTGGGCGGAGACGCCCAAGAAGGCCGCAAAAAGGACTAGGGTGATAAAGTGCTTCATGGGAAGGGTTGTTGGGTTGAAATGGACAGAGGTTCAATACAAAGAACCACTTTGGGATCGAAGAGGTTTGTCGGCTGGATGACCCTCTGTCCCAAGGGAGATAGATTCGCGGAGAACGGTTTTATAACCACTTATTTATGAGTATTGTAGAGCGTTAAAAGAAAATTCACCCCTATATCCTACCAATAAAGTAGAATAATTACTTTTGCGCCCACATGCCCTTCGAACAACTCTATCTGCTCCTCGTCCTCGCCCTGCTCATCGCGGGGTTAATTTGGGAGCGTTTCCGCCCTTCTTACGTCTTTCTGGGAGCGGTGGCGCTGTTGTGGATGGGCGGGCTGGTCGAGAGCCGAACCTTTGTCGAAAGCCTTGCCAACACCAGCATTCTGTCTATCTTTTTGCTCATCATCATCACAGCGGGCATCAACGAGCACTTCAACCTCGGGATATACCTCGATCGGATGTTTGGCAAGACCAAGAATCCCAAGTTGTTTCTGATTCAATTTGGGGCTTTTGTATCTTCCTTTTCGGCGGTGATCAACAACACCCCCTTGGTGGCCATGCTGATGCCCTATTTGCACGATTGGGGCAAGCGCAACAAAATCAGCCCATCCAAGTTCTTTATACCGCTTTCGTTTTTCGCCATTTCGGGGGGGATGATCACCGTGATCGGAACTTCGACCAACTTGGTGTTGATGGGTTTGGTAGAACAAAATACCGGACTCAGCCTCAGGCCACTGGACTTTGTGATTCCCGGAACCCTAATCGCCGTCACCACGATTGTTTATATGGCGACGGTCGGTTATCGATTGCTCCCCGACCGAAAGGATCTGATGGCCGTTTTTGAAGAAAACCAACGCGAGTACTTGGTCGAAACCGAGGTGCGCGTCAATTCGATTTTGGCCGGAAAGACCGTAGAACAGGCCGGATTGCGCAGTCTGAAAGGAGTGTTTTTGGCCGAGATACTCCGAGAGGGTCATATGATTACGCCCGTCAAGCCGAACGAAAAGCTGTATTCGGGCGACCGGCTCTTTTTTGCGGGCGATACTTCTCAGGTCATTGAATTAATCGACCGGGACAACGGATTGGAGGTCAGCAAGAAGGAAAAACTCAATCTCTCGGGTCACCAGGAAATTGCCGAGGTGGTAGTCCCCTACAACTCCTTGTTGTCTGGGCATACCGTCAAAGAATCGGGATTCCGGGAGCGCTACGATGCGGCCATTATCGGCATACACCGCCGAGGCGAAAAACTGAGCGGAAAAATAGGGGAAATCGCCCTGCAAACCGGCGATTTGTTGCTCCTGACCATCGGACCCGATTTTCGCAAGCTCATCGAACAAGACAAAAACCTGTACATGGTTTCGTCCTCGAGGCGTCAGAGTTCGATCAGGCCCATGTACAAGCGGGTTTTCTTGATTTTGATGCTTTTGACGGTGGCTTTGGCCGCGGTTCCGGCGTCAACCCTCGGAATCGATCGGGCTGGGGGGATTTTGAAGCTGTACGAGGCCTTGTTTGTCATTCTCGGACTGCAATTCGGTTTCGGGATGATGGACAGCTTAGGGGTCAAAAAGAACGTCAGCCTCGATTTGCTCGTCATCCTCGCGGCGGCGCTCACTTTGGGAGAGGCTTTGATCGGAACGGGCACAGCCGACGCAGTGGCCCAGTTTTTTATCGGCATCACCCAAGGGCAAGGAGCGCTCACCATTGGCATGGTGCTCTTTGTGCTCACCATGTTACTAACGTCGTTTGTCACCAACGTCGCGGCCATTTCGATTGCCTTCCCCATAGCGTATTCGCTCAGCCAGAGCCTTGGCATCAGCGGTATTCCGTTTTTTATGATCGCAGGTTTTGGCGCCAGTTGCTGTTACCTGACCCCCGTAGGCTATCAAACCAACCTGATGGTCTATGGTCCCGGAGGCTACAAATTCACCGATTTTTTCAGGGTCGGGATTCCCTTGGCTTTCCTCTATGGGCTAATCACAATCGCTTATTTTGCAACAGCCTACCAGCTTTCTTGGTAGGGGATGACCACCATGGAATCGCGTTGAAACTACCCTAATTTGACCCTGAGAAACGAGCTTAGATGAACCACAGATGACCGAAAAACTCCACATCATTCCCCACGACCATGTGTTGTCCCGCGCCGATCGAGAAGCGCTTCTCGAGCAGCGTTCCATGCTGTTGTGGTTTACCGGTTTGAGCGGTTCCGGCAAGTCGACCATCGCCACCCGCGTGGCCCAAGAGCTTCACGCCCGCGGTTATTTGTGCTACATCCTCGACGGCGACAACGTACGCGCAGGCTTGAACAGCGATCTGGACTTTGGCGAGCAAAGCCGAAAAGAGAACATTCGCCGCATTGCCGAAGTCAGCAAACTGATGCTCGACGCCGGTGTCATCGTGCTGAGCGCCTTTATTTCTCCCTTTCGCGAAGACCGAGCCGCCGCCCGCGACAAGGCCGGGAGCGATCGCTTTGTCGAGGTGTTTGTCGACTGCCCCATCGAAGAATGCGAACGTCGAGACGTAAAAGGGCTGTACAAAAAAGCCCGGGCCGGAGAGATTTCCAACTTCACGGGCATCAGCTCTCCTTTCGAGACCCCTGAGCAGCCCGATGTCCGCGTCGAGTCGGCCGTTGAGAGCATCGAACAATGCGCCGAGCGCATCTTGGCGCATGTGCTTCCGAGAATCCACGTTCCCACTGTATCGCACTAAACCGCTTAATCCACCCGTCCATGAGCAGCTATCTCTTGACCCACCTCAAAGAACTCGAGTCTGAATCAATCTATGTGATTCGCGAGGTCTTTGCCCAATTCGAAAACCCCGCCATTCTGTTTTCCGGAGGCAAGGATTCGATCGTCGTAACCCACTTGGCCCGCAAGGCCTTTTGGCCGGCCCGGGTGCCCTTTCCGCTGGTCCATATCGACACCGGACACAACTTTCCCGAAACCCTGGCCTATCGCGACAATTTGGTCGAAGAATTGGGCGTCCGCCTCGTGGTGGGCTCGGTCCAGGAATCGATCAACCAGGGTCGTGTACAAGAGGAAACAGGCAAGAATGCCAGCCGCAACGCGCTTCAAACCACCACCTTGCTCGATACTATCGAAGCGAACAAATTCGATGCAGCCATGGGCGGTGCCCGCCGTGACGAAGAAAAGGCCCGGGCCAAGGAGCGCTTCTTTTCGCACCGAGACGACTTCGGCCAATGGGATCCCAAGAACCAGCGTCCGGAGTTGTGGAACATCTTTAACGGCCGCAAAAACATGGGCGAACACTTCCGGGTGTTCCCGATTTCGAACTGGACCGAAATGGACGTATGGCAGTACATTCTCCAGGAGAACATCCCGATCCCGTCTCTGTATTTGGCCCACGAGCGCCAGGTGATTTGGAGAGACGGTTCTTGGTTGCCGATGTCGGAATTTACCCAACTTCGTCCAGGCGAAGAGGTGGTTACCAAGACCATCCGCTTCCGCACCTTGGGCGATATCACCATTACCGGTGGGGTAGAAAGCGATGCCGATACCGTCGAAAAGATCATTGAAGAAGTAGCCTCCAGCCGGAACACCGAACGCGGAATGCGCGCCGACGACAAGCGGAGCGATACGGCCATGGAAGACCGCAAGAAGCAAGGCTATTTCTGATTCCCTCCCCTCACGTAAAAACACGAACAGACCATGTCTACCCACAACAGTTATCTCGATATGGAATTGCTGCGCTTCACCACGGCGGGAAGCGTAGACGACGGCAAGAGCACCTTGATTGGCCGTCTCTTGTACGATTCCAAGTCGATTTTTGAAGACCAGATTGAAGCCGTCAAGAGCTCCTCGGAACGCAAAGGTTTGGATCACATCGATTTGTCTTTGCTCACCGACGGGCTCAAAGACGAGCGCGAGCAAGGCATCACCATCGATGTCGCCTACCGCTACTTCGCCACCCCCAAGCGCAAGTTCATCATTGCCGATACCCCCGGGCACATTCAATACACCCGGAACATGGTTACGGGAGCCTCTACGGCCAACCTTGCTCTGATTCTGGTCGATGCGCGCAAAGGGGTGATTGAGCAAACCTGCCGCCACAGCTACATCGCCAGTTTGCTGCAAATCCCGCACCTCGTGGTGTGCATCAACAAAATGGATCTGGTCGACTACAGCGAAGAGACCTATCGCAAAATTGTCAAGGAATACGAGGAATTTGCCGCCAAGCTGGACGTCAACGACATTCGGTTTATTCCGATTTCGGCTCTGCTCGGCGACAACGTGGTGAACCGTTCGGACAACATGAAGTGGTACAACGGGGCCACGCTGATGCACACCCTCGAAACCATCCATATTGGTTCGGACCAAAACCACATCGATCCGCGCTTTCCGGTCCAGACGGTGGTCCGTCCGCACACCAACGAATACCACGACTACCGCGGTTATGCGGGTCGCGTAGCCGGGGGCATTTTCCGCCCCGGAGACGAGGTGGTGGTGATGCCATCGGGTTTTACGTCCAAGATCAAGTCCATTGATGTCTTTGGTGGGCCGGTCGATCGGGCCTTTCCGCCCATGTCGGTCAACATTACGCTCGAAGACGAAATCGATATCAGCCGGGGCGATATGATCGTGCGCGAAAACAACAAGCCCCAGAGCTCTCAGGACATCGAGTGCATGCTGTGTTGGTTGAATGCGCAGCCCTTGCGCCCCAACGGCAAGTACTTGCTCCGCCACACGTCCAACGAGGTGAGGGCCATGCTCAAGGAGGTCGTATACCGCATGGACATCAACAGCTTGACCCGGGACGAAGGTGCGCAGGAACTGGGTATGAACGACATCGGCAAGGTGTTGTTGCGCACCACCAAACCGCTGATTTACGACAGCTATCGCCGCAACCGACTGACGGGCAGTTTGATTCTGGTCGACGAGGCCACGAACGAAACCGTCGCTGCGGGGATGATTGTGTAAGGAGTTCGTTCGGTCCATCGGAAACAAGTCATCTGCCGATGCCTGAATTCCGCGATCTCTTGGAAAAATGAAACAAGCCGCCCTGTGGATTCGGGGCGGTTTTTTTTTTATGGGGATCCTAAAGTCCCATCCCGGGAACCCAAGACGAAGGTTCTCATTTTAATGGACCCCTATCGCCGCCTCATACCCCAACCGAAAGAGCTTTTTCGCCTGTTTGTTGTCGAGCAAAGGCATACCGGCCAATTCAGAAGGCTCGAGGAGCACATCGGGCGCACAGTCGCGGCTGCGGTCCACGGCCCCGAGTTCGAAGACCCGAACCGCTACTTCAGCGAGGTTCTTTAGAGAATTCGATTCCGATAAGGGGCTGGCATTCACCGCGATCACCGTTTGGCATCGATCCCGAATCGGCACAACTGGAATGTTGTCGAAGAGCCCGCCGTCTACGAGCATTCGACCTTCCCATTCGATCGGATTGAACAAAATAGGGATGGAGCTCGAGGCGGTGACGAGTTTGGCCAGAGGCCCTTCATCCAAATACTCGACCCGTCCTTTTTTGAGGTCCGAGACCGCCACCACAAGCGGTTTTGGAAGGTCTTCGATCCGTTTGTACGGGATGAGTTCGAGCAGGGTTTTTTCCAAACCGCTCAAATCAAGCAAACCGCGGCTCGGGAGTTTGAGTTGGATGAACGAAAACAAGTTCTTGCTCGCAAAGAGCTCGAGGAGTTCTTCGGGAGTACGCCCAGCGCACAACAAACTGCCCACCAAAGCGCCCGCGCTCGTGCCCGCAATGATGTCGGGTTCTTTGCCCAGTTCGAGCAAGGCTTGATAGACCCCGAGGTGGGCAATGCCCCGGGCTCCGCCTCCACTGAGGGCAAGACCGAGGTTCAGCGATTTTTTGGAAAGTGCAGCCATTGGTACAAAGAAAAAGGCCGGTACCCGAAGGCCCCGACCTTTAGACAACGTTCGACCAAGGGCCGAATTACTTAACTTCTTCGAATTCGACGTCGGTGATGTCGTCGGCCCCGGCCGCACCCGCTGCGCCGGCACCAGGACCTTCGGAACCACCGGGATTTCCCGATTCTTGCTGGGCCTTGTAGAGCTCTTCCGAGGCGTTTTTCCACGCTTCGTTGATGCGCTCCATGGCCGCGTCGATGGCCGAAATTTCCTGGCTTTTGTGGGCTTCGCGCAGGGCTTCGAGCGCCGATTCAATCGGGGCTTTTTTGTCCGCGCTCAGCTTGTCGCCGAACTCTTTGAGTTGCTTTTCGGTTTGGAAAATCATCGAGTCGGCTGCGTTCAGTTTGTCGGCCGTTTCCCGCGCCTTGCGGTCGGCGTCGGCGTTGGCCTCGGCCTCTTGCTTCATGCGCTCGATTTCGTCCTTGCTCAGACCGCTCGAAGCTTCGATTCGAATGCTCTGCTGTTTGTTGGTGGCCTTGTCTTTGGCCGATACATTCAGAATGCCGTTGGCATCGATGTCGAAGGTGACTTCGATTTGGGGCACACCTCGGGGAGCCGGGGGGATGCCATCGAGGTGGAAGCGGCCAATGGTGCGGTTGTATTGCGCCATTTGGCGCTCCCCCTGGAGCACGTGGATTTCGACCGAGGGCTGGTTGTCAGCCGCGGTGCTGAAGGTCTCAGACTTCTTGGTCGGGATGGTGGTGTTCGCCTCAATCAGTTTGGTGAAAACCCCTCCCATGGTCTCGATGCCCAGCGAAAGAGGGGTTACATCGAGCAGGAGGACGTCTTTGACTTCTCCGCTCAACACCCCGCCTTGGATGGCGGCTCCAATGGCCACGACTTCGTCGGGGTTCACCCCTTTGCTCGGTTCCTTTCCGAAGAAGCTCTTGACCGCTTCTTGAATCGCGGGGATCCGCGTCGAGCCTCCGACCAAGATCACTTCGTCGATGTCCGAAACGCTGTAGCCCGATTTTTTCAAAGCCGAGCGGCAGGGTTCGATGGTGCGGTCGATCAGGTCGTGTACGAGTTGCTCGAATTGGGCTTTGCTCAGGGTGCGCACCAGATGCTTGGGACCACTGGCCGTAGCCGTGATGTAGGGCAAATTGATCTCGATCGAGGTAGACGAACTCAACTCGATTTTGGCCTTTTCTGCCGCTTCTTTAAGGCGTTGCAACGCCATGGCATCATTGCGCAAATCCATTCCCTCTTGGGTCTGGAATTCGGCCGCCAGCCAGTCGATGATTTTCTGGTCGAAGTCGTCGCCGCCCAGATGCACATCGCCGTCGGTCGCTTTCACTTCAAAAACGCCATCTCCGAGCTCGAGTACCGAAACGTCGTGGGTTCCTCCTCCGCAGTCGAAGACGACAATTTTGCGTTCCTCGGCTTTTTTGTCGATGCCGTAGGCCAAGGCGGCCGCTGTGGGTTCGTTGATGATGCGGCGCACAGTGAGTCCCGCAATTTCGCCGGCTTCCTTGGTGGCCTGGCGCTCGGCGTCGTTAAAGTAAGCGGGAACGGTAATCACCGCCTCACTCACGGTGGTTCCGAGATAGTCCTCCGCGGTCTTCTTCATCTTTTGAAGAATCATCGCCGACAGTTCCTGAGGCGTATACTGCCGGCCGTCGATTTCAACACGAGGGGTGTTGTTGTCGCCCTTTACCATGGTGTAGGGTACGCGCTTGGCTTCTTCCTTCGTGGAATCGAAGGATTTGCCCATAAAACGCTTGATCGAGTAAATGGTCTTGGTCGGATTGGTAATGGCCTGACGCTTGGCGGGATCGCCCACCTTGCGCTCCCCTCCTTCCACAAAGGCCACAATCGATGGAGTGGTCCTGCGTCCCTCGCTGTTGGGGATAACGACCGCCTCGTTGCCTTCCATCACGGCTACGCAGCTGTTGGTGGTTCCGAGGTCGATTCCGATGATTTTACCCATAATGAGTGGTTGTGTTAAACGGGTTTCGACACCATTTCAGTCAATCGCTGTGCCAAGGGCATGGCCCTGACAGATGCGGATTGCTCAGGCCTCAAAAGGTGTCAGGCTGGCAGTTTTTCCGAACACAACAGCCATTTATCTTCCAAAAAGGCAGCCCAAGGCGCCGTGGTGCACTCGATGCGCTATGGCCTTGTTCGGCGCAAGGTTGAGCGGCTATTGGCGTTCGCTCAGTTGCATTGGCGGTTCCCCACGCAAAAGCAGGTGTCGGGTCCGCCGGGCGTTGTAAATACACGACCGAAGTTCCGGTCGCAGCTCAATTCGTTCACCACAAACTCGATCATGCCTGCCTCGTTGAACTGTTTGTTGGGCACCACCGCCAGCGATCGGCTTCCGAACAGTCCATAGCCCCCTTCGATATTGCTGAAGTCGGGGCGCTCGGTCACGATACCCGTAGGAGGCTGATTGACCGAAAGGTAGGTATAGAGATCTTCGTCTCCAGCCAAGGCTTTAAAGTCCATCCCCAACAAAAACCGCCGCGCATTGGGATTGACGGGAATGTTCTGCATCAGGGCTCCGAGCAGGGTTTCCGTGGTATACCCGAAAATCAGGGTTACGCCACCGTTCAGGTTGGTGACCGACTTGACCGGAAGCGTATAAACCGACTCCAAAAAGCGCACATTGGCTTCGTCGCCCACCATGTACTCCTTGTATCGGGCGGTGATGCTGACTTCGAACACCTTGGCCAATTCCTGGGTCTCAAACGTAACCGAATAGTCCGTGTTGGGCACCAGCGTCAGCGGAAGCGCGTTGTTGCGCGGGGTCTGCCAGTCGACATCATTGCCCAGCACCACCGCCTCTGCCGTGACCACGGGGACATTGTCGCCTTTGACAATCCGGAGTTTGTAGGTCCGACCCGCCAGCAGTGTTTCCGTAGTCCGGTAGAGGTGGTACCCTTCGGTGGTAAAGAAGCCATCGTTCAAATCGCGGCTGCTGTCGTCATAGTCGAGCGCGAAAGAACGAACCAAGGAACTGCCGTTGTATTCGTCCATCCATACTTCGAGCAGGCCGTAGTAGATGGAATCGGGTTCCTGAGCCCCCGCATCGACCCCCTGGGTGCCGAGGTAGGCCCGGTTGATGCGAACCCAATTGGTGTCTTGTCCGGCGTCGAGCAAGGCATACACCACCGTGATGTCCGACCAGGGATCGTTGACGTTCAGCTCGTTGCTGCACGAAGAAAGCGCCATACCCACAGAGAGGGTGGCCGGGAGTGCGAATCGAAAAAACTTCATGAACAGGGGCTTGAGGGGGGGTAAAGATATCGAACTCCCGGCATGGAGGCGTTGCAGACCGGCCGTGGTTGCGCCAAGGAACGGGGGGTGTGTTGTGTGCTGTAGATTTGGACGCTTAAACGACGTGTTATGAGCGCTGCCGCCAAGGAATTTCGCAAGGTAACCACCCACTCGCTCCAGGAAATGAAGCGGGCCGGAGAGCCCATTGCCATGCTGACGGCCTACGATTTTACGCTGGCGCGCATGGTCGACAAGGCGGGCATCGATGTCATTTTGGTGGGCGATTCGGCCTCGAATGTGATGGCGGGCCACGAAACGACCTTGCCCATCACCCTCGATCAGATGATCTATCACGCCTCGGCCGTGGTTCGCGCCATCGATCGGGCTTTGGTGGTGGTCGATTTGCCGTTCGGCAGCTATCAGGGCAATACCAAAGAGGCTTTGAGCTCGGCCATCCGCATCATGAAAGAGAGCGGGGGGCATGCGGTCAAGCTGGAAGGCGGTAGCGAGGTAATCGGTTCCATCGAACGGATTTTGAGCGCGGGTATTCCGGTGATGGGGCATCTGGGACTCACTCCCCAGAGCATCTACAAATTCGGAACCTATACCGTCCGGGCCAAAGAGGAGGCCGAAGCCGAAAAACTGATCAGCGATGCGCTCTTGCTCGAACAGACGGGCTGTTTTGCCCTGGTGCTCGAAAAAATTCCGGCTCAGTTGGCCGCCAAGGTGGCATCCAGCCTGAGCATACCCGTCATCGGCATCGGGGCGGGGGTCGAGGTCGACGGACAGGTGCTCGTATTGCACGATATGCTCGGGATGACCCACGAGTTCAACCCCCGGTTTTTAAGGCGCTATCTCAATCTGTACGAGGAAATTACATCTGCTTTGATGCGCTATGCCCGCGATGTCAAAGACCGTTCGTTTCCGAACGAAAGCGAACAATACTGAATTCCATGCTCGACGAAGGGCGCATTGTCTTTCTCGACAACCACCTGATTGCCCTTCACAAGTGGAGCGGGGAGTTGGTTCAGGCCGATGCCACCGGCGACCGGTGTTTGGCCGACGAGGTCAAAGATTGGCTCAAAGAGCGTTTCAACAAACCGGGCGAGGTCTATCTGGGCGTGGTCCATCGGCTCGACCGTCCGGTGAGTGGAGTGGTACTCTTTGCGCGAACTTCGAAGGCCGCGGCGCGCTTGAGCGAACAGTTTCGCGACCGGACTACCGAGAAGCACTACCAAGCCGTTACAGCGCGTTGGACGGGTCCCAAAGAGGGAACTTTGGTACACTGGCTGGTCAAAGACGCCTCCAAAAACAAATCGAGGGCGGTCCCCGAGGGGCATCGCGAGGCCAAAAAGGCGGTGCTCCACTACCAAGTGCTGCGCAGTGGCAATCGGTACAGTGTGCTCGAAATCACTCTGGAAACCGGCAGGCACCATCAAATTCGGTGTCAGTTGGCCGAGGCGGGCGCCCCGATCCGGGGCGATCTCAAATACGGGTCCCCCCGATCGTTGACCGGAGGGGGGATCGATTTGTGCGCGGTTTCGCTCGGTTTTGAACATCCCGTACTCCGCGAGCGGCTCGAAATCCGCATCGAACCCGATTTTGATTTGCGGTTTTAACGTGGAGTTATGCCGACCATGCATTCCTCGGAATATCTTTGGCGCTTAACCATCCCCCACTTTATGAACATGAAAGCTACTGTCCTCGCCCTGATCGGCACCGTCGGTTCGGTCTTTGCCCAAAACGCCGACATCGCGGTTACGCTCACCTCGCCCGCCCAAAACCAAAACGTGGGTCCTGGTGCTCCTTTTCAATTCAATGGAACTGTGGTCAATACGGGCACTGTGGCCATTTCGGCTCAAGACACCATCGTATACGCTCCGTTATTGAACGGACAGTTGTTGACCTTGGGTGGTCAGCCCGTCGTCTACTTTCAAGTAACCGCTGTGGCTCCCGGTGCCAACACGACGTTTACACACAACGTGGGCGGTTTGAACGCAGGGTCTACTCCGGGTCAGTTGGAGTGGTGCGCCTTCGGCTTGGTCATAGGACCCAACTGGAACAACGTGGTGGAGTCCGACACCCTGAACAACACTTCGTGCGCCGACATCAATTACAACCCGAGCATTGGCACCCCGGAAGACTTCATCGGGGTTCCTGCGGTCATGAACCTGAGCTACTACAGCGTGGGCACCCTCTACATTGAGGTGGCCAACGTGGTGGAAAACAGCGCCATGGTGAGTGTCATCGACCTGAGCGGCCGTTTGGTGGCCGAATTCCCGGTTCAGCGTACGGAGCAGACGTTCCGCGCCGAGCACTCTTTGGAATTGCCCAAAGGCATTTACTTGGTTAACGTCGCTTCGAAAACCAAGAACTACGGCAGCAAGAAAATCAGCGTTCAATAAGCGCTTTTTTCTCTATACAAACCCTGCTTAGGCGGGGTTTTTTTATGCGAAGTTCCCATCGGTTTGCCCCGTCCATATCGCTCGCCCAATCCGGGTTTGGTAGGGAGGTTTGATCGGGTTCACCTTTGCAACAACAACCGGGGCGCGCGGTGTTTAGGCAGCCCCTCCCAGTCCCGAAAACATGCAACAACCGGCTTTGAGCGTTTGGGTGCGCCCCTGGTTTCAGGAGGGATTGTGGCCCATTTGGGCCCTACTCATGCTCCTGATTGGGGTAGAACGCAACGGACTTACCTTGGTTTTGTCGCTGGGTGCGTTGCTGGCAGTTGTTTTGAGCTCGGTGTCGCATGCGGAACGCATCAGCGAACGCATCGGCGAGCCCTTCGGGGCTTTGGTTTTGGCTTTGGCGGTTACGGTCATCGAGGTTTCCATTGTCTTGGCGGTTATGCTCCGCACCGATCAGGCACCGACGTTGGCCCGAGACACCATTTTTTCTGCTGTGATGTTGATTTTTACAGCCATGATCGGCTTGACGTTGTTGATGGGAGGCATGCGGTTTCGAACGGTTGAATTCGATCCCCGAGGCGTACTGTCCGCACTACTCGTCTTGACCACGATTTCAGTGCTCACCCTCATTTTGCCCAATTATACCAACGGTGCCGAGGGCCCTTTTTACACGACTCCACAGTTGATTTTGGTTTCGGTGGTTACGATTATGGCTTATGGGGCTTTTCTGTTTGTGCAGAATTTTAAGCACCGGGAAGATTTTCAAGATGATGTACTGCTCCAAGCAGAGGAGCCCCATCGGTCCGGCCGCACAGAAACGGTGCGCAGCGCGATGATGTTGCCCTTGTGTTTGGTCGGAGTGGTGGGATTGGCCGAAACCTTGGCGCATAGTTTCGAAGATTATCTACACCGCGTGGGGGCGTCTGAGCAGGTGGCAGGGCTCGCATTGGCGGCCGTAGTATTGCTCCCGGAAGGGATCGCTTCTTTGCGCGCCGCGGGCCAGCAACAGTTCCAGCGCAGTTTGAATCTGTCGCTGGGCAGTGCGTTGGCCAGCATCAGTTTGACCATTCCGGTGGTGGCGTTCTTTTCGCTGTGGAAAGGGCTTCCCATGGCGCTGGGGATTGGGGGAGAAGAACAGGTTTTGTTTTTGCTCTCGCTCCTCGTCCTCATTCTGTCGTTGGGAAGAGGCCGGACCCATATTCTGCACGGTCTGTTGTTGTTGCTGCTGTTTGCGGTTTTTTTATTTCTCTCGATTTTCTAAGGGTTTTGTGTAGGTTGATTGCCCTTAAACTGCCTCCGAATCCATCCCGAAAACTATGGAACACACCATTGTCGATACCTTAAAAAAGCGTTTCCAGGCCCATCCGGAGCGACATCCCAATCTCGAATGGTCGTGGGTGCAAGAACGCCTGTTGTCGGAATCCGATCTTTTGCAGGGGCTGTGGGCGCTGGAGCAGAGCGGGGGAGAGCCTGATGTGGTGTTTTTCGATGCAACCCCAAGCCGTTGGTTCTACTGCGATTGTTCGGCAGAAAGCCCTGCGGGTCGAAGAAGTATGTGTTATGACGATGCGGCCTTGGCTTCCCGCAAAGAGAACAAACCCAAGGGTTCTGCTGTGGGTCTGGCCGAACAGTGGGGAGTTTCCCTGCTCGACGAGGCGGAATACCATCAATTGCAGCGCTTTGGACCTTTCGATATCAAGACCTCGAGTTGGATCCTGACCCCCGAGGGGGTGCGTTCTTTGGGCGGAGCGCTTTTTGGGGACTACCGCTTCGGACGGGTGTTTACCTACCACAACGGGGCCGAATCCTACTACACCGCCCGCGGTTTCAGAGCAAAGTTGGCGCTGTAGTTTTTCGGAAAGGAACCAGCGGGAGAAATGAAGATTTAAGGCTTTAAGATGTAACCTTGTTGTTACTTACCACTTGGTTACTTACCGATGAGTTACCTATTTTAGTGGTTCTAAAGAATGGTTATGGAATCGCCTTTTGTTTTTGGTCAAATCGTCTCCGGCGAGGGTTTCATCAACCGAACCGAAGAGTTGCAGCGCTTGATGTACAATGCGCGCAGCGGGGTGAGCACGATATTGATTTCGCCCCGCCGCTGGGGAAAGACCAGCTTGGTTCGCGAAATGGCCCTGCGAATGGAATCCGAAACCAATTTGGTGTTTTGTTTCCTCGATCTGTTTGCGGTTCAAACCGAAGCGGCTTTTTATGAAGCCTATGCCAAGGCGTTGCTCAAGGCTTTTGAGCACAGTTGGGAGGGGCGTTTGCGCTTGGTCAAAGAGCTGTTGTCGGGGTTGGTTCCGCTGGTTTCCTTCAAGGCTGATCCAAACGCTGATTTTTCGATCAAGTTTAAAGTGGAAAAGCCCAAAGACGCTGACGAGATTTTAGACCTTGGTCAAAAACTGGCGTTACAGCGGAAAAAGCGCTTGGTGGTGTGTTTGGACGAATTTCAGAACATCGAGCAGTTTGATGACCCGTTGGCTTTCCAAAAAAGACTCCGTTCGCACTGGCAAAAGCATACCGAGGTGTCTTTTGTGCTATACGGGAGCAAGCGCCACACCATGCAACAGTTGTTTGCCCAAAGTTCGCATCCGTTTTTCAGGTTTGGTGAGTTGATCTTGCTCGAAAAGATTTCGGTCGATCATTGGGCTCTGTTTATTCAGCGTTCGTTCGAGCAGTCCGGGCGCAGCGCCCCGGCCGAAGAGGTGCGCGATTTGGTGGAACGAATGGAGCGACATACCCAATACGTTCAGCATTTTGCGCATTTGGCCCTCTTTCACACCCCAGAAGGTGCGCCACTCACAAAATCCATTTTAGACCGGGCTGAGGAACAACTCATTCAGCATCAGTCGGCGTATTTTCAGTCGGTGTTTCAGCAATTGAGCAAGACCCAAATTGCGGTGTTGCGCATGTTGCTCGATGGATTGCAGTCGGAGTACACTTCCGCGGCGAATCTGAAAACCTACGGCCTCAATAGTTCTGCAACGGTGATTAAGGCCTTGGCCGCGCTCGAAAACAAAGACGTGATCGACCGACTGGGTGCGGGCGTTTCCTTTACCGATCCGGTTTTTGCGTTGTGGCTGCGGGTGGTGTTGGGGTGATTTCAATCATCGCCTGTGTCCCCAGATACCATCCTATAGACGCCATGTTGGGTGTCTTTGGTCTTGTGGAAATGGCGGGAGTAAGTTCGAATGTCCTACTCCCCATTCTTCCGACCAAAGGCGGTTAGATTTGGTTTGATTCATGCGGCGAATTGGTAGCGTTCGATGGGTTTTTGCCGTTGAATCCCTTGATGTCGTCTGCAGTTGTAGCGCTCGATGAAGCGATCTACAC
>WGMI01000012.1 GCA_016125155.1 bacterium
ATCCCGAATCCCGAATCCCGAATCCCGAATCCCGAATCCCGAATCCCGAATCCCGAATCCCGAATCCCGAATCCCGAATCCCGAATCCCGAATCCCGAATCCCGAATCCCGAATCCCGAATCCCGAATCCCGAATCTGAATAAGATAAAAGCCGACGCTCGTTCCCGTATTTCCCCGCACCCATCCTCCGTATCTTCGGACAGCCATGGACCTTTTTCCCCCCCTTGAACTCCCATTTCGCGAACCTGTAGCCGTGTTTACCACGGTCCTCATGTTGCTGCTCTTCGCGCCCTTTTTGTTCCGAAAACTCCGGGTTCCGGGCATCATCGGTTTGATATTGAGCGGTATGCTGATCGGTCCCCACGGTTTGGGTCTCCTTGAACGCGACGCCAGCATCGAACTGTTCTCGACCATCGGGCTGCTGTACATCTTGTTTTTAGCTGGACTCGAACTCGATCAAAAAGAATTCGTCAAATACCGCAACGCCAGCATCGGGTTTGGGTTGCTCAGTTTTGCGCTTCCCTTTGCCTTTGGTTTCGGCCTGGCTTTGTTTTATCTCCACTCCACAACGCCGGTCGCCGTATTGATCGGCCTTACGCTCGCCTCGCATACCCTCGTCGCCTATCCCATTGTAAGCCGTTTGGGGCTGCACACCCTTCCGGCTGTGCTCGTATCGGTTGGGGGGACCATTATTGCCGACTCTCTGGTCCTCGTGTTGTTGGCCGTGTTGCAAGCCAGCATTGCGGGCGATTCTGGCTGGGCTTTTTGGGGGTTGTTCGCGCTCAAGCTCTCCGCTTTTCTCTCGGTCGTCTTCTTTTTGCTCCCCCGAATGGCCCGTTGGTTCTTCCGCGCATTGGAAGACGAACGCAGCGCACAATTCGTTTTTGTCTTGACGGCCTTGTTCGGCAGTGGGTGGCTGGCTGAAATCGCCGGATTGGAACCGATTATCGGAGCCTTTATGTGTGGCTTGGCGCTCAATCCCCTCATTCCGTTTCGCTCGGCCTTGATGGATCGCATTGATTTTGCGGGACACGCCCTATTCATCCCGTTTTTTCTGCTTAGCGTAGGGATGTTGGTCGATCCCAGGGTATTCATCTCTGGGTGGCAAGCCTGGGCCTTGCTCGGGCTGTTGTCGCTCGCCGCTTTGTTGGGCAAGTTTTTGGCCGCTTGGATTACCCAGCTCGGATTTGGCTTTACCGCCGAAGAGCGCAGATTGATGTTCGGACTGTCTGCTGCTCGGGCGGCCGCCACCATTGCCGTGGTGATGGTCGGCTATCGACTCGATATCGTGGGTTTGCCTTTGGTCAATGCCACCGTAGCCTTAATCCTAATTACCAGTTTGATTTCCTCTTTGGTAACCGATCGGGCATCGCGGAAACTCGCCGCCCGCGAGCGCAATCGACCCGCCATGGCTGCCCAATTGACCTCGGACCGCATCTTGGTGCCCATCGCCAATCCCCAGAACTATATGCGGTTGCTTGACCTGGCCGTGGGGATACGCCACACCCAATCCGATTGCCCCATCATGGCGGTGCGGATTGTGGCCGACGCCCAAGCCAATGACCTCACTGCCAAGTCCGAAACCGCCAAAAATGCTGGCTTGCTTACCGAGGCCGGTGAGTATCTGCGCTCGAATAAGGTACCTTTCGAAACCTTTGTTCGGGTCGACTACAATGTGGCCAGTGGCATTGTACACACCGCCACCGAACGGTTCGCCAGCGATCTGGTGTTGGGTTGGAACGAGCGGACTGGGGCGGCCGAATTGCTCTACGGCACGGTACTTCAACAGGTTTTGCGCCGAAGCACCTTGAATTGTTGGGTGTTTCGACAGTTGCACCCCCTCCACACCAACGAAGACATCGGGGTGGTGCTTCCGCCTTTGTCGGGGTTGGAGTCGGGTTTTGCCCGCTGTGTAGAACAACTCCAGCATTTGGCCAAACACTTGAGCAGCCGATTGCACGTGTATGGGGAACCCCAGGAGCTCAGCGATTTTATGCGGGTGTTGCCCGAATCTGAGCGCGATTCGGTGCATTTGGTGGAATGTGCCCTTGACGATGTCCTCGCCGCCCTCGAACCTGATATGGACATCAACGATCTGATCGTGGTTGTTTCCGCCCGAGAGGGAACCCTGTCATACGCGGCCAAAAACGCTCTGCTTCCGGCTTCGCTGACCGAAAAATACCCTGCGAACAACTTGGTGTTGCTCTATCCCGAACAAGCTGAAGGCCGAGAAGGAGCTTCAGAGGTAATCCGGCTGCCGCGTTTGCCCAATTTGCGCATTGTCCGCAGCCTGATTTTGCCTCGTTCGGATGAGCGCGCGTCGGGGTAACCCTGAGCGGCGTTTTTCTCGCTCATTTCCGCGCTTCGTCTGCTACCTTCGGCCCCGGGAAATCGCATTTTATCCGGATTCTTTCAGGTTTCGAACTTGAGAAGAATCCGTCGCGTTGAACTAGAAAGAAGACAGGGTATGTCGGTTATGCTCGGCCTCAAACTCCCCACCGATCCGCGTTGGGTGGATCTGGCCTCCCAGAAAATGGAGGATATCTTAAGCGACCATGCTTGGTGCGAACAAAAGGCGGCCTCTACGGCCATTTCGCTCCTCGTTACCTATCCCGAATACCCTGATTTGGTCGAAGAAATGGCGGCTTTGGCGCGGGAAGAAATGAGCCATTTCGAAATGGTGCACCGGGTGCTTCAAGAGCGGCAGTTGTCCTTGGGACGGGAGCGCAAAGACGACTACGTCAACCGGCTCAACGGATTTTTCCCCAAAACGTCCGACCGGTTGCTTCGCCTGGTGCACCGTTTACTCGTGGCTGCGTTGATTGAGGCTCGCTCTTGCGAACGCTTTAAATTGCTGTCGGAACAATTGTCAGACGAAGAATTGCGGCATTTTTACCGCCGGTTGATGGCTTCTGAAGCCGGACATTACCGACTTTTTCTCGACTTTGCGCGCCGGTTCGGGGGCAGGGAACAAACCGATGCTTTGTGGCAACAACTCCTGGACTTTGAGGCGGACATCATGAAAGAATACGGAACCAAAGAATCCATCCATGGCTGATACTCCTTTAAAATCGACCGCCTTGACTGCAGTCCACAAAGCGCTGGGCGCCCGAATGGTCCCCTTTGCGGGGTACGAAATGCCCGTGAGTTATGCGGGTTTGATTGAAGAACACAAGGCAGTGCGAAGCCGTGCCGGGGTGTTTGATGTATCCCATATGGGCGAATTCGAGGTCGAAGGCCCCGGAGCCCTCGACTTTTTGCAATACGTTACCTCGAACGATGTGTCCAAACTCTTCGATGGCAAGGTGCAATACAGCTGCCTGCCCAATGGACAAGGAGGCATAGTAGACGACCTGCTCGTCTACCGACGCTCGTCCGACCGCTATTGGCTCGTGGTCAATGCCTCGAATATGGAGAAAGACTGGAACTGGTTGCAGCGCCATGCCGTTCGTTTTGATGTCCATATGCGCGACATCAGCGAGGCGACTTCGCTCTTGGCGGTTCAAGGTCCCGAGGTCGCGACCTTGCTCCAGGGTCTGTGTTCGGTCGATCTGGGTGCTATGGAGTACTACACCTTCGTCGAAACCGAGTTTGCCGGGATTCCGAACGCCCTCCTCTCGACAACGGGTTATACCGGGGCGGGGGGGGTTGAAATCTACGTCCCCAACGAGCATGCCGAAGGACTCTGGAAGCGCTTGATGGAACTCGGCATTCCGCCGGTGGGTTTGGGCGCCCGAGATACCCTGCGGCTCGAAATGGGTTTTTGCCTCTACGGCAACGACATCGACGATACGACCTCTCCCCTCGAGGCGGGTTTGGGATGGATTACCAAATTCAGCAAGGACTTTGTGGACCGAGAGCGGCTGGAGCGTCAAAAGTCGGAAGGGGTGCAGCGCAAATTGGTGGGATTCGAGCTCCTGGAACGCGGCATTCCGCGCCAGCACTATACGATTTACGATGCTTCGGGCAACGCCATCGGCGAGGTGACTTCGGGTACCCAAAGCCCCAGTCTCGACAAGGCCATCGGCATGGGTTATGTCCACACCGCCTTCTCCAAACCCGATTCGGAGATTTGGATTGGTATTCGAGATAAGAAGCTCAAGGCCAGGGTTATGGCTTTGCCGTTTTACAAGAAATAGGCGGGGTTTACCCCTGCCTATTGCGCAGAGACGCCATGCGTGGCGTCCCAACGATGTAATGGCGTCACAACGATGTAATGGCGTCTCTCTAACGTTGATCCCTTTGCTGCTTGAGCCACGCGCTCGGACTGAGGCCCTCGTGCTTGAGGAAAGTCCTTTGAAAAGTCGCTTTGGAATTGAACCCGCTGTCGAAGGCCAGTGCCAACAGCGTTAAGTGCCGGTTGCGCGGGTCGGTGGCCCTGCGCTTGAATTCCTCCAACCGGAGCTGGTTGACGAATTCGTTGAAGTTGGTGCCCTTTGCCTGAATGGTTTCGCTCAGAACCCTTTTGGGTACCTCGAGCTGATCCGCCAACTGCTGGATGCTCAAACCCGATTGCAGGGCATAATGCCCTTCGGCAATCCGCCGGAGCAAGGCCTTTTCTTCCGCTCCCAACGCACCGGGTTCTCGCTTTCCTGACACCCGTTCCTCGGAACCCTCGATCCACTTTTCCTCCGATTCAAACGCCGACGTGTTCCACTGCGCCTGCGCATAAGCCTGGGTTCCCATCCACAACACCAAGGCCACCCAGCCCAGGTTCCACCACCAGTCTTGATAAAAATCCAAATCGAGCAGCCAGCTCGCCACATTCCACACCTCCTGGGTGGCCACCACCACCGCAAAACCGAGGATGTAGCGCCCTATCCACCTCGGGTCGAGTACTTCCACTGACGATTGTTGTCCTGCCAAATAGATCTGGTATGCCCGGTATCTACCCAAGCTCCTCACAAAGTAGTAGATGTACGAAGTCCACGTAAGCGCATCCCACACCGCCTCCTCGATCCATTGTTCGGGCCGTTCCAAATGGTCATGAATGGCCTCGGTTCCGCGAAAAAACAACGACAGTCCGAGTCCGAATTCTACGAGCCAAAGCACATAGTGCCATCCGTAGTTTTCGGGCCAATGCAAATCCCTCTGGGTGAGTGCACGCACATACAAATAGAACGTAGGTCCCAACAACAGCGACACATCCCGCGGAAAACCCAAACCCTCTTCCCACAAAAAGTTGATCCCCGAAAAACCAAACGTGTAGTCTTGGAGTTTGAGCGCCATAATCGCCATCAACCCGGCCATCAGTCGGTCGGAAAACCGGTCTTCGCGCAGTCCCCTCCAGAGGAACAACAACCCGAAGATCCAGGCCATAAAATAGCCGATGTGCAAGGGTGTGGTGTAGAGGCTCATGGATGGGGCAATTTCCACATTTGTCCGCGCTCTTTGATCAGGGCTTGGGCTCGAGCACCACCGTTCGCCCTTGCTGCGCAACATCGATGACCGCCACCAACCTACCGCGCAGCCCCAGTTTAGTTTCCTCGTAAATCTTACTCCCCGCCGGGGCCTCTTCTTGGCGAATGCCCAAGGGGCCAATCGAGAATCCGTAGCTGAAGCGAACCCCGCTGGGACCTTGAATTTGATAGCGTCTGCGCTGGAGGTCCGGATTTTTCAGGGTACAGGAAACGGTCGGAACATCAGGCTTGGGCGATTCGGTTTTTCCTCCGCCTGAGTTGTCTGTTTTTCGAGGGGCCTTGTTGACCACGCTGCCCCGCGAACCCAAGTCGGTTTCGAGCTGAGCGGCGTGTATTTCGACGCCCCCGTGACCGGTCACCCGAATGTCGGCCCGCTCCACATGCAATTCGCCCGCCAAGACCGAGCCGTTTTCGACGTAGATGCGGCATTCAGTGGCCTTTCCGCTCAAGCGTACCGACCCCGTCGGGCAGCGCACGCTCAGTTGGCTGCTGTGGATGCCTTCTATTTGATGATCCGCCCAGCCTTCGTTTTCAAATCCAGTCAGCACAGGCAGTTGGATGCGGATCTCCAAAAAGGTCGGCTCCAAATAGTATTTGGTGTCGATGGTCAGGGCGGTGCCTCGAACCCGAATTTCGAGTTTGTCCTGGAGATTTTCATCGGTTTCAACCTCCACCTTGGGCATCAGCCCGCAACGCACCACGGTGCGCGCAAACGTAAGGACCTCGATGCGGGTAAATCCCTCGGGGGTCAGCAAGCGGGTGGTGCGCACCCCATTTCCTTGGACGGGATCCGACCCCCAGCCGAACAGCGGAAGCCCTACAAAAAACAGAGAGAACAGCAAGGATGCTCGTCGCGCTTTCATCGGTTTCTTTTTGCGCCAAAATTCCCTGTCGTGCCAGGGTCAATCGACTCAAAACGCGATTTGAGACCTATCGATACTGTTGATGCCGCGTCGTGGACATTGCAGTCGCAGATCCCGCTATGGTACAGACGCCGTATATGGCGTCTCTGCTGGGGTCACATAGGGGGACGCCGATCAATAATAGGCCTTGCGGCGCACGCCAGCGATGTACTTGCTCAGCCGCATCACTTGGCGCGTATACCCGTATTCGTTGTCGTACCACACATAGAGCACAATGCTGCGCCCGTCGGTGTGGACAATGGTCGCTTTGCTGTCGAAGACCGAAGGGCAGGGGTTTCCAATAATATCGCTGGAAACCAACTCATTCGACATTTGATACATGATTTGCTCGACGAGGGGGCCGTGGAGGGCCGCCTTGCGCATCAACTCGTTGACCGCCTCCACGCTCGTGTCCTTGGACACCGTCAGGTTGAGGATGGCCAGCGATCCGTCGGGCACTGGAACCCGGATGGCGTTCGAGGTCAGTTTGGCGCCCAGCCCGGGAATGGCTTTGTCGACCGCGCTGCCGGCCCCGGTTTCGGTAATCACCATATTGAGCGCTGCTGCACGCCCCCGGCGGTATTTCGGGTGCATATTGTCCACCAAATTTTGGTCGTTGGTATAGGCGTGGATCGTCTCGATGTGGCCTTTTTCAATCCCCAACGCATCGTTGATGACCTTGAGAACCGGTACAATGGCATTGGTGGTGCACGAAGCCGCCGAAAAAAGGTCGATTTCGGCTGGATTGTGGTCCATTTGATTCACCCCATGCACAATGTTGGGAACCCCTTTGCCGGGGGCCGTCAGCAGCACCTTAGAGGCACCTTTGGCCTTGAGGTGGCGGCTCAGGGCCTCTTTGTCGCGAAAGGCCCCGGTGTTGTCGATGATCAAGGCGTCCTGAATGCCGTAAGCCGTATAGTCGATTTCTTCAGGTCCGTTGGCAGCGATAAAACGCACCATCCGTCCGTTGATGATCAGCGCATCGTTTTCTTCGTCGGCTTCTACCGTGCCGGGAAACGGTCCATGGACCGAATCAACGCGCAACAGAGAAGCGCGTTTTTCCAAGGTCGATTTGTCCCGGTCTCGGGTCACAATGGCACGCAGACGCAGTTGTTCGCCTTTGCCTTCCATCGCGATCAACTCGCGGGCCGCCAGGCGACCGATGCGCCCAAATCCGTACAAAACGACATCTCGGGACGGAATAGCGCTCTTGTTTTCAGCCCCCACAAACTCGCGGAGTTTCCCCGCTAAAAAACTCTGGATGCTGTGGTTTCCCTCCTCGAGCCACTCGGCGGTCAAACGGCCAATGTCGATGCGGGCAGGGCAGAGGTCGACGAGCAACATGGCCTGAGCCACCTCGAGGGTATCGTTGATGGTGATGTTGCGCCCCACAAACTTGCGGGCATAGTGGTGGAGGTTGAGGATTTCGCTGGTCCGCTTGTCGATCAGCTGATTGCGAAACAGCAGGGTTTCAATCCCTTTGTCGTACCACAGCTCGCTAATGGCCTTGATAAAAGCTACCGCCGCTTTTTCGCTTTCAATCCGCTTTTCGATGCTCAATTGGTGGGTGAACCGCTGTTCCATAGCTCCTGTGGGGTTTTTCAGGCCGCAAAAGTAGCCGTAGGCAGGGCCGAATACAATTTTTACTCAAAGTGTAAGTGTAATATAATCAATGCATTAATGAGAAATGCACTGTGTTATTTGAACACTTACACCCCGAAACCAGTCGGACAGCAACGATACGGCCTCTTGACATCGCTTGTGCCCGACCGGTGGAGCCACCGCCTCAAACGGCCTTACCAGCCAAAGGCAAAGTAGTCGGGTCGCCCATCGGGCAAATACCCCTGAATCAGCACCCCATCGCCAGTCTGCAACTGATTGACGAGTTGTTCGACTTCTCGAGGGCTGCTCACCAACCGGTTGTTGATCTTGGTGATGATGAACCCGCTCGGGACACCCGCCTTTTCAAACTTGCCCCCTTTGACCTTGGCCACTTTGACCCCCTGCGCCAAGCCCAGCTTTTTGCGGTCTTCCGGCGAAAGCGGTTCGAGCGATGCCCCCAGTGTCGCGGTATAGTTGAGGTCTTCCTTGGTCAAAATTTCGGTGCTGCCCTGCATATTGCGCAGTTCCACACTGTAGTCACGCTCTTTACCGTCGCGATTTACCCCCAAGGTGACCCGATCACCCGGGCGCTTGCGTCCAATCAACTCGCGTAGCTGGCTGCTCTTGGTCACTTCCTGTCCATCGACGCGCTGGATGACATCGCCTTGTTTGATGCCTGCCTGCGCGGCGGCACCGTTTTCGGCCACGCCCGCCACATAGACCCCGCTTTTGACTTTGAGTTGGGCTTCTTCAATGAGCTTCGGGGTAACGTCTCCAATGTTGACACCGATAAATGCGCGTTGCACGGCTCCGTAGCTTTTTATGTCGCTGTACACTTTCTGGGCAATGTTCGAAGGCACGGCAAAACTGTAGCCCTCAAAACTGCCGGTGTGGGTGGAGATGGCGGTATTGATCCCGATCAGTTCGCCTCCGGCATTGACCAAAGCGCCTCCGCTGTTGCCCGGGTTTACCGCCGCGTCCGTTTGGATAAACGACTCAATGGCCGCCCGGTCCGAGATAATCCCAATGTCTCGGCCTTTGGCGCTAACAATCCCCGCAGTTACCGTCGAGGTGAGGTTAAAGGGATTGCCCACGGCCAGCACCCATTCGCCCACCCGGACATCGTCCGAATTGGAAAACGGCAGGTGCGCCAAGCCCTCTCCTTTGATTTTGATAACCGCCAAATCGGTGGCCGGATCGGTACCGATCAATTCGGCGGGAAACTCGCGGTCGTCGTTCATGGCGACAATAATTTCCCGCGCATTTTCAATCACGTGGTTGTTGGTCAATATATATCCGTCTTCGCTCACCACCACTCCGGAGCCCGAAGCCTGGACCAATTGGCTTTGTCCTCCACCCGGCACCCCGAAAAAGAAATCGAACGGGTTCATCGAAGTCCGTTGCTCAACTGACGTTTTGACATGCACAACGGCATTGACCGTTCTTTCGGCCGCGCCTACAAAGTCGGTATCGAAGGGCGTCGAATACACCACATTGCGGGCCCCAGGGGTTGCTTTGTTTTCAAGGACATGCACGACTTGTTCTTTTGCGAAATAGTGGTCGTACAACCATACCGAAGCCGTGCTGCTCCCGAGCATTAGAACCAAAACGACAAGTACTTTTTTCATAGAGAGATTCGTTTCAATGGCGTTGTATCGAGATTTGTCCAACTGCTTCAAATCCCGTACCGATTCAACGAAGATCGGAAGCTATTTTGGACGCATTAACCTCGAATTAACGCGTTTCGTTCAGATCGCCCCCAGTTCAAGGGGGATTAAAGTATTCCAGGCTCAGCCCGCTCAGAGCCTGATTTGCCCGGGCGGGGATGCGGTTCGGTGCTAACTTTACCCTATGAAATTCGACAAATACGAAGGGGCGGGCAACGACTTTGTCTTTCTCGATCCTTCGGAATGGACCGATCGGATTCCGCAACCCGAACTCATTCGCCGCTTGTGCGACCGCCGCCTTGGCATCGGGGCCGATGGCCTGATCGTGCTGCGTTCTTCGGCGGTGGCTGATTTTACCATGGACTACTATAATGCCGACGGAATGCCCGGCAGTTTTTGCGGGAACGGAGGGCGGTGTTCGGTTTTGCACGCGTCCCAACTGGGATGGATTGATCATCAAACGCGTTTCGAAGCCTTCGATGGCGTACACACCGGGGCGGTGCTGGGCCCAGACCGTTTTGAAGTGAGCATGATGCCCGGCGGAGTCCCCCAAAAGCTCGATGCGAGCGAATGGGGCGGGGAGGAGGTCTGGTTTGCCGATACGGGTTCTCCGCATGTGGTTTGGGTTGGAGAATTGGACCCTGTTCGGGATTGGGAGTCGACCATGAAAGGGATTCGGCATTCACCTCGATTTGCCCCTGGGGGGACCAATGTCAATCAGGTATGGCGCGACCCGTCGGGTCAATGGAAAATGCGCACGTTCGAGCGTGGGGTGGAGGCTGAAACCCTGGCCTGCGGCACGGGGACCGTGGCCGTAGCCCGGGTATTGTGGACCGGAGGCTGGATCGACACCCAAGCCGTATCGCTCCAGGCGCTGGGCGGAAGGCTTGAAGTACTGCTCGAACCCGAGGCCGCGGGCTTTGGACACAGCCGACTCCGGGGTCCGGCCCACCGTGTTTATTCGGGAACTTGGCCGCTTTCAACGCTGTGATTCTCGGGCTCAACATCCGACTGCGCGCGCTCGAACCCGAAGACCTCGAAAAGCTCTACGATTGGGAGAACAATCTGGAGTGGATGCGGTTCGGAGACGTCCATCTGCCCTATGGCAAACACCTCATCCGGGACTATTTGGAGCGGGCCCACGAAGATTTCTACCATGTCCGCCAACTCCGGTTCATGATCGATGCGCTCTTGCCCCAACCCGGGGCCGTGGGCCACATCGACCTGTACGATTTTGAACCCCACCATATGCGGGCTGCCGTCGGTCTGCTCATTGCCAATCGGGAGGACCGGGGCAAGGGGTATGCGTCTGAGGCGCTCGATTGTTTGATTCAGTACGCCCGGGAGTACTTGCATTTGCACCAACTGCACTGCACCGTGCAGCCTTGGAACGAAATCAGCTTGGGGCTGTTCGAATCCCGAGGCTTTTCGCGGGTGGGGATCTTGAAATCCTGGGCACGAACCCCGGAAGGATACGAGGATCTCTATTTTCTTCAAAAGCTGCTATAAGCGAGAAAAAGGCGATGAAAAAGGTTCGAGGGCTTGTGATAACCGCCGCATTAGGGGTGTGGACCCTCGCGCTCAGCCGTTGTCAATCTTCGAGTCCGGAAGCGGAAACCCAGGGCCGCAGTCCATGGTGGAACCACGGTGATTCGGTGCACTACGTGGGCATCGAAACCTGCAAGACCTGTCATTTCGAAATCTACGCGACCTATGTAGAAACGGGCATGGGGCGCAGTTTCGGAGCGGCCCATCCCGAACGCAGTGCCTTGGGCAGCCATCCGCCGGGAATCTCTGATTCGGCTTTGGATTTGAGCTATCGGCCCATTTGGCAAAAGGATCAACTCTTTCTGCTCGAGTATCGGCTAGACGCCTCTGGAGATACCCTCCACCGTTGGCGCCAACCGCTCGACTGGATTATTGGCTCTGGCCATCATACCAATTCGCATCTATGGCAGGCCAATGGATACGTTCACCAAGCGCCGTATACGTATTACACCCAGCAGACCAGGGCCGATCTGCCCCCCGGATTTGAACGGGGACAGAATTCTCGATTTTCCCGCCCCATTGGTCTCGAATGCATGAGTTGTCACAACGCCATGCCGCTCGGGTTCGATCTGCTCTCGCTCAACCGATTCGAGGAACTTCCCCAAGGCATCGACTGCGAGCGCTGCCATGGACCGGGCTCGGCCCATGTGCGGAAAATCCAATCTGGGAAGGTAACGGACACCGCCCAAGGACCCGACTTCAGCATTGTCAACCCCGGTCGCTTGTCGATAGAGCGCCGTTTCGATATTTGTCAACGCTGTCATCTGCAGGGCAATGCGGTGCTCAAGCCCGGTTCGGACTGGATGGATTTTCGACCGGGCATGCGGCTTTACGACCACATCGAAGTCTATAGTCCGGTATCCGGAAAGGCTCAGCAAGGAGGACTCATCATGGCAGGTCATGCGGAGCGGCTGCGCGAGAGCGCGTGTTTTCAGTCGAGCAAGACACTCGATTGCACCACCTGCCACAACCCCCACCACAGCGTTCGGAATCGAACGTCCGAAGTCTTCAATCAAACTTGTGCGGGTTGTCATGCCACCGGAAGGCAAGGATCAGGTCCGGGTGGTTGCAGTCTTGCGGCTGATCAGCAAAGGATCGAAAAGCAAGGTTGTGTGGGCTGCCATATGCCCGCTTCGGGGAGCGAAGACATCCCCCACGTCCGGGTTCACGATCACAAAATCGGGGTGCACCGTCCGACGGACCCGGCCAGTGGGCTCCCCGACCGCTTGGGGTGCATCAATTGCGATACCGCCGACCGTTTGAGCCGTATGACAGCGTATTTGCAGCAATACGAACAGTTTGAAAGCCGCGACCTCTGGTTGGACTCCGCGGCTGTGGTGCTCGCTCAACTCGACCCAGGGGCCGACGCTTTGGAATCCGGTCTGAGGCTCGATTTTTTGCGAAAGGACTACGCGGGTGTACTCCGCCGGTGGGATGCGGCTCCAACCGGTACCCGAGACGCCCTGTTTTCCAAGGACCGAACCCGTTCGCAAAGGGCTTGGACAGCCTATCGGCTGGCCGAGGCGCTGTCGGAATCGGGGAGGGCAGTAGAAGCCGATCAGGCCTATCGCGCGGCACTCGAGGCCCTGCCCGCCCATCCCCCCTTTCGGGTGCAGTATGCCCACCACTTGCTCGAAAACGGGCAAACCTCCGAAGCCCTCGAGGCCTATCGGGAAGCGATCCGACAGTTTCCGATGGATGCCGATGCCCACAATGGCTTGGGCTTTGGGCTCTTGCAGAAAGGCGAATGGGATTTGGCCCGGGCCTCGTTGGAGCGGGCGCTCGACCTCGATCCCGATCATCTGCTCGCCGGGGTCAATCTGTGTGTGCTCGATTTGACCCTCGGTCGATGGGCCGCGGCCGAGCAAAGAAGCACCCAATTGGTGGCCCGGCACGGAAACCACCCGAAATTGCAGCGGTTGATTCGGGAAATTCAACTGCGCAACCCCCCCCAATAACTTCCTTCTCTGGCATGAACGCAAAACAAACGTCGAAGCGCTGGCCTTTGTGGTTGTTGCGCTTGGGGCTAACCGGTTTGGGGCTCTTGGCTTTGGGTGTATGGTTGCGGTTTTTGGCCCCGGGCTGGACCCAGGAATCGGGCTATCTGGAAATTCCGCGCAATCGGGTATCGGTGGCTCAGGTCGGAAGGTTGATGGAACGAGCCGATCTGGTGGGCAGTGCCCAACCCCTCAAAGAATTGGCCAAGCTGAGAGGCGTAAAGAGCTACAAGCCAGGTCGCTACTTTATCGAGAAGCGCATGAGTACCCGAGCTGTTCATCAGTTGTTGGCATCGGGTCGACAAACTCCGCTCAATTTGGTGCTCAAGCCGTGCTCCGGACCCGAGGCCCTCGCCGCCCAATTGGGCGATCAACTCGAGGCGGGCCGTTCGGAATGGCTCCAGTGGTTCAACAGTGCGGAACATTTGGCCCAATGCGGGCTCGATCGCGAGAATTGGACCAGTGTGGTCTTGCCCAATACCTACGAGGTGTATTGGACCCTCAAGCCCGAGGCCTTTACCAAGCGCATGCTCAGCGAGACCGAGGCCTTCTGGAAAGGGCGCAGAGACGCTTTGGCGGACGCGGTGGGTTTGAGCCGGACCGAAGTCGTCGTTTTGGCGAGCATCGTGGAATGGGAAACCAAGCAAATTGACGAAATGCCACGGGTGGCGGGTCTGTATTTAAACCGTCTCCGCGAGGGCTGGAAGCTGGAATCAGATCCCACGGTAATCCGCGCCATTGCTTTGACCCAAGGCCGTACCAACATTCACCGCGTCTATTCCAAAGACCTTCAGATCGATCACCCCTACAATACCTACCGCTTTCCCGGACTGCCCCCCGGCCCCATCAGCATCCCTTCGACCCAGGCCATCGATGCCGTATTGAATGCGGAACAACACGATTACTTTTTTATGGTGGCCAGTACCGAACGACCGGGCTATCACGAATACGCCAAGGCAGACGAATACGCCAAACACATCGAATACGCCCGTCAGTATAGGCGTTTTCTCAACCGCATCAAGGTGCGGTAACCGCAAGGGCGGCAGTCCTCTTAAACAAACCGTAACAACAGGTAAACATTGGGTTAACACGGAGTGGGGAATCTTTGTAGTACCAATTCTGTAAACATGAAGAAGTTCTACAATGCGTTTGTTTTGAGTGTGCTGACATCAAGTGTGGCCTTGGCCCAACTGCCGACCAAGGTGATTTCGGGCAATATCACGGCCGACCGCACCTTGCACAACGACACCATCTATTTGCTCGACGCTGTTGTTTATGTCAAAAACAACGCTACCCTCACCATTGAGGAGGGTACGGTGATTCAAGGGTACATCAACAACGGGGTCAATACGAAAGGCACTTTGGTGATCACCACCTCTGGAAAAATCATGGCCCAAGGTACCAAGTGGAATCCCATCGTCTTTACTTCGGCTCAGACCCCGGGCTCCCGTGGAACCGGCGACTGGGGTGGATTGCTCATTCTGGGTCTAGCTCCAATCAACGTGGCTGGAGGTACGGCCATTATCGAAGGCGGTTTGTTGGGCGATCAGGCCGACCGCACCTATGGGGGCACCGATCCCAACCACAACAGCGGGGTCTTGAGTTATGTCCGTCTCGAGTATGCCGGGGTGGCCTTTAGCGCCAACAACGAGATCAACTCACTGACCATGGCCGGGGTGGGCAAAGGCACCACTATCGATCATATTCAGGTTTCTTTTGCCGGAGACGATGCCTACGAATGGTTCGGGGGCAATGTGGATGCCAAGTACCTCGTGGCCATCGGCACGGTCGACGACAACTTCGACTGCGATTTTGGCTACAATGGCCGTGTGCAATACGGTTTGATCAAGCAGTATTCAAACATTGCAGACATCTCTACTTCAGAAGGTTGGGAAACCGACAACGATGGAGGAGGTTCTATAAACACCCCGTTGACCGCACCCAAGTTTGCCAACATTACCCTCGTTGGCCCCCAGGCCGACGGCGGAGCGGTAAGCAATCTGCACGGTCGGGGAGCGCGCATCCGCCGCAACAGCCGCACCAGCATCTACAATTCGGTTATTATGGACCACAAAATTGCCTTGCGGTACGAGAGCACTGGAACCCAAGACGCGGTCGGGAATGATTGCGAATTCCACGGCAACGTATTGAGCGGTAACACAGCCAACTATGCTGGAGAGGGCAGCTGGACCGAAGACTCCGTGGCAGCCTATGTCGAAGACGCGGCCCAAATGAACACGGTGTTTGATGCCGGGGGCATTTCTGCCAACGAACTGAGCGTTCCCCTCGACTACTACAGCCAAACCGGTACCAACCACCTCCCTATTACAGGGTCTATTTTGCTCTCTGGCGCTGACTGGACGGCCAATGGGGTAAGTGGTGATTCGTTTTTCGACAATGTCGCCTTCCGCGGGGCTTTTGGCACCCAAGATTGGACCCAGTTTTGGACCGAGTTTGATCCGCAGACCGTAGACTACGGCAATGGCATTTTGAGCGCCGTTGAAAATGAAGTCGTGGATTTCAAACTCTATCCCAATCCTTCTAATGGATTGTTTTCGATCACTTTGGAAGAAACGGCCCGTGTTGAGATCCTCGACCTGAGCGGTCGATTCGTATGGGGTCGCGCTTATCCCGCAGGAATCTCCTCAATCGATGCCACTACTTGGCCCAAAGGGGTGTATGTCATTCGCGTTTCGACCGCAAAAGGGGCTTCGAGCCGCCGCGTTGTGGTGCGGTAAGGAAGATTGACACTTGGATTAGACACAAAGGCGGGCTCAGGCCCGCTTTTTTTTTTTTTTTGGATTATTCGGCCAATCTGGATTCGGTTTCGCCCATAGATCGGAACACCAATTCTCCTGCAACATCGACATCGAGCAAGACCACTGAATCGGAACTCAACCGCCCCGACAAGAGCTCCTTCGACAAGGGGTTGAGCACTTCGCGTTGCAGGGTGCGCTTGAGCGGGCGCGCACCAAAAGCGGGGTCAAATCCGTGATCGGCCAATCGGCGCACAGCGGCATCGGTGGCGTCGAGGGTGATGTCCTGTTTGAGCAGGAGGTTCTGAATCAGTTTGAGTTGCAGTCGAGCAATCGACAACACTTCCCGTTCGCCCAGGGGCGCAAACAACAGCACTTCGTCCATGCGGTTAAGGAATTCGGGACGCAAAGCCGTTCTGAGCTGTTCGATCAAAGCGTTTCGGGTCTCGTCGAACAGGAGTTCTCTGCGCGCGGCGGAGCCCGATTGGTATTCGGCGGTCCCCAGCCTTTCTTGAATCAGCTCAGACCCGAAGTTGGAGGTCATAATGACCAAAGTATTGCGGAAGTTGGCGACCCGCCCTTTGTTGTCGGTGAGGCGGCCTTCGTCCAAAACCTGCAATAAGAGGTTGAACACATCGGGATGCGCTTTTTCAATCTCGTCGAGCAAAACGATCGAATAGGGCTTTCTCCGCACCGCTTCGGTCAGTTGTCCGCCCTCTTCGTAACCCACGTACCCGGGGGGCGCCCCCACCAACCGGCTGACCGAATGCCGTTCTTGGTATTCGCTCATATCGATGCGGGTCAATGCGGTTTCGTCGTTGAATAGATAGTCCGCCAAGGCCTTGGCCAATTCGGTTTTGCCCACCCCGGTGGGGCCGAGAAACAAGAACGAGCCGATGGGGCGCTTTTCGTCGCTCATGCCCGCACGGTTGCGGCGAATGGCATCCGAAACAGCGGCGATGGCTTCGTCTTGACCGACCATTCGCTTGTGCAATTCCGTTTCGAGCGACAGCAGCTTTTCGCGCTCGCTCTGCATCATCCGGCTCACGGGAATCCCCGTCCAACGACTGACCACCTCGGCAATGTCTTCGGCTTCTACTTCTTCCTTGATCAGGATGCTGCTTTGCTGCAATTCGGCCAATTGGCGCTCCCACTCCCGGAGCTGAGCCTCGGTTTCCTGAAGCCGTCCATACCGGATTTCGGCCACCTTTCCATAGTCCCCAGCCCGCTCGGCTTGCTCGGCTTCGAGTTTGAGCTTTTCGCGTTGTTCTTTTTGTTCTTGGATGCCGTCGACCACTTCTTTTTCCCGATTCCAGCGCGCCATCAGCCCATTGCGCTCTTCGCGCAGATTGGCGAGCTCTTCGTTCAAAAAGGCCATCTTCTTGGCGTCGTTCTCGCGTTTGATGGCCTCGAGTTCGATTTCCAGGTGGGTGATTTTCCGGTCGAGCAGATCGATGGATTCGGGTTTGGAGTTGATTTCCATTCGGAGACGGGCCGCGGCTTCGTCGACCAGGTCGATGGCTTTGTCGGGCAAGAAGCGGTCGGTAATGTACCGCTGCGAGAGCCGCACTGCCTGGAGAATGGCCTCGTCTTTAATCCGCACTTTGTGGTGGGACTCATAGCGCTCTTTGATGCCACGCATAATCGAAATGGCCGAGTCGGTATCGGGTTCTTCGACCATGACCTTTTGGAAACGGCGTTCGAGTGCCTTGTCTTTTTCGAAGTACTTCTGGTACTCGTTGAGCGTGGTGGCTCCAATAGCCCGCAACTCGCCCCGGGCCAGGGCGGGCTTCAGAATGTTGGCGGCGTCCATGGCTCCTTCGCCTCCACCAGCGCCGACCAGTGTGTGGATTTCGTCGATAAACAACACGATCTGCCCGTCTGCGTCAATCACTTCCTTGACCACGGCCTTGAGCCGTTCCTCGAACTCTCCCTTGTATTTGGCCCCAGCCACCAGCGCGCCCATATCGAGGCTGTAGACTTTTTTGTCCTTGAGATTTTCAGGCACATCGCCCGAAACGATGCGGTGCGCTAAACCTTCGGCGATGGCGGTCTTGCCCACCCCGGGCTCCCCGATCAGGATGGGGTTGTTCTTGGTGCGCCGACTGAGGATTTGCAGCACGCGCCGAATTTCTTCATCTCGACCAATCACGGGATCGAGCTTTCCCTGAAGGGCTCCCTCGTTGAGATTGCGTGCATATTTTTCGAGCGATTGGTATTGCGCCTCGGCTCCAGGGGTTTGGGCGCTGTGCCCTTTGCGCAGAGACCGCACGGCCTCGATAAAACCGTTTTCGGTCAACCCGGCATCGCGCAACATTTGACCTGCGCTTTCTTTAGAGCGCAGAATGGAGAGCAACAACACTTCGATGGAAACATAGGCATCACCAAATTCTGACCGGGCTTCTTCGGCCTTTGCCAAGATGCGGGCAGCCTCGGTCGAGAGGTGCAGTTGGCCACCTTCTGCTGTAGGCAAAGATTCGAGGCTACGATCGAGTACCGCCTTGACACGGTCCATGGTTCCCACAGTCTTTTGAAAGACATAGGCTGAGAATTCCGGATCCGCTTCAAATACGCCCTTGAGCAGGTGCAAGGGTTCAAGGCTCGGATGATTGTGCCCCAAGGCCCATTGCTGGGCTCTTTGGACGACTTCTTGAGATTTAACGGTAAAACGATCCAGATTCATGAACAGGGTTTTCCTGGCTCAGCGCAAACGCGGTTCCAAACCCCCAGAGCACGGTTAATCTGACAAAGTGACATTTATCAGATTGACAATTAAGTCATTAAGGCATAAAAAAGGCCGCAAAAGCGGCCTTTTCCGTCTTTCCGTCAGGAGACTTCACCGATCGATAAGCAAGCGCTTGGCGATCCGCGCTCCATCTACTTCGATCAGGACCATATACATCCCCTTGGCCCAACCCTGGGTTGGGATTTCCATGCTGTGGGCTCCGGGGGCGAACGATTCAGCCGTGCTGTGCAAGACCTGTCCATACAGGTTGAATGCCGTTACACGCACTTCTGAGCGCTGTTTGAGGTTGAAGTCGAAACGGGTCCAATCTCGGGTGGGATTGGGGTACAACTCGCTCAACTCGATTTGGGCGATGATCTGTTCTTCCAGACCTACGTAGTACTGAACCGGCGCATTGGTCACTTTGAAACAGAAATTGTCGATCGACCAGCCCTCGTATTGGATGCCCTGATCGGATCCAAATCGGAATCGGAAAATGACGTTGCCATCGTACGGAATCCGAACCACGAGCGAAGCGGGTTTCCAACCGTTGGAGCGATACGACCACCCCGGTTTGATGACGTCGAGGGCTGTGATGTACTGGGTGTTGAACCAGTTGCCTTGAACATTGCCCAGGGACTGCCAGGTGATGCCCCCATCCATGGTAATGTCTATGGTGCCTCCGTCGTGGAAGCGCTCGGTGTCGTAGTTGTGCATGAACTCAAACCGATACTTGCTCGCTGAATCGACGGCAAAAGCCGGGGTGAATAGAGCGGACGAATCTCGGTTGCGGTAGTCTTGGCTCAAGCGGGTCATCCAGGCATTCGGTCCGCTAAAGGCGCCGCTGAGGTTGGCCTGGCCAGGGGTTCCTTTTTCCCAGAAGGTGAGACCATCGGCGTAGGTCGCGTAGTTCAAGGTCAGCCATTGGGGCAGGGCCGGATTGTCAAAATTGTCGCAGTAGCCATTGGTGTCGAGGTTGCTCACTACGTTCAAAATGACCACTGGATCGCACAAAGAGTCGTCGCTCGGTAGATCGTCGTTGAGCCGGCCGTTCGGGAAACGGGTGCGCATGCAGATGTTGTGCTGACCACTGGTGGAATTCAACCAAGGCACCTGAATGGTATCCCAGCGCGATTGTCCGCGCTGCAAGGGGGGCGAGAAACGGTACTGCTGAGAGGCCAGGAACGTACCGTCGATCCAAACGCTCACCTCGCAGGAATCCAGAGGGCGGGCACCAGTGTTCTCGATCCGGGCCATCACCTGATTGGTTCCGGGAACGGGCAGATTGGCTACCAAACGCGCATCGATCGGGGCGGCGCTGTACTGCGGGGGGACGTAGATTTCGACCCCATCTATTTCAAAGCCCGACGCAACGCTCGACGCGTCCGAACGAACAATGAGGCGCAGCGCCAGTGGAGCCGCTTGGTTGTTTTGGAAGAGCAGGGGATAGGAGGCCAATACCCAACCACCGGTATTTCCTTCCCAGGCCGCTGTGTTCGAAAATGCCGTACTGGCTGCGGTTCCAAAGGTGGTGTTCGAATACCAATTCGGATAGCCTGGAATAGTATTGGCATCGCCCACCGGTTGCCATTGTCCTCCGCTGAAATACTCCAGTCTGGCTGCATCTCCAGGGGCGAGATTGAACTTCATCCAAAAGCGCACTTCGGCGCTTTGAATCGAATCGAATCCAAAGAAGCGCGGGAAACGGAGAATTTCGACCGAACTCTCGCGGTAGTTTCCGTTGGGATTGGTCTTCCACCAGCGTGTTCCCGATTGGGCTCCGGTTCCGTTGGCCTTACTCCACAGTCGGTAGGTCCGATCGGGCGAAGGGTTGGCGGTTAGCACAAAACCGTGCTCGTCTTCTGCGCAGCTTTCAAAATCCGTGGAGAAGGGAATGGGCAGATCGTTGAAGCCGGTAATCTTTTTACAGAACTCGTTGTTGAACGTATTGACGTCTCCGGCCACATTGGTTTTGGCGCAGATCAACTGAGCCCCCCGAACGTAGGCGGGAAGGGTAGCAAAGGTGTAGTTGGTCGAAGCACCGGGAGCGAGGGTTCCTGTCCATGTGGCGGTGTAGGTCAGCGGAGTTCCCGCGCCCGGACCGCAGGTTGGTGTCAGGATCAATTCAATCGGAATGCTGGTCAGCGCAGTGCTGCCATAGTTCTGAATAACCAAGACCGGTCCTGTGGTGGCAGGAATCTGGAGACCGACGTTCGGGGTGGTGATGTTGACAATACCGGCATCGTTGGCAATGCGGTTGTAGATCTGCAATTTGTCGATGGCGGCATCGGCTGCGGAACCGTTCGAAGATTTCTGAGCGAGAATCCGCAATTGAATGGTTTGCCCCACGTAGGCGGACAAATCATTTCTGCGGAGGACCCAGGCGTCAAATTCGTTGAGTTGTTGGGTGGCGATGGACGTGCCCACAGTGGTAAACGTATTCGCGGTTTCGGGTTTTACCTGAACCGTAATGCCCCCGGCATTGGCGCCATACAGGTGGTAGAAGAAATCGAAATAAGGTTCAGTCAAGGTGCCCAAATCGATGCACTCACTGATCAACACCGCTGTACTCGGCGAAGCCCCGTTGTTGCCTTCTGTATACAAATAGTTGTTGCTAAGGCTGTAACCTCCATCAGGACCCGTCTGGTTGGTTGGGGTTAAGCCGCGGCCTACATACCACGAGAAGTTGTTGGGATCGGTATTGGCTGGGAGAATGCTCCAATCAGTCGTCCCGATATTGCCCGGATTGGCCGCCGTATTGTTTCCGGCACTGGCCGTGGGGCCGTCGAAATCGAGGATGTAGGGGAACCCGCTGATGGCCGGATCGTGGTCGATGGTCCGGGGGCCGAGGCTGTTGTTGCTCATATCGGCATCGCCGGGCAGTTCGGTAAACACCGAAATAGAGTGTTGCTGGAACGCGCTTAGATTGGCTTTGGGACCAAACGTAAAGGTGGTCGATTGCCCGAGGGCGAGGTTGGCTACAATGGTATCGCGAACAATGGTCCCGTTCAAGTTGAAGGCCACGGGAATAGTCGTGGTGGGCACGCACCCGAGGTTTTTCACGGTGATGGTCACGTCGGTGGTGGCAGAATACGAGCAAAAGCCGTTGACCGGGGCCGTAAAGGCCACCATTTCCATATCGTTGGCCACGGGCTCGTAGATGCGCAGGTCGTCGATGGCCATGTCGCCATTGGCGCCATTGCCATAGGTTCCCGTAAAGCGGATCCGAATGATTTTGCCGATAAACGGAGTCAAATCGACGGTGTTCTTCAACCAAGCCGCAGCCTGCGAAGTCTGGGTCTGACCCGCGACCACCTGTACGCCATTGTACCACAAAGCAGTAGTAGCTCCTGTATCGACATCGACGCGCAGATTGCCCATATTGTTGCCAAACTTGTGGTACCAGTAGTCCAGCGAAACGCAGGAAGTAAAGCCCGAGCGCAAGTCAATACACGGGGTAATCAGCTGAGTGCTCGGGGGGTTGCCCGTTTGGCTGGTCTCCATATACACGTACTTGCCCCCTCCGGTGGTGTGGTCGCCGCTTGGGCCGGTGCTCGAACTCGGATGCGTGCCCTGACGGATGCTCCATCCAAAGCCGGAAGAGGTCGGGTTGGGAGAAATTTCCCAGTTGTCGGTGGGAAAAACAGGAAAAGTGCCCCGGTGGGTCGTACCCGTCGAGCCCGTACCCGTGCCCGCAATCCACTCCGAGCCTTCAAAATTTTCTGTCCAGGGAAATGTACCCACCAAGGTCGGCGAAGCCCCACAGTTGACCGAGCCGCATTTGCTCGGCAAACTGTTGATGATCCAGAAGGTATAGTAGGTTCCCACCGCAGAAGGCAATCGCCGCCCCGTGCCCACACAAGAGTTGTCTTCAACGTACACGTAGTACTCGACCGTGTCGCCCAAGGCCAACAAACCTATAGGCATGCTGTATTCGTAGCGGTTGGGTCCAGCCCCGGTATTTAAGGTCATGGCGGCGGTGTCAAACACCCCACCGTTGATGCGGTAAATGACCGAAGCCGAGCCGATGCCCGAAGCATCGGTAGCATCTATGCCAAACTTGGGTGTATTCGAGCTGAGCACCGAACCCTGAGGCTGGTTGTCGTAGCAGGGAATGGGAGGAGGGACCAAATTGAAGCTGACCACCGGTGGGTTGATTTCGCAGGGAGCGGCCAATACCTCAATGTCGTCTACGAACCAGTTGTCAAAGGCAGCCGTAGCAGCCGGGGGCAAAATGTTGCCGAGGTTCGACTTGAACACAAACCGCAGTTTGACTTGGGGAAAACCACTCATCCCCCCGATCAAGGCCGATATATTGAAATCTTCGCGCACCCATTGGGCGTTGGTGGCATTGAGGGGGGCGGTGTTGGTTCCCCAGATGCTCGCGTCGCTTCCGTACGAGAGGATGTTGAAATAGTTGGTCCCCGCGAAGTTGGGCGACCCTCCGAGATAGTGTGTTCCAATGACCTGCGACCAGGTGGTTCCGTTGTTGTTCGATGCGTAGATTTCACAGCGCATGGTGGGGTGCACCAGCGATTTGTGGAAAAAACTCAACAGAACAAAGGGGTTGCCTACGGTGCTGAACGCGTTGGTCTCAAAGACGACGGTGTCTGAGTAGCCTACAGGGGTTTCGGCGTGATACGACAACCCGGGAGACAGGAACGTCGCATTGGTGTCGTTCCAAGAAAATAGACCCGGGCCCGTCGGAATCGCCAAAGACGACTGAGAGCCCCCCCGACTGGTCGAGGTGCCTTGAATGGGGGCCGTATCGAAATCTTCATCGTATACCACAGTTTGGGCTTGGCTCTGATCAAGGCTCAGACCCGCGGCCATCAACAAGGCGAACGATCGAATCACAAGGTTGCGGTGCATCATGGAGATGAGGCGTGCGTTGGTTTGGTAAGTGAATAGACTGGATAAAACAAGCCTATCACGCAAATATAACGGAAGCCTGAGCTGAAACCGCCTAAAAAAACAGCCATTGAGCGATGTCGGACACTCAGTTATTCACCGTTTCGGTCATCGGATGTTCAACGTCAACAGACATATTCCATTGAGGAATCCGTTGAGCTGTTGTCCCTTGCGTACCGGACCGACGCCCGAGGGGGTGCCGGTAAAGAGAAGATCGCCTTGTTTGAGGGTGAAATAGCGCGATACTTCGGCAATCAACCGATCGAACCCGAAGAGCATTTGATCGCTTTGCCCCTGTTGAACGACCCTTCCGTCCAGATCGAGGGCAAAGTGAAGGGGTTCGGACCCTTGTGTCGGCAGCGGAATCCAGCGTCCAATGGCCGCACTCCCGTCGAAGGCCTTGGCCTTTTCCCAAGGCAATCCCTTCGATTTCAATTCGTTTTGGAGGCCTCGTGCTGTAAAATCCAGTCCGACGGTGATGGCGTCGTAATAGCGATGCGCAAAGCGCTCTTCGATGTTTTTTCCGAGCCGACAAATTCGAAGTACCAATTCGATTTCGTGGTGAATTTCGGAGTCAAAGTCGGGGACAAAGAACGGCATGCGGCTTGGGATCAAAGCGGTTTCCGGCTTGAGAAATACCACGGGTTCCAAAGGCACGGCGTTGCCGAGTTCGGAAGCGTGTTCGGCATAGTTCCGCCCGATGCACAGAATCTTCACAACCGCCCGAGATCGAGTTTAATACGCGTCATGACCCGCTTGGTGTAGAGGGGAAAATCGGCTCCGAGAATCCAGTCATAATAACCGGGATCGCGGCGGAGCACCTCGGCCACTTCGGTGTTTTTGTATTTGCCAAAGCTGAAGTAGGCGTTGCCTTTGGCGTTGCGCCGGATATAACCCGCGTAGTCCAGCGAATCGCCTCGGTTCGAAATCCGGCTCAGAAAATCGACGTCGAGTACCTGCTTAAATTCTTCGAGCTCCACAAACTGTGCTTGATAGCGCTCTACCTGACCGAGCAAGACTTCGAGCGTGGCCTCGGTATCGGCCAGGGCCGAATGCGCGTCTACGAGGTCTTTGTCGCAATAAAACTTATAGGCCGCCGTCAGATTGCGCGGCTCCATGCGGTGAAAAATATTCATCGCATCGATGGCGCGCCGATCCGACAGATCGATGTCGGGACCATGGTGATCGACCCGGGCGCGTTCGAACTCTTCGGCCAGCATGGGCAGGTCGAATTTGTTGCTGTTGAACCCCGCCAAGTCGCTGTTCCCAATAAACTCCGCAATTTCCCGGGCGCGCTGGTAAAAACGCGGCTCATGGGCAACGTGGTGGTCGTAAATGCCGTGGATCTCAGACACCTCTTTGGGAATGGGCATTCCGGGGTTGATCAGCCACCGCTTGGCTTCGCGCTGCCCGTCGGGCATCAGTTTGATGGCCCCGATCTCGACAATGCGGTCTTTGACGACATCGGTCCCCGTGGTTTCGAGGTCAAAAAAGCAGAGCGGGCGCTTGAGCGATAGCATCAAAGCTCGCGATTGGGGTCAAAGGCTTCGAGGTAGTCCGCTACGCGACGGACAAAACTGCCGCCCAAGGCCCCATCCACCACCCGGTGGTCGTACGAATGCGACAGGAACATTTTGTGCCGTATTGCGATGACATCCCCTTCGGGCGTTTCGATCACCGCGGGTTTTTTGAGGATGGCCCCCGTTGCCATGATCGCCACCTGGGGTTGGTTGATAATGGGCGTACCCAGCACATTGCCGAAGGTTCCCACGTTGGTTAAGGTGTAGGTTCCGCCCTGGATTTCTTCGGGTTTCAACTTGTTTTGTCGAGCTCTGTTCGCGAGGTCGTTCACCGCTTTGGTCAAACCGAGCAGACTCAGTCGGTCGGCGTTTTTGATGACGGGTACGATCAAATTCCCACTCGGCAAGGCGGCCGCCATCCCGATGTTGATATCGCGTTTTTTGACGATGTTGTTGCCATCGACCTGGATGTTGATCATCGGGAAATCTTTGATGGCCCGAACCACGGCCTCGATAAAGACCGGTGTAAAGGTGATTTTCTCGCCCTCTCGCTTGAGGAAGGAGTCCTTGATGCGGTCCCTCCAGCGCACCAAATTCGTTACGTCGACCTCGACAAACGAGGTCACGTGGGGCGAAACCGATTTGGACATCACCATATGCTCGGCGATGAGCTTGCGCATACGGTCCATTTCGATGATTTCGTCACCTGCTCCGAGGCTGACCGGTGCCAGTTGGGGCGCGGATCGCTGAGGAGTTGTCGAGGTGGTAGCCGGCGTTGCAGCGGCCGGAGCTGCCACAACCGGTGCAGAGGACGCCGCCGTTCCGCGACGGCTCAAATACTGCATCAGGTCGTTTTTGGTGACCCGGCCTTCGGCTCCGCTGCCCGGAATGGCATCGAGCTCAGTCAAGCCAATGCCTTCTTCTTTCGCGATGTTGCGCACCAAGGGCGAGTAAAAACGACCGTTGCTCTCTCGGGGAATATCGGTTCCTGCGGTGGCTATCCCGTTGGAGTACACGGCTTCGGCCGCCTGAATGGCTTCTGATGGCGCGGCTAGGGTAGCGGTATTGGGGGTTTCCGCAACAGCGACAGTGCCCCCAGCGGCGGTTTCGATCAGCGCAATGGCTTGACCGACCTGAACCAGGTCGTTTTCGTTGAATAGCTTTTTCACCAAAACGCCTTCGACCGGACTCGGTACCTCAGAGTCTACCTTGTCTGTCGCGATTTCGAGCACCGACTCTTCGAGTTCAATGCGCTCTCCTTCGTTTTTCAGCCACTTGATGATGGTTGCCTCGGCAACGCTTTCGCCCATCTTGGGCATGGTCAGTTCCACCTGTGCCATGTTCCTCGGATGCTTGGATTAACCCGCGGATTCTGCTCCGTGGGGATGGGTGCGAAGGTAGAATTGAAAGCGCGGTTGGCGGCGTTTCCCCTTCAGTTCTGTAGCACTGAACCCGAACTGGGGGCCCAAATCAGGGATAATCGATGGTAAAAGAAAAGGTAATTAATTCATTTTTAATATATTCCACAATACTCGAGCATCCAACATCCAGCGATAATCGCGCAGATACCCCAGCTCGAGGTGTTCGCGAATCACCGACTCGGTGGGTTCGGGGTGGTGGGCCTGGGCGGGATGATAAACGGCTGTGCGCGGGCTTCTGGAAGACGCCAATGAGGGGTTCGGGGGAGTGAGGCCCACCCAGGTGCGCTGTCCGAGCAAAGCGGAGGGGGCTTTGCGCACCAATGGGCGCCCCGAATGCCTCAAGGCGAGCACGGGGCTGAAGGCCAGGATCAAGAGGGCGCTGAGGACATCAAACAGCCTTTTTTCCCGGCGCGCACTGGGCTGATCCAAGCGATTGACCGTCATTCCCAGGCCGTTGAATTCGGCATAAGTCCCGCCCGAGAAGGCGCCCACCCCGTCGATGGCCACTATTTTGAGCGACGCCCCCATGCCTGAAAGCCCGCGGAGCACTTCGAGCACCCGACTGCCTCCCAAGGCGGTTCCATCGAGCAAGACTTCCTGGAGCCGCAGCACCGTGATGGCTTCGCGCATTCGCTCCACGGCGGCTTGGGTACCTTGTTCCAAACCGAGTTCAAACAGCGTGGTTGAGTGCACCCCCGCTTGGTGCATGCGTTGCTTGAACCGCTCCAGAGATGTGGCTTCTGCAGAAATCAGCCCCCTGCGCTCTGTCTGCACGCTGCGGTCAAAGCGCCGGGTCAACAGGCGAAGCGCTTGCATTTCGAAAAGGGCCCATCCCGAACCGAGCAGCAAAAGGGCCCGGCTGAACCGCCAGGATTCGTCGAGGAGCGCATAGCTCGACAACAAGAGCAAACTGCCCCAACCCACGCCTCTCCAAACGGCATTTCTCGGGACGGGGCGGTCGTAAGCTCCAGACAACCAAGCGCTCATCATCCATACTGCGATATAGACCGGGACCGCCAATCCGAGGAACTCGGGGGGGTAGCCTCCTCCGCGTACAAAGCGATGATTGAGTTCCCAATAGCGCGTCAGGACAGCCATACCGGCATACATCAATCCCGCATCGGCTATGGGCAGGATCGTTTTGCGGGCAATCCGAGACAGCCAACCAAACGAGGCCCTCATCCAAATGCTCGCGTGAATGATGGCCGTAAAGAAGCCGCCCCCGCTGAATTCCGGATGCTTTTGCACAAAGAGCGCCATGGCCTGATAAAATACATAGACGTAGCGCAGGCTCGCCTTGCGGGTGCTCTCGCCCTTGTAGTGGACAATGCTCGGATGGCTGAGGTAGCGGTTTCGATAGCCCGCTTTGAGGAGTCGGTAGCTCAGGTCGATGTCTTCCCCATACATGAAGAAGCGCTCGTCAAGGGTCCCGATTTGATCTAAGGCGCTCTTTCGCAACAACATATAAGCGCCACTCAACACCTCTACGTCGGCGTTTTGCTCCGGGTCCAAATGACCGAGGTAATAATGGGCAAAGCGCTTGGATCGCGGAAACAACCGGATCAATCCACTGAATTTGTAGAAAGCGGACATCGGTTTGGGAAGGCCGCGTTTGGATTCGGGTAAAAAATATCCTTGCTGATTCAGCATTCGAATGCCAAGGCCTCCGATGTCCTCGGAAGTTTCCGCCTCGGCCAGGCTGCAGACCAGTGCATCTTCGGGCAAAATCGTATCGGGGTTGAGCAGGAGGATCCAGGTTCCGGTACACTGCCTTATGGCCAAGTTGTTCCCCGCGCTGAATCCGAGGTTGCGCTCGCTGGCAATCAGTCGAACCCAGTCAAAGCGCTCTCGCAGCATTTCGACCGAACCGTCTACGCTGGCGTTGTCGACCACCCATACTTCGACCCCGCCTTCTACCTTGGCCGCGGCGGCCCGCACCGAATGCAGGCACTGTTCGAGCAGGGCAGCCACATTGTAGTTGACAATAACGATGCTGAGCTTCACGGATAGGCTTGGCTGTATTGACGGCAGAGATCGCTGGCGTATTTGCGGTCGTTGATGGCGTCCTGATCGGGCAAATGTCGCACTTCGAGCCCGGCATCGAGGATGCGCTTCATTTCCTCGGGGGGGCTATAATAGATGGGTCGCATGGAAAAGGAAGATCGCCGTTCCACTCTGCGCATCACTTCTATTTCTGCAAACCACCAACCGGCAATCAAAAGGCCCTGGCGGGGGTCTTGTTCCAAAGTGTTCAAAAGCGATTCAACATAGGCCCTGCGGTTGCGCCTTTTGAGCCATTCGCCCGCCACCGACCCCACCCAAGGATGCAACCCCACGCTTTGACCCGATACCGTTGTTGTGAGGCCCCCCTTGAGTTCGGGTACTCCTCGGTGGGGTTCGTGGGTATGGATGCCCAGAACCAAACTGGACAAACCCAACGAAAGCGCGAGCAGCCGAATGCGGGCGGCGCTCAACCCCGAAACCAGCCACAAGAGAAAGAAGGGAATCAAGGGCAGAAAAAAGGCCGATTTTTCGGGCATTCGCAGATAGGGCAAGGCGTAGAGCCCCGCTGCCGCCAACCACTCAACCCGAGGGGCGCCGGGAGCGAAGGGTGTTCGGAATTGCCACGCCATCGCCCACAATACACCCAGCCCGCCGATAATGCCCCAGACTCCGGGCCCGGCCTTGTAGGCCATTTTGGGCCAGGGAGGCAGAGGGAGGCGGTAGAAGTCAAAAAAATCGGGACCGTAATGCCACAAAGCGGGCAGATACCACAATGCACTCAACCCGCAGACCCATCCGAAGTGCTCCAAAACGGCCCTGCGTGGTTGAGTTTTCGCACTGATAGCCCCAGCCCAAAGCACCAGGGCCAGGGCGGGGTTGACGATCCGAAAACCCGCGCTCACCCCCAGCCAGATGCCCGAAGCCCGTATGCGTCCCTCGATCCAAGCGCGGTATCCGCCGAGAATCAACCAGAGCGAAAACGCATAATCCATCGAGGTGGTTCCGGCCATCCACACTACAGGAAGGGCGCCAAATCCCGCGGCCAATGCCCAACTGCTCGGGACCTTCCAATGGACCAGAACGGCTCGAAACTCGACTACCGCAGCCGCAATCGCCAGGGCGGATGCTGCATTCCACCATAAAGCCCTCGCCCCAACGAGGTTGAGCAAGCCCAAGCACAGTGCCTCGTACAGCGGATGTCCTGGCAGTCGAGATAAGATGTATCGACCTTGTTCCTTCATTTCGAAGGCATTGAGCACATGACCCCAGGCATCTTCTTCGCTGCCAAATCCCCCATCGAGCAGAGGCAGTCGGAGGAGGAACATCAGGGCGAACAGCCCCGCATTGGCCATCCAAGGCTTCAACGCTGGAGTGTGTTTTCGTAGGGTATTCTGTGCACAATGCTCCGCCCCAGACTCAACTCGTCTGCAAACTCGAGCGGATCGCCCACGCCGATGCCTCGTGAAATCGCGGTAACCCGGATTTCGATGCCCGGGGGCAGTTTTCGGAAGAGGTAAAACGCGGTCGAATCGCCTTCGACCGTGGCCCCCAGGGCAAAAATCAGTTCCCGTATGGCTTCGGGCTCGAGTCGAGCCAGGAGGGAATCAATCTCCAATTCGGCCGGTCCAATGCCGTCCATCGGGCTGATGAGTCCACCCAGAACATGGTAACGTCCGTTGAACTGCCCCGTGGCTTCGATGGCCAGTACATCCCGAATGTCTTCGACCACGCAGAGCAAGTGGGTATCGCGCTTGGGTTGGGTACAAATGGCGCAGACATCGGTGTCGCTCAAGTTGTGACACACCCTGCATCGTTTGATCTCGTCGGTCAGTTTGACGAGGGCTTCGACGAGCTGGTGGTTGTACTCCGGTTTGCTTCGGACCAAGTGCAATGCCAATCGCAAGGCCGTTTTACGACCGATGCCCGGCAGGCGGCCCAGCGCTTCGACCGCTTGTTCCAATATGCGCGAGGCGTATTCCAAGTGTGCAAAATTAGAGCGAAGGAGGGGTGCAAAATGGGGACGGGTGTTGTTCATTCGCACTATGGGTGAAGTGGTATGGGGCCCTTGGGGCATTCTGGGTGTCGTTGTGGCCTATTTCGCGATGCTGATCGTCGTTGCGCGCAGAACGGTCCGACGCAGAGATAATGAGGCTTTTTTTCTGGCCTCGCGCAATGCGCCGTGGATGGCTGTGGCTTTTGGGATGATCGGCGCTTCGCTGTCTGGGGTCACGTTTATTTCGGTACCGGGATGGGTCGAGAAATCGGGCTTCTCGTATCTGCAGATGGTGTTGGGCTATTTTCTCGGCTATGTGGTAGTGTCTAGGGTGTTGCTTCCGGTGTATTACCGATTGGGGCTTACTTCGATTTACGGCTATCTCGGAACCCGATTTGGTCCGATTACCCGCTATACGGGCTCTTCCTTTTTTCTGCTCAGCCGGGTGTTGGGGTCTTGTTTGCGCTTGTATTTGGTCGCAGCGGTCCTGCAAAATCTCGTTTTCGACAACCTCGGCATTCCCTTTTGGGCCACCACCACACTTACCATCGCGCTCATCTGGGTCTACACCCAACAGGGTGGAATTCAGACCATTGTGTGGACTGATGCGCTTCAGACGGTCTTTTTACTCACCGCCTTAGGGCTGTCGCTCTACCATTTGTGGCCGGCCGTTGAGTGGGAATTGGCGAAAACCAGTTTGGGGTGGGCCGACCATCCGATGAGCCGCATTTTCTTTTGGGACGACCCCAAAAGTGGGCAATACTTCTGGAGGCAGTTTTTCAGCGGAGCATTGATTACGATCTCCATGACCGGACTCGATCAAGACATGATGCAGAAAAACCTGAGTTGCCGATCCGTTTCTGATGCACAAAAGAACATGTTTTGGTTTAGCCTTGTCCTGATTGGGGTCAACGCGGTGTTTTTGCTGTTGGGATTTGCGCTCACAGCCGAAGCAGGGCGGCTGGGACTCGATGTGCACGGCGATGCCCTCTTTCCCGAATTGGCGCTTCGGCATTCGGGGAGCCTACTGCTCGGTCTGGCCTTTGTCTTGGGATTGATTGCGGCGGCCTATTCAAGTGCCGATTCCGCCCTTACTGCCCTTACCGCGAGTTTTTGTTGCGATTTGCTCGGCGAAAGGGCTGCACAGAGCGTCTCGATTCGGAAAAGAGTTCACTTGGGTTTTTCGCTGTTGTTTATCGGGGTCATCATTGCCCTCGACAGGGTCGTAGACAGGCATGTCATTGAAACCTTGTTCAAGGCCGCTGGTTACACCTATGGTCCTCTGTTGGCCTTGTTTTCTTTTGGCTTAATGAGCAAAAGGGCGCTCTACGACCGGGGCGTTCCTTGGGTTTGCGCAGTGGCTCCCGCTTTGACTTGGATGTTGGATGCATACGTACAGCGGGCACACGGCTTTTCGCTCGGATTTGAAGTACTCGCGGTCAACGCGGGGATCAGCACCCTCGGACTATGGCTCCTTTCCCGCCCCGTCAGCCAGCCTACCGCTTAGGAAGGGATTGTAGCGTTTTGAAAAAAGATACCAACAATGAAAGATGTTCCCATCTTGAGTATTCGCCAAAAATATTCCCAAAATGAGATTATAGTATAAGACATTTTCTATGATTTTTCGTTACTTCTTTCACTTTCAAATGTTTGCGTTTGGCATTTTTATTGATGTTTTCCCGTATCTTTACCACCGGATTCGGTCGTTCACTGTTGGTAACTCTCCTTGGGTTTTTAGGGCTTAATGGTTTGATTTACTACATCTTTGCGATTATTCGAAACCATTTGCGCTCGGAGAATGTCAAACTTAGGAGAAAACAATAAGCCTTCGCGAATTTGGGTGGTCGACGACGATCCCATCTTTCATTTCATGCTCAAAAAGCAAGTAGAAATGCGGTTCAACGCACTCGTTGAACGCGAATTTTACGAAGGGAAGAATGCCTTGGCTGCAGTGTTTGCCGCCAAAATGGAGGAGCTGCCTCAGTTTATTTTTCTCGATTTGCACATGCCGATTTTGGATGGTTGGTCGTTCCTGCATGCTTTGAAGGAAGCGCGTCCCGAAGAGAACTGGCCATTTAAGGTGGTCGTCTTTTCATCGACCCAAAACCCCGACGATTTTGTTCGGGTCAGCGAGTTCAAAACCATTGCCGGTTTTATGAATAAGCGTTTGGACTCCAGTCAGCTGGATGGAGTGATTCGGAATTGAGCGAATCGCTCGGCATCCCTTTTCTGAACAGATAAAGCCCCATCGGTTTCCACTTCGGGCAGCAGGAATGCAACAAAAGACAAGAGATTGAGGGATGGTTCAAAGCGTCCGTGGGTCTTTTGGCCTGTTCCCAGGGGCAGTGCATCTTCGTGAATCGACAACGGAGACCCATGCAGTCTGAAGAATCCGCCTCAAAAGACTTCATCGAAGTGGTATGTGCCCTCATCGAATCGCCCGAAGGAGCCGAGGGAAGGGTATTGTGCGCGCTCCGCGGTCAAGGAATGGCCTTGAGCGGGCATTGGGAGTTCCCCGGGGGCAAATGCGAGCCGGGCGAGTCGCATGCGGAAGCCTTGGTTCGGGAGATTCGGGAAGAGTTGAACCTCCTTGTCGAACCCCTCGAAGCGCTCCATCCAACCGAAACGCTACTCGAGAATGGTCGGATGTTGCGGCTGTGGCCTTACCGTTGTCGGTGGATTGAAGGAACCCTCCACCTCCTTGAACACGCCGAAGTCCGTTGGGTCGATGCGGCCCAACTGGCGGCCCTCCGCTGGGCCCCTGCCGATCTGCCGATTGTCGAAGATTGGCGCGCGCGCTTTGAGCAAAGGTGGGTATAGAGGGCAAGTCAAAAGATATCTTTGTCGCTTTAGCCCCCGGTTTTGAGCGGTACTTCACCTGTCGTTTTTCCTTGGATTGTAGAGCGCATCCCTTACGAACACACCAGGCAATTCGGGCCTTGGGTTCGGGATTATCTGTCGGATTCTGAAACACTGCGCCCGTATTACCACCGCCGTCCCGAGCGTCAATCGCTCATGGATCAGGCCTCCGAGCGCGCCGATTTTTCCGAAGAACGCCGGCAGGTATTGGTGGAGGTGCTGCGCGAGCAGTACGCCCGATGTACGATTCGGGTAGAGGGGAGGCTCGAGGCTCAGCTCGAACACCTGCTTCAGGTTACTTCGCGAACGGTGGTCACGGGTCACCAGCTCAACCTATTTGGCGGGCCCTTGTACGTGCTGTACAAACTGGCGCATATCGTGGCGCAGGCCCGGGAGCTCAACGCCTCTACCCCTGGATTCTATACGGTTCCGGTCTTTTGGATGGCCACCGAAGACCACGACTATGCCGAGGTCGATCACGTGCATTTTCGGGCCCAACCCTTTCGCGCCGCGGGGGTTCCTGCTGGGGCTGTTGGACGCCGCGTTCTGGGCGATCTGGAGCCTTTGATATCGGCCGTAGAAGCCCTGTTGGGCACAGGCAAACGGGCGGCAGCCGCCGGAGCCCTGTTGCGCCGAGCCTATCGGGCAGGACGGACTTGGGCAGAAGCCATGCGCATTTTGGCCCATGATTGGTTTGGCGCCCAGGGCCTGGTGATTCTCGATGCCGACGACCCCCGACTCAAGCGTTTTTTCATTCCTATATGCGAGCAAGAGCTTCGGAATTCGACCTACAGTGCCGCGCTGCGACACACCACCCAATCCCTGTCTGAATCGTATTCCGTTCAGGCCTTGGTGCGTCCCATCAATCTGTTTTATTTGGGTTCCGACTTCCGGACGCGCATTGAACGCGAAGGAGAGGTCTTTCGCACCATCGAGGGTGGGCTTTCGTGGAGCGAAACAACCCTGATCGCAGAACTCCACGCGCATCCCGAGCGCTTCAGCCCGAATGTCTTGCTCAGACCGCTCTACCAAGAAACCCTTTTGCCCAATTTGGCGTATACCGGAGGAGGAGGAGAGCTGGCCTATTGGTTTCAAATGCGCGCTGCGTTCGAAACCGCTGGCATCCCTATGCCTGTGCTGATTTTGCGACAGAGTTTTTTGTGGGTAACGGGTTCGGCCTCTAAGGTTTGGATGCATACCGAGGTGCCAGCCGCGGAGTGGTTTGTCGAGGTTTCGCGCTTTATCCGCCATCGACTGAGCGAACACAGCCCGCTCGACTTGGCACTGACGGAACCCCGACAAGAATTGGACCGGGTATTCGAAAAACTGCTCTCTTTGGCTTCTCAAACGGACGAGAGCATGCACCGAGCGGTAGAAGCCGAGCGCAAGCGGCATCAAAAAGGACTGCATCGGCTCGAGGGAAAGCTGATTCGGGCCGAAAAACGCCGATTGGGCGAGCGGGTTCGTCAATGGGAACGCGCTCATGCCCAGTTGTTTCCCCAGGGCGGTTTGCAGGAGCGCTTCGACAGCTACTGGGATCTTTTCGAGCATTTTGGGCCCCAAACTCCTGCCGTGGTCCTTTCGGCTATTTCGGCTTTTGAGCCTGCGTTTCTCCTCATGAGAGAGCCCCGATGAACGCTGTCGAAATAGGATGGATTGCCGCAGTGGCTTTTGGGGCTTCGCTGTTGACCTTTTTTTCAGGTTTCGGACTGGGCAGTCTCTTGACCCCGGCGTTTTTGTTCTTTTTCCCCCCCGATGTGGCCATTGCGCTGACGGCAGTAGTGCATCTGCTCAACAATGTGTTCAAATTCGGATTGATGCGCACCCATCTGGATTGGTCTGTTTTTCATCGCTTTGGATGGACAGCCTTGTTCGGTTCGTTGCTCGGAGCCGCCTTGTTGTTACAGGTGGGGCAGCTCGCGCCCATTCCATGGATCGGGGGTCGTTCCATTCCGCCCTTAAAACCTTTGATCGGCGGGTTGTTGATGGTCTTTAGCTTATTCGAGATGGGTCCCCAGATCCATAAGGGGACCTTGCCGAGGGCATGGCTTCCGTGGGGAGGTGGGCTGAGCGGCTTTTTTGGGGGATTCAGCGGGCACCAAGGCGCGTTGCGCAGTGTGTTTTTGTTGCGGGTGGGGCTCTCTCCTGCGGCCTATGTGGCGACCGGAACCGCCATTGCCTTGGCCGTCGATTTGGCGAGGATTCCCCTCTACGGCATGCGTTTTGGAGCCGATTTGCTTTCGACCCAGGCACCGGTGCTCATGGCCGCGGTGGGATCCGCAACGGCAGGGGCAGTGCTCGGCAAACAAATGTTGAAAAAACTCAAGGTTCAATGGCTTCAGGTCTTGGTCGGTCTGGTGATGATGGGCATAGGACTGGGTTTGTTCCTCGGCCGGCTGTGAGCTTGGGTTGTGGAATACGCGCCCAAAGCCCAGCGCATTGGCCCTTGTGCAATTCGTAGTTTTGTCCATGCACGAGCGCATTCTCATCCTCGATTTTGGTTCCCAATACACCCAACTCATCGCGCGCCGCTTGCGCGAGCTCAGCGTGTATTGCGAGATTCATCCCTATTCCAAGATACCGGCCTTAGGACCCGAGACCAAGGGAGTCATTCTGAGCGGAAGTCCATATTCTACCCACCAACCCGACGCGCCCTTGCCCGATCTCGGTCAAATCAAAGGGCGTTTGCCCTTGCTCGGGTTGTGTTACGGGGCCCAATATTTGGCGCATCACTTCGGCGGCAGGGTGGCGGCTTCCGACAGCCGGGAGTACGGCCGGGCCGTGCTGGGTTCGGTCGATCCGTCCGAGCCTTTGTTCAAGGGAATCCACCGCGGTTCTCAGGTGTGGATGAGCCACGGAGATACCATTTTGGAACTGCCCCAGCACGCCACGCCGATTGCCTCAACCCACGATGTGCCCATTGCGGGATTTCGGGTGGCCGGGGAAGCGACCTATGGAATCCAGTTCCACCCGGAGGTGCACCACAGCACCGACGGATTGACCCTTTTGCGCAATTTTGTCGAAGATGTTTGCGGTTGCCGCCGGGATTGGACCCCCACGGCCTTTATCGAACAGTCGATTGGGGATCTGCGTGCTCAATTGGGGCCGGATCGGGTGGTGTTGGGGCTTTCGGGAGGGGTCGATTCGACCGTCGCTGCCGTATTGCTCAGCGAGGCCATCGGCGATCGACTCCACTGCATTTTTGTCGACAACGGATTGCTCCGCAAAGACGAATTTGAGCGCGTTTTAGCCCAGTACGAGGGCATGGGGCTCAATGTCAAGGGGGTAGATGCCTCCGACGCCTTTTTGGAGGCCCTGGCCGAGGTGTCCGATCCCGAGCTAAAGCGCAAAGCCATAGGCCGGGTGTTTATCGAAGTTTTTGAACGCGAAGCCAAGGCTATTTCGGGTGTAGCATGGCTCGGTCAAGGCACCATTTATCCCGATGTCATCGAATCGATTTCGGTCAACGGGCCTTCGGTCACTATCAAATCGCATCACAACGTGGGGGGATTGCCCGAGCGGATGCAGCTCAAAGTGGTCGAACCCTTGCGTTTGTTGTTTAAGGACGAAGTGCGTCGGGTAGGCCGAGCCCTCGGCATTGCCGAAGAACTGCTCGGTCGCCATCCCTTTCCCGGACCGGGACTGGCCATCCGGATTCTCGGAGCCGTTGACCGAGAAAAACTCGCGATTCTCAAAGAGGTCGATGCGCTGTTTATCGAAGGTTTGCGCGAAGAGGGATTGTACGATCACGTATGGCAGGCGGGAGCGATTCTTCTCGATACCCGTTCGGTAGGGGTGATGGGAGACGAGCGCACCTACGAACGGGTTGTGGCTCTTAGGGCGGTGGAGTCCGTCGATGGAATGACCGCCGACTGGGTGCATTTGCCGCACACCTTTTTGTCTCGGCTATCGAACCGCATCATCAACAAAGTCCGGGGGGTGAATCGCGTGGTGTACGACATCAGTTCCAAACCCCCGGCCACCATCGAATGGGAATGAACAAACTGGCAGGATTGGCGCTGGGCATTCTGCTCGGCATGGCAGCAAGGGCCCAAAATCAGGGGTATCGGTACTATACCGTGCAGGCAGGAGAAACCACCGAGAGCATCGCCAAGGCGCAGAACGTCGACAAGGCCGCCATCGACAAATTGAACCCAGAAGTCCGCTATGGGTTGAAGCCGGGTATGGTTTTGCTCTTGCCCAAAACAGAGAATGTCCCGACCGTACCGGTTCCGAGCACCCCAGACAAGTCGAACAAGGCGGACTATGATGATGTGCTCGAGGAGCCCCAAACCGTTCCTGGCCAAAGAGCGGTCTCTGGCGGAAGCCCTGCGGGTTCTTCAGAAGCCGGACACACCGTGGTGGCCGGAGATACATGGTATTCGCTTTCGCGCAAATGGGGCTGCACGGTCGATGAGGCCCGGGCAGCGAATCCCGGTATGGAAGTTTTGAAAGTGGGCACCGTCGTTCAGCCACCCGGGAAACGGCACGGCACCACAACGGCTCAAGCTTTTGGTTCCCCGACTGCATCCGCACCGATTCAGCCCAGTGCGTCATTAAAAACGCCCGTTTCAAAGCTCATCGAGCACCCCGTAGCCGCCGGCGAAACCATCTACGGGTTGAGCAAGAAATATGGGTGCACCGTCGATCAACTAAAAGCCTGGAATGGAGGGCTTAAAGAAGGGCTCAAAGTGGGACAAATCCTGGTGGTGGGACAGGCAAAAGCCTCCGCTCAACCCGAGGGGCAGCCCGTGCCCGCCCTTCCTGCAAAGGCGCGGCGCTCTCAGGGAGAGCCGCTCAAAGTCGCGTTGATTCTGCCGTTTACCCAAGACGTGGGCGATTCCACCACCACCGCGGCCAAAAAACAACAACAAGAGCAAAAAGTGGCGTCGTTCTACGCCGGGGTTTTGATGGCCATCGACAGCCTGCGCACCACCGATGTCCGAATCGAGCTCAAAGTCTTCGACGATGCCAACAGGGCGTCCAAATTGGACTCAATTGCCCGGGACCCGTTTGTTTCGGAATCGCATGTTGTACTCGGACCACTCTATGGAAATACGCTGACCGCGTTTACGGCCAAACACTCGGGCTGGATCGTGTCGCCCATGAGTGTTCAGCTGGAGCGCAAGGCTACGCCCCACGTCATCGATTTGATGCCCGGCACCGAAGAACGCCTGCACTCTTTGGCGGAATGGATGCTGTGGAGCGGACAAAACGCCAAACTGCTGCTGGTATCGAGCGTTTCGTCCGAAGAAATTGAAAAGCGCAATCGGCTGGCCCAGAGTTTATCCGGGTTGAGCATTGCTTGGGACACAGCGCGCTATGCGGCAACGGGCAATGCGAACACCCGATGGAGGCAGGTTTTGGCCGCAGAGGGTCCCGTGGTTGTGGTGGCCTTGACCCAAGAGCGCGCTTTGATTGGGGCTTTGGCAACGGCCATTGCGGCCCGGGAAGACGGGGGCGGGCGGTTGGTATGCCTCCAAGAACTCACACAGCTTCAATTGTACGACAAGCCCACCTTGGTCAAGGCGCGCTTGTCGATTGTTCGGGCCTTCGATTTAGACGAAGAGCAACCTACCTATCGGTCTTTTGTCCGCAACTACCGAAAGCGCTTTCACCGAGATCCCGATTTGTTTGCGCTCCAAGGGCACGACGCTTTTTGGATGACTTGCCAGGCCTTTATGGACGGCGATCCCACCACAGGTCAACGCTTTGAAGGTTTCCACAGCGGTTGGCAATTGTACCCTGAGTCCCAAGGGGGCTACGGCAATTCCTTTACCCATATGGTGGGCCTCAAGGATTGGGAATGGGAGCGGATTTATTGATGCTGGAATTCCTCGTCGATCGGAATGCGGGCTCGAACAGGTAGCGCGACGGAGGTCTTTTTCAGACCGTCCCTTTCGGCTTGCACTACGGCGGCTATCCCAATCATGGCGGCGTTGTCGGTGCAATAGGCCATGGGCGGCACCAACAACTGCCCCCCTTCGCGTTCTACCGCCTTTTTCAAAACAGCGTGCAGGGCCCTGTTGGCGGCGACCCCTCCAGACAACGCCAAGGTTCGAAGCCCGGTTTGACGCAGGGCGGCAACGCTGCGATCCACCAACACCCCGACAATGCTGTGCTGGATGGATGCCGCCAGATCGGCTCTTCTTGTTTCTAGAAAACTCGGGTCTTCGGCAATCAGGGGTCTGAGCGTGTACAGAATCGACGTCTTGAGCCCGGAGAAACTCATGTTCAGTCCTTCTGGTCGGGGTTTGGCGAATGCGAAGGCCAAGGGGTCTCCACCCTCCGACAGGGCATCGATCAGTGGACCTCCCGGATAGGGCAGCCCGATAATTTTGGCGGCCTTGTCGAAGGCCTCGCCCGCTGCATCGTCCATGGTCTGTCCCAGGATTTCGAAGCGCTCGGCACTGTGTACCTTGAGCAACAGGGTATGTCCTCCAGAGACCGTGAGGGCCAAATAGGGAAAATCCGGTGGCTCGGGGTGAACTCCTTCTATGTGGTGCGCCAAAACGTGCGCCTTGAGGTGGTGGATGCCAACCGCCGGAATGCCGAGCGCCCTCGCCATCGATTGGCCAAAACTGGCCCCCACCAAGAGCGATCCCAAGAGTCCCGGACCCCGGGTATACGCCACGGCGTCAAGGTCAGACAGGCTTATCTTAGCCTGCTCTAAAGCGCTTTCAACCACGGGGATGATGAGCTGTACATGGGCTCTTGAGGCCAGTTCGGGAACCACCCCGCCAAACCGTCCGTGTACGCTTTGGCCTGAAACGGCGTTGGACAATACGGTTCGGCCATCCATGACCGCCGCACCGGTATCGTCGCAGGAGGTTTCGAGCGCCAGAATTCGAAGACGTGTACCCATTTCGCACCAAAGATAGACTGGCCCCATGCGGACTTTTCTGCGCATTCTGAAGTTCCTCGGTGCCGTTTTGGTGGGTCTGGTGGTTCTGCTGTTCCTCTTGGCTGCGGCCTTCAGCGTTCCCAAGGTTCAGAACGCGGTGGCCCAGGAGGTAGTGGAAATCCTCTCGAAAAACAAAGAGATCGACGTAGAACTGCAGCGGGTACGCTACAGTTTTCCGAACCGGATCCGCTTACGCGGTCTGTTGGTCCGGGACGAGGCGGGCGACACGGTGGCTGCGGTAGGTTCTCTGAAAACCAGCTTGTTTCGACTCAAAATAAAGCGCGATAGGGTGGCACTGGGACTGGGACCTACGGAAGCCCAACACCTCCGGCTGAATATGATCACCCGAAGCGGAGATTCTCTCGATGGGTTTGCCCAGTTTCTCTCCGTTTTCGCCACCGAAAAAAAAGCGCCTTCGACCCGGGCCTTCAAACTCGATGTTCAATCCTTCGACCTCGACGATTTCCGCATGGTGATGCGCAAGGAGCCGTGCGACACCTGCTTTGCCCTCGATTTCGAAACGCCAGGTCTGGCCTTGCGCCATTTTGGACTCAAGGGAGACAGTTTGGGGGCTCTGATCGATCGGTTGGAGGCCGTCGATCACCTGAGAGGGACCCATGTTCAAATGAGTGGTACAGTCTTTCACACCCCGCGCCGAACGGGCGCCCGCGATTTGCTGCTCGAGACTGACCACAGCCGGATTCACGCCGAATTGGAGCTGGACCACCCCAGCGGATTTGCCCATTTTGCCGATTCGGTGGGGTTGGAGCTCGAACTCAACCGCAGCAGAATCGATTTGGATGAATTGCGGCCTTATGTGCACGACATACCGCGCTTGGGCGTGGTTTCGTTGCACGGAGGGGTCAACGGAACCCTCAATGCGCTCTCCATCGATTCGCTTCGAATCCAATTGGGCGAAGACCTTCGGGTGCACGCAAGCGGTACCCTACGCGAGGTGACCAATCCGGAGCGCTTGGCCTACGTTATGGAAATACGCGAGTGCCAGGCCGATGTGTACGGGGTAAACCGGGTATTTGCCAAAATGGGCATGGAGCCGCTTCCACCTTCTTTGGACCCATTGGGTGTCGTTTACTATATCGGTGGTCTGAGCGGAGGTTTGCACGAACTCCGATTGGACGGAGCGATCAAGACCGGAGTCGGAAGCGCCGATACCCGCATGAACATCGGCTTTCCGGGAGACGGGCAACCGAGTACGGTGTTGGGAACCGTCGCGTTGGGCTCGGTCGATCTCAACCCCTTTCTCCCAGGACAAGGCTTGGGGGTGGTCGATGGGCAATTCAAGGTCGATGCCCGTTTTGGAGGCCAAGCCGGTGCCGAGGGATCCGTAGATGGAGAGATTCGAATGTTGGAGTATCGGAACTATCGCTATCAGAACATCTCGGTCAGTGGATTTTTTCGCCCCGATGGATTTTCGGGCGATGTGGGCATAGACGACCCGAATCTGCGGCTGGAATTGAGTGGCAATGCGCGTTTGGCGGGTCCGAATTCGCTTTATGTGCTCGACGGACAGCTTTTTGAAGCCGACTTGCACGCCCTCGGATGGGTCAAAGACAGCATCAGCCGGGTCTCGGCCTTGCTCGAAATCGACCTGGAAGGCGACCTGCAGGGCGAATTGTTGGGCTCGGCTGTCTTTCATCGAATTACCTACGAAAACCCGCTCAACTACTACTTCTTCAACGACATCTCGATCACCTCAGAGAAAGACGATACCTTCAAGTCGCTGGTCGTGCAATCGGAATTATTCAATGGATCGATTCGAGGCGATTACATCCTGAAAGACCTCCCCGGGTTTTTTGCGGACTACTTCCGCTACTTCGCCTTTGAGCGGGAGCGAGACAGTCTCCGGCCAGGCGATTTCACCTTCGATTTCTATCTCAACAACACCCAGATTCTGTCGGAGATTTTTATGCCCGAACTCTATGTGGAACCGGGCACGGCGTTGGAGGGCCGATACGAGCGGGCCGACGATCAGTTGGCGGGTCGATTGGTCTCGCAACAGTTGTCCTATCAAGAGCACAAGGTCAGCGGGTTCAGTTTTGCCTTTGGAAACTACAAGGGGTTGCCCGGGGCCCGGGTGCGCGCCGAAGAATACACAGGGCCTGGAATCACCGCCGATTCGATCGTCTTATCTGTTCTTCCCGTAGACGACAGCACCTTGGTCAATTTGGCCTTCATCTTGCCCGATACCCTCGATCACCGTTTCAGCCTCAAGACCACGCTGACGCGTCCGAACGATTCTACTTATCAGTTCACGACGAGAACGTCGACGTTCAATTTGGGAGATCATCCCTTTTTTATTCAAGAACGAGGGGGCGTTCTGATCGAGCCCAACCGCATCTTTTTTGATCAACTTTCCGTGGTGGGCGATTCGGGAAGCGCGACGATTGGCGGGAGCATTTCTGAGGCTCCTTACGAAATTCTTCGGGTGGGGATCAGCGGGTTTAACATATCGGTTCTCGATGCGTTTTTTAGGGATCGCAACATCGATTTGGCAGGGCATGCCGAAGGCGAAATCATCTTGAGCGAACTGAAAACCAATCCGCGGTTTGCAAGTGATTTATTTGTCGACGAGCTGCGCTTTAATCAACAGCTGTTGGGCGATTTGGACATCGAATCCAACTGGTCGAACGAAACCGATTTGATGACGCTCCGAGGAGGGTTGATTTTGGGGACGCTGCAAACCCTTGGTTTTGAAGGGAGTTATCAGCTCGACTCGAATGAAGTGGACCTCGATCTCGGCTTCGACCGCTTCCGATTGTCCACGCTCAATCCCTTCCTCGTCGGGGTGCTCGACAATCTGCGCGGCTATGCCAATGGAGGCTTGCACGTCGAAGGAAAGCTCAATCGTCTTTCGACCTATGGCTCGTTGTCGTTGCCGAATGCGGCCTTCGGCGTCCCCATTCTAAACGTTGACTATAACCTCGAAGGCAGCCCTGCGCTGACCATAACCGACGATCTGATTGCGCTCGAAAAAGCCTCCATTCGGGATACCAAGGATGGTACCACGGGAACGGCCGAGTTGAGGCTTACCCACGACCACTTTAGCGATATGGCGCTCGATCTGAAAATCGATGCGCAGCGCTTGCTCTGCATGAATACCGACGCTGAGTCCAGCGATTTCTACTACGGCAAGGCCTACGGTACGGGGCAAATTTGGATGCATGGCCCCTTGAACCGAATGGACATTGACGTCAAGGCACGGGCGGAAAAAGGAACCCATTTTGTCCTCCAAATGGGGGGACCCGCCGAAGTGGGCAAAAAGAGCTTTGTCGAATTCAAAGAACCCACGGGCGCCTTGCTCGATTCAGGAGCCGTTGTGGCACCCAAAAAGACCGGGAGCACCCTCGCCTTGCATTTTGATTTAGAGATTATTCCCGACGCTTTCCTCGAAATTGTGATGGATCCCATTACGGGCGACGGACTCAAGGGCAAGGGCAAAGGGCAATTGAGCTTGGGCATTGAACACAACGGAGAGCTCTCGATGAATGGGGCCGTCGCGGTCGAGGGCGGTTCGTATTCGCTCACGGTGGGGGGCTTGGTCAACCGGAGTTTTGAGCTTCAGAAAGGGGGGCAGCTCAATTGGAACGGGACCCCCTATGATGCCAGTGTCGACTTGACCGCGATCTACACCACCCGTACGGGTCTGAGCCCCATCTTGCCCGGAGAGGAATTCCGCAGTTTGCGCCCCGATGTTCAGTTGAGTTTGCTGTTGAGCGAATCGCTGATGAACCCCAACATCCGATTTGGCATTAAAGCTTTGAATGTGTCTTCAGATGTCGAATCTCGGCTCAACAACTATTTCGCCGACCCCGACGAGCTCAACAAACAAGCCTTTAGTTTGCTGGCGCTCAATTCCTTTGTGTCGGGATCGAACGTGGACGAAGGCAACAGCAATTTGGTCGGGAACGAACTGACAAGCCAAGGACTGAGCACCTTGGGCAACTTTATCTTTTCGGGCGTCAACGTGGTGGATGTCAACGTCAACTATTCGATCGGTACCGATGCCCAGACCGGGGCCAACCAAGAAGAAGTTGAGGTGGCCCTGTCAAAAAAGTTCCTCGACGATCGGCTCACGGTCAACGGAGAATTCGACGTCCCGGTGAGCGGCAGTGCCTCGAGCACCCAGCAGATATTGGGCGATGTCGAGGTGGTATACGACATTACCCCTGATGGTCGTTTTAAAGCCCGGGCATTCAACGAGAGCAATTACCGGAGCTCGACCATTGGCTCGATCAACGCGTATACCCAAGGTGCCGGCATCTTTTATACCACTGATTTTGAAACCTGGAATGAGCTGTTTCGCAAGCTGGTCGGTCGCAAACCCAAACCCGTGACGATCGAACCCCATGACGCGCCTTGAACGCAGTCGGTGGTTGTCCTTGTTGGGTTTGGGCCCCGATGCCACAGAAGTGGACATCCGCAAGGCTTATCGGCGTTTGGTCCGGCAGTGGCATCCCGATGTCAATCCCGATCCCGCGGCCCGCGATCAGTTTTTGCTCGTGCAAAAGGCCTATGAGCGGCTGCAGTCCGGTGCGGCGGTAGCGGAACAAGAGGCGGTCGATCCGGTGGTCGAAGCGCACATCCTCAGACGGGAGCGACTGCGAAAGGCCTATCTCGAAAAGCGCCGGCTGGAAGAAGAAAAACGGCTCAAGGCCCTGCGCCGCTGGTGGTTTTTTCCGTTTGCCCTGATGCTATTGCCCTGGGGGGTGCATTTGGGCCAAAGGGGCTACAACCGCTGGCAGGTATTGTCCAAACCCGATACCACCTGGTGCAGTGTGCATTGGGTGGGCTACCGGGAGGTGCATTATGCCTACGAAGTTGGGGGCGAAGAGTTTTTTGGACACGAGCGCACCGGCAAGGTGGACCACAGCATGATTGGGGGCAATGGAATGCCGCTCAAAGAAGGCGATGTGTTTCAGCTCTTATACCGCGCAGATCGCCCCCGATGGAGTCTGGTCAATTATGCGGTGTGCGGAGGGGCTACGTTTGATCGCTATTTGGGGTTGTGCGAGTCGCAGTTGCTCGAGGAACTGGATTCAACCTGGTCCGAGCATCCGCATCATGTCCGGTGTATGGCCTTGTTGATCTTCGAACACTACGGCATCAATGGGCTGGCCGATGTGGTGTTCAAGGACACTTCTCCGTTCGACAACTGGGCACACAATCGTTGGACCTTTGTGCAACGCAGTCGAACCCGCCGATTCAAGATCGATGAACGACTCTGCGCTCCGGGAGACTGAGCCCTAACTTTGGCCCCTTTTATTGTACCATGCTGCCCAAAGGAACCCGGGACATTTTGCCCCTTGAAAAAAAGCGCAGGGTGTATTTGCAAAACACCCTCGCGGAGATCTTCGAGTGTTTTGGATATCAACCCATCGAAACGCCCGCGCTCGAGTTGTTCAAAACCCTTTCGGGCAAGTACGGGGAGGAGGGAGAACGCCTCATGTTCAAGCTCTTGCCCCGAGGAGCCAAATTCGAACAACTTTCGGGGCTCAGCGCCACAGAAATGGGGCAACACATCGAAGAGGCTCTGCGCTACGATTTGACCGTGCCCTTTGCCCGATTTGTCGTCGATCACCGGTCCGAGCTCACCTTGCCATTCAAACGCTATCAAATGCAACAGGTGTGGAGGGCCGATCGACCCCAAAAAGGTCGGTTCAGGGAGTTTACCCAATGCGACGCCGACGTGGCCGGTCCCGGAGGTATGGTACAAGAGGCCGAATTGATCCAACTCTACGACTGGGCTTTTGAGCGATTTGCTCTTCCGGTAGAGATTCGCGTCAACCACCGCAGTTTGTTGCAGGGTCTGGCGGCTTTGGCGGGCTGCCCCGATCGATTTGTGGACTTTGCCGTGGGATTGGACAAGCTCGACAAAGTGGGCTGGGACGGGGTCAGGGCAGATTGGGCCCAGCGCCAATTGTTCATCGATTGGGAGCGGATTTCTTGGATGAGCCTCGGCGATACGGCCTGGAGCGCCGCCTTGGAACGCTATAAGCAGCATTTGTCCGAGGAAGCCCTGGCCCAACGTGGTTTGGCCGATTTGCACGAGCTCGATGCCTTGCTGCATGCCGTGCCCCCGAAACACGCCCAACTGCGATTGGATCCGAGTCTGGCCCGTGGATTGGACTATTACACAGGGTGCATTTTTGAAGTGAGTGCCCTTGGCGTAGAGCTGGGCAGCATCGGCGGGGGAGGGCGATACGACAACCTCACGGGTTTGTTTGGCTTGCCCGGAGTCGGGGGCGTAGGGATTTCGTTCGGATTGGAACGCATCGCTTTGGCCCTTGAACAACTCCATTTATTTCCTGATTCAATTTCGGCCGCCCCTCCTTTGTTGATGGCGCATTTGGGGGGTGAGGCGGGTTTGCGCGCCTTCACCCTGACGTCTCAGTGGAGGCGATCGGGCCGGGCTGTGGAGTTTTATCCCAAGGAGGACAAACTCCGCAAGCAGATGGAATACGCAGACAAGTCGGGGATCCGGTGGTTGGGGATGATCGGATTGGACGAAATTCAAAACAACACTTTGTCCATTAAGGATTTGAAAACAGGCATCCAAAAAGTGTTTGGTCAATTGGAAACTGAGGCTATCTTTGATTTTGTGAATGCCTGATAATGAATTTGTTAAATAAAAGTTAAAGCAATCCATTTGCGCTTCATCCGCTCCATACCTCCTCGGTACAAAAAGAACCACCTTGGCGCCCTCGTCGGATTGGTGGCGGCTTTCTTGTGGGTGCAGTTGGGGCCTGGCTTTCACGCGCTTTCCCACGTCGTCGGACACGATCATGAGGTAGCGCACGTACACCAAGATCCGGGTGTTACTTCGGTGTGCTCGGACGAAGCCCACCACAGTTGCGACAGTTGTAGTTTCTTTCAAACCGAACCGTCTTGGGCCGAGCTTCCCGACAAGACGGAAGCCAACGACGATTTTCGCGCCCTCCTGGTCGGGGGCTTGACCAGCGGTCTATGGACTGTATTGCGCAGTGCCGCGGCCGATCGGGGCCCTCCGGCGCGTTGACCTGAACCCCTCGCTTTCGCTCTGCTGGTCAACAACGGGCTCTAAGGATCGCTTCTAAGGTCCTTGGAGCGTTATCAACTTCTCTTTGTTTTTGAATTTCCACGCTTTAATGAGGCGTTGGGTCTTGCTGTCGGCGGTGTTCTTCCTGTGCGGAGTGCACCCATCTGCCCTGGCCCAACCTTTGGTCGACACGTGTGCTTTGGTCCTCGAAATTGCGGTTCGAGACGTCCAAAATGCGCTGCCATTGGAGAACGCCATAGCCCAGCTCAATGGCGATCAATGGGCCTATACGGACGCCGAAGGACGCTGCCGTTTTCGGGTATGTCCGGGGTCTCAGGTGTTGCTCATCAGTCATGTAGGCTGTCCCCAAAAACACGTGGTCTGGGAGATGTACCGCGACACTGTCTTTTCGGTCGATATGGCGCACGCGCACCGGAATTTGGTTCAAGTGGTGGTTGCCGAGCGCAGAGATACCCGACCGGGCGTAGACGCCGAAACGCCTGCATGGAAAACGGCCCCCGATTTGGATCTGGGTCGGAGGTTGGAGCGAAGCGCGGCAGGGGTCCAACTCATACAAACTGGAGCCGCCCCTTCTAAGCCTGTTCTCCAAGGGCTTACCGGCAACCGTTTGCTCGTTCTCCACGAAGGCGTCCGCATTTCCGGTCAACAATGGGGATTTGACCACGCCCCCGAACTCGATCCCGTCTTTGCTAAAGAAGTGCGGGTGCTCTATGGATCTGAGGCCTTGTGGTACGGACCCGAAGCCCTTGGCGGAGCCCTCTGGATTTCTCGGGGTCCGATTCGATCAGCACAGGGAACCGAGGGGCAGGTCCTTCAGAGTCTCTACACCAATGGATGGGGAGGGAAAACCGCGTTTCAAACCGATTTTCGTGCCCCGAATTCCAGCGGCTTTTGGCATCGATTAGGTTGGAGATTCGGGGCTTCGGCCTGGGGGGCAGGCGATGCCCGAGCCGCCGATTATCTCTTGAGCAATACGGGCAAACGGGGACTCGATGTGCACTGGGGCATGGATTGGATTCGTGCGGACGGAACCCGCCAGTTCGAAGTGTTTTACGACCGCTTTCAGGAGGAATTCGGTCTGTTGTATGCAGCCCAGGTCGGCAGTTTGACCGATTTAGAGCGCGCCATAGAGGCCGATCGACCGCTCTATATCGCCCCATTCTCGTATGCGATCCAGGCGCCCCGACAAGCAGTGGTCCACGAATTGTTGAGGGCCTCGGGCAATGTCCATCTCGATGCCCGGACCACCCTGTTTGCTGAATACAGCCGTCAGGTCAATTTCCGAGATGAATATGACGTTGCTTCGGTGCTTCAACCCTCTGATCTCCGGTATGCGATCACCACCCACCTGCCTGAAATCGGGGTGGAAGGCCGTTGGGAAACGTCCGCTCGAACCCTGGTCTGGAAGTCCAAAATCGCCGGTTTGGTGCAGGCGAATACCTATCAGGGGCGTTTTTTTCTACCCAATTTCCAGCGGAACGGGTGGAGCGCCGTGCAGAGCTTGGCGTGGAATTCGGCCGGGTCAACCCAGTTGAACCTGTTGCTGCGCTGGGACTTCGACGATTTTGCCGTCTACCAAAATCCCGACGGTTCCGTTCAGCGGTTGGACAGCCGGTTTAACGGGCCGAGTTTCAGCCTTTCCCGTCTCCGGTCGAATGCGCAGCGGGGCACGAGCAACCGCTGGACGGTGGGGAGTGTATTTCGCCCACCCCATGTGCACGAACGCTACAGTCGAGGGGTGCACCACGGACAGCTGAGCTATGAAGAAGGCGATCCGAATCTGGGGCCCGAGCGCAGTTGGGAGGTGAGTTGGGCGCGTACCTCGAATCGAGCGCTCGATCAAGGCGCGCACAGAGTAACGCTTCAGGCCTATGCGCGCTTCGTAGAGGGGTATATTCAAATCCGTCCTACCGCTCCCATCCTCACGATTCGGGGGGCTTATCCCGCCTTTGTGTACGATCAGACCCAGGCGCTTTTGCTCGGGGTCGACGGGCGCTACGAGCGAGAATACGGCTCGGGGTGGTCGGCTTTTCTCCACGGCAGCCTCCTGATTCCAATCGATGCATCGCGCCAGACCGGATTGTTTTACATGCCTCCGGTTCGGCTCGGATGGGGTGGATCCAAAGTTTGGGGAGCGCACAAAGGGGAGGCAGAGGCTGTATGGACCCACCGTGCCTACTTTGCCCCGGGAGAACCCGTCGACTACGCCCCACCCCCACCGGGGTATGTCTTGCTCCGATTGGACTATGCCTTTCGCCCGGCTCCTGCATGGGAACTCGGTGTCCGTCTGGACAACGCCCTCAACACCGCCTACCGCGACTACCTCGATCGCTTTCGCTATTTCGCCGATGCGCCCGGATTTAATCTCGCGCTTAGGCTCCGGTATTCTTGGGATTCCAGTCGTTCCAAGAATTTTTGAATGTTTCACTTAAACCCAAACACCATGTCTGTATTGCGTTTTTCACGGTCGGTTGTTGTCCTTGCCACATTGGCGGGGTGGACCACGTCTTGCTCCAAAGACGACAACAAGGTGAACAACCCTCCAAACCAAAACGAAGAAGAGGTCATCACCACCCTTATCGTTCGCCTTGAGGCCCCCGGGGGTCAGCCTGTTGATTATGCATTTCGCGATCCCGATGGTCCCGGGGGTGCCTCTCCGACCCAATGGGACACCCTTGATTTGCAGCCCAATACCCTGTATGCGTGCTCTCTGTTCTTTTTGAACGAAAGTGGGGCCGATCCCGAAGACATTACCCCGGAAATCGAGATGGAATCGGACGAACATCAGGTGTTCTACACGCCCGGACTGTCTGGTTTGACCGTCACAACCCTCGATGTCGATGGCAACGGCAATCCTTTGGGGTTGGACTCGGAGTGGATTGCAGCACAGTCGGGTGAGGGCGAAATCACCATTACCCTCAAGCACCAGCCCGGTGTCAAGGCACCAGCCCCCGGCGACATTGCCCTCGGCAGTACCGATGCCGAAGTGGTTTTTCAGGTCCGGGTCGATTGATGGTATTGGCGGCTTAAGCTATCTTGGCCCTGTCAACTTAACACACAATCCACATGGCCATTTTTGTAGTCTCCGAGCGCGCCAATGGCGAGTTCCAGTTCGTTCTTCGCTCCGACAGCGGCTCTGCCTTGCTGATGAGTGAAGGGTACACCTCTGCTTCTGCCCGCGACAACGGCATCGAATCGGTTCGTAAAAACGCAGAAGAAGAAGGACGCTATGCCCTCTTGGAATCGACCAACGGCAAGTTGTACTTCAACCTGAAGGCGGGAAACGGCCAAGTGATTGGCTCGAGCCCGATGTTTGAAGGCGAGGCGGCCCGCACCGATGCCATGAAGGTGGCGATGCACGAAGCGGCCAGCGCCAAGGTAGAGGAGCAGTAAACCAACCGCTCCGAGCGACAGCGCCTTATTGCGGATTCGTCCGTTCTAAGGCGCTTTTTTTTTGTGCACAATCGATTAGCGCAGCAGGGTCACTGAACCGCGTTTTTCGATCTCCAAAAACCGGAATAGGTAGAAATAGACCCCTTGACTGGCCGGTCGACCCGAGCGCCTGCCATCCCAAAACTCTTCGAAGGGTTTGGAGGTCTCGAAAACCTTGCCGCCCCATCGGTCAAAGATGATGAGGTGCCCATTCGAGAAGCAGTCGTCCCCAGAAATCGCATAGTACTCGTTGGGCCCCGACCCGTTGGGTGTAAAGGTGTTGGGAATAAACAAAGCTCCGGTGTGGTGATCGGGGGTCAAGGTTTCAGACAGGGTATACTCGACCCCGCACACCGAATCGATTACCGTGGCCCGTATTTCGGTCGGTACACCTGCTTCGAGCCAAATCGGCAATACCGGACCAGAAAAGGCCGTGCTTCCATCTTCAAATTCCCAAAAAACGGAAACAGACGCTCCGGTTCCCGAAATCATCAATACATGGCGACCCAGAGCACAGTCGAATTCGCCCATTTCCAAACTGGGTTCGTCTTGAGGTGCTTCAAAAGTGACCGTGCGCACGGTGGTATCGGCATAACCACAGAGCAAATCGAGCGAATACAGGGTTACTTCATAGCTTCCAAACCCGGAATAGGTGTGTTGCGGAAAGCTGCCCGTCCCGGTGCTCCCATCCCCAAAATCCCAGGTAAATCCGAGATTGTCCGTTCGTTCCGGGATAAACTGTACCGGACTGGCGGGATTGCACTCGGCGTATTCGAACCCGAAATCGACCTCGAGGCTGCGGACGATCCGGTGTTCGAAGGTCACAAGGGCGGTATCGACAATATCGCAGACGGTATCGGTGGCAATGAGCGTCACGGTGTAGGTTCCCAGTGAATCAAACCGCGCTATGGGATTGATCTGGGTACTCGTTTGCCCATTGCCAAAATCCCATAAAAACACATCGGCATGCTGCGATTGATTGACAAACCGAACGAATATGGTGTCGCAGACCGTATCAGAATCAAAGGAGGCATCGATGGTAGCCTGAGCCCGAACGCTGGTTTCAAAATCGATTTTGATGAGGCCCAGATTGCAATTGGGCCCCCCGTTGCTGGGGCCGTACACACCGGGGGTGGTCGGAAAGCTCTCGTTGGCACATCCGGCACAAACGGCTTGATAAATAATGCCTTCTGGGCTAAAACGACTCGTGCCCCCATCTACATGTTCTCTGGAAGCACCTCCAAAGTAGCTGGCAAAAACCAAAGAACCGGCATTGGGCCCGAGCACGGCAAAGTAGAACTGGTTTCCATCCGAATTCGGATTGAAGGCATTGTTGGTCAGGGGCATGCCATTCATCAATCCCAAATTGCTCGAATTGGTGATTCCCCCCCAACCGCTCAGAAAGATGTTGAGACAATCGTCTACCCGAAATGCCGTAGGGCTCAGATTCGGCAATGACCCGTTCCCGATTGAGGTCGACCACAAGCGCGTTTGCAGCCCGGCGTCAAACTTCTGAACAAACTGCCCTCCTCCACCAAAGGCATAGACCCCTGGCGAAACGGGAATGTTGCCAAAGCTTTGTCCAAAGGCATAGACCCCTCCCAGTTTGTCGGTTTCGACAAAAAAGCACAAATCGCGCTGGCCTGAGCCGATAAACGTCGAGGCGGTTAGGGCTCCGCTGGACGAGGCAAACCGGAGGATCATCCCGTCTGAAGGCCCACCTACAAAAGTGGTTTGATGCCCGCTGAGGAGGAGATTGGAACTGGCGCTCCCGCCGCCCACGTACACATGGGTCCCATCGGGACTCAAGCGAAGCCCGTTGGCGCAATCGGCCAAACTGCCCCCAAAATAGGTGGCCCAGGCGAGTGTGGTCAGGTCGGGTCCAAACTTGGCGATCAGCGCGTCTTCTCCTCCGCCCGAGGCCGATTGATGCGCATTGGGCGCGGGCAAGTCGGCCGAACGCGTCACCGAGGCAATGTAGACCGACTCGTCGGGACCCAAAATCACTTCTCCGCGAAAGTGGTCGGCGTAGTTGATGTCCAGACCGAGATTGATGCCGTCGTTGCCCGATCCCCCGTACAAAGTGCTCCCCACCAATTGCTGACCCGAGGCGCTGAACTTGGCGACGAAGAGATCGGTTCCAAAAGGGTAGTTCAAATTTTCGAGCATGATGCCTACACCCCCGTTAAACGTAGGGTCATACGCCCCCTGCGTTGTTGGAAAATTGGGAGACCCCGTACTGCCTAGCATCACCAAACGGTTTTGGCTGTCCACAATCAGGCTGTGGGGTTGTTCGTTTTGGTTGCCGCCGAAATAAGTCGAATACAAGAGCTGGCTCCCATCTGGACTCAATTTGCTGATGGCGATGTCGATGTCGCCTCCGGCAAAAAAGCTCTGAAAACCGGTAAAAAGCGGATACCCCACTCCAAACGCAATCCCGGCCCCGTAGATGTTTCCCGCCTCGTCGTAGGCGGCCGTGTAGCCCCAATTGTCGGCCGAAGATCCCGTAAAACTGCTGAACACTAAGACCGGATCGAGGACCAATGCCTTGCGCCGGTCATAGGAACCAATGGCCATCCCAATGCTGCCGTCGGCGTAGAGCCGATAGCCCAAATCGACCGATTCTTGTTGATGGCCCTCGGTTTGATAGGCTCCGGGCAGTTGTTCATAGAGCGTCCCCACTCGGGTCGAGATATGGAGTTGCCCCTCCCGAAGCCGCACCGAATCGGCCCCCTCGTATTTCCATCGGATGGCGGAAGGGTCGGCGCCTGGATGCACCTCGAAATCGAATACCATTCCATTTTCGCTGCGCTCAATCCACAGGTCAATGCCGGGATAGACGTCTGCGGCCTTCAGTTTTTGAGCAGCGTAGACTTCCGATTTCCATTGAGCAGGGTTGTTGCCCAAATAGTAATGGGTGGGGGTGGAGGCCGAATCGATGGCCTGAGCTATCAGGGGGTTCGCCCCCAGCAATACCATGCGAACCACTTGGGCGCTGCGCTCCGACTCGGGATGATCCCGAAAGTCGTGCTCGTCAAACGAGGTGAGCATGAGCGTAAATCCTGTTGATTCAACGAACACTGCCCCTTTGTTGAGCCGCAGTTTGTGGCTAAACGATCCATTCCATTGCCCTCGGTTCGGTTCAAACTGCGCCTGGACCGGCGATCCCGCGCACAAAGCGGCCAAGGCCCCCAAAAGGGCGGCTCGCAGGGCAGGGAACGGATGGATCGGGAAAGGCAACATTCTACCCTACCAAAGATAAAGCGAGGAGGTTCCCTGGGTCAGCGCAATTTGTCAGGGTAGGGGCTCGGCTATCCAAAGCTCCGCTTGTCCTTGAGCGTTGCGAAACCCCACCAATCGATTTTGTCCACCGGGGAGGAGATGGTGCTGTTTTCGAAGGGCCTCGGCCTTTTCTGGAAAATTGCGCAACAGGGGTTCAAGCGCGCTGCCCCGGTCTCGCTTGCGGTCGAAGGGGCGCAGTAGGCGGAACACCTTGCCGGGAAAGTTCTTTGGTGGAGAGGGGAACAGCATCCAATGGGTATTGGGTCCTGCCCATACTGCCTCGGGATAGTGCTGTCCTAGAGTCCCATACAACTGCATTTTGTGCAGAGCAGGAGCGGGGTCGGCCAGAAATGGGTATGAACCCATGGGGCGATTGGCTTCTGCAATGGTGCGACCACGATCGGGTACGGTCCAGGGCGATTCGAATGGCACGAGGGGTGCGCCCAGAGCGGCCATCATCACCCTGCGTTGGGGATGCGATGGGGCAGGGGTAATATAGCGCAACATGAGCTCTTTGACTTCTCCGTTCCAGGACCAGGCCTCGGCCGCTTCGAGCCCGGTGTAGCCCAGTTTTCGGATGGCTTCGTCCGGATCGAACATCGGGCTGAGTTTGATCTGAACCCGGGTGCCCCGATCTTTCCAAACCTCGATTTGGTCCACCGGATTGGGCTGGCAGTCTTCGAGCGATCGTACTTTCCGGTTTCCGGGACGTCGATCGGGGTCCGCATAGATCAGGTCATACCGCTCCGATGTGCGCTCCCAATGCGCCTCCGAGCTGATATGCACGGCGCGCACATTCACTTCTAGCACGCGTGCATTGTGTTCGAGCGCCCGCGCCAAAATGGGATTGGTTTCGAGGGCCGTAACAACATAACCGCTTTGGGCCATGGCGACGGAATCGACGCCCAAACCAGCACACACATCGAGGGCCAGTCCCCCCGGTCCCCAGTCGATCTGCCGCGCCATTCCAAACGCGCTGCACTGTTCAGCCGAAAGGGGAAGCGGGCAAATCCAGCCCCGCTCGAACCAGTCCTCGGGGATTTTGTCTTGCAGTTTTCGCTCGTTGCCCATCCACAAGGCCCATTGCGATGCCGGCCAACGACCGCTGTATTTCAACAAGAGCTTTTGGGGAGAAACCTCGGAATGGCGTTTTCGAAAATCGAGATAAGCCCCCACTCCTTCCTGTAGAACTCGTTCAAAGTCCGAAAGTTCCATTGCCGGACTAGACGTCTTCGGTCAATTTTTGTACAATGCGCACTTCGCTGAGAAATTCTTTGGCCACGATTCGGGCAAAGGAGTACAGAGGCACCGCGACGACCATCGATAGCAAACCGCCCAAACTCCCCGCCGCTAGAATAACCAAAAAAATCTCGAGGGGATGCGCTTGGACGCTGTTCGAGAAGATCAAGGGTTGGAACAGCATATTGTCGAGCATTTGGGCCGCCGTAAAGACCAGGGCGGTGCGCACCAGAAGCGGAAACACCTGGGTGGCAAATTCTTGGTCGAGGTTTTGGAGCAGGGCCACCGAGAGACCGACCAACGCGCCGAGCAAGGGGCCGACGTAGGGCACAATGTTCAGCAAGCCCGCAAAAACAGCCACAAACAACACCTCCCTATAACCGACCAGTTTGAGCCCTACACCAATCAAAACGGCATTGATGCTGATTTGAATGAGCAGTCCGATGAAATAGCGCGAGAGCAAATTCTTGGTTTTGGTCGTGATCCTCTGGAGCTTTTCGCTCTCTTCTTCCTTGAACAACGAGAACAACATCGAGCGTGCCAATCCTTCTTCTTTGAGAAAGAAGAACGCAATAAAGAGAATGGAAAAAAGCGCGGCCGAAAAACTTCCGAACCACGAGCCCAAACTGCTTAAAATATTTCCTATGTCGTTGAAATTGAGATGGCTCATGGCCATATTCCTCAATTCGTTCGGATCGATGTCGATGTGGTAGCGATGGCTGAGGTTTTGAACGGTTTTGATCTGTTCCTGAGCGTAGTTCCACAGGTGGACATAATCGACCTGCCCCAAACGGGACAATTCCCGCAACAGCCCGGGCACCAACAATAAGATCAGCGCGGCAAATACCCCTAGCTGTACGGCGATCACCACGAGCGCCGCCAGCGCATCGGGAAATTTCCACCCCCGAATGCGAATTCGCTTCAGGGCGGTGCACAGGGGGCTGCCTATAAACGCGAGAATGGCGGAGGCGATGAGGTAGAACAACAACACCTGCAGGCGATACAGCAAATAGACCGCACAGGCCAAAAGCAAGAGGGTGAGTACTGTGCGAACTCCTTGTGTGAGTTTGAACCACGAAGCCATACCGTTCTGAAATGAGGTTGAACAATGCTCGGTTTCCCTTGTGTCGAACTGGACTGGGACGAAGATCAAAAATTCGGCTTCAACAAATACCGACCGTAGAATTCATCGATGATGGCGCACACCTCGGCCGGGGTATCGGCCAGGTGAAACAGGTGGAGGTCTTCTGGACTGATGTTGGCGTGCCGATCGAGCAGCACGGTTTTAAACCAATCGACCAGCCCACTCCAAAAGGCTCTTCCGACCAGAATGATCGGGAATCGGCCAATCTTGTTGGTCTGAATGAGGGTCAAGGCTTCGAACAACTCGTCCAGGGTGCCAAATCCGCCGGGCATGACCACAAACCCTTGAGAATACTTGACAAACATCACTTTGCGGACAAAGAAGTAGTCGAATTGCAGGTTTTTATCGGAGTCGATGTATGGATTGCTCCCCTGTTCGAAGGGCAATTCGATGTTGAGCCCTACCGAAACACCGCCTCCTTCTTGGGCTCCGCGATTGCCCGCTTCCATGATGCCGGGGCCGCCTCCGGTAATGATGCCATAGCCCTTGCGCGTCAGGTCAAATGCGATGGACCGCGCCAGCGCGTAGTCGGGGTGCGACTCCGGGGTGCGGGCCGAACCAAACAGCGTAACGCAGGGGCCAATCCGCGCGAGGGTGTCGTAACCCTGCACAAACTCGCTCATAACCCGGAATATGCCCCAGGAGTCGGAGGTTTTGATTTCGTTCCAGGTCTTTTGCTCGAAAGCGTCTTTGACCTTGTCTTCTTGGTGATCCGTCATAGACCCGAAGGTACATTGAGGCGTTCAAGTCGGGGAAGTAAGGGATGCTTTTTCCGCGACTCCCCATTTCCCTTGGTCTGCGCCCTGTACCTTCGCAAATGTGAAAAAGTTTGGGAAAAAGTTTGGGTTCACGGACGGGTGGACTCCCCAGCTTCGCAAAGTGCAGTTGTGGGGCATGTTTGCCATTACTGCGGCTGTAGTTGTTTTGCTCTATCCCGACCAGCGTTCGTTTCGCTACCGGTACAAAATGGGGCATCGCTGGGAATACCGTGATTTGCAGGCGCCCTTCGACTTTGCCCTCCCCAAATCGGCCGATGAATGGAGCGCCGAGCAGCAAGCGGTTCGGTCCAACAGTCCCCTTATTTTTCGTTTGGAGTCTGATTCGGTCGCTGTCCTTCCCCGTTCTGGGGCCCCGTGGAAGTTGTCTGAAACCTCAGAAATCCCTCCTACGGATCGCGCTTTTGCTGTCCTTCGATGGGGAAATCAACTCTTGTCTCTGGGAGAACGCGCGGCCGCCTCAGAAGAAGGGGTGCTTTCAGTGGTTTGGGACGATAGTTTGAGCCAGGTGGTCGAGCGCGAAGCGCTGGCGGAAATGGTCCTCGACAAAGGCAAGGTGAGCAAAGGGACGTTGATCGTGGCCAAAGGAGAGCTGATCGACGCCGATACTTTTGAAAAACTGCAGGCGTTGAGAGCCGTCTTTCAGAGCGGAGGCCTGGAAGGAGGACTCCGTTGGAGCGAACGGCTCGGTATTTTGCTGCTCAGCTCGTTGTTGCTCTTTATGTTGTTCTTGTTTTTAAAGCACTTTCGGCCGTCTGTCCTTCAGGATTTTTCTGGAATCGCCTTGATCTTGACGACCTGGATCTTCGTAGTGGGCATTTGTCGTTTGACTTTGAGCTTCGGAGTGGACTATTTGTTGCTGGCACCGATCCCGATTCTTCCCATCGTTTTGAGGGCCTTTTTCGACACGCGGTTGGCGCTGTTTGTGCATATGTTGGCCATTTTGTCCGTAGGGTTGATGGCTCCCGATGGATTGCTCTTTGTCATTCTGCACTTTATCGCGGGCTTTTACGCTATTGTGTCCGTAAGTTTTTTGTATCGAAGGGCGCAGTTGTTCCTGTCTTTGATGAAGATTTTGGTCATCTATGGTTTGGTCTTTATCGGGTTGGTGTTGTTCCGTTCGCAGTCGTTGGAGGTCATTGAGGGTCGACAGTTTTTGTTGTTGAGCGCCAATGCGGTGATGGTTTTGTTCGCATTCCCGATGATTTATGCCTTCGAAAAGGCATTCGGCATGGTAAGCGATTTGTCGCTGTTTGAATTGACCGACACCAATTCTCCGCTGTTGCGGGAGTTGGCCGAGCGGGCTCCGGGGACGTTTCAGCACTCGCTCCAGGTGGCCAACTTGTGCGAAGCCGCGGTGGCTGCGATCCACGGCAATCCGCTCTTGGCCCGGGCCGGAGCCCTCTACCACGACATTGGGAAAATGAAAAACCCTTTTTACTTCGTTGAGAATCAAACCACGGGGGTCAACCCCCACGACGAATTGCGCTTTGAAGAGAGTGCCGAGATCATCGTGGGCCACGTAAAAGAGGGCATTCGTTTGGCGCGTCAGCGAAATCTCCCGGAGCGGTTGATCGAATTTATTCGCACCCACCACGGGACCTCAACAGTACAGTATTTCTACCGAAGACACGTGCGCGATTTTCCCGATGCCGAAGTGGACTTGAAGCGCTTTAGTTACCCCGGTCCCAAGCCGTTTTCAAAGGAAACGGGGGTGCTGATGATGGCCGATAGTGTGGAAGCAGCCAGCCGCAGCTTGCCCCAGCGCGACAAAGAATCGCTGGATGAATTGGTCGAGGCGATTGTGGCGCATCAAATGGGAGAAGGGCAATTGGACGAGAGCGATTTGAGTTTGAAGGAAATTGGTTTGGTCAAGGAGATATTCAAGCGCAAACTCCGCGATGTCTACCACTTTCGCGTGGCTTACACGGGCGTTTAAAGTGTCATCGGATTTTTTCGTTCAGTTGAGGTGAATGCGCTATTTTCGCGGTTCGCTTGCAACAACGGACTGGAGGGAATGCTCTGCACCGTTGGTTTTGGGTGGACGACGTTCCGGTGAGGTGGGTGAGTGGCTTAAACCAGCAGTTTGCTAAACTGCCGTACGGGAAACTGTACCGGGGGTTCGAATCCCCCCTTCACCGCCGGTTCAAGACCGCAGAACCCCGCTCCCGTGGCGGGGTTTGTTATTTGCTCGGCGGGGTGTAGCGTAGCCCGGTATCGCGCCTGCTTTGGGAGCAGGAGGCCGTCAGTTCGAATCTGGCCACCCCGACAAACACTGCGCCGCCTCTTGGAGCGCAGCTCCAATCAAGGCCCTCTGGCGATTCGAAAGCAAGCTTGCTTGCATTGAGAAACGCTGAGGGCCTTGAATTTTGGGCCTTCGGCCCAAAATGAGGCGCAGGTGTAGTCCCAACCCCCGCGGCAGATCGCCGAGAGCGCTACGCGGGAGGCAATCTGAAGGCAACAGAAATTTCTGGGGACTATGTGAAAATGGGCGATCCAGTTGTAACGACATCCATAACAATGCGAAATCCCACAGGGCAGACTTAAGTTCGTTCAAGAGGTTTTTTTGTGGGCCACCGTGCCGGAGTGAGTTAATTCCACTATAGATCAACGAGTTGTACGGCTACCCAGGTGTTTAAGGCCTCTCGACTAGGGATCCATGCAACACCGAGGCTCACCCAACTGCCACAGCCAGTGTGCCTTGCGGAATGACCTCGGCCAAAGGCCGTCAACCATAAGTTCCGCTTAAAAAAGCTCGTTTCTTTCCTTCTTTCTTTGGAGCAGCAAAGAAAGAAGCCCTCCGCACTTTTTTTTCACCAACGGACACGGAGTCTTGCACCATGGTGCGGGGCACCTGCCGAGTCGTAGAGCGGGAATGAACAGCGCAGGCGAGCTTTGAATAGTCATCGGCGTAGCCGGAAGACTTCGACCCAAAGGCCCGGGTTTACCTTGGAAGACTCTGGTTGAATTAGTCAATTGTAGGTTGTATCTCAGGAAAAGGGAAGGCCTCAATTGAATGAGAAAACATCTCTCCCCAGAAATATCCCGTGACCCCATTTCCCTCGTATTCGGGAATTTCCCCTTCAACTATTTGCGCAACTGGGTATCGAATAGTCCATCCTAAGCGAAGCGCACTATGCGTCTCCACTATCCGCGGGTATTCAACCGTTACCCCCCCAACAACGCGCGCATCGGGGTCCAGTAATACCGAACCCATCCATTGCTCAGAGACTCCAAATGCGGCTCGGGAACATCCCATTGTGTGAATTCAATGCGACAATAGACCGAGTCCAAACCGATCTCTTCGACGAATTCGAAACGGCACTTCGAAACATGGGAATCGGGCCAGTGTTCTTCGCGAAAAATCCACTCCTGAACCAGCAGTACCGGAGGCTCTCGCTCGAGGGTAGTTCCTGTGCAATACCCGTCGAACAAGAAAAAAGACCCCCCCACCTCTTCCTCCCAAAAGCAGGACGCTCCCGTAATGTTTGCTTGCCCCAGAGCTGTGGCAAACAGCGCCCACACCGCAGCGGGCCGGGCGTCGAACCGAATGGATTGGCGAATACTGCCGGTATTGAAATTGCTGGAAATCAATGAGTATACTACTGTATAATAAAGATGCGATTTTCAATCCACCGCGCCTGATTGCCATCCAGTTCAAACCGATTCTAGAGAATACGCCCGGAAACTCCACCCAATAGGGCAGGACCGTACCTTCGGTGCTGCGAACGCCCTTGGAATGAACGACCCAATGATGCCCTGTCCCGAATGCGAATCGCCCTACGGTTATGCCGTTCAAGACGATTTTTATACCTGCCCTGAATGCAGTTTTGAGTGGAATCCTGCTCAGGTCTCGATCGAAAGCGCGCCCCCAGTGTTCGATGCCAATGGACAGATTCTGGCCGATGGCGACAGCGTCATCGTACTGAAAAACCTTCCGGTCAAAGGCGCCTCAGGACCCATCAAAGCGGGCACCAAGGTCAAGAACATCCGTCTGGTCGAAGGCGATCACAACATCGACTGTAAAATTGACGGTTTTGGGGCCATGGCCTTGAAGTCTGAATTTGTGCGCAAAGCCTAGGGCTGGCATTTCAGGAATTGCGCATCAATCGGGGCGCAACCCAAGCATCAAGGCAGCCACACCCCAGAAAAGGAAGGCGCAGACAAACAAGGGAATGATCCCGTATCTCAAGAGCCCGGGCAAGGCGCGTAGAGCGGGAAAGAGGGCGTACAATCCCGCGAACAGGGGAAGCGCATAAACCGCAAACATGAGCCAATTGCCCATAGACTGCATCCAGCGCAAGTCGTTGTACCCCTCGTCCAAGGAGAACAAGACCCCTGTAAAACCCAAGGACCAAAGGACACTGAGAACCCAACGCGACGGATGGGCCAAGGGTGTTGTGATGTTCATCGATGATAGAACGTTCAAGGAACGGATTTCGCGTCCCTTTCATTCCATCACTTCCAGCCATGCGCTGCCGGTTCCATCCAAAGCCTCTTCAAAAACTTTGGCTTCTAACGCTTTGAATTGAATGCTGTCTTTGGGATGAATTTCAATGGAAGCGGGTTCGCTTTGGCCGATCAACGGAAAGGCCACAACCACCCAGTTTCCGTGGTTCTTCACCTTCCATCCCGGGCGCCAAACGCCTTGAATCCCAATCAATCCGGGAATTCGGGTTTCCGACTCATCGGCGTGTAGCAAGACCCGGTCCTTGCGTTTTTTAAGCTCCGCCAGACCGGGAACCGCTTTGATGGCAAGGCGTTCAGCCATCGTCATCAGTTGGCTTTGTCCACGGCGGAGAACCCACCAACCGCCTAAGAGAAAAAGGACAATCAAACAAGAAACCAAAGCGGCAAAGAGTCCAATTTCGCCGATGACCCGCATCACCCCGAGGCGTTCTGCCAAAGGTGTTAGGGCCGCTCCTAGCGCACGCAGAGCGTGGATCAAAACATAGCCCAATACCAAAAGCGGGCTTACGGCCACCACCCCCGTCCAGAATACCGTTCGGAGATCGTGTTTAGGCGGGTCTTTGGGCGCTGGGGACCCCGCTGCACTCATTCGGCAGGAGCCTCTTCAATTTGCACCACTTCGTACATTTCCTTTCCATCTACCTGAACGGGAGAGTAATACACCTCACCCACTTTGACATAGGTCTGATCGCCCACTTTGACTTCTTCTCCACCTTCGGGCAAGTTTTCTACAACGCTGCCCGCTTGGGGAGGGACCACGGTGTATCCTTCGGTACTTTTTTCGTAGTACGTGCCACCGTAGTAGTAGTTTGTGACATTATTGACCACCACCGGTTGGGAACCCGAAGGGATTTGCGTCACGGTGCCACCTAGCGGAGCCTGAACCACGACATAACCCCCGTTGCTCGGCTGATACCACACCCCCTGATCGTAGTGATACGTCGTGTTTTGTACCGAGACCGCTACGGCCGTAACGGCCATGGCGGCGATAAAAAATCCCCAAGGATGCCAGGCCGGACCCCAATAGTATGGACGATAGGGATGGTAGTAATAAGGATTGCCGTAGTAAAAGTGAAATCCGCCATAGTAATAAGGCGGGCGATGGTAGTAGCTCGGCGGATGCCGGACCACGTTGTTTCCACTGATGTTGATGTTTGTGCTGTTGTCGATATTGATGTTGTTGCCCCCACCGCCCGGTCGGTTGCCCGAGCCTCCTTGACTGGGTTTGTTGCCGGGTTTGTTGTTGCTATTGGGGCGCTCGACCGTGCCCAAATTGCCGCTGTCCTTCGCACTAGGTTTGCTTTTGGGCTTCTGCACATCGCGGCTAGGGCTGTTCGAACCCATGTCTTGTGTACTTGGCCGGCTGGAGGGGCGTTGAGAGGGGGTGGGGCGGGTCGGTTGCTGCGGACGGGAAGGCTGAGTAGGCTGGGGCCGGGTCGCCGGACGAGAAGGCGAAGGCCGTGCTCCTCCATTGATCGAACCCCCAGAAGGCCGTGCTGCCTGGCGTCCTGCGGGTGCGTGCGGCATGCGCTGAGCGTCTATCGTACCGACACCGGGTTGGAGCCACAGTAGGGCCAGGATCAAAAAGGCGGGAAGGCGGTGCATGGATTTCATGAGCGGCTCTTTTTGGCGACGATTTTCAATGGGCGGGCTTCGGCTGGGGCGGGAAAGTCAAAAAAGGCATCGGGAATTTTCGGATTCACTTCCCATTGCTCGAACTCCGCCGAATAAGACCGCTTTTGATCCGGGTTCCAATCGAATATGACCATTTTATAGGGGAGCATCATTCCATCTTCCTCGATCCAAATTTGGATGTTGCGCTTTGGGCTTCTCGCAACGATATGGTGACAGCGCCGGGTTCCGAAGGTTTCTATCCCCAAATAGTCGATGCGATCGTGGTGTTCGATCAGGTCGTCGGTAAACGTAGGAAAGAAGAAATCGGCTGCGGGAAAATCGACGCCGTAGCGTTCGTGTACCGCGTCGATAGCTTGAAGCGAACTTCCTTCGGGGGCATCAAACAGGCCGTACAACTTCTTTTCAAAGTCGTAATAAGCCATATCGAGCCCGTTGTACCAAATTCCGTGCAGTCCGTTGTGTCCGGAACTTCTGACGAAGAACCGTTCAGAGCCCGAATATCCCACTTCGCAGCGGTTGAAGTAGCGAACCGGACCGTATTCGAAGTGCATGCTGTCGGTGGCGATATTGACTACAAAACGGCACGACTCCATTTGACCAATGCGCTCGGCCATGCCGTCCAATACTTGAATGGCTCTGGTATCTAGGCTTTTATCGGTGGTCTGCCCGGATAGATTCGGACCGTAGACCCCGGAACACAGCCCCAAAAATGCTAAAGCCGAGGTGCGCAACATCGATTTCATGGATTCGGAATTTCGAACCCAAAGAAAACAGAAATTCCATATACCCCCAGACCAAGAAAGAACTACGCGTCGATGCGTGCGTATTTAGCGTTCTTTTCGATGAATTCCCTGCGCGGTGGCACATCGTCCCCCATCAACATCGAGAACACCCGGTCGGCTTCCGCGGCGCTTTCGATGGTGACCTGGCGCAGAGTACGGAAATCCGGGTTCATGGTGGTTTCCCACAACTGTTCGGCGTTCATTTCGCCCAGACCCTTGTAGCGTTGAATGCCTACGCCTGTCTCTTTCTCGCCTCCGAGCTCAAGGACCAAGCGGTCGCGCTGGGATTCGTTGTACGCATAAGCCTGCTTGCTGCCTTTTTTCACCAAATAGAGCGGGGGTTGGGCGATAAAGACGTGTCCAGCTTCGATAAGTTCCTTCATATAGCGGAAAAAGAAGGTCAATATCAGGGTCGAAATATGGCTTCCGTCCACGTCGGCGTCGCACATTATCACGACTTTGTGATAGCGCAGTTTGCTCGTATTCAGGGCTTTGCTGTCGTCCTCGGTTCCAATGGTCACCCCGAGGGCCGTGTACATGTTTTTGATTTCTTCGTTTTCGAAGACCTTGTGATGCATGGCCTTTTCCACGTTCAGAATCTTGCCCCGGAGCGGGAGAATGGCCTGAAACTTCCGGTCGCGCCCTTGTTTTGCCGTTCCACCGGCCGAATCGCCCTCGACGAGGAAGATTTCGCAAATGGCGGGGTCGGTTTCCGAGCAGTCGCTGAGTTTGCCCGGGAGGCCTGAACCCTGGAGCACGTTTTTGCGCTGCACCATTTCCCGGGCCTTTTTGGCGGCAATGCGGGCGCGGGCCGCAAGTAGTACTTTTTGTACGATGGCCTTAGCCTCCGCGGGGTTCTCTTCGAGGTAGTAGGTAAGCATTTCGCCCACCAATTGGTCGACGGCCCCGGCCACTTCGTTGTTGCCCAATTTGGTCTTGGTCTGCCCTTCAAACTGGGGCTCCATCACCTTGACGCTGATGACGGCGGTAAGCCCTTCCCGAAAGTCGTCTCCGGAAACTTCGATTTTCTCCTTGGTCAGCAGCCCGCTGTCGTCGGCGTATTTTTTCAAGGTCCGCGTCAACGCCCGTCGGAAGCCCGCAAGGTGGGTTCCCCCTTCGTGGGTATTGATGTTGTTGACGTAGCTGTGGATGTTCTCGTTGTAGCTGTCGTTGTAGGTCATGGCCACTTCGACGGGAATGCCTGAACGCTCGCCCTCCATATGCATGACCTTCTGCAAGAGCGGTACCCGGGTTTGGTCGATAAACTCGACGAATTCGGCCAAACCACCCTGGCTGTAAAACTCCTGGCAGTAAAAAGCGCCCTCGGCATCGGTGATGCGTTCGTCGACCAGAACAATGCGGATGCCCTTGTTCAAAAAGGCCAACTCGCGCAGACGGGCTTCGAGAATGCTCGTTACAAAGACCACTTCGGTAAAGATGGTCGGGTCCGGGTGGAAGTGCACAATGGTGCCCCGAATGTCGGTGGGTCCTACTTCGCGGACCGAGTATTGGGGAGCGCCTTTGCTGTACTCCTGCTCGTAGTGCACCCCATTGCGGTGCACGTGGACGTGCAAATGGTCGCTGAGCGCATTGACGCAGCTCACTCCGACCCCGTGGAGCCCTCCGGAAACTTTATAGCTGTCTTTGTCAAACTTGCCCCCGGCGTGGAGCACCGTCATGACCACTTCAAGGGCAGAGCGCTTTTCCTTTTGGTGCATGTCGGTTGGAATGCCCCGGCCATCGTCTTGTACGGTGATGCGCTCGCCTTCGTGAATGGTTACGGCAATGTTGCTGCAATAACCGGCCAGTGCTTCGTCGATCGAGTTGTCGACTACTTCATAAACGAGGTGGTGCAGCCCTTTTTGACCGATGTCGCCAATGTACATGGCGGGCCGTTTGCGGACCGCCTCGAGCCCTTCGAGTACCTGGATGCTGTCGGCACGATATTCCTTTGCTGCTCCGTTTTGGGCAGCCGAGTCGCTGTGTTCAGCCATGGAGGTTTTTTTCGTTTGTAGGAGCCATCGCGCTCAGGGCGACCGCTCGGGGTGTATTCGACATATTCTCAGCACACAATCGGTCCGAATTCCTCAGAATGCTCAGCTTCTTTCGCAGAGAACAAGCCAAACTCCTTCGCGCCCATTCGGGGACTTTGGCCGACCCAAACCGTGGATGGAATCACTACGAACCCCTGTTGGATCAACGGTATAAGTCTGGGCAGGGGACGGGGTGAACTCCTTCAGATTTTGGATGATCAAAGACCGCCTCGAAGGTACGGTATTTGCGCGGGCTTTACTTGGGCTTAAACCACGGAAAACACCGAGAAAATCACAGGTTTTGAACAAAAATACCCCGGGAATCAGCGCGCGTTGATCGAAGGCGGATTCAAAACCGATAGCCCAGCGTTAAACTTGCCATAAAACGCTGAACACCATACCCATAGGCAAGATCGTAGGATTGAAACAGCACATTATCGAACCGCAACCGGGCAGAGAGGGCTTCGTTGTAGTGGTAGAGTGCCCCCAGGCCGAGGTCTACATAAGGGTCCAGCGTGCGATCGAGAAGTCCGTTCATACCCTCCTCGTAGGCCAATCGGCTGCCCTCTATGCGCATGGAAGCTTCGAGGCGAATCTTGGGGTGCACGGCATAATCGGCATCCACAGCCAAACGCAGGGCCGGGAGGTGATAGGCCGCATCGTATTGATCGGTTTCGTAGACGTCGTAATTCAGTACAGCTCGGAACGAGAGCTCCTGGGTTTCGTACCCCATACTGCCTTCCAGCCCCAAGCGAGAAACGGCGTCGTACAACAGCCCAAAACCCGCTCCTTGAGGTCCCGCAAAGAGGGGGTCTCGGTACAACAGGGCTTGCTTTCGCGCATCGGCATAATGGCCGGAGACTTCGTAGACCCAGCGATGCGTGATGCGACCGCGCAACCCCAGACGGATTTGAGATTGACGCGTGGTTTCCTGTTCAAATGCGGGATAGAGAAAATCGTATCGCCGGTTGAGCTCGTGGTAAGAAAGGTTGTCGATGGTTCCCGTCCAGTCGGCAAAGGCGCTCAAATAGCCGGGCACGAGGGCGTAGTCGGCCTTGAAGTTGGGCAGTAGGTAGAAACCACCGCGGTCGGTGCCGCTTAGATTGAAGGTGGCAACGTTGTAGCCCACATCGATGCCCAAACTGAACTTCAAATCGCCCCATTGGTCGACCAGGGTGGGTCGCAGCCCAAACAGGACAAACGAGCGGCTTTGTTGACCGACAGAATCAAAGTCGGTTCGAAAGAAATCGAAGGTTCCGTCGAGGTCGAGCCGCTGCCCCGCCAAGTCGAAATGCGCCCCCCCATCCCAAGTAAGTTGGTTTTCCCGGTTGCCAAACCGGTCGGTCAGGTACCCATAATCGAGGGAGGACCGATCGAATTGGTCTTTTTGGGCATCTGGGTTGAGCCGGGACCAACCGGCTCCGAGTTCGATGCGGTGGACGATCTGGCGTTCGGCTTCATCGGGAAATCCAGCGCTGTCTGGAGCGATGAGCGACTCTGGGATTCCATAGTAACGAAACCCCTGCCGATCATAGGCCGCCGAACCGGACAATACAGAACTGCGTGTGAACTTTTTTAAATGTCCCTGAAGTCGGGTTTGGCTGCGGTTTTGATCGTCGAAAGCATTGTCTGGAACGCCACCTGTATAAGACCGTTGATCGAATTCTGCTCCCCATTGCAATTTGGAAGAACGACCGGATGCTGCGGAGAGGTGGGTCAGGAACAGCCCGTTGTTGCCTGCGCCCAGGTCGAGGTGGTAGTTGGGGAGTTTGGGAACCTGCACCTTGCTGACCAGGAGGGGTTTGAGCGGAGGAGGGTCGAGTTCGAACTGCAGCGCTACGGTGGGTACCCGATACTGCTGAGGCCGGGTCTGGACAAGGGTGTCCACGGTGTTTGGTTGTTCCGAGAGCTTAGAAGCCTCGGCAATGCGGCCTTTGTAGCGCTCTACGACACTCAATTCGACTCCGCCCAGTCCGTTGGTCTGTGCCTGGGCCGGCTGGATGGTTCCAAGCCCGCCGAGACCCAACAGGGCGCAGAAAGCGATTTGCCAGAGGCTGGTCCAATGCCTCGAAGTCGCAGAAAGCGTTCTGTTTTGGCCAGAAGGCCTCGGGCCGCTCTGTGAAATTCGGTGCTTCATTGGGGCGCTTCGGTTTCGGCCGGGTTTTCGGCTTCTTCGTCTCCTTCGTTCAAAGCATCTGCGTCTTCGTCCACGCCCGATTCTCCCTCGGGAAAGAAGGATCCTTCTGCCGAAACCGGGGGCGTTTGCATCGCTTTGAGTCGAACGCGGGCAGCGGCGGCGCGCTGTGCCACCGCTGGACCCGAGGCATTTTTTTCGAGGTGGTCGATGAGGTATTCGGCCTGAAACAAATCATTTAGGGCAAAAAAGGCGTCGATGAGTACCAAAAAACCTTCTTCTTTCCATTCCCGATAGGCCGGATGGCGGCTCAGGGTCTCGTACACCTGCTCGACGGCTTTGGCCGCATCGCCCGATTTAAGCATTCCCTGAGCGAGCCGAATTCCTGCTTCGGCGGCCGATGCGCCCTTGGGCTCTGCATACAAGATGCGGTAGTCGGCGGCAGCGACTTCGGCTTGCCCGAGGGCATCGAGACTGCGCGCCCTGACCAAGCGGGCTTCGGTTCGGTCCTCGGGTTTGGAGCGCTCGTCGGAGAGAATTTCACCCGCCAAAATCACCGCGGTTTGCGGATTGTCAACCGCTTCCATCCGCAACATATAGGCGCGGCTGTCTCGGATCAGTACAAAATGAGCGGTCGAGCGCAAGGCTTCGAAATAGCGCCGAGCTTCGGCGTTTTTACCCGATTTGAATGCCGAGGCACCGAGGGCAAAACAAGCTTGATCGTACGAGGCCCCTGGGCCGAGGTCGTAAAGGGCTTTCCAATCTCGTTCTGCCTCTGTGTGCAATCCTTGGCGCTCTCTGACTTCGGCCGAATACCGCAGCGCGTTGCGCAAAAACAGTCCTTTGGGAAAGCGGTTTCGATAGGCATCGAACTGGCGGAGCGCGGCGGCATCGTCTCCCGAAGCGTAGCGGTCGTAGGCCCCGTTGTAGAGCGTGCTGTCGAGGGCCGATTCGGCCACATCGGGCATATTCAGTTTGCCCACCCAATCCACATAGGCATCGACCTCGCCCAAATCGCTGTACATGCGGCGCACCAGCGAAATGGCCTCGCGGGCTTCCTGGGTTGAAGGAGCTTCCGAAACCAATTTTTTAGCCACCCCCAGCGCCTGATCGGTCTTGCCCAGATTGCGCAGGGCCACGGCCCGGTTCAGCATGGCCGAACGGTAGAGCGGGTGGGCTGGATAGCTGCGCTCAAACTGTTCGAAAGCCGCGAGGGCCTCGGCTGGACGGTCGCTGGTCAGATAGCTGGCCCCGCGTTCGTACTGGGCCTCGGCGGCAAATCGACTCTGGGGAAACTCGGTCGACAACCGGTGCAAGGTGCGGATTTTGTCGTCAGTCTTGCCCGTAAGGCCCTGGCAATTGGCAAGTTGCAATAGTGCGTAATCCATGTCGCGCCCACCACCTTCCGCGGACTTTTGGTATTGCCCCAAAGCACTCGCAAATTCTCCCTGCATATAATGGCAATCCCCGGCCCTGAGGCGGGCATCGGCCTTGAGGGCTGGGCTGCCGGATTTGCGATCGGCATAGGCGCGAAACCCCACTCCGGCAGCCGCGTAGTCCTTCTTTTTAAAGCGCGCAAAAGCCAGATCGTATTCGGAGCGCATATATTCTGAACTCGAAGCTGCCCCGGGATGCGCCCGAAAACGCTCGTAGTCGGAAACGGCATCGGCATACTGGCCCATTTTGAAGCGCGCCTCTGCCATCCAGTAGTAGGCCAAGGCCGTGAGCAGGGGCTTGGCAGGCTGTTGTTGGCTTTTCCCAAAGGTCTCGATTGACTTTGGGAATTCTTGAGCGTTGAAGAGCTCGACCGCCCGGTAAAAGGCGACCTGCTGGTAGGCAGCTTTGAGTTCGGGGCTGTCGTTACCGGCCTTTTCAAGCGCCTCCATGGCTTTGAGGTAGTCGCGGCGGTTGAGGTATAAATCGGCCAGCAATCCGTTGAGTTCTCGGTCCGTGGCAGGGTCAGGATACTTTTTCAGGTAGTCTTGAATGCGCGCCACCGGGTCGTCTATGGGGTCGGAAAGCTCGTAGCCCAGTTTGGCGGCCAAATAGGCTGAACGCCTTTGGAGTTCGGGGCTCTGATCGAGGGCCGCCGAGGCTTTGAAGGCGTTGAGCGCTTCGTTTTTGGTGCCGAGATTGAGGTAGCAATCGCCCAGGTGGTACCAGGCCTGCTGCTGTAGTGGACCCGATCCCCCTGCAATTTTGTTGAAGTGCTCCCGAGCCTCGCCGTAGCGCTGGCTTTTGTAATACGAATAGCCCAATTGAAACCGGTCGGTCTCGAGGGGTTTTCCGCCCTTTTCGATAAACCGCTCGAGGTGCACCGCGGCTTCTACATAATTCTCTTTGCGGTAGTAGGCATCGGCCAAAAGGCGCTCAATTTCGGAGGCGCGGACCGCATCGGGTCGCTCGAGCAGGCTGTTGCCCGTCTGCATCAGTTCGTCATAGCGCCCGGTTTTGTAATAGATCTGGGCGAGGTAATACGGGACCACGGCGCCAAACTGGGGGTCGGACTTCATGCGCTCAAAGGCAGCGCCGGCTTTGGCGTATTGGCCTTCGGTATAATCGAGATAGGCGAGGTAATAGGCGGCTGATCCGGCGTACTCCGAACTGCCCACCGAGACTTTTTCGAACAACGGACGGGCCGAAACCGCATCTTCGTTCATAAAATGACTATACGCAATCTTAAAGTCGATTTCGTCTTTTTGGGTGCCACTGATCAATCTGCGGTCGACGCCTTGGTACCATTTGCGCGATTTATCGTAGCGTCGCAGCTTGAAAAAGTGATCGGCCACCCTGAGTCTTAAGTCGAGCGCCAAGCCGCTTTCGGCATAGTCGCGTTCAAACTCGAGTGCCATGGCCTCTGCGTCGGGATTGAGCAATTCGAGGGCAGAGACCACCGCCCGAAACGCCGAGCGCTGGCGGTCAGATTCGCTCTCGGGCGCCCCGCCCCGGGCATCGCGCAGCAGGTTGTGTTGGGCATTCGGATAGAGCTCCCAATCAAAGAGCTCGTGACCCATATGAGTCGATGCCCTCCAGTGTGCGGTTTCCTGAGCCCACAGTACTTCGGGAACGACGCAGAAGGAAAAGAGAAAAAGCCCGAAGGCCGATGTGAAACGAAACGGGGTCAAAACGGGGTTAAAAATAGCGGGGCCTCGGAGTGGTTTGGCCAGAGCCCTACGGGAGTTACGAACGCGCGGTGTTGACTTTTCGTCTGCTTGGGTCTATGACAGCTTGGGTCGGGATGGGGTTCAAGGGACATTTTTCTACAAGGATGGTCGGACTCAGTGGAATCTCGATTGGCGAATATGAGACGACGAAAAGCGGAGGGTTCTGTTGAAAAATAAGAAAATTCTTATATTCTAAAAGTTGCACGGGTCCTGTTTTTTCCCGACTGGGTGGGCCCTCACAATCCCGCCCCCACCGCCACAGCAAAGTTCGAAAATCGCGTTTGAACAAACAAGAAAAAGATGTCAACCAAATTGTACGAATAACGCCCCCTTGTATCCGCCTCGCAGAACGCCGAATCGCCGCGGATTGGGTCGATGCCCTCGACAAATCAAATCGTTCAGAAAACGCCACGAACAGAGCCTTTTTCAAATGTTCTGTTCCAGTAGGCAAGGCCCTCATATTCCCCGAACGGAATCGATGGACCCATCCACTGAACTGCGTTCGCCATTAGGCTCGACCCGAGCTCGCCCTGAGCCCGATCGGGTTTGAGGGCGAACTTCCCACCTACAACTCGTTCAAGAGTTTGTGGAAAAAACCGAGAAAGCGCTCAGCCGATGCGATATGGGCGCATTCGTCCGGAGAATGGGCATTGCGGATGATGGGACCAATGGAAACCATCTCCATTCCGGGGTGCTTTTCTCCAATCAGCCCGCATTCCAGCCCGGCATGGCAGGCGAGGATTTTGGGTTTCCGTCCGTAGTATTCCTCGTGTAATTCGGCGGTTTTACGCACCAGTTCCGCCTCGGGTCGGGGGCTCCAACCGGGATAGGCTCCGCTGTATTCGGCCCGGGCGCCGATGCTTTCAAACGAGGCAGCCACCGACTGGGCTATGGCGATTTTGGCCGTGTGAAGCGCGCTCCGTTGCAAGCTTTTGACGGTGCAGATTCCGTGTTCCACAGAAACGAAGGCCAAATTGCTCGAAGTTTCGACCAATCCGGCTACCTCGGGGCTCATGCGCCCAATCCCGTCCGGGCAACCATGTCCGGCGCGGATCCATCGAGCGCTGTCCCCCCTATTCATGGGATTCATCACTGTCTCGATGCGCGTATGGGGTTTGATGTCCGATTGGAATTCGGGGTCAGTGCGTGCATATTCGGCTTGGATCTCGGCCGTTGTTTCGTTCCACAGTGCTTGAACGCGGTGTTGGTCGCGCGCAGCAACCGCGATCTGCGCTCTGGCCTCGCGCGGAATGGCATTGCGCAGACCGCCTCCATTCCATGAGACCAGACGAATGGCAACGTCTTGGTTCAAGAGGCTATTCAAACACCGAAACAGCAGCTTGTTCGCGTTGCCGCGTCCGAGGTGGATGTCGGTACCGCTGTGTCCGCCGCTCAAGCCCGAGATCGAAACTTCGAAAGCCACAAAATCGGTCTGATCCTGAATGTGTTCGGTCGGAAATTCGGCACTCAAGGTCGTATCGATGCCACCCGCGCAACCAATGGTGATTTCGTCGTCTTCTTCGGTGTCGAGGTTGAGCAAACGCTTTGCACTCAACGTGTTATTTTCCAACCCTTTGGCTCCGCCCATTCCGCTCTCTTCGTCCACGGTCAGCAAGGCTTCGAGCGGGGGGTGTACGGCTTGAGGGTCGAGCAAGACCGCAAGGATCATGGCCACTCCGAGGCCGTTGTCGGCTCCGAGGGTGGTGCCCCGAGCGCGCAGCCATTCGCCATCTCGGTAGCTCTGAATGCCTTGGGTGTCGAAATGAAAGAGGGTATCGCTGTTTTTTTGATGGACCATGTCCAAATGGGCCTGGAGCGCAAGCGGGGGCTGATGCTCTTTTCCTCGACTTCCAGGTTTCCGCGCGATGATGTTCCCCGCCGTGTCGACGTGGTGCTCAATGCCCGCCTGGGTGAATTGCTCGGAAATGGCCGTGCGCAGGGCTTCTTCTTTTTTCGAGGCCCGTGGAAACCCGTTGATCGATTCAAAGGTGTTCCACAGGGTTTCGGGTTGGTGGGAGTCGGAGCCGGGTTTCATCGATAGAGGGGAAGGGGAGGCGATTAGGGGAATTTTCATCGTGCAAAATAGGGGTCAACCGGTCTTGGACGCTCAGGGCTCGGTTTCCTCTTGAATAGCACAGGTGTTGAATTCTTCCCAAAACCTGTGGTCTCGGCCAAAGGGAGGCCACTTATGGCAGTCCCCAGAAATTCCGCTGTCCCCTGTTCTGCCTAAGGGTCAAAGGCCCGTTACTCCACCAAACACTTCAACCGAATGCTCCTGCGGCTGTCGCTGAGGTGGAGTACGCACAAGCCCTGGGCACAGGGCGGGAGTTGGAGGGTTTTGAGGGGTTGATGTCGGGGCAGGATTCCAGATTGTAGCCGTGCGCCATGGAGGTCGATCAGCAACTCATAACCCCAGCGACAATGGCCTGGTACCGCGTCATAGAGCCGACACCCCAAGGGTTTTGTATGCATAATGTGAACACAATCAATGTAATAGAGTTTATAAACACCAACACCCTCCCGTTCAAAGGTTTATCGAAATGGCCGACAGAACACCCCCAAATCTTCGATTTTTACGCTGTGCGCAATCCCAAACGGCTTTTAGGTCTGTTGGCAGGCTTCGGGTTGTTTTTAAGCCCGTTCGAGCCCATCTGTGCCCAGTCCCGGCCGCAGGCGTCGGTCTGTGCGAAGCCCCAAACCCCAGCGGTAGTTGTGACCCCCTCCGACAAGCCAAAGTTGATCGGGCGATCGGCAGAAGTCCTTGAACTCAAAAACCAACGCGGTTTTCCAAACGACGAACAATGCGCCTTGTTTACGGCGGGTGCCAAGGACATCCTCAATTTCGACTTGAGCGATTCCCAATTCTGGATTCGCTTTCAGTTGGCCAACCCCACCGATCATCCGGAAAAGTACTATGTCGACATTGGCAACCCCCTGATCGACACCCTCGAATACTGGATTTTAGAAGGGGGGGTACCCATAGAACACGGGCTGATGGGCGATCGAATGCCGCACTCGGCCCGGCCGCTCTCCTACAACAGCTTTGTCCTTCCCGTGCGAATCGACCCGAGGGCATCGCGCACCCTCTACCTCCGCATCCGCTCGAACGATCAGTTGCTTCTCCCCATTCACGTGGGGGGATTTGAAGCCATCTCGGCGGCCAAAACCGATCGAGAAGTGCTGTTTGGGATGTACATCGGGCTCATGCTCGTCATGTTTGTCTACAACGGTTTTATCTATTTCACGACCCGAGATCGGAGCTACCTGAGCTACATTTTGTACATCCTCAGTTTACTCGGGGCTCAGATGTTGTTGGAAGGATTTGCTTTTCAACGGGTTATACCCAATTTTCCGCGGGGGAACAACTTTGGACCCATCCTGCTCAGCTCGCTGACAGGGCTTACCGCCATCGCCTTTGCGCGTCAGTTTTTGTCGATGCCGCAAACGGCTCCCCGATTGAGCCGGGGTTTAAGGGTTTTTGAATTCTTGTATGTAGCCGCGGTGGTGGTGCGCGCCGCGGGCTACGATATGGCGAGTTTCCGCATAATCGACATCGCTGGTTTGGGTTCGAGTTTGTACGGAATCGTCTTCTCGTCCTATTTGGCCATCAAAGGCCATCGACCGGCTCGGTTTTATGGGGTCGCCTGGATTTTGTTTATCGTGGGTATCGTGATATACGTCGGCAAGAACTTCGGGTTATTTGCGTACAACGACTTCACCAATAGCGCGATCCAACTGGGTTCTTCAGCCGAAGTCATCCTGCTGTCTTTCGCCCTCGGCGACCGCATCAACCAACTGCGCAAAGACCGCGAAAGCGCCTGGGAAGAGGCCCTCAAGATGCTCGAAGAAAACGAGCGCATTGTTCGGGAGCAAAATGTCATTCTCGAAGAAAAGGTCGAGCAACGTACCCATGAACTGAGCGAGGCCAACGTCCAGCTCAACCAAGCCATGGTCGAACTCAAAGAAGCCCAAAGCCAGTTGGTGGACTCGGAGAAAATGGCCTCGTTGGGTCAGTTGACCGCGGGCATTGCCCACGAAATCAACAACCCCATCAACTTTGTTTCGAGCAACGTCAATCCGCTCAAGCGCGATCTCAACGATTTGATCGAGTTGATCGGAATGTACGAACGTCTGGAAGCTCAGGCTCCGTCCCATGACGAATCCGCCCTGCAAGCGTTGGTGGAAGTGCGTCGCTTCAAAAAGGAAATCGACTATGAGTTCTTGGTATCCGAAATCTACGGACTCATCGATGGTATCAAGAACGGGGCAGATCGAACGGGGGAAATTGTCCGGGGTCTGCGCACGTTTTCCCGACTCGACGAAGACGAATTCAAGGAAGCCGACATCGAAGATGGTCTGTTGAGTACGCTGACCATTTCGAACAACAAAATGCGCGACCGCATCGAGTTGGTCACCGACTTTTGCCACCTACCGCAAATTCCGTGTTATCCGGGCAAGTTGAACCAAGTGTTCATGAACATCATCATCAATGGAATTCAGGCCATTGAAGAGCGGTTGCGCGCAGAACCCGAGCACGAAGGGCGCCTGCTGATTCGAACGCAGCTCCATTCCGACCAGGTCGAAGTAGAGATTGTCGACAACGGAACGGGAATGGACGAAGAGGTACGCAATCGGATGTTCGAGCCTTTTTTTACCACCAAGCCCGTAGGCGAAGGAACCGGTTTGGGGCTGTCTATTGTGTACAAAATTATACAAGCCCACGCGGGAAGCATGATTGTGGAGAGCGAAGTCGGGAAGGGCAGTCGGTTTAAAATTTTCTTGCCTCGAAAACAAACGTCTTAAATTGAACGCATTATGGCAAAGGAAAAAATACGCGTGCTCTACCTCGACGACGAACAGGAGAATTTGAGTGCATTCAAGGCGGGGTTTCGGCGCGAATTTGACGTACAGGTCGCGAACAACTCCAAAGAAGCGTTCGATCTCATTCAAAGCGTGCGTCCGCATGTGATTTTCAGCGACCAACGCATGCCCGAAATGACCGGGGTTGAGTTTTTCAATGCCGTGCGCCAAATCTATCCTGAAGGCATTCGGATTTTGCTCACCGCTTTTGCTGATGTTAAAGACATTGTGGCCGCCATCAACCGGGGCAATGTGTATCGCTTTGTCTCCAAACCCTGGAACGAAGACGAATTGAGAAATACCGTCCTCAATGCGTATGAGATCTTCAATACCCGCCATCAGTTGCAACTCAAAGTGGCTGAGCTGGAAAAGGCGAACGAAGACCTCAACCGTTTTATTTACAGCGCCTCTCACGATCTGAGGGCCCCGTTGATGTCGATTTTGGGCGTGGTCAAGCTGGCGCGCTACGAAGAGATTGACGAACCCAGCCGACAGTATTTTGGGATGATTGAATCGAGCGTCAACAAACTCGATTTGTTTATTCAGAACATCATCGAATACTACCAGAACTCGCGAGACCTGAGCGAGGTGCGCGAAATCGACTTCGAACAATTGGTCGACGATATTCTCGAAAATCTGCGGTTTCATTCCGCGAATCCCAAGCTCCGGTTCCATACCGAAATCGAAGCTCCGGGAACCTTTAAAGCCGACGAGTTTCGTTTGCGAATCATTCTGAGCAATCTCATTTCGAATGCCATCCGCTTTCAACGCCCGGAGCATCCGAGCCCCGAGGTGCGCATCAAGGTGTCGTGCAACGACAAGCGAGCCGAAATCCTCATTGAAGACAACGGCATTGGCATTTTGCAAGAGCATATGCAGAACATCTTCAAAATGTTCTTCAAAGCCCATCCCCAGCACAGTGGATCGGGCATTGGCCTCTACATTGTCAAAGAAGCACTCAACAAGGTCGAAGGCGACATCAGCGTGAGTTCGACCCCCAATGTGGGCACCTTGTTCTCGATCAGCATCCCCAACAGGGCATGAGCATGACGCCTTACCGCAAGATCATGCTGATCGACGACAACCCGATCGATCTGTTCCTGAACCGGAATTTGCTCAAGCGCGAGGGAATGGATGGCCATTTTATGGAGCATTCCAGTGGGGCTTCGGCCCTTGAATACTTGGTGGATTATGCGCAGGAATCCGATCGGCTACCCGATCTGATCTTGCTCGACATTCAAATGCCCGTTATGGACGGCTTTGCCTTTCTGGAGGGGTTGCGCGATCTGCGACCCCGATTGGCCTGCGTTCCGGAATTGTTCATCCTGAGTTCGACCACCAACCAAGACGACATCCGCGCGCTTCGGGCCGATCCGTTGGTGCGCCGCATTCTGAAAAAACCCCTCGAAGTCGACTTGCTCAAAAAGTCGCTCGGCATCGATCAGTTTTAGCGCGTCAATCTTCGCTTTTGAGCAAAAACTGCAGACCTGGAAACTTCTGTTCTGCGGTTTGAAGACTGTAGGCCGAATCCGCCAGAAACACCGGTCGGTCGTATTTGTCGCGGGCAATATTCCTCGATTTGAGCTTGCGAAATTCTTCGAATTGGACCGGGTCTTCGATACGGATCCAACAGGCTTTGTACGCAGGGTAGGGCTCGTAGCTGCACTTGGCTCCGTATTCGTGTTCGAGGCGATACTGGATCACTTCGTACTGCAGCGCGCCCACCGTACCGATGATTTTGCGTCCGTTTTGCTCGAGGGTGAAGAGCTGGGCCACCCCTTCGTCCATCAATTGGTCAATGCCCTTGGCCAGCTGTTTTGACTTGAGTGGATCGGCATTGTTGATGAAGCGAAAGTGCTCGGGGCTAAAGCTGGGGATGCCCGTAAAGTGCAGGGTTTCTCCCGCGCTGAGTCCATCGCCAATGCGAAAGTTGCCCGTATCGTGCAATCCGACGATGTCGCCCGGAAACGCTTCGTCGACGACCGATTTCTTGCTCGCCATAAAAGCCGTCGGACTGCTGAATTTCAGCATTTTGTTCAGCCGGATGTGCCTGTAGTTGGTGTTGCGCTCAAACACCCCTGACACCACCTTGACAAAGGCCAGTCGATCCCGGTGGTTGGGGTCCATATTCGCGTGGATTTTGAAGATGAACCCAGAGAACTGGGGCTCTTCGGGACGGACCATCCGCTCTTCGGTTTGCTTGGGCTGAGGGGGCGGGGCGATTTCGACAAAACAATCGAGCAATTCGCCCACCCCAAAATTGTTCAACGCACTTCCAAAAAACACCGGGCACTGTTCGCCCCGGCGGTAGGCTTCGGGATCGAAGGCGGGGTAGACTTCCTGAACGAGCTCGACTTCTTCGCGGAGCAATGCGGTGGCCGAGGCGCCAATCCACGATTCGAGTCGAGGGTCTTCGAGGTTCTCTACTTCTATGCTGTCTCCTATTTTCTGCTTGAGCGCCTCGGTATAAAACTTTAGGTTCTTTTCCCAGAGGTTGTACACACCCTTAAACTCTCTCCCAATGCCTATGGGCCAGCTCAGGGGTACCACCTTGAGACCGAGCTTTTGTTCCACTTCGTCGAGCAAATCGAAGGCATCGCGCCCCTCCCGGTCCATTTTGTTGATAAAGACAATCAGCGGAATCGAGCGCATGCGCGACACCGAGACCAGTTTTTCTGTTTGGGTCTCGACCCCCTTGGCTACGTCGATTACCACAATGGCGGAATCGACCGCTGTCAGCGTGCGGTAGGTGTCTTCCGCAAAGTCTTGGTGACCGGGGGTGTCGAGGATGTTGATTTTCCGCCCGGCATATTCGAACGCCATGACCGAAGTCGCCACCGAAATGCCGCGCTGCTTTTCGATCTCCATAAAGTCGGAGGTGGCCGTCTTCTTGATCTTGTTGGATTTGACCGCGCCCGCCTCCTGGATGGCCCCCCCGAACAGAAGCAGTTTTTCGGTCAAGGTGGTCTTGCCCGCATCGGGGTGAGAAATAATGCCGAACGTGCGGCGGCGTTTGATTTCGCTGTTTAAATCCATGGAATTCCGTCGTACAAAGGGATGAGGTCGGTCTAAGACCGAAGCGTGCCCACCGGGGTGGTTTCAAAGGAACGGGTCAATTCGAGTGCCAAATAGCGGCCGGTATGGCTTTCGGGAATGCGGGCGAGTTGTTCCGGGGTACCCGTCCCGACAATGCGCCCTCCACCTTGGCCTCCTTCGGGCCCCAAATCAATCAGGTAGTCGGCCAGCTTGAGCACGTCGAGATTGTGTTCGATGATCAACACCGAATTGCCGCGTTCGACGAGTTTGCCAATCACCTCCATCAACATTCGAACGTCTTCGAAATGCAAACCCGTGGTGGGTTCGTCGAGGATGTACATGGTGCGTCCGGTATCGCGCTTGCTCAATTCGGCCGCCAGTTTGACCCGCTGAGCCTCGCCTCCCGACAGGGTGGTCGAACTCTGTCCCAGCGTGAGATAGCCCAATCCAACCTCGTTTAAGGTCTTGATCTTCTGATAGATCTTAGGGATGTGTTCAAAAAACCGAACCGCGTCTTCTACCGACAAGTCGAGCACATCGGCAATTGACTTGCCTTTGTATCGCACCTCGAGGGTCTCGCGGTTGAATCGACGGCCCTGACAGGTTTCGCACTGCACATATACATCAGGCAAAAAGTTCATCTCGATGGAGCGCAACCCTCCGCCTTGGCAGGTCTCACAACGCCCGCCTTTGACATTGAAGCTGAAGCGGCCCGCCTTGTACCCGCGTACCTTGGATTCGGGCAATTGGGCAAACAAGTCGCGGATTTCGTTGAGCACACCGGTGTAGGTGGCCGGGTTGCTGCGCGGGGTACGTCCAATCGGGCTCTGATCGATGTCGATCACCTTGTCGAGCAGTTCCAATCCTTCAATTCGGTCGTAGGGCAGGGGTTTTTTAACCGCCTTGTAGAAATGACGGTTCAAGATCGGATAGAGCGTTTCGTTGACCAGGGTCGATTTGCCGCTGCCCGAAACCCCGCTGACCCCGACCAACAGGCCGAGGGGGATTTCGAGGTCGACGTTTTTGAGGTTGTTGCCCCGGGCCCCTTTCAACCTGAGCCAGTCTTTGCCCGGGCTGCGCCTGCGATCGGGCAGGGGAATGGATTTGCGCCCACTCAGGTAGTCGGCGGTTAGGGTAGGGGCCGTGCACAGTTCGGCAAAGGTGCCTTGGGCCACGATTTTGCCCCCGTGTCGACCAGCTCCCGGGCCCATATCGACAATGTGGTCGGCCCGCTCCATCATATCGCGGTCGTGTTCGACCACGAGGACGGAATTTCCGATGTCCCGCAACTGCTCGAGCGATTCGATCAGTTTGTGGTTGTCGCGCTGATGGAGTCCAATCGAGGGTTCGTCGAGAATGTAGAGCACATTGACCAGTTGAGACCCGATCTGGGTTGCCAATCGGATGCGCTGGGCCTCGCCCCCCGAAAGCCCTTTGGCCGGGCGATCGAGACTGAGGTAGTCGAGACCCACCTTGAGGAGGAATCCGACCCGGGCCGAGAGTTCCTTGAGAATCTCTGAGCCCACCACGGCCTGATTCCCGTTCAGGTGATTGCGGGCATCGTCGATCCAGCGTCCGAGCGCATCGATAGACAAAGCGCTGAGCTGCGCGATGTTGTGGCCGTAAATGACAAAATGCCTCGACTCGATTTTGAGCCGGCTGCCCTCGCAATGTGGACAGCGGACCTTGTTCATAAAGGCATCGGCCCAGCGCAAAATACCTGCGCTCTTGCCTTCTTTACTCTGATTTTCAATAAATTGAACAATGCCCTCAAACTGAACATTCAGTTTTCGGGTCACCCCAAGGGTTTTGTTTTCGACTTCAAAACTCTCCTGTACTCCGTAAAAAAGCGCGTCCATGCCTTCTTCGGGGATGTCGACAATGGGGGTGTTCAGATCGAAGCCAAAGCGCTGACCGATGATTTCGATCTGACCAAAAATCCAACTCTTGCTGAACTCGCCCAAGGGCGCCAAGCCGCCTTTGCGAATGCTGAGCCGGTTGTCGGGTACCACTTTGGCCAAATCGACTTCGGCGATTTCGCCCAAGCCGTTGCAGTGCGCACAGGCCCCTTTGGGTGAGTTGAAGGAGAAACTGTTCGGTTCGGGTTCCGGATACGAAATACCGCTGCTCGGGCACATTAAATGACGGCTGTAGTAGCGGGGTTTGTCGTCTCCTTCCGCCAAGACCATCGCCGTTCCTTTCCCGAGGCTCAGGGCCCGGTTGAGGCTTTGCTTCAGTCGCTCGGTTTCCTCCGAACGCACGCTGAGTCGATCGACCACCACTTCGATGTCGTGGGTCTTGTATCGATCCAGCTTCATTCCACGGGTAATCTCGGTCAGTGCTCCATCGACCCGCACCTTGACAAACCCCGATCGGGCAATTTGCTCGAAGAGTTCTCGGTAGTGCCCTTTCCGGCTGCGCACCAAAGGGGCGAGCAAGGCCACCCGCCGCCCGTCAAAGTCGGAGTGCAGCAGTTCGACAATGCGCTCTTCGCTGTACTGAACCATGGGCTCCCCGGTCACATAGCTATACGCGGTTCCGGCCCGGGCAAACAAAAGGCGCAAAAAGTCGTAGATCTCGGTCACCGTGCCCACCGTAGAACGCGGGTTGCGCGATGTCGTCTTCTGCTCGATGGCAATCACCGGACTCAGGCCTTCGACTTTGTCGACTTCGGGACGTTCCATGGATCCCAAAAACTGCCGCGCATAGGCCGAAAGGGTCTCCATATACCGCCTTTGCCCTTCGGCGTAGAGGGTATCGAAGGCCAAACTCGATTTGCCGCTCCCGCTCAGCCCGGTCAAGACGACCAAGCGGTTCCGCGGGAAGGACACGTCGATGTTGTCCAAATTGTGTACCCTGGCCCCCCAAACCGATATGGTGGCCTCTTCCGCAGCCGTTTGAATCACTTCAACGCGGTTTTTCAGCGGTTCCGGTGCCCGAGGCTCGCCCGGCTTCCGCAGGTGTTTCGCCTTCAGACGATCCTTGCGGAATCGGCCTTTTCCGATCGGTAGAGGGGGTCTCTTCCGCGGTTACTTCTTCGTCTTCTTGGGGCTCGAGGGGAATTTGAACGGTGTAGACGGAGCGCGCTGCCTTGGTCAAAGACGAATTCCGAATCCAGGGATTCTGGGTTTTTAAGGCTTTGTAGTTCACGCCTTGATCGAGGGCAAACTGGACCCAATCCGCTACGGGAGGGGTCACTTCTACCGTGCGCACCGAATAGGGACGGTAGTAGTCCTTGTGCCTCAACCGGAATCCGTAGGCTTCGGGTTGTTCGAAAATTTGCTTTACCGCGAGCATGCGGAACACATACCGAGAGGTTTCCCCGTTCAAGTATAGACCGTAGTAGTCTGAACTCTGTTGCTTTTGCACTTGGCGTTCGAGTCCGCCCATCCCCATATTGTACGAGGCGGCGGCCAACGCCCAGTTCCCGAATTTGGCCTTGGCTTCTTTGAGGTATTTGCAGGCCGCTCGGGTCGATTTTTCGAGGTGGTAGCGTTCATCGATGTCGTCGTTGACCTCGAGTCCATATCCTTTGGCCGTCTCGGGGAGAATCTGCCAAAAACCCGCGGCCCCAGCGGGAGAAACCACGGGCATAAACCCGCTTTCGACCACGGCCAAATACTTAAAGTCTTCGGGCACCCCTTCTTCTTTCAGAATGCGCTCGATGGTCGGAAAGTAGCGGCGCGACCGTTTGAGCAAGAGCAATCCGTTGGATTGCCAATAGGTATTGACAAGCAATTCCCGGTCGTAGCGCTCATAGACTTCGGGGTCGTTCAAAGGGACGGATTCTCCCGCAAAGTCAAGGCGTTCCGGTTTGTTGAGCGCAAACACTCCATAATGCGCGCGAAACTCGGCCGCAAACTCCTTGTCTTCAATGGGTTCATCCACAAAAAAGACGAACAACTTAAAGGCGACGAAGGCAAGGGCCAAAATGCCCAGGGCCTTGAGCGGTCGATCGGTACTAAAGCTCAAAAGCAAAAGGGGACTTGAGTTCGTTGAATAGCGGAGCCATCTGATCTTTTTCTGACAGCAAAGTCTGTTCCAATCCCCAGTCGATGCCCAACCGTGGGTCGTTCCAGCGCACCGAACCCTCGGAAACCTTCGAATATAGGGCGGTGCATTTGTAGGCGAACAGTGTTTGATCTTCGAGGGTCACAAATCCATGGGCAAAGCCGGGGGGAATCCAGAATTGGGTTTTGTTGGCTCCGCTCAGTTCGATCCCGTAGTGTTGACCGTAGGTAGGCGATCCTACCCGGATGTCCAAGGCCACGTCGAACACCCGACCCGTCACTACGCGTACCAACTTTCCCTGGGCAAAAGGAGGCGACTGAAAGTGTAAACCCCGTAAAACCCCGCGTTGAGACAGCGATTGATTGTCTTGAACAAAGTCCTCGACAATGCCGAGTTCGGCCAGTACATCGCGGTTGTACGATTCAAAAAAATGACCGCGCTCGTCTTCAAACACCCGGGGGTGCAAAACGAGGAGTCCTGGGATGGGGGTCGTTTCGGCGCGCACAGTGCAAAGGTAAGGGGTCTGACTTTGGTGTTGAATGGATTCGACGCTGGGGGTTGAGATTTTCAAAACCGGGATCCAACGAGAAAGGGCGGGTTGTATCGGTAAGCGACCGAATCGAAAAAGAGATAAAACATTCGCCCTGCGTTTTGTGAATCATTGACGTACCTTTAACCGCAATATGGCGTCCTGCACTTTTGTACGTTCGGGTTCCCTCCGATGCTGGATCGCCATCTGGGTGATACTGTACGGCTTTGCTTCCGTAGGACTTGGACTATTCTGCGACCAGTACCAAGCTTCAGAAAAGACTGTTTCGCTTGAATGGACTGGAGCGGAAATGGCAGAGGGCCGACAAAACCGGTGCGATGTTTCCAATCCGCATCGGGGCAGTTGGGCCGATTTTGTCGAACTCATTTACGAATTCGAAGAAGATCGGGACGAAACCAAGGCGCGGGAAGGCGTTTTATCAGTAAATCAAACGGCCAACGGGTCGCGAGGGACGCGGATTCTTCGAGAAGCGACGTCATCCTTGACCGCAGCGCTGTGTCGTTGTCGCTACCTTTTATACGGGGTTTTAAGACTATAAATCGCAGATTGGAAGCGGTATTCTCTGTTATGGAGAAACCTCAGGCGCTTTGGATGGCAATGTCCCTGAACAGGACAGAGACCAGAGCACTTTCTGTTCACGATTTGATTTAACCCTTTTCCTATTTTTATGTCTCATCCTTGGCGATTTGCCAAAACCGCAGGTTGGGGCCTATGGCTCCTCTGTTGTGTAGGCGCATGCAGTGCCGAAAGTGCTCATGAACCTAAAGACACCGAACATTTTCCCGTTTCCGAGGCCTTGGTGCGCGATACGTCCGTACTCGAAGAATATGTGTGCCAAATTCACGCCATTCGACACGTAGAAGTCCGCGCTTTGGAGCGGGGTTACTTACAGCACAGCTTTGTTGACGAGGGGCAATTTGTCCGACAAGGACAGCGCATGTTCCAAATTATGCCGGCTTTGTACGAGGCGGAATTTCAAAAGGCCCAGGCCGAAGCGCAATTTGCCGAAATCGAATACCAGAATACCCAGAATCTGGCCGATGGCAAAGTTGTATCGCCCAACGAACTGGCCCTCAGCAAAGCGAGATTCGAGAAGGCCAAAGCCGAATTGAATTTGGCCGCGATTCATTTGGGATTCACCGAAGTTCGGGCGCCTTTTGATGGTATAGTCGACAAGTTCGAAGCTTTTCAAGGCAGTCTGATCGACGAAGGCGATTTGTTGACCCAAGTTTCAGACAACAGTCAATTGTGGGTGTACTTCAACGTTCCCGAGGCACAATACTTAGGCTACCAAAGTCAAGACTATGCTAAAAACGGAAAGTTGGTTCGGTTGAGGATGGCCAATGGATCGATTTTCGATCACCCAGGAACCATAACCGCCATAGAAGCCAATTTTGACAACACCACAGGCAATATTGCTTTTCGCGCCACTTTTGAGAATCCAAAGTGGATGCTGAGGCATGGAGAAACGGGCACCATATTGATGGAGCGCAGGCTCCAAAATGCCTTGATCATTCCACAAAAGGCCACCTTTGAAATTCTCGATCAACGATACGTTTATGTCGTTGATGCCAATGGAATCCTTCACAGCCGTCTCGTGCACGTTGCGGAGGAAATTCCACACGCCTTTGTGTTGACCGATGGACTAAAGCCTGGAGAGCGATTTCTTTTGGAAGGCATCAGAAAAGTCCGCGAAGGGCAGCAAATACGAATGGATTTTATACCGGCCTTGGAGGTGATGCGTGGGTTGGATTTGTACGCCGAATAAGCCTTTAATTCCATGTTTGCTCGATTTGTCCAGAGACCGGTACTAGCGATCGTTCTCTCTATCACCGTCGTTTTCTTGGGTCTGTTGTCCATCAGGAGCTTACCTGTTTCTCAGTTTCCGGAAATTGCCCCGACTACGGTCAATATTTTCATTGCGTTTCCCGGCTCCAGTGCAGACGTTTTGACCAAATCCACGTTGATTCCCATCGAAGCCGCCATCAACGGAGTTCAGGGAATGCGTTATATCGCCTCCGACGCCACCAGCGCAGGCGAGGCCACGATTCGGGTCATTTTTGAACCTGGAACCGATCCCAATCAGGCCGTAGTCCGGGTAAAAACCCGGGTTGACCAGATCATGTCGCTCCTTCCACCTTTGGTCCAAAGGGAAGGCGTTATTATTTCCCCTGTTCAGCCGAGTATGTTGATGTACGTCAACGTGTTTGGAGAGAATTCGGAGACCGACGAAAAGTTTCTATACAACTACGCCTACACAAAGATGATTCCCGAAATCCAGCGCATTCCTGGTATTGCGCAGGCCGATATTTTGGGGAGTCGGCGCTATGCAATGCGGGTTTGGCTCAATCCAAATCGAATGCGGGCCTATGAGGTTTCGGCAGAAGAAGTTCTCGATGCCATGAAGGACCAAAGCGTCATTGCCCGGCCGGGACGGTTGGGACAGAGTTCCGGAATTTCGGCTCAATCGTTGGAATATGTGTTGCTGTACGAAGGTTGGTACAACGAACCAGAGCAATACGAAAACATTATAATTCGCGCCAACGATGATGGGGAATTGCTCAAGCTTAAAGACATTGCTACCGTGGAGTTGGGAAGCGAGTTTTTCGACATTTATTCGAATTTGGATGGAAAGGCTTCGGCCTCGATCGTTTTGAAACAAACGCTGGGCAGCAACGCAAGCGAAGTCATTGCGGAAGTCAAAAAAAAGCTCGAAGAACTAGAGCGCGATTTGCCGCCGGGTGTGACCTATAAAATCAATTACGATGTTTCCAAATTTTTAGATGCGTCGACCGAGCAAGTTCTTCATACCCTGAGAGATGCATTTTTCTTGGTGGCCATTGTGGTGTTTTTATTTTTGGGCGATTGGCGATCAACCTTGATTCCCATCATCGCTGTTCCCATATCCCTCATCGGGGCTTTCTTCGTGATGCTTTTGTTCGGATTGTCGATCAATTTGATCACACTTTTTGCTTTGGTCTTGGCCATTGGGATTGTGGTCGACGATGCCATTGTAGTGGTCGAAGCAGTTCATGCCAAAATGGAATCAGAACACCTCAAACCTTTTCCCGCCGTAAAGGCAGTGATGGGTGAAATAGGGGGAGCCATTTTAGCGATTACACTCGTTATGACCTCTGTGTTTTTGCCGATTTCGTTTATGACAGGTCCCGTGGGGGTTTTTTACCGTCAGTTTTCAATCACCATGGCGGGTTCAATTGTGTTGTCGGCCGTGGTGGCATTGACCCTGACCCCCGTGCTCAGCGCAATGATTTTAAAGCCGCATTCCCAGCACAAAAAACACGGTTTGGTACAAAAAGGTCTGGGAGCCTTCAACCGCGGGTTCGAGCATTTGACTGAGGGGTACGTCCGCTTTTTGAATGCAGTTGCGCTGAATAAGTCGTTCACCTTTGGTCTCTTATTGCTGTTTGGATTGGGCATTTTCGGAATCAACACCATTTTGCCCTCGGGTTTTATTCCGAGCGAAGACCAAGGCACCATTTATGCCATCATCCAAACTCCACCGGGTTCTACCCTAGAGCGAACCAACGAAGTGGCCCTTCAACTCCAGCGTCTTTCCGAGGAAATAGAAGGTGTAGAGTCGGTTAGTTCTCTGGCGGGCTATGAAATCATGACCGAGGGGCGTGGATCAAATGCGGGTACGTGTTTAATCAATCTCAAGCCGTGGAACGAACGCCACCATTCGGTGCTCGAAATCATGGAAGAACTCGAGGTCAAGACCCATGACTTTGGCGCGGTCATCGAATTCTTTGAACCCCCTGCGGTTCCCGGTTTCGGTTCCTCCGGGGGCTTTTCGCTTCGTTTGCTCGATAAATCGGGGACTGCTGACTACCACGAGTTTGAAAAGGTCAACAATCAGTTTATGGCCGATTTGCGCGAACGCAAGGAATTGAGCGGATTGTTTACGTTTTATGCAGCCAATTACCCTCAGTTTCAACTCAAAATAGACAATCAGGCGGCCATGCAAAAGGGGGTGAGCATTGGAAAGGCCATGGAAAATCTCAATATCTTGATTGGGAGCACCTACGAACAGGGTTTTATTCGTTTTGGCCGCTTTTTCAAGGTGTATACCCAAAGCGCTCCAGAATTTCGACGCTATCCGTCTGATCTCGAAGGATTGTATGTCAAAAATGAAGAAGGGGAAATGGTTCCCTATTCGTCGTTCATGAAGCTCGAGAAACAATTGGGCCCGAACGAAATTACCCGCTATAATATGTACAATTCGTCGGCCATTCGCGGACTTCCTTCTTCGGGTTTCACCACAGGCGATGCCATTCAGTCCATTAAGGAAGTGGCTGCAGAGACGCTTCCTAATGGCTACGATATTGCCTGGGAAGGACTCAGTTACGACGAATCCAGAAGGGGCAACGAAGCCATCTGGATCTTTTTGATTGTCCTCATTTTCGTCTATTTGGTCTTGGCGGCCCAATACGAAAGTTTCGTCCTGCCTTTGGTCGTGGTTTTGTCTTTGCCTTTTGGGGTATTTGGATCCTACCTCATGCTCAAGCTCATGGGGCTTTCCAACGACGTATATGCCCAAGTCGGTCTGATTATGTTGATTGGATTGTTGGGCAAAAACGCGGTGTTGATCGTCGAGTTTGCCGTGCAAAAGCAACGGTCGGGAGCATCGATCAAAAAAGCAGCCATCGAAGGAGCCAGAGCGCGATTCCGACCCATCTTGATGACGTCATTTGCCTTTATTGCCGGATTGATTCCGTTGGTGTTGGCGCATGGGGCCGGAGCCATTGGCAACCATACCATCGGGGCCTCTGCCCTGGGAGGAATGTTGATGGGAACCATCGGCGGCGTTCTGATTGTACCTGGTTTGTACTGCTTTTTTGCGAAATTGATTCAAGGTAAGAGTCTTATTTCCGGAGAGCATCAAGAGCCGTTGTCTGAAGAAATCACAAGAGAGTATGATATGTTGGTTCGACAACAAGAAACCCGTCGTCGCCTAAATGAACGGATCCGCGCCTGGCTCAGGCAGTCTCCCTCCAAGAGATATAAACGACACAAATACCGAAACAATCCAAACAAGCCTGAAGATGAAAATTGAATTCGGCAATGCGATAGCGCGCATTGGTTTTTTGGCTGTTGTGCTGTCGGGTTGCATACCCCAAAAAACGCTGAAGACTGAAAACAAATCCCTCCCGGAAACCTACGGAAGGGCAGTCTCCGAAGAAGCCTCGGACACCCTCAACAACGGATGGACGACGTGGAAAGACTATTTCCACGACCCTTATTTAGTCGCACTGATCGACACGGCATTGGTGCGCAATAGGGCTCTATCCATAGCACGGCAGGAAGTTGAAATGCGGGGAAATGAAGTTCTAATACGAAAAGGAGAATACCTTCCTTTTGTTCGGCTAGAAGCCATAGCTGGACTCGATAAACCTGGACGCTATACTTCCCAAGGTGCGGTGGAAGAGGCTTTGGACATTGCACCAGGACAGCCTATGCCCGAACCACTTACCCAACTCGGGTTGGCTGCTATGAGCGATTGGGAGGTCGATATTTGGAAACGGCTCAGAAAGTCCAAGAGGTCGGCTGCTCTGCGCTATTTGGCCGGCGAGGAAGGCCGAAACTATGCCATCACGGAACTGATCGCGGATCTCGCCAATTCCTATTACGAGCTGTTGGCTTTAGATAACCAGCTCACCTTGATTCGACAAAACAAGGTTTTGCAAAGCGATGCGCTCCATTTGGTTGAAATGCAACGGCAAGCGGCGCGTGTTACCAGCTTGGCTGTTCAACGATTTCAAGCCCAATTGTACCGAACTTCTGCCATGGAATTCACTTTGCGCGCGGAAATCCTCCAAACAGAGAACCATATCAATGCCATACTGGGCCGATTTCCACAGATTATTCCACGGAATCCTGAGGTCTTTTATAGCACGAGCACAGACCCTCTAGAGACTGGAGTCCCAAAACAATTGTTGTTCAACCGTCCAGACATTCGGCAGGCGGAGTTGGAATTGCGGGCGAGCAAATTGGATGTAGAATCGACCCGTGCGCGGTTTTATCCATCGTTGAAAATTACAGCTGGGTTGGGTTTGGAAGCCTTCAACAGTCAGCATTTGATAAAGACACCAGAGAGTATGCTGTACAATTTGGCCGGTGGTCTCACGGCTCCGTTGATCAACCGTCGCGCCATCAAAGCCGAATACCTGAATGCGGGCTCCCGACAAATACAGGCGGTTTATGAGTACGAACAATCTCTATTGGATGCCTACATCGAGGTGTATAATGGGATGAATCGTTTGGCCCTGCTCTCTGATCAATTGACGGACCGTCAAGCCCAGGTAAAAGCCTTAACCGAATCCATCGACATTGCACAGTCATTGTTCAAATCCGCCAGAGCCGATTATGTCGAAGTGCTGCTTACGCAAAGAGAGGCGCTTGAAGCGTCTATGGATTTGATTGAAACGCAAAAAGAGGTTCTAAAAACCAGGGTATTTTTATATCAATCCTTGGGAGGAGGATGGCGTTAAGCGGCAAATGCAACTGGAAGGAGACAATCGCACCCAGAGAAATTTTTCGCCCCCTTTCTCAAAACACATTCAACAGATGCGCGGCAGCCCTCAACGCCTCGGGAGGTATTCCGTGCCCATAATCCGCTTCGAAACAGTGCAATTCGAGGCCCTGTTCCCGCAATAGGGTCTTGCTTTGTTCGTGCCGATCGAAGGGAACCACATCGTCCAATCGTCCATGGGCGAGGAACAGGAACGGATCGCGCATCCCCCGCTGTAAGGGAAGCAGACCCCCATCCCAATAACCGCTGTAGGCCAGAACAAAAGCATATCGATCGGGCAGGCCCAAGGCCATGGCGAGGGATACAATGGCGCCTTGGCTGAACCCCAAGAGAATGGTTTGGCCGGGGGGAGCGTCCCACTGCGCTTCAAGGGCTTCCAGGGCGCTGTTGAGGCGAACTACGGTGTCTCGAGCGGCCATTACATCGCTTTTGAGCCCCTGGGGACCCCATTCGAGGGGATACCAAGCAAATCCGCCCCAGGCCGTTGTATAAGGCGCCCTGAGAGAAACAATCCGATAGCGCGCAGGAAGCCCTTCTGCCAAACTGAACAAATCGGCTTCGTGGCTGCCGTAGCCATGGAGCAATACCAGCAGGGGCGCATGGGACATTTCGTCCCCCGGAGGTCGGTGGAGCGCATGCGCCGTCCATTTGTTCGCTTCAGCCATGGGGTTTGCGATCCGAATTCGTTTAGAGCTTTTCTAAGACGAACTCGGTCATGCGGCGATACAGGTGCAGTCGTGTCTTGCCCCCGTAAATCCCATGGTTTTTGTCGGGATAGAGCATATAATCGAAATCCTTATCGGCCTGGATGAGCGCTTCGGCCATCCGCATGGCGTTTTGGACGTGCACATTGTCGTCTGCGGTTCCGTGGACCAGGAAATAGGCCCCTTTGAGCTTGGACGCATGAGACACCGGCGAATTGTCGTCGTAGCCCGAAGCGTTGTTCAGCGGCAAGCCCATATAGCGCTCGGTGTAAATATTGTCGTAGAAGCGCCAGTTGGTGACCGGAGCCACGGCAATGGCGGCTTTAAACACATCGGCTCCCTGGGTGATGCAGAGCGAACTCATATAGCCCCCATAGCTCCAGCCCCAAATGCCGATGCGGCTGGCATCGACGTAGGGCAACGCCCCCAGCGCATTGGCCGCGGCCATTTGGTCTTCGGTTTCCAGTTTGCCGAGTTGCCCATAGGTCGATTTGCGGAAATCGCGACCGCGGAAGCCCGTTCCTCGGTTGTCGACTGAAACCACGATATAGCCCTTGCGCGCCAGCATTTGATGCCACATCCCGTTGGCGGCATCGTAGCGATCGGTCACGGTTTGGTGTCCGGGCCCTCCGTACACATGCATCAAAACGGGATATTTTTTCGAAGGGTCAAAGTTGGGAGGGAGAATGCGATAGGCCTTGAGCGGACCTTGGGCCCCTTGGATTTCCAAAAATTCCGGCGTGCTCAAGGATAGCGCGCCCAGCCGCGATTTGAGCTCGGCATTGTCTTCGAGTACCCGGAGCTGCTTGAGTTTGCGCACGTCCCAGAGCGAAGTCACCGGAGGGGCATCGGTCCGCTCCCACACCTTTTGCATCAGGCTAAAATCGCTGTTGAACACTGCTCTGTTCCAGCCTTCTGTTGTGCTCAACACCCGGCTCTTGCCGGTCTTGATCGCCGTTTCGATCAGGATTCGGCGGTGGATGTCTGTCCCGGCCACTTGATAGTACATTTTTTCGCCCTTGGGATCGAGTCCGTAGACCGCATCCACTTCTCCCCATTCCGATCCAAGCACGGAAAGGCGCTGTCCCTCGGCCGAATACACCACCACCCGATTGTACCCATCGACCTGGGCCGTCGTGGCAAACCGACCATCGGGCAGAAACATCAGGTCTTCGGGCAATTCGAGATAGGCCGGGTCGGTCCACACCAAAACGCTACGGCTCTGACCCGATTTGGGGTCGATGCCCACCAACTCCATCCGATTCTGCAACCGATTGAGCAACAGCACCCAGAGTTCTCCATTCGGGGTCCAATAGAGCCGGGGGAGGTATTCGAAGTCATACGCGCTCAAATCGACGGTTTTGACCGAATACGTTCCCGTTTCTGCCAGGTGCAGCGATACTTTGGAGTTGGGTTCTCCGGCCTTGGGGTATTTGAACACTTCGGGTGTGGGGTACAATCCTTTTCCATAGACATCCATGGAAAACTCGGGAACCCCGCTTTCGTCAAACCGCACCCAGGCCAAATAGCCCCCGTCGTTTGACCATTCATAGGCCCGGTCGTAGCTGAACTCTTCTTCGTACACCCAATCCGGGGTCCCGTGGATGATGGAATTTTCCAGTCCATCCTGGCTCAATGCGTGGATCTGATCGTTTCTTAAATCCTTAATGTAAATGTTGTTGTTCTTGCAAAAGGCAATTTTGTCTTCCCGGGGAGAAAACACCGCGTTGCGCACCGGATCCGCGTCGAGGCGGTGTACACTCTTGTCCGGACGGTGGTAGATCCAGGTCTGGGCCGTAAAACTGTGTCGGTAGATGGGCTGTACATCGGTAAGAAGTAGGATTCCCTCCTCGTCTGGGCTGAAGGAAAAGTCCTCGGGGGCATCGATTCCCGAGAACGCTTCGGCATCGAACAACACCTCTTTGGGCTTTCCATCTTTAAAGGAATAGCGCTGTATCCGCTGCCCGTTCGACTCCGGATCAAAGGCGGCATAGGAACCCGGGTCCTTGAGCGCTGTAAAGCCCTGAACGCCCTTGGCGAAATAACGACCAGACCAAATAGCTTCGAGCGTAATTTCCTCGGGCACCGCGTCCGATTGAGCCTCGGCAACGGGGAGAAACAACTGCATGCCGATAACCAGCGCCCAAACAGCGCGGAAAGCGATACGGGAAGGGTAAGCGGGGGGGAGGAAAATGGCCGTCATGGTAGAAAATAAAGTCGGAGCCTGCGAATCTAAGCGGTTTCGGCCTAGGCTGTTTTACTTTGAGCCATGGATTCATCCCCTTCACGCTCTGCCCAGCACCTCGAGGACCTCGTCCGCTTGCTCGGGGCCGATGTTGTCTTGCCACTTTCGGCCAACGAACGCTACGGGTCCGATATGACGGAAGACCTGTTTTTTCCCCCCGATGTCGTCGTGGTACCGAATACTGTGGAACAGGTGTCCCAATTGCTGCGCTGGTGCAACGAACGTCGAGTGCCCGTCGTGGCTCGGGGGGCGGGGACCGGATTGAGCGGAGGCGCTTTGGCCGTTCGGGCCGGGGTCTGTTTGAGCATGGAGCGATTCAACCGCATAGTCTCCATCGACGAAGCCAATTTTCAAGCGACGGTCGAACCCGGGGTCATTAACTATGTGTTCCAGCAAGCGCTGGCAGAAAAAGGGCTGTTTTATCCCCCAGATCCCTCGAGTTGGGGCAGCAGCACCTTGGGGGGCAATTTGGCGCACAATGCAGGAGGCCCCAAGGCGGTCAAATACGGGGTGACCAATGCCTACGTCCTCAACCTCGAAGTGGTATTGGCCGATGGAACCGTGATGTGGACAGGGGCCAATACGCTCAAGAACTCGACCGGCTACAACCTGACTCAGTTGTTCGTGGGGAGCGAGGGTACCTTGGGGGTCATCACCAAGGCCGTGTTTCGGTTGTTGCCCTTGCCACTACACAAGGTGTTGATTTTGGCACCTTTCGGTTCAGCGCAGCAGGCCTGTGCCTCGGTGGCGGCTCTGTTCAAGGCGGGGTTCAATCCCTGCGCCCTCGAGTTTATGGAGCGCGATGCCATCGAATATACCCTGCCGTATGTGCCCGATGCCCCCATTCGGCTCGAACAAGGGGTCGAAGCTCATTTGCTCATCGAATTCGACGGAAACGACCTCGGCGCCCTGACCGAACAAGCCTTGGGAGCGGCGGAATTGCTCACCGAACAGCACGGAGCCGGAGCGGTGCTCTTTGCCGACTCCGAAAAAGACCGGGAAGCCCTGTGGAAACTCCGCCGCAAGGTGGGCGAAGCAGTCAAGATGCATTCGGTATACAAAGAAGAAGACACCGTGGTTCCCCGTGCCCATTTGCCGGAATTGCTGGCAGGGGTTAAAGAAATCGGGAGCCGCTATGGGTTTCAATCGGTGTGTTACGGACATGCAGGAGACGGAAATCTGCACGTCAACATTCTGAAGGGCGATTTGAGCGAAGAGCGCTGGACCTCGGGACTCGACCCGGCCATCCGCGAAATTTTTGCGCTGTGCAAACGGTTGGGGGGGACATTGAGCGGAGAGCACGGGGTGGGCTGGGTTCAAAAGAGCTATTTGGAAGTGGTTCAGGCTCCGGAACACATCGAACTCCAGCGCCAGATCAAGCGGTTGTTTGACCCAAACAACATCCTGAATCCAGACAAAATATTTCCAACGGTGCGGGCTTTCTAAAAGGCCCGTGAGGCGTATGGTAGGAGCGTCTATATTTGCCCCTCCGATAAAAATCCTTCCCTAAAAAGGTAAATGATGCAGAATAAGGGTGTTATAAGGCTTTTCGCCATTCTTTTCGCCTTGGCGTGTCTCTATCAGCTTTCGTTCACCTATGTGAGTCGAAAGATTGAAAGCGATGCCAAATCGTTTGCCTCCGGAGATCCGATCAAGGAGAAGGCCTATCTGGACAGCATGGCCAGCCAGGAGGTGTACAATGTGTTGGTCGACAAATTGACCTACAAAGAGGTCAAGGAGAAGGAACTCAACTTGGGACTCGACCTCCGGGGCGGGATGAACGTTATCCTCGAGGTACAGGTGCGCGACATTTTGTCGGCCCTGGTCGGAGACGCCAAAGACCCGGCCTTTGTTCAGGCGCTGAACAATACAGACAAGGCCCTGGGCAACAGCCAGAGCGATTACCTCAGCGTCTTTTTGACCGAACTCCGCAAAGCGCGCCCCGGTACACCGCTCAACGACCCCAAGTTGTTCGGCACCAAGGCCATCAACGATGTGGTGGGCTTCAATGCCGACGATGCCAAAATCGAAGCCGAATTGAACGCTCAGATCGAAGCTTCGGTAGCCAATGTGTTTACCGTGCTTCGGGCGCGGATCGACCAGTTTGGCGTCGTTCAACCCAACATCCAGCGGCTCGAAAACAACGCGGGTCGCATTTTGGTTGAACTGCCCGGGGTCAAAGATCCCGAGCGCGTAAAAAAACTGCTGCAGAGCACGGCCGAACTCGAGTTTTGGGATTTGTACGAGGGCGCTGAATTCCTCGGATTCTTGAATTCAGCCAACGAAAAATTAAAGGCGATCTATCCCGATCCCAAGGCCATCGACAGAACCGAGACCCCAGAGGCCGTGGCCGATCCGCTGGCCGACATCCAAGCCGTAGTAGACGATCCGCCGCAAACCGACAGTGCTTCTGCGGTGGCTGCGGCTCCCACCACCGATTCGCTCGAGACCGATTCTATTGGCGCTTCGGCCTACAACCCGCTGTTCAGTATTCTCTATCCCAACTACGACTTCGAAAACAACCGCGTAGGCCAAGGTCCGGTGTTGGGCACGGTCCTGATCAAGGATACGGGTAAGGTGATGGAATACCTCAACCACCCTGCGGTGCGGGCGTTGTTGCCCGCCGAACAGCGGTATGCCCGATTTGTGTGGACGGCCAAGGTAGAGGGCAGCGGAGAAGCACTCAATTTGTTGGTGCTCAAATCCAACCGCGAAGACAAGGCGCCGTTGACGGGTGAAGTCATCGTCGACGCCCGCAACGACTTCGACGAGCGCAACCAACCGAGTGTCACGATGCAGATGAACGCCATCGGTGCGCAAAAGTGGCAGGCCATGACCAAGGCGGCTGCGGCCCAAACTCCTCAACGCTCTGTAGCGGTGGTGCTCGATGGCTATGTGTATTCCTTCCCTCGCGTACAGGGCGAAATTCCTGGGGGCAATACCCAGATTACGGGCAGTTTTAGCGTAGAAGAGGCCATGGACTTGGCCAATATTCTCAAAGCCGGTAAGTTGCCTGCTCCCGCCCGGATCATTCAAGCCGATGTGGTCGGCCCCTCGCTCGGAAAAGAAGCGGTTCAAGCCGGTTTGTGGTCGTTTGCGGTGGCCATGCTCATCGTTTTGGCCTATATGATTTTCTATTACGGACAGGCGGGCATCGCGGCCAACGTGGCGTTGGTGGCCAATATGTTCTTCATCTTCGGCGTGTTGGCCTCATTGGGAGCCGTATTGACCCTTCCCGGTTTAGCGGGTATTGTGTTGACCATCGGTATGGCGGTCGATGCCAACGTGCTCATTTTCGAACGGATCCGGGAAGAAATGCGGCACGGAAAAGGGTTGAGACTGGCCATTGAAGACGGGTACAAGCATGCGTACAGCTCGATCATCGACGCCAACGTAACCACCTTGATTACGGCGATTATTTTGGCCTATTTCGGAACCGGACCCATCCGTGGTTTTGCGACCACGTTGATTGTCGGCATTTTGTGCTCGATGTTCACGGCCATCTTCATCACCCGCTTGATTTTTGAATGGCAGTTGGGCCGCAAAAAGGACATTTCCTTTAGTACGGCGTTGACGTCCAATTGGTTCAGCAAAGTCAACATCGACTTTTTGGGCAAGCGCAAAATGGCCTACGGCATTTCGGGTGGGTTGATTCTCCTCGGATTGATCAGCCTGTTCACCAAAGGACTCAACTACGGGGTCGATTTTGTCGGCGGCCGCAGCTATCAGGTGCGCTTTGATCAACCGGTCAACGCCCCGGAATTGCGCAATGCGTTGGCGGGCTATTTTGTCGATGCCTCGGGCAATCAGCAAGCCCCTGAAGTGAAGACCATCGGATCTGAAAATCAGGTGGTCATCACCACGAAGTTCAAAGTGGACGTTACGGGTCCCGAAGTGGAACAAGAGTTGATCGATAAGATGTACGAAGGCACCCGCCCGTTTTTTGCGACGGCCTTGGACAAGGACGCCTTTTTGGACGAGGCCAACGGCTTGGGTCTGATGAGCCAGCGCCAAGTGGGGCCCACCATTGCCGACGACATCAAGCAAAGCGCGGTTTGGTCGGTGTTGATTTCGCTGGCGTTTATCTTTTTGTACATCCTGCTTCGATTCTCCAAGCTCCAATTCAGTTTGGGTGCTGTGGCCGCCTTGTTCCACGACGTGCTCTTGGTTTTGGGCATTTTCTCGATCGGTTATGGCATCCTTCCTTTCAGCCTCGAAATCGATCAGGCCTTTATTGCCGCTATTTTGACGGTGATCGGGTATTCGCTCAACGACACCGTGGTGGTGTTTGACCGGATTCGGGAATACTTCAATACCCACAGCAAGCGCATGGGGATGAAGCCGCTCATCAACGAGGCCTTGAACCAGACCCTCAGCCGTACGCTGAACACTTCGTTTACCACTTTGATTGTTATTGCCATCATCTTTGTCTTCGGTGGAGAAGTAATCCGGGGCTTTATGTTCGCCCTGTTGGTGGGCATCGTGGTCGGAACCTATTCCTCGCTGTTTGTGGCCGCTCCGTTGATGTACGACACCTTGCCCAAGGGGGAGAAGTCAGAAGAAGATAAGGCCTAAAAAAACCGTATTGATGTTCGAAAAGCCCTTCTCGTCGAGAGGGGCTTTTTTATGGAATGAGGGACAGCCGACGATTTCAAAGAGGTTCTCCTTTTGAATCAAAAGAATAGGGGTGCACGGTGTTGGAAAATGTTTCGCACTTTGATGGGATAACCCGAGGAGCGCATGATGAAGTTGTGTTAACGCATGGGTATGTCATTCATCAACAGCATTATACCATATTCGGATTGCGGATAGGGGATGGGGTTGAGCATCAGCGAAGCGCGAAAATTGAATAGACCGAGAGCCGTGGTTTATGGTCTCTGAAAGTATTTAATGCGTTCATAAGTAAGTAGTTACTAAAGCAGTTCACTTCCCATGCCCTGAGATCCGATCCCAAGTTGTTACTTGAAAGCGATTCTCGACCTCCGCTCCGCGCATCCCGATACATTGGACCGATTGTGCGCATCTGACAAGAACCCCTTTTCGAAGCGCCGTTTCCCGGTCTGTTCCATGTTCTGATGGAAGAATTTTCGAAGAATTTTGAGTGTGCGCATCTCGGCCTTGTTCGTACAACAATACTCTGCGGGACCTCTCCCCGGGCATGACGTCGTTTCTGGCATCCTCTGAGTCGAGCAGGTCGAAACCTCAGGACAATTTCCTCGGTCCCCAAGCATGCAGCACCGAACTTTGCCCGCAACAGAGAAGACCATGAAGCAGTGGGCGGTTGAACCCGGTGTGCAAGAGCAAATGGAGTTGGGGCTGATGCTCCCGCTCATGGAGACATTTTATACCGTCCAGGGCGAAGGGGCGCACACCGGGCGCTCGGCTTGGTTTATTCGGCTGGGAGGCTGCGATGTAGGCTGCCATTGGTGCGATGTCAAAGAAAGCTGGGATGCGTCCCTCCACCCGTTGACCTCGCTCGTTGAAATAGTGGAGGGAATCGATCCTCGGGCGCAAACGGTGGTGGTCACAGGGGGCGAGCCCTTGCTCTGGAAACTCGATCCCTTGACGGAGGCGCTCAAGAGTCGGGGATTGGCCGTACACATCGAAACCAGCGGTGCCCATCCGTTTAGCGGCCAATGGGATTGGATTTGCCTGTCGCCCAAGAAGTTTCAACCCCCCGTGCCCGAAGCCTACGCTTTGGCGCAAGAATTGAAGGTTATTGTATACCACAAGTCCGATTTGGCCTGGGCCGAAGAACACGCCGCACGGGTGGGTCCGGGCTGCGCCCTGTTTCTGCAGCCCGAATGGAGCCGGCGCGAAACGGTCGCTCCTTTGTTGGTCGAATACGTACAAGAACGCCCCCAATGGAGAATCTCGATTCAAACCCACAAATACCTGCGCATACCGTGAAATCGCTGTCGGTATGGCCCAGCGTTGGGTTTTGGTGGGGATGTGGATTCTTGCTGTTCCTCTTTGGATCTCCGCTTCAAGCCCAAGATTCCAAGGCGCTCAAGGCCTACAACAAAGCGCGGGAGGCCTATGCTCGGGGCGAGACAGAAGTAGCCTTGGATTGGGTAGACGAGGCCTTGGACAAAGACCCTGGATTTGCAGATCCGGCCCTGTTTGCAGGCGATGTCTGCACCCGCGCCCAACAGACCGAACGCGCTCAAGCGTATTACGATCGGGCCTGGAAAGCACGCCCCGTGGGGTTGGTGGCGTACCGCATTGCGGAATCCAGCTTTGAATCCGGTCTTTATGAACGCGCAGAGCGTTTTTACAGGGCCTATCTCGAAGCGCCCGATCGGCGATCGCCCTACATCGAGCAATGTGAGCGCGGCCTGCTCAATGCGCGCTTTTCCCTGAGCAGCCTCGCCCAGCAGCGCGACCTCAACATCCGCAATCTGGGCCCGAACATCAACACCCCGGCCATGGAGTACTTCCCGACCATTTCGGTCGATGGTACGGTGTTGGTGTACACATTTCGCGATACAACCTCGCTTAAAAAAGACGAAGACTTCAAACAGAGTATCTGGAATGGGGTAGAATGGGAAAAGTCTGAATTCCTCCAAGGCCGCATTAACACCCGAGACAACGAAGGGGCCCAGTGCATTTCGGCCGACGGTCGATTTTTGGTGTTTACGGGGTGCAATCGGGCGGACGGCAAGGGCAGTTGCGATTTGTATTATGCGTCGCTCGGACCCGATGGGCAATGGAGCGAACCGCGAAATCTGGGCGACAGCATCAATACGGGGCAATGGGAAACCCAGCCGAGCTTGACCGCCGATGCCTCGGCACTCTATTTTATTCGGGGCAAGAACAAGGACAAATCGATCAGCGACATTTATGTGTCTTATCGGCGCTCGGACGGTCGATTTTCGAAAGCGGTGCGCTTGCCCGAGCCCATCAACACCCCCGAAATCGAATCGACCCCCTTTATTCATTTCGACGGGCGCAGCTTGTTTTTCGCTTCAAAAGGACACGTCGGCATGGGGGGACTCGACTTTTTCATGAGCCGTATGGACGAAATGGGAACGTGGTCCAAACCCATCAATCTAGGCGCCCCGATCAACGGCCCCGGAGATCAGTCAGGACTGGTGGTCGGGGCCGATGGTGCCACCGCTTTTTTTGGATCCGACAACCATCCGCAAGGCTTCGGCAGTTTTGATTTGTACACGTTTTCCTTGCCCGATTCGCTGCGGGCCTTGCCGACCCAGTGGATCAAAGGCGCGGTGGTTTCGGCCGAGACCGGCAAACCCCTCCGGGCCGAAGTCACCTGGACGCGCATCAGCGACGGAAAGGTCTTTTTTCAAGGGTCTACCTTGGCCGATGGATTGTTTACGGCCACGGCACCTACCGGAGCCGAATACGCGCTTTCAGTCGAGGCAGAAGGGCATTTGTTCTATTCTTCCCATCACAATCTCACTTCTGAAACCCCTCAAGCCGAACGGATTGTGGCCCGTCTGCAACCCCTCAAATCGGGCTCGCTGTTGCGGCTCAACAATGTGTTTTTCGCGACCGCATCGGCGGCCCTGCGTCCGGAATCTCAGGTCGAGTTGGACCGCGTAGTACGACTGCTCCAGGCTCATCCGCATCTGCGAATTCGCATCGAAGGGCATACCGACAGCGATGGAGACGCCCCAGCCAATCAAGGGTTGAGCGAACGCCGGGCCCAAAGCGTCATGGAGTATTTGGTCGAAGGCGGTATCGAACACACGCGATTGGAGCGCAAAGGCTTTGGGGAAACGGCCCCCATCGACACCAACGAAACCGCATCGGGGCGGCAAAACAACCGGAGAACCGAAATTCGGATTCTGTAGAACGAAAAAAGCGGCCGAAAAGACCGCTTTAGCCTAGAAAAAAGGGGGTGTTAGTTGCCCAGATTCAAATTCAATCCGCCCATAAAGCCGAATTGAAGAATATCAGAATAGCCTCCGGCTCCCACATCGACCCCACCAGTTCCAATCGAGAAACCGGCGCCGAAATCGCGGATGGGCACCTGGAGCGAGGTCATCAGTTTGATGCCCACTTTGTCGCTAAGATTGTGGTCGTACCACAAATGCAGTCCGGTGGCAAACAACGTCTCTGAAGCCGAAGGATAGCGGTCGTCACTGATTTCTCCTACGGCAGCCCCCAACATCAAGGCCCCGTTCACGCTGCCATTCCCGACCATCGCGCGGCGGATGATCCCCGCAGTAATAAAGTGGACGTTGGCATCGAAACGCACGTCGTATTTGTTGTTCGGAAGTTCATCGGACGGAATATAGATCGACCGAGCTTCAACAAAAGTGGGGTTGATGGTATACATGATGCCGAACCCGATTGCATCATTGACAAAGAAGTTCAGCATGCCTCCATAGTTGCCCCCGCCGTCAAAACGGCCGTCGCCCCCGGAGACTGTCCATTTGTCCCCAAAAACATAACCGCCCAAGGCCACGAGTTGGGGGCCGGTTTGGGCTTGGAGAACAGGCGCAGTCCCTGCACAGAAGGTCATTGCGATAACGGTTTTTCTCAAAATCGACTTGTTCATGGTGCGTTTCTTAGGTTGTATTGGTCGCGCGAAGGTAATCAAGTCTTCAAAGTGTGTCGGAATCTTCCGAAGCCCATTAATACAAACGATAGCGCACCGAGGCTTCGAAGCCCAGTCCACCCCCGATGTTGGGTGCGATCAACCCCTGCAAATCGCGCCCCCGTACCATCCATTCCCAGTCGTTGCCGCGGTGCCCAAACCCCACGCCAACCCCCAGTCCCGTAAACCCTCCATAACTCAGCTCGGGAAGCAGCAACCAACGGTTCCACACCCATCGGGCATAAGCCGAGGCTTTGGGCAGGGCTCCAGGCAAATGTCGGTAGCGCACATCCAGACCATACCGATCCAGTCCGTTGCGCGGATGGATTTGACGCTCGATCCCGGCGTACAGTTCGAAGGGGAGAAAACTGCCAAAGCTTCCTGCTTCCGAGGTAAAATAGGCGTCGGTCAGTCGGTCGTCGGTACCGGTCAACAGGCTGTCGCGCAAGTCGAAGATGTTGGGGAATTCTTCGCCCTCAAACCGAAAACTCGAGTCGGCTTCAACAGTGGTGCTCAGGGAGTTCCATTGCACATAACCCAAGTCGCGCACCCCAAAACGGGTCATCCAATCCAGGGTGGAACGGTGCTCGAACTGAGCGCGCACCGAGGCACCCATACCGCCCAAGAACCCCGGATCGCCCGAGCGCCGAAAAGTGTACTGGGCGTCTACATCGACAAATTCCCCGGAGGGAGCGGTATACAAACTGCCCCGCTCCATGGAATACGACTCGTAGCCCGAACCCAAGACAAACCCCAGCCCCACCGAAGCCTGCCATCGATCTGTTCGAAAGAGCTGCTCGTAATAGGCTTCATACCAAGAATAGAGCGCGTACTCCAACGGCTCGAGTTCAGCGGTTTGCTCTTCGAACTGCGCATTCCCATCGAGGGCCAAACGGCCTGCGTCTTCTCCAAAACGCGCCCCAAAGGCCTGTTGATGGACCAGGCCAAACTCAAACCCCTGCTGGGCTCCTATCTTGCGTTTGGGATTCCACTGCCGAAAAGCCACGCGCGCCTCGAGCGCATTGCCGTAGTTGTTGATCGGATTGAAGGCCTCGGACACCGCAGTTTTGTCTTCATCAGTCACCGCTCCCGAGTACACAAAACCCCGTACCGCCGAAAAAGGGAGGGAGCGAGAACCTTGAATCTGCCCTCCTTCCACAATTAAAGTCTGAGATAAGGTCTTTCGACTGGCCTCGAGGCTGTCGACCGGCGCTGTTTCTTGAGCCCGGGCCGCAAAGCCAAACAGCAATAGGCCGAGGGAGGGCCAAAGCCCTTGAACCCCTTTCAATTGACCCGGTATTGGAATTCGCCCGTCAGCCGGATTTCGGTGGCGTAGTGGTCGAACAGCTTGAGCCGGTCGGGCCGGTTGGCGGTGGTATAGTCGCCGTTGAACACAAGCTTGCGCGCCGCCCGCAGCCGGTTCATGCGCTCACCATCTGCGGCGAATTCAAACACGGTGCGCACGGTTTCGGTAACGAGCAGGTCTTCGTCGAGTTCGGCTTGGGCCACAATCCCGGATACCACCAAGGTGTCGACCACTTCGTTGAGGCTGTCGAGGGCGAGGATTTCCATCTGGGCCTCGAACGGCAAACCGTTGTCGCAGATCAAGGAGAAAATACCGCTCTCGACCCGGGAATCAGGGTCTATGTCGCTAAAATTGAACGCGCTGGTGTCCGAGAGCAACAAATGCTCAAAACTGAGGTGTAGGGGTACTTCGAGGTTGAGCCATACCTCGATGGGCTGATCGCGGTACAGGAAACCATTGTAGTTCGGACTCAACCCCGGATTGGTTCGAATCTCCAGGTCGTACAGCAAGCGATTGGGCTGAATCTCAAAGAGCTCGTCCAAATTGCTGTTGGTTTCGTCGATGAGAAAGTGGCTTTCGCTGGCCAAACTCTGGTTGAGCGCGCTCTGGTCGGTGGCCGAGGGAAGTTGCAAGGGTTGGCCCAGATTGGTCCATTGCAAAGCTTGTGTCGTTTGGGTGCGCGTATTCCGGGCGCGGACATCGGTCAGGGCAAACTCCATCTGTGCCCCCATTGGATTGATGACCTCCAAATCGATGCGGGCGGCTTCGAGGTCAAACTGACCGCCGAGCAGGTCTTCGAACAAAAACAAATCGATGCTTTCGTTGTCGGTTACTGTCGTGTCGCTCCCCAGCCATCCATTCACCTTCGAAGGCATCATTCCCTCGATGCCCGTAATTAGAAAGATGCTGTCTTCCAAGGATATAAAGACCATATTCCCCGTCGAATCGATGCGCGCCCTCAGGTGGGCATAAAACGTATTGAACACATTCGGCGCCCCGGTGATCCCATTCAGATTGACGGTATAGCCTTCGATGTTGCGCGTGGAAATCAGCGAATTGGTTCCATTCGGGGGTGCTGGGGGCAGGGTTTCGGCGAGCAGAAGGGTTTGCCCCCCCAGGGTGGCCGAGGGAATTTCGTAGTCGAGAAAAACGACTTCTTCTACGGTGGTTACGGCCTCCATATAAAGCACGCCCGTATCGATGACCATCGACACCAATTCAAAATCGGTGGGCAACATCGACTCTTCCGTGTAATCGAGGAGCTCTTGGGCGGGAAATACGGCGGTGGCCTCAAACGGCTCAAGGTCGCGAATCACCACGTCGAAACGAATAAAGTCGGTGGTGTCGATCAAAATGCCCACCCCGTTGCTGCCGGGAGATGCAAAGGCGTTGACATTGGCCGTCATCGAACCTTCGAGGACGGTGTAGTTGTTGAGCCGCACGCTGTCTTTGACCGTGGCATTGGCCGGAATAGAGGCGATCACATTGCCAATCACCGTATTCCCAGCCTGGGTATTGACCAGTGAATAGTCAAAGTTGGTCAAATCTATCGGCAAGCGGTTGCGGATGCTGAGCACCAGCCATCCGTCGAGCAGGGTCAAGCTCGTAAACAAATTGTTGGCCTGAACGGGATATTGAATGGGCCCCGAACTCGTTATGGGTGGTATCGGTACAGTATTGCCGTGGTTGATGTTGATGAAATTGCCCAGAGCACCCTGGGTCGAAGCAATTTGTCCGAGGGTAAGGACTTGGGTCAATTGGCGGGTGCCCAAATCGAGGGTTTGCAGTTTGGCGGTGTTTTGAAACGTGCTGCTGTAGGGATCGAGCAGGTCGTCCATTCCGTATTGGAACACCTTTTGACGGCGCACCAGGCTGAGCAACCCATCCGAATCGGCCGAAACCAGCGTATCGCCCACGATATCCCGCACTTCGAGGCTGGTCCAGGCGATGGGGGCCAGCACATCGACTTCCCAACTTTTGTTGGCCAAATCGGGCGAACAGCTCAGCATTATTCCGGCCAAAATCCCAGATGCGATTTGGGGAAGAGAAGTTTGTACAAACCGACTTTTCGTCACAGCAATACGGGGGTATAGAATTCGAGAAAAAACACGTTCCGTACCTCGAAAAATCGCCAACCCAAGGGGAGACGAGCTCCCCTTGAGGGCGGAAAATCAACGGTTCTTCAGCAAATCGCGAATTTCGGTCAGCAACTCCTGATCGGGGGTCAAACCGGGGGTCTCGGGAGCGGCTTCGGGCTCTTTTTTGCGCAAGCGGTTCATCAACTGAATCATCATAAAAATCGCAAAGGCCACAATGAGAAAGTCGAAGGTGTTTTGGACGAATTTTCCGTAGCGGAGCATCACCGCAGCAGCTTCGCCTTCAGCGGGTTTCAAAACAATGGCCAGGTCTTTAAAGTCAACGCCACCAATCAAAATCCCCAGGGGAGGCATAATGATGTCGTCGACAAAAGAGCTGACGATTTTTCCAAAGGCACCACCGATAATGATACCCACGGCCAGGTCCACCACGTTTCCGCGCATGGCGAACTCCTTAAATTCCTGAATCCACTTCATAACTTCGGTTTAGGTCGATTGTGTAGTTCTCAAACAGCGTACAATATAATTCGGTATTTCGGGAACCGAGTTTGTTCAATCTTGCGGTTTATCCACCGCTTCCTGTGTCCTTTTTAGCGCTGCTGCGCTGGTGTTCAGCTCAAAGCCGATAATCAAAACAAAGGCGTTTAAATAGATCCACAAGAGCAAAATCATCAGGGTGCCGATGGACCCATAGAGTTGGTTGTATTGGGCGAAGTTTCGGACATAATACCCAAAAACCTGAGACAAAATCACCACCAACAAGGTCGAGAGCAGGGCGCCCACCGAGAAAAAGCGCCATTGTTTGTTGCGGAGCGGGCTGAAGTAAAACAACCCCCCGATCGATAATAAAATGCTGGATATTAAAACGATATCCCTACTGGCTTGAATGAACTGTCCCGTCCGGCGGCTCAAGTACCCGAGCTCGACAAAATACTCGGTCACCGAGCGCGTCAGCAGCAGTCCCGCGATGGTAATCAGAAAGACCGCTGTAAAGACAAAAGTGAGGAGCAGGGCACGGAAATACTGTTTCCAGAAACTGATGGTCTGAGGCCGATACACCGTTTGGCCAAAGTTGACGAGCAGGCTGTGGGTTCCGTTGGTGGCGAAAAACAAAGCGGCCACAAAACCGAACGAAAGCAACGAGAAGTCTTTGTTGAGTACGATGTCGTGCAGGGTGCTCTCTACGGCTTGAAAAGAAGTGGGGGGCAAAACGTCTTCGAGCAAGCTGAACAGCTCGCTTTGGAAGCCCTGAATCGGGATGTAGGGAATGAGGGTAAACAGAAACAGCACCCCGGGAAAAAGCGCGAGAAAAAAGCTGAAGGCAATCGATGAGGCGCGAATGGAAATCCGCCCTTCGGAAATCGCCCTCCAAAAAAAACGGAGCAGGGCATAGGCGCTCATGCCCTCGACCATCACCAAGGGAATCCGGTCGAGCCAGCGAATGGTTTTGCGCAGCAGTCGGTTCAAAACGCTTTTAGGCTGAGATCAAGGCTGCGGAAGCGGTGGGTCAGTCCTCCGACCGAGACAAAATCGACCCCGGTGTCCGCATGGGCGGCAATGGTGTCCAAATCGATGCCCCCCGAGGCTTCGAGGGGGATTTGGCCCGCGGTGATTTGGACGGCTTCCCGCGCCCGATCGAGCGGAAAGTTGTCGATCAAAATACGGTCGATGCCGGGCTCGGCTAAGGCCTGTTCGAGCTCTTCGAGCGTGCGCACCTCGACGATAATCGGAAGGGTCCGTTGGTGTTGGGCCAAATACAAACGCGTGCGCTCCATGGCTTTTGGGATTCCCCCAGCCAAGTCGATATGGTTGTCTTTGAGCATTATGGCGTCGTAAAGCCCGATGCGGTGGTTGACGCCTCCACCGAGACCGACGGCCCATTTTTCGAGCAACCGAAGCCCTGGGGTCGTTTTGCGCGTATCGAGCAATTGGCAGCGGGTGTGCGCAATGCGGTCTACGTGCGCACGGGTATGGGTGGCAATGCCACTGAGTCGTTGTACGTAGTTGAGCAGTGTGCGCTCGAGCGCGAGGAGGCTGTGCGAACGCCCTTCAAGGGTAAGGGCGATGTCGCCTTCGCGAATCGGGCTGCCATCGGGAATCAACACTTGAAGCGAAAGTTCGGGGTCGTAGCGTTGCGCGATGAAGGCACAGAGTGCCATCCCCGCCACAATGCCTTGGTCTTTGACGATCATCCGTACCCGGGCGCTATGGTCGGGGGGTATGCAGGCCAACGAGCTATGGTCGCCGTCTCCGAGGTCTTCGCGCAAAGCGGCGTCGACCTGAGGGGCGATGTGGGGGGCAAACGATTCAAAAGAAAGCAAGGACGCCATGAGCTATGGGCTAAAGGGAAACCGCGTCGGGGTGAAAACTATCTTGTACGGCGAAATTAGGTACCCGAAGTGGAGATTGTCTTTTTACTTACCGGCCCCACCGACCAGGGGCCCATCCTTGAATTGATGGAACGCTACGAGCAGCGGCTTAAACACTACCATGCCTACAGACGCATCGAACTCAGGTCGGTCAAAAAAGCCAGCGACGACCGGGCCCAGCTCAAGGGGGTCGAAGCCAAGGCCCAGTTGGCGGCCTTGCAGCCCAGCGACTACCTCGTGTTGCTCGATGAAAAGGGCGCATTGTATACCAGTCGCACCTGGTCCGAACAACTCCAAAAATGGATGAACACAGGCCCCAAGCGCTTGGTCTTTTGCGTAGGGGGCGCTTTTGGGTTCGACGCCTCGGTGGAAGCGCGGGCCCAGTCTCTGCTATCGCTCTCGCCCATGACGCTTTCGCATCAATTGATTCGGCCTGTATTTCTCGAGCAACTCTACCGGGGCTTGAGCCTGCTCAAAGGCGAGCCCTACCACCACGACTAATCAACCCCTTAAACTCCGTGTCCAATTCTATGCCCGAGTCCATTCCCTTGGTCTTTGCTTCGATGAACCCCGGAAAGAGGGCGGAAATCGCGGCGCTTTTGCCCGGGCCCTTTCGCTTGGCAACGCCCGAAGAGTTCGCCTGGACGGGCGAATTGCCTGAAACAGGCCGGACACTCGAGGACAATGCGCTTCAAAAAGCGCGGTTTTTGTACGAACGGAGCGGTTTGGGCAGTTTTGCAGACGACAGCGGGCTCGAAGTCGATGCGCTGGGGGGCGCTCCCGGTGTCGACAGTGCGCATTATGCCGGACCCCAGCGCAATGCCTCAGACAATATCCGATTGTTGCTCGGACAATTGAAGGGGAATTCCACCCGCACAGCGCGCTTCAAAACGGTGATTGCCTGGGTGGATGCTTCGGGTTCCGCCCGGACGTTTGAAGGGGTGGTAGAGGGCCGTATTCTGGAAGTACCCCGGGGCCACCATGGGTTTGGATACGATCCGGTGTTTGTCCCCGCCGACTCCGAACGCAGTTTTGCCGAGATGAGCTCCGAAGAGAAAAACGCCATGAGCCACCGCGCGCGGGCTTTTAAGGCGTTTTGGGCCTTTTTACACCCCTAAACGCGGATTATTCGGCGTCGTCTTCGGTTTCGAAAATCGAAAAACAGACACTGCCGTATTTCCGGATTTCAACAAACCCAACCACCGACGAAAGATCCGTATCGACCGAGTGTTCGAGGATGAGCACACCGCCTGGAAACAGCCTATTGCGGTCCATGATGGTCAAGGCCAACGCCTCGTGTTGTTCATAGTCGAAAGGAGGATCTGCAAAGATGAAATCGAAGCGCTCGGCGGTTTTTTGCGCAAAGTCGAGGGCATCGGTGCGCAGGGTACGCAACCCGACAAACCCAAGTTGGTCTGCCGTTTTTCGAATAAAGTCCACACAGGCTTTTTCCCGGTCAACGCAGAGCAAATCCGAGCAACCCCTCGAAGCCAATTCGTAGCTGATGTTGCCCGTGCCTGCAAACAAATCCAGGGCCTTGATTTCTTCGAGGTCGAGGCGGTTGGTGACCAGGTGAAAGAGGGATTCTTTGGCCCGGTCCGTGGTCGGGCGGCTGGGGAGCGATGTGGGGGCCGCAATGCGCTTGCCTCTGAGCCGACCGCTGATGATGCGCATCTCAGACGGGGTTGGCGAGGTGAAACAAGCGGGCGTAGTGCTCTTTTTCCGTGGGGTCCTGAGCCCAGCGGCATTGGCGCACAAAGGCTTGGAACGCCTTGCGCCATTCATTTTCCCGACTCAACGGGCCCGACAACGTCAGTCCGTGCGTGCCTGGATTCCATTCGGAAGTCTGCCCGGCCTGGAGCGCGTAATACAGGGCTTCTTCAGGGGTGCGCGCCTCAAAGCGGTTGAGCAAGACAGGACGGCCTCCGGCGAACAGGACTACATCAACGCAGCCAGTTTGGACATAGACCCACAAATGATCCGAAAGTTCGGGGTCTTTTGGGACTTCCAGGGATGTCATCAGGGCCATGGGGTGGAGCCAGAGGGTCTCTCGGGCTTGAAGGTTGGAGGCGCGTTCTTCGATCGCGGAGCCGTTGGCCCAAACCAATTGCAGTTCTGTGGCATGGGGCCATGGAAGGGTGTGAACCCGGTCGGTAGGGTTGAGTGGATGGCTCAGCCCAAACAGGGCTTGAAGGGCCTCTGGGGGGGCGATGTGGGCCGGAAACAGGGCTGGGGTCGCTTGGGCGTTCAACCACAGGGCCCGGACGCATCGCTCGCTCCAAAAAGGCTCGTTGTCCAATTGGGCCAGCCGATCCCTTTCGCTCCAAACGGGGGTTTCCGGTTCGGTCCAGCGAAAAGAAATGCGTTCGGCCTGTTTCCCTCGATAGAGGGCCCATCCCAACGATTGTACGCCCAGCCAAATCCTGAGCTCATCCCAGATCGGGGGCTTTTGAGCGGGGTTATGATAAGAGAAATGCAGGGGAATTTTACTTCCAGTTGCCACTCGTAGAGGGCTCGGTCAGCGATCCCAACACCAATTTGTAGTCGGGTTTGATGAGATCCTTGTACCGGTCGGCCACGTCGGCAAAAATGTCGGTATTGGCCGCGCTCACTTCGAAAACAGGAAGTTTGAGGTCGTTGCGCTCAATGGTCGAAGCCGCCATGGTAAACTCATTTTGGCTCCCCTCGGGAAAGGGGATGTAGCGGAGCGATTCGGTTTTGAAGTCTTCCGTAAACAACGAAGTTTTAACGGGTTTGCTTCCCAACACCCGAACCACGACCGTGTCCTTGATCATTTCCTGCTGGAAAATCTTGTTGTAGTACTGAAAACTCGAGTCTTTGCGCTCTACGATGCTGATTTTCCCCGTGTCCACGAAGGCAATCAGGGTATTGAAGTCTCCGGCAAAACTGCCGAGTTCTTGTTTGTACGCCAACTGGGCATCGCGAATTTGTTCGAGGCGCTGCTGCACCATTTGATAGCGAAATCCTTTGACGCGTTCGTACGCAATGGGGTGGTTGATGATGCGGAACAACCAGTAAGCCAAAGCGATGGCAACAACGGCCAAGACAGCGGTGAGTGCGTTGCGCAGCGTAGCATTCATAGAAAACCGGACGTTTTTTTCAAACAAGGGCGAAACTACGACATTTTACACGGGCAGTGGAGGTAAACCGAACGAGAAAATGCGGGTGGTTGTTGACAATCTCTGGAGCCAAGGGAACGGGTAGTGCATTTTATGCCTTGAACTTTGTTCGCCGCGCGCGAACTGGATTTTCCGGTTGAGGGGTTGCGGGTGGAGATAACACTTTGAGGGTTCAGCGTATTTTGGCTGCATCGGTGATCTTCTTGACTTGAGTTTATGTTGAATAGGCTTCCATTTTGGCTTTTGGCTTTAGGTCTTTTTTGGGTACAAAGTACTCGGGCTCAACCTGATCCCGAGCATCGGGTGGGGGTAGAAGCTTTTGTCAGGGCGATGGGCACTCGAAATCCCGAGCTCATCGCAAACTTTATTGTTTTTCCACTATCCCGGCCAGAACCTCTGCCTTCCATTGAATCTCGCGAAGACTTTATTCGAAGGTTTTACCAAGTCTTTGATGGTGATTTTTTGGTTGCGATTGCTCAGTCAAATCTTGAAAAAGATTGGGCTACTGTGGGTTGGAGGGGTACAGCCTTTCGAGACGGAGAACTGTGGTTGGACGAAAACGGCAAGCTCAGAGCGTTAAACCGCACTTCAAAGGCTGAGCAAGCCGAAATAGAAGCGAGAAATGCGACGATACAAAATGGACTCCATCCTTCAGTGGCCACTTTTCAACGATCTATTACAGCCTTTTCAACCCGTTCATTTCGAGTCCGAATCGATGAATTGGTTCATGGACGGATTCGTTATGCGGCATGGAAACTACCCAATCCCACTTCGTCTGAACCAAGTTTGGTTTTGGAGAATGGCGTTTTGGAAGCCCAGGGCAGCGGGGGTAATCATTCCTACTTTTTCTATAATCAAGGTTATGTTTACGAGGCACATTTCATTGTTCTCGGCACGGACGATGACCCCCTGTTGTATTGCGGGTGTATCAAGGCGAGCGATTGCTGAGCGAGCAGCCCGGTACCTTGGATATTCAGTGACAGCCAGTCCATCAGATTTTCGCAATCTGTCGAGGAGCGAAATAGGGGTCATGCGATTTTAGATCCCATGATTGAAGCCGCAGAGGTACGGAGCCGATTGCTCAAGGCATTTGCCCACGAACCGACTGCGGGTCAGCAGGTGTTTTTTGAGCGTTTTTCAGAATTTGTCTCCCGGCGCGAGAGCCAGGTGTTTGTGCTCAAGGGCTATGCAGGTACAGGCAAGACTACGGTGCTCAAGGCAGTGTGCGCGGCCATGGACATGATCCGCGTCAAGACGGTGCTCATGGCGCCGACGGGTCGGGCGGCCCAGGTGTTGAAGTCCTATACGGCCCGCCCTGCTTTTACGGTCCACCGCATTCTGTATCGGGCCGAAGAGCGCAGCGGGGGGCGTCCGCGGTTTGTCCTCAAAGAAAATCCCTACACTACAACCTTGTTTGTGATCGACGAGGCTTCGATGATCGGGCTCGATCGGAACGATACGGGGCGCAGTTTGCTCGAGGATGTACTGCAGTTCTGTTTGTCGAATGGTCGCTGCAAGCTGCTCTTGATCGGCGATCCGGCCCAGTTGCCTCCGGTGGGTGCCTCCCTGAGCCCGGCAATCGACCCGGAGACCCTTCGGCGCACTTTTGGCATCGAAGCGGGTGCTGTGGAGTTGACCGAGGTGTTGCGGCAGGCGGAAGAGTCGGGTATTTTGCTCAACGCGACTCGATTGCGCAAAGCCTTGGCGCAAGAGGAGATTGAGTTTCCCAAACTCCATTCGTCGCCCGATGCCGAGCGTTTGAACGAGGCTTGGGCGGTGGAGGAGGCGTTTGAGCGGCATTTTGGGCAGTCCGATGGGGATGCGTTGGTGGTGGTGCGCTCGAACAAAAAAGCGTTGGGGTTCAATCTGGGGATTCGCAGCCGCATCCGGCAGCGGGAAGGTCAGATCGACGCGGGCGATCGCTTGATGGTGGTGCGCAACAACTACTATTGGTTAGAGAAGCAACAGGGGTTTGTCGCGAATGGGGATACGCTTGAGGTGCATCGGGTGGTGCAGTTGGCGGAGCGCTATGGGGCCTCGTTTGCGCTGGCCGATGTGTCGATCGAGGCTCCAGAGGGACCGATTGTAGTCCAGGCTTGGCTGTTGCTCGAGGTGTTGGGGAGCGAGGCGGGGGCCATGAGCGCAGAGTCGTTGAGGCGGATGTACGAAGCGGCTTTGCTTTTTTATGGAGATGCGCCTTTGAGTGCGCGCCGTGCGAGGGCGGCGGCCGATCCTTATTTAAACGCGCTGCAGGTCAAGTATGCCGAGGCGGTTACCTGCCACAAGGCACAAGGGGGGCAGTGGAATACGGTGTTTATTGAACGACCTTGGTTGCCGGAAGACCGCTGGACGGCCGACGATCTTCGGTGGTTGTATACGGCTTTGACCCGGGCTCGGCAAAAGGTGTATCTTCTCGGTTTTGAATCGACCTTGTTTGAATGAAAAAGGCTTTTGGACGGTTGTTGTTTTGGGTGTTGGGTTGGAAAATTAAGAGTCCCGATCCGACTTCTTTTACGCCTTCGGTCATGATTGCGGCTCCGCATACGTCGAATTGGGATTTTCCGATTGCGATTGGGGCGTTTTGGGTCATGGGGGTTCCGCTGCGCTATTTTATCAAGGACAGTTATACCAAGGGCTTGTTTGGTTGGTTTTTTCGGTGGTCTGGGGCGATTGGGGTGGACCGGAACCATCCGGGGGGGCTGGTGGAGTTTGCGATCCAGACGTTGAAGGAGAGGCGGGATTTGGTGGTTTTGGTGCCCGCGGAGGGCACGCGCAGGCGGGTGGAGCGCTGGAAGACGGGGTTTTATCGGATTGCTTTGGGGGCCAAGGTGCCGATTGCGTTGGGTTATTTGGATTACGCGAAAAAGGAGGCGGGCATCCGCGAGGCGTTGGTGTTTCCCACGGGTGATTATGAAAGCGATATGCAACCGGTCGAGTTGTTTTATGCCTCTGTTGCAGCCAAGCATCCGGCCTTGTATGGGGGAAAGGTGGTGTGATGGGGTGCAGGTTTGACAATACCCTCGCAGTGTACGATACCCCTAACTGGGCGTAGGTTCCAAGCTACGCCCCAACGCAGGACGGGTTTATCGAAATCCAAGAAAGAAAAGACACTCTTTTCAGGTCCATTAAGAAAGTGCAACAGGAAATAAAACCGGGACAAAGGAAATTTCTGGGGACTGGGGAAATAATGTGCCGTTGACAACTGGAATTTCCGAGCATTGCCGTAACGTGGATTTTCAGTTACAGTCAAAAATCTTCTCGGAGCCATTGCTGCACCAGGAGACCGCTGACAATAATCTCATTTATTATGACAATTAAGGATTTAACAGCGAAATCTACACTTCAGATACCAACGAGAAGACTGACCCCCAGGCGTATAAAACGTCTGGACTTGGGGTAGGGTGGTCTAGAAAAACCAAGGGTCAGCGACGCCGAGTCGCTTCAAGCCGCGACGGCCGGTGTGCCTAGCGGAATAACCTCGGCCAAAGCGCTCCCCAAGAAAATCATGAACGGGGTGGACAAGAGAGTGCTTGACCGATGTGAATATTTGGACAATCCAACCGAGCCCAAAAGCGTTGTGGAGGCGTCGTGGCTCTACTCTTTCTTTGGAGCAGCAAAGAAGGAAGCCCACCTCGGGAGCGGGGTGCACATGAGAGTCGTAGAGAGGGAATGAACGGCGCAGACGAACTTTGCATAGTCCTCGGCGTAGCCGGAAGACTTCGACCCGAAGACCCAGAAAAACTGAGGAGAACAGGAGTTCAATCCATCAGTTGTAGGCTTTATTCTGCTGAAATGAGCGCCTTGGTATGCTTGAAAAAACATCGCTCCCAGAAATATCCCGTGACCCAAATTTCCCGATGGGTGTACGGTTGGAACCGCGAGGGATCTAAATGGAGAGGAAGCTACGCGCAAAAGCCGCCGGGTTGATGGAAGGCCCCCAGGAAACACCTCGTATCGGAACAGGGCTCCATCCAATTACCACCCCAACCCACAAATTCATCTGCGTCAATTCGTAAAATTTTCGCAACTTTGCAATCCGTTTTCGGGAATGCTGTAGATACGGCATTCAGATCAACCCGCCACACACCAGCGTATGTCTCGCATTTGTCAACTGACCGGCAAGAAGGCCATGAGCGGCAACAGCGTGTCGTTCTCCAACAAGAAGAACAAGCGCAAATTTGACGTCAACCTCACCCGCAAGCGCTTCTACATTCCCGAAGAAGATCGCTGGATTACCCTGAGGGTCAGCACCCACGCACTGAAGAACATCAACAAAAAAGGCATCAGCGCCGTATTGAAAGAAGCCCGCGACAACGGCTTCCTCATCGAGCATTGATCGCCTCCGTTTAAGCCCTAGAATCCCCTCACAGCCATGGCCAAAAAAGGCAATCGCGTACAGGTAATCCTCGAGTGCACCGAGCACAAAGACAGCGGCATGCCCGGAACCTCGCGCTACATCAGCACCAAGAACAAGAAGAACACCCCTGAGCGCATCGAACTCAAAAAGTTCAATCCCGTGCTCAAGCGCATGACCGTTCACAAGGAAATCAAGTAATTGGCCTGCGGTACCCACCCGAAGTCCACAACCCCATAGACCATGGCAAAGAAGGTAGTAGCAACCCTGAAAAAAGAAGGATCGTCGGTCATGATGACCAAAGCCGTTCGCCTGGTGCGTTCGCCCAAAAGCGGAGCCTATGTGTTCGAAGAGCGCATTATGCCCAAAGACAACGTAAAAGACTTTTTGAAATAAGTCACCGGAGCGCATGGCGCCCGCAGCACCTAGAAATTCGCCCCGCCAACGCGGGGTTTTTTGTTGATTCCACTACAGAACTCCTCCATGGGACTCTTTGATCTGTTCAAAAAGAAAAAAGAAAGCGAGCGCGCCGAAGACGAACAGCGCATGGACCGGGGACTGGACAAAACCCGGGAAAACCTGTTGGGGCGCATGGCCCGCATGCTCGTTGGAAAAAGCAAAGTCGATGCCGACGTGCTCGACGAGCTCGAATCGGTGCTGATTGAAGCCGATCTGGGCGTGGAAACCACCGTTCGCGTGATTCGCAAACTCGAGGAAAACGTGGCCCGAGATCCCTATCTCAAACCCAGCGAGTTGGAAGGGCATATGCGCAAAGCCGTGCTCGAACTCATGGAGCCCAAATCAGAAGAACCCAACACAGTCCCCCCCACAGGTCTCAAGGTGATATTGGTCGTCGGAGTCAATGGGGTCGGAAAGACCACCACCATCGGCAAACTCGGGCTGCGGTTTCAACAACAGGGCCTCAAAGTGATGCTCGCCGCCGCCGACACCTTCCGCGCGGCCGCCATCGACCAGCTCAAAGTGTGGGCCGATCGCTCCGGGGTCGATTTTGTCGCCCAGTCCATGGGTTCAGACCCCGCGGCCGTGGCCCACGAAGCCCTGCAAAGAGCCCTGAGTTCGGAATCCGACGTGTTGCTGATTGATACCGCTGGTCGGTTGCACAACAAGGTCAACCTGATGCAAGAGCTCTCGAAAATCCGCCGGGTCCTTGAAAAACTCCTGCCCGGAGCCCCCCATGAAGTCCTGCTCGTGCTCGATGCCTCCACGGGCCAAAACGCGCTGGAACAGGCCCGGCAGTTTACCGCGGCCACCCAGGTAACGGGTCTGGTCCTCACCAAACTCGATGGTACCGCCAAAGGAGGAGTTGTGGTCGCCATCGCCTCAGAATTTCAGCTTCCCGTGCGCTTTGTCGGGTTGGGCGAGGGAATTGAGGATCTTCAAGTGTTTGATGCACAAATTTTTGTAAACTCACTGTTCAAGACGGTTTAAGCGGGCTACTCCGCACCGATTCGCGCAGATTGACTACTTTCACTCTCCTTTTTTAGAACCACTTCAACGCTCCCAATCCCAGGGCAGACTGCTTCGGCAAGGGTCTTAGGGAGCAGGTTAAGGACGCAGCATGGAAAACCACGACTTCGAGCTCCCGGTCAAAGAACTGGTCGAGCAATTGGACAAGGCCCGGGCCCTTCAGCAAGAAACCGGGGGCGATATGGGCAAATCGATCAAGGAGCTTGAGCGGACCTTGCAAAAGGTGCGCAAAGAACTCTACAGCAAGCTCAGTCCATGGCAACGGGTACAGCTATCCCGCCATCCGCAGCGCCCGTATTCGCTCGCCTACATCCAGGCCATCACCAACGGTCAATGGCTCGAGCTCCACGGCGACCGGGGCGTTAAAGACGACAAGGCCATGATTGGCGGATGGGGCAAGATCGATGGACAGAGCGTGATGTTGATCGGGCACCAAAAAGGCATCAATACCAAGATGCGGCAGTACCGCAATTTTGGCATGCCCAACCCCGAAGGCTACCGCAAAGCCCTACGGCTCATGAAAATGGCCGAGCGGTTCAACCGTCCTGTGGTCACTTTTATTGATACGCCCGGGGCCTTTCCGGGCATCGAAGCTGAAGAGCGGGGGCAAGGCGAGGCCATTGCTCGCAACCTGTTTGAAATGAGTATTCTGCGCGTGCCCATTTTGTGCTTCATTTTGGGCGAAGGCGCTTCTGGCGGAGCCTTGGGCATCGGGGTCGGCGACAAGGTGTATATGCTCGAAAACACCTGGTACAGTGTTATTTCGCCTGAAAGTTGTTCGAGCATTCTATGGAGAAGCTGGAACTACAAAGAACAGGCGGCCGAGGCCCTCAAACTTACCCCTCAGGACATGCTCAAAAACAAGCTGATCGACGAGATTGTCGAAGAGCCGCTCGGGGGGGCGCATACTGATCCCGAAGAGAGCTTCCGTCGTGTTAAGGACGTCATCGTCAAAGCCTTGCCCAAGCTTCAGGCCCTCGACCCCGACCGCAGGGTCGAAGAGCGCATCAAGAAGTTTGCGCAGATGGGGGTAGTGGCGGAGTAAACCGCGCCTTGAGCCAGGCATTGACCAAAACACTGGTCAAGATCAACCCCGCGCCCAGATAAAACGCTGGGCTCATGGCCTCTTGATCGCCAAGCACCCAGCGGGCTACGGCAATGCCGTACAAAGGCTCCAGATTGATGCTCAGCAGCACCGTAAATGGACTGAGCACCTTCATCACTTCGACGCTTTCCACAAAGGCATAGGCCGTGCAGGCGGTAGCGAGCAAGACCAACCAGAGCATATCGACAGGTGGTGGAAAGGCAAATTGTCCGCCCAGACCCGGGAGGGCAAAACACAATCCGAGCAGCATCCAGCCCGACAATAGCTCAAAAAATGTGATGCTGTGGGCTGTTTCCGTTTGGATCAACTTGCCGTTGATGAGCGAAAACAGCGCGCTGAGCAAGGCCGAAGTAAGCCCCAGCCCAATGCCCCAGCGGTGCTCGGTTTCCACTTGAAAGATGGTGGCCAACCCCACAATGGCCAAAAGACTGAGCAACAGTTCTTTATAGTCGATCTTCTTTTTGAAGAACAAGGGCTCGAGCAGGGAGCCAAAAAAGGCGCCGGTCGAAAGGCAGACCAGGGCTACGCTGACCTTGGAAACCTTGATGGCAGCAAAAAAAGTGACCCAATGGAGCATAATAATGGCCCCGGCCAGCACCACGGTTTTGCGTCGCTCGGGGTGGATGTAGAGCGGCCACTTTTTCCAGAGAAAAAAGGCGTAGAGCACCGCGATGGCCAGCCCCATCCGATTCCACACCAAGGCCCACGCATTGAGGTGGATCAAAGCCCCCAACAAACCCGTAAACCCCCAGAGGAAGACGACAAAGTGGAGCCGCGTTTGGGCCGAGATCGGCGACTTACTTCGGGGCCCGGACATAGAGATAGAGGGCCAATAGGGCGAAGCAGAAATTCGGAATCCACACGGCGATCAGGGGAGGGAAGTCGCCCTTGGTGGCGAAAGTGGTGCTGATTTGCATAAAGAAGATATAGCTGACACACAGTCCCAAACCGAGGGCAATGTTGAGCCCGAGCCCTCCACGGGTTTTGCGGGACGAGAGCGAAAGGGCGATCAACACCAGGATATACGTAGAAATGGGCCAGGCGGTCCTCTTGTAGCGCTCGAGTTCAAAGTAGTCGACGGTTTCGGAGCCCCGCTGTTTTTCGAGCTCGATAAAACGCAGCAGCTCAGGCGTTGTCATCATTTCCGCCCTGTAGACCAAGGTGCTGAGGTCTTCGGGTTGGAGGGCGAGCGCCGTGTCGAGTTTTTTATAGGTGCGCAGGGTTTCGCGCTCTCCGTCGAGGGTGCGGATCACCGCATTGTCGAGCCTCCAGCGCTTCTGAATCGAGTCGTAGCGAATAAAATCGGCCTGCATCCGCGCCTTGAGTTCGCGCCCCTCAAAATGCTCGTAGCTGAAGTATAAACCGCTTTGGCGTTCGCTGTTGTAGCTTTCGAGAAAAATGATGTGTTCGGGGAGGATCTGTTTGTGGATGTTTTGAAACCGATCGACGTTTTTGTTGAGGATGTATTTCCATTCAAAGGCCAGCCGCTGCACATTGGTTTTGGGGATCACAAAGTGCCCGAGCAGCATTGAGAGGGTCATGATGAGGGTCGAGGCCATGAAATAGGGCCACAAAAGCCGGTTGAAACTCACGCCTCCGGTCAAAATGGCGACGATTTCGCTTCGGGCCGTCATGCGCGAGGTGAAAAAAATGGTCGCAATAAAGACGATCATCGAGCTGAACAAATTCCCGTAGTACACCAGGAAATTGGCGTAGTGCTGGAGCAAGATTTCGCGCAGGCTCGCGCCTTTGCTGACAAAATTCTCGAGCTTTTCGGAAATATCGAACACCACGGCAATCATCAAAATGAGTGCAATGGTGAGAAAGAACGTGGCCAAAAACTTGCCCACGATATAGCGGTCGAGGATTTTCACGGTTCAAAGTTCGTGTGCGGGGGGGCACCGTTGGGCAACCGGCCCGCTTCAAGCTGCATTTTACGCACCCAGCCGGTGCTCGAGCTTCGGAATCAGCGCGTTTTTCCAGTCTGTAAAACTGCCGTCCAGAATGTGTTCCCGGGCTTGCCGCATCAGCTCAACATAAAAGGTCAGATTGTGAAGGGTAGCGATTTGCTTTCCGAGGTATTCGTTGCTGACGAACAAATGCCGCACATACGCCTTGGAATAAGATGAATCTACAAAGCTGGTTCCATACGGGTCCAGCGGACCAAAGTCGTTGGCCCATACGGCATTGCGAATATTGATGATGCCCTCGAACGTAAACAGCATCCCGTTTCGGGCATTTCGACTGGGCATGACGCAATCGAACATATCGATGCCTAAGGCCATGTTTTCAAGCAGATTGACGGGTGTTCCGACCCCCATCAGATAGCGAGGACGGTCGGTAGGCAATATGCTGCAAACGGTATCGACCATGCCGTACATTTCTTCGGCGGGTTCGCCCACGCTCAATCCGCCGATGGCGTTCCCATCAGCTCCCTTGGCTGCGATGTACTCGGCCGAGCGCATGCGTAGGTCCGGGTAGATCCCCCCTTGGCAAATCGGAAACAGACTCTGGGCGTGGCCATAGAGGGGTTCTGTTTCCTCCATCCGCATCCAGCAGCGATCGAGCCAGCGGTGGGTCAGCTCCATCGACTTTGCCACGTAGGCCTGTTCAGCGGGATAAGGGGGGCATTCGTCGAAGGCCATGATAAAATCGGCCCCGATGATGCGCTGAATGTCGACCACCGATTCAGGGCTAAAAAAGTGCATCGAACCGTCGATGTGCGATTTAAACCGAGCGCCTTCTTCGCTCAACTTTCTCTGCTCAGAGAGCGAGAAAATCTGGTAGCCCCCACTGTCGGTCAGCATTGGGCGATCCCAGCCCATAAAGCGGTGCAGTCCACCGGCCGCCCTGAGAATCTCCATGCCCGGTCTCAAGTACAAATGATAGGTGTTCCCCAAAATGATCGGGGCCTCCACTTCATCGCGCAACTCCCGTTGGTGCACGGTTTTTACGGTGCCTTGGGTGCCCACGGGCATAAAAACAGGAGTGAGAATGTCGCCGTGGTCGGTAGAAATGATTCCCGCCCGGGCCTTGCTGCCGGGATCGGTGGCTTGAAGTTCGAAGCGCATACAGGAGCGTAAGCGGCAAAGATAGGGGAGGTGGTTTTGGCTACTTTTGTGGATGTTTTCAACGAACCGCGTGGACGCTTCACACTTGTTTACCTTGGGAGTCTGCGCAGCATTGGGCCTGCAGCTGCTCTATATAATGATCGTCTTTCGCGCGTTTTTTGCCCTGCCCAGGGCGGAAGACGAACCGGGCTCCGATCCAAAGCCCGTCAGCGTGGTGGTCTGTGCGCGGAACGAACTCGAAAACCTCCAAAGACACCTTCCACTTTGGTTGGACCAGGACCACCCCAAATTTGAATGGGTGGTGGTGAACGACCGGAGCTGGGACGAAAGTCAAGATTGGCTCGAGAGCATGGCCGAGCGCGATTCCCGTTTGAGGATCGTCGAAATCAAGGACACCGATCGGTTTTGGTTCGGGAAAAACTTCGCCCTTACCCTCGGGATCAAGGCGGCCAAATACGATCGACTCGTTTTGACCGACGCAGACGGGGTTCCCGAATCGCGCGATTGGCTCCGGCGTATGGATGATGCGCTGCGCTCGCCCTACGACCTCGTATTAGGCTACGGACCCTACAGAACCCACAAGTCGTGGATCAGCTGGGTGAGCGCTTTCGATGCCCTGCAAACCGCGGTACACTATTTCGGGTGGTCAGGTCTGGGCAAACCTTATATGGGGGTAGGGCGCAATATGGCCTACCAACGCGCGCTTTTTATGGCCAACAAGGGTTTTAGCGGGCATATGGAAGTCATTTCTTCGGACGACGACCTTTTTGTCGCAGCCGTGGCCACCCCTGAAAACCACCGCGCCCTGATCGACCCCAAGGCCATGGTTTGGTCCGAGGCCCCCACCGATGTCAAGGCCTGGTGGCACCAGAAAAAACGACATTTGCTCGCCGCACCGCGCTACCGTCCATTGCATCGATATGGATTGGGATTGTGGGGGTTGTCCACTTTTGCGGTCTATCTCATGGTTTTGGGCTGGGCTTTTTGGGGTACCCCTCTTTCGGGTTATTTGTTGCTCGGTCGCTTTGTCCTGGTAACCGGGTTGTTCTACGCCTCAGGACGAAAGTTGGGCACGCCCAAACCAGCCTGGGCGTTGTTGCCCGCCGAATTAGTCATTGTAGTCAGCCAAGCTGTTCTGCTGGTCGCGAATCGCTTCGGTCCCAAACTCAAAAATTGGTAGCACTGTGAACCTCCTCGCTACCCGAGCGGCCTTTCCGGATTTGGACGAAACTAAACTCAGCCAGTTGAGCCAGTTTGCCGAAGGATTGTTGGAGTGGAACCAACACATCAATTTGATTTCGCGCAAAGACGAGGCGGAATTTGAAGTCCATCATTTGCTCCACGCGCTGTCCATCGCCAAACTCATCGCTTTTGTGCCCGGCACCCGCATTCTCGATGTCGGGACCGGAGGTGGTCTCCCCGGGTTGCCCTTGGCGGTGATGTTCCCCGACTGCCGTTTTGTGCTCGTCGATTCGATCGGGAAGAAAATCAAGGTGGTTCAAGACTTGATTGACCGCATGGGGTTGACCAATGTCCAGGCGTATCAAATGCGGGCAGAACAGGCTGAAGCTCCGTTTGATTTTGTCGTGAGTCGGGCCGTAACGCGGTTGCGCGACTTTCTGCCCTGGATTCAGAACAAGATGAGCGGCGCCCATCGAAACGACCTCGAAAACGGGGTGCTCTACCTCAAAGGGGGCGATTTGCGCGAAGAACTGGCCGAAGTGGATTGGAAATCAACCGTATATCGACTTGACAGGCTGTTTCCCCAACCCTTTTTCGAGACCAAACAGCTGGTGCATTTGGTCAAGCCGGCCCAGAAAAAAGCGGGCCTGGCTTTTACCCCTCGTCTGGCGCATTGAAGACGGCTTAGCCCACGCTGGTTTTGGGCATCACCCCAAAAACGGATAGCGGTAGTCGCTCGGTGGAACAAGGGCTTCCTTGATGGTTCGTGCCGATACCCACCGCAGCAAGTTCATTTTGGACCCCGCCTTGTCGTTGGTGCCGGATCCGCGTGCCCCTCCAAATGGCTGTTGTCCAACCACGGCTCCTGTGGGTTTGTCGTTGATGTAAAAGTTGCCCGCGGCATTTTCGAGCGCCTCGGTGGCCTGTACAGCAGCATAGCGATCGGCAGAGAAAATGGCCCCCGTCAGCGCATATTCCGAGGTCTGATCGACCAATTCGAGCACGGAATCCCAGTCGCCATCGGGATAGACGTAGACGGTCAATACCGGGCCAAAAATTTCTTCGACCATGCTCCTAAAGCGCGGGTTGGTGGTGCGGATCACCGTGGGTTCAATAAACCAGCCTTTGCTCTTGTCGCAGCGGCCTCCAGCGACGATTTCGGCTTCGGGGCTGTTTCGGGCGTAGTCGATATAGCCGCAAATCTTCTCGAAGGCGCGCTCGTCGATTACGGCATTGATGAAATTCCCCAGATCGCCCGGATCGCCCATGCGGAAAGAGGCCAGATCGGTTTTGAGTCGGGCTTCGACCGCGGGCCACAGGCTTTCGGGAATGTAGGCCCGAGAAGCCGCGGAACACTTTTGACCTTGGAACTCAAAAGCGCCCCGAGACAGCCCAGTCGCTACTTGAATCGGGGCGGCACTGGGGTGGGCGAGGACAAAGTCCTTGCCTCCGGTTTCGCCCACAATCCGCGGATAGGTTTTGTAGCGATCGATCTGGGCGCCGATGGTCTTCCACAGGTGTTTGAAGACCCCGGTGCTGCCCGTAAAATGCAATCCCGCAAAATCGGGGTGTTGGAACACCACCTCTCCGGCTTCAGGACCGTCAACGTATATCAAATTGATAACCCCATCGGGCAATCCGGCTGCCCGGTAAATCTGCATGACTACGTCGGCGGAGTAGATCTGGGTGTCGGCCGGTTTCCAAACCGCTACATTGCCCATCAGCACAGGAGCTCCAGGCAGATTGGCGGCAATCGAAGTAAAGTTGAAGGGGGTTATGGCGAATACGAAACCTTCTAGGGGCCTGTATTCCATTCGGTTCCATATACCGGGTTGAGAGCCGGGTTGTTCGGCGTAGAGCTCGGTCATATACGCCACATTGAACCGCCAGAAATCGGCCAATTCGCAGGCTGCATCGATCTCGGCCTGGTGCACATTCTTGCTCTGCCCCCACATGGTGGCCGCATTCATCAAGGCGCGGTAGGGGCCTGAGAGAAGATCGGCGGCTTTCAAAAAAATGGCTGCCCGTTCCTGCCAAGGCATTTTGGCCCAGGCCTTTCGGGCCTCAAGGGCAGCCGAAATGGCCTGCTCTACATGGGTGCGGTCGCCGCGGTGGTAATGACCCAAAACTTTGGTGTGGTCATGGGGAGGGCGAATGGGATGGGTATGGCCCGTGCGCACTTGTTGCGAGCCGATGTACATCGGCAAATCGACCTGCTTGGCACCCAGGTCGCGGTAGGCTGTTAATACCGCTTCGCGTTCGGGGGTACCCGGAGCGTAGCTCTTAACGGGTTCGTTGTGGGGCTGAGGTACTTGAAAGAAGGCATTCGACATGGGGAGGCGGTTTCAATTCAGAGGTTCGAAGATAGGGGTGGGGGTCCAAGGGCGACGCGACTTGGGTAGCACAAACGAGGCAAAAAAAATCCCGCCGAAGCGGGACTTGTACAATGACGCTCGATTTTCCTTATTCTAACACGTAGAATACACCGAGGTTCACAGGGATGTAGTCAGCGTTTCCGCCGTCGACCATCACGAGCGAATAACCCGTGTTGAAATCGATGCCCCAAGTGTCGTTCAGCATATAGTTGATGCCGATGCGAGGAATGACCAATTGGAACGCAGTTTCGTCGGCTTCCACTTCAGTTGCGGGAATACCGGGAATTCCCGAATCGATGGTTGACTTCGAGGAGACCATGTTGAAACCAAGGCCAACTCCAGCATAGAAATCGAAGGTTTCGCCGGGCATGAAGTGCCAGTCGCCGGTCAAAAGGATCGGAATCATGGTCGTTGAATAGTCCGAACCCTCTACCTCTTCTTTCGCACCGTAGCTCAAAAAACCTAGGCTTACCCCTGCGGCAATGTTGTCGGTTACGAAGTAATCGGCCCATACACCGCCTCCGATGCCAAAGCTCGCGGCATCTCCAAAATCGCCCATCGGAAGACCGGTCATCAGTCCGGCGCCTACCCGCAACTGAGCCTGAGCGCCGAACGAAGCACCGCAGACCACGGCTGTTGCCAAAATTGCTTTCTTAAACATATGTACGTGATTTGTAAGGTTGGCTGCCTACTCTTTCGATTTTCGGCACACTCGGTTGGAGCACGGCTTCAACGCTGCTAAAATAAGGGCGGTATGTCAAAAAGCCCCCAACCATTTTTAAATTTTGACAAAGAGGTGCGTTTCGACCGTGGACGGGAGAAGAGGATATCCCAATCCCGGATGGGCTTTTGCCTCCCTAAAACGACAAAGGAAAATACCCGTGTAGAAAATGAAGTGTTTGTTTATTGAAAATCAAGGGTTTGACAATGACCTCTTTTTACAACCGAACCGTGAGCAGGTCTCTTGGGTCCACTTCAATGGAAAAACTATCGAGGTATTTTCCCGTGTAACTCAGACGCAAGGCCGTCAATTTTTTGCCCATCCAGGCCCCTGTGTCGATGTGCCAGGCATTTTCTGAGGTCTTGAACAAGGCCTTATCGCCTTTGAGCACATTGTGTCCTATAACCTGCACTTTGTCGAGGGCTTTGAGCGGGCTCCGGTTGAAGAGTACCCCCCTGAGCGAAGATTCCACATAGGGTTTGGCGCAGTTCTTGGCTAAGCCCGCATGGGTGGCGAGTACATAGGGCGATTCCCATTTGAGCGGGCGGGATTCCATCCAGCGCTGGGCCTGGGCGATGGGCATATCCGCCGAACGGAGCTGCTCGAGTGTCTGATCCATCTCCGCTCCACCGTTTTTCTGTTTGAGGGCTTCTACAAACAGGTATTCGTGGTTGCCTTTGAGAAAGAAACTGTGGTACGGATACTCCTTTTGGATGTCGAAGGCCAATCGCAACACCTCAGCACTGTACCGCCCTTTGTTGATCAGATCGCCGACTTGTATCAGGAATTCCCGGTCGGGTTGCCAGATTTCGTCGACGAGCTTTTTAAACGTGAAAAAACAGCCGTGCACATCGCCCACCAGCAGCAAATTCATCGGGACGAGCGGGGTCGGAGGTCAACCTTGATTGATCAGAACGGGCATGACCAGCATCAGCACCTCTTCGCCTTCTTCCAGACTGCCCTCAGGGGTCAACAATCCGGCCCGGTTGGCCTGAGAGAATTCCATGCGGACCGTCTCGGTCTCCAAATTGGAGAGCATCTCGGTCAAGAACCGAGAATTGAAGCCTATTTCCAAGTCAGTACCCGCATAATCGCAATGCAGGCGTTCGTGGGCCTTGTTCGCGAAATCCGGATCCTCGGCCGAAACCTGCATTTCGCTGCCGGCCATACGCAATCGGACCTGGTGCGTGGTTTTGTTCGAGAACAGGCTTACCCGGCGCACGGATCCCAAAAACTCGCTGCGACCAATCCGCAACTGATTGGGGTTTTCTCGGGGAATGACCGCTTCGTAGTTCGGATACCGCCCGTCGATCAGGCGACAGGTGAGGGAAAAGCCCCCGAAGCTAAAGCGGGCGTTGAGGTTGTTGTAGTGCAGTTCGAGTTCGTCCTCCGCCAAAGGAAGAACCGATTTCAGGATGTTCAGAGGCTTTTTGGGCAAAATGAACTCGGCCGTTTGGTCGCTTTGCACATCCATGCGTCGATACCGCACCAGTTTGTGGGCATCGGTCGCAACAAAGGTGGATCCTTCCGCGCTCAACTGAAAGAAAACCCCCGACATCACGGGGCGCAAATCGTCATTGCCCGTGGCGAACAAGGTTTTTTGTATGGCCGAAAACAAGACATGTGCAGGCATCCGGGTCAAAGAGGCATCTTCGAGTGCCGCTACGCGGGGAAAATCGCTGGCCGAAAACGAATTGACGCTGTATTTCCCGTAGTCTGAGGCGATTTCGACTCCGGCCTCGCCTTGAAAGACAAAGGTTAAAGGCTGCTCGGGAAAGGTCTTGAGTGTGTCGAGCAAAATCCGGGCAGGCACGCAGGCTTCGCCTTCGGAATCGCTTTCGACATCGAGCGTAGTGGTCAACACATTCTCGAGATCGCTCGCGGTGATGCGCAGCTTGCCTTCTGCCAACTGGAACAAAAAGTTGTCGAGAATCGGGAGCGCATTGTTCGATTGAATCACCGAACCCGCCAATTGGAGCTGTTTGAGCAGGGAGCCGCTGGATACGATAAACTTCATGGAGCAGGAAAAAATGCGTTGTGTGCAGAGGTCGCCAAAGATAGAAGAACGGGGGCGGAGCCAAGCGATGTACCGAGGCCTTATTCTATCAAATCTGCCGGGGTGAGCATCACTGTTTTAAGTCCAAAATACTGCAGTAGGACCATGCGGCCATCGCTCAGAATGCCGTGCATGCGGTCGGGATCGGCCTCCAAAGGCCTGCCTTGGCTGTCGTACGTGTCTTCTGGCGGCTTGATGGCATAACCGCGCACCGCTTGTCGTTCCCCTTCAGCATCGATGACCTCGATCATCAACACGGGTGTAGACGCCAGCAAACTGTCTTTGCGGGCAAAAATGGCATCTTCGGGAACAATGGCCCCTTCGAATTTGAGGGTTCGAAAGGCTCCGACAAAGGCGGAAACGGCCTGGGACGACAACCCCGCGCTCGAACCTCCGAGCGACCATTGCTCGCCTTGGCGCAACAGGGTGAAACTCCGAGTGGGTTCCTTGGGATAATCAACTTTGATTTGTTGGGGCAACCCTTTCCATTCGAACAATTGTCGGTCTCTCCACAAGATGGGATCGGTGATAAACCGCGTGCTCAGGAAACCATTGAAGCCAATCATGTGCACGGCAAAAACTTGGCTGGCGCCGGCGTTCAGCATATACGTTGCCGCTTGATCGGGCGTATCGGTACCCACAAAAAAATGGGCGAGCCGTTTTCCTCGTCCCCACACTTGTACTTCCTTGCCATAAACCGCCATGCGTTTGAGGGCTTCGGGCTGAGCGTCAGGAGCGAGAAAATTCCGCATTTCCATGCGTGCAAAGGTGTGCAGCAACACTTCGATGGCATCCGTGCGGGCGGGATAGCCCCCGATGGTCCAATTCCCGTTTTCACGAACCAGGGTCGAACGACGCGGATGCTTGTCGGACAACACGATACTGTCTATTGAGGCCGTATCGCTCAGACCGAATTGGTATTCCCAATCTCGATCGGAAATCCCCCCTGAATTTTTGGGATAAAACAACACCAGCGCGATGGCGATGCTGACCAAAATCAAACCCAAAGGCAAGAGATATCGCTTCATACAGCTGTGCGTCGGTGTAGATAGCGGCGAATTCCGCCAAAGGCCAATGCGCCCGCAAGGGTAACGAGCAAAGGAAGTGCGGCGTTGAAACCTTGCCAAAAAACCCGCTCCCGGTCTATGCGCTGTGCGTCGAGAATGCGAATTCTCAGTTCTCGCCCGCGGAGGACCATGAGGTCCGAAGCCCCAAGTAAGTAATCGAAAGCGTTGAGCATGAATTCTTTATTCCCGTATTGGGCCCCGGTAAACTGGTCGTATCCCAGCGGGAGGGGCACCCCTTTTGGGGCATTCGGATTGACCAGATTGAGCTGGTTCTTAGGGACATCACCGTCGCCCAAGACCAACATCCGCGTGGGTTTGCTCTTGTCCGTTAGGGGGAGGGGGCTTCCGTTCAGGTCTTTGGGGCGCACCCTGTGCGCGTACAGGGATTCGAAGGAACCTTCGAGCAGAACGCCCAAGGCGTAGGGGCCGCCTTGCCATCCCTGGGTTCTGGGGTCGTTGTACAATTTGTCTAGGCTCACCACATGCGGAGCCATAAAACGCTGGCTGTAGGGCGAGCTCTGAAGCAGAAAGGTCTTTTGGATTCCCGGGGCACTGACCGTATCGACCGAACTGACAAATTCGAGTTTGAGCGCATTGAGGTCTTTGACAATGGGGTGGGACAGTTCGGACAATACCAAGGGGAAATAGGGCCAAGGGCGGATTTCTCGGGCGTCGTTGACCCCGGCACAGCGCACATCGGCAATCAGGTCGCCATTGACCCGAGCTCCGTATTTGAAGAGCAAATCCCGGAGTTTGAGTCGCTCGTCGAGCGGAATTCCCAAAAATTCAGGGCGCTCGCTCAAGCTGTCCATTTCCGCTTCGACCCCATCAATCATCCATACCACGGCTCCGCCCTTCATCACGAACTGATCGATCAAGTACTTGTCCAAATCGGTAAACCCGCGCTTGGGTTTGGCAATGAGGAGGGCATCGTAGGCATTCAGCCTCCTTTGCTGTTCGGCAATCGAAGCCGGGATGAGACTGTCGGTCGAAAAGGCCCGTAGATCGAATCGGTCGACGGTGTAAAATTCGGACAGAGTACGTCCCAGATCCCCGAGATAGCGGGGTCCGAGTTCGCCGTGTCCCTCGAGAAAGGCAATCGACGGGCGGGCATCGGCCTTGAGTTTGCGCAACGCATTGGCCATCGAATATTCGAGTTGGGCGATGGATGTGTTGAGTTGCTCCTCCGCAGAACGGCCCAATTGGCTGCTGAGCAAGGGCAAGACCATTTCGACGTCGCCTTTGCGCACCAAGGCACCGGGAAAGACCTGCAGGCGTTGGGTTCCCCCCGCTTCGGCTACTTCGAGTTGATAGGGAACCAATCCCTTGCTTTGGAGCTGCTGGTAGAGTTCAGAGCGCTGGGATTCTGATTCGGCGGCATTGGGGTCGATAAAACGGTATCGGATGTTGTCGTTGTAGGCGCGGAATTCATCGAGCATTCGGCGCGTCTCGCGCTGCAGTTTGGCAAATCCGGCCGGAAACTGGCCCTCGAGATAGACGTCGAACAGCACCGGTTGGTCTATGGAACGAATCAGCGCCTTGGTTTGCCCGGATATCGAATAGCGCTTTTCGGTGGTCAAATCCCAGCGTAAAAACCCCTGACGCCCGAGGAGATAGATCAATGCGCAAGCCAGTGCCCAAAGCGAGAACCGCATCAGATCTCGGGTTTTGGTTTTGAGCCCGCGGTTTGTATTGTCCGTTTTGCTCACCAGCTTCGGCTTTTCAATTGAAGCCCCGCCCCACCGAGAAAAAGCGCGGGCAGACACAAAAAGTAGAGCAAGTCGCGGCTGTCCAACACCCCTCTGCTCACAGCAGTATAGTGTTGACTCAGACCCAATTCAGGTAAGAACAAGCCTACGGCAGTCTGACCCGCCAATCCGCCCAGCGCATCGAACCCAGCATACACCAATCCACACAGAAAGGCCGCAAGCAAAAAACCGACGATGGGATTGTCGGTCAGGCTCGAGGCAAACAGGCCGATGGCCGCATAGGCCGCACCGAGAAACACCAGACCAAGATAGGACCCCCACGTTCCGCCGTGGTCGATGCTGCCCACAGGGGCGCCGAGGGCGTGGATGCTGCAGAAATAGAGCAGGGTAGGGACGATGCTCAAAACCACCAACACCAAGGCGGCGACAAATTTGGCACCGACGATCTCCCAGTCGCGCAGCGGAAGCGTGCACAGCAACTCGAGGGTGCCATTGCGCCGTTCTTCTGAAAACATCCGCATCGTGATGGCGGGAATCAAAAACAGAAAAATCCAGGGCGAAACCACAAACAACCCATCCAAATTGGCCCAACCGCTGTCGAGCAGGTTGAAATTCCCCGGCAAGATCCACAATACCAATCCGTTGATAAGCAGATAAACCCCGATGACCACCACACCGGTCAACGACCCAAAAAAATGGGTTAGCTCTTTGTACATCAGGGATTTCATTCCAATTTCACCCTACTTTGGGTGCTCCAGGCTTGGGGTTTGTCGTCGAACCATTGCTTGGTCTGGGCCCAGGTGGCCGAAAACAGGGGGCTGAGGCGATAGGCCTCCAAATCAGAGGCTGTTCTCCAATGGCTGCAGGTAAAATAGACCGCGGGTTCGTCTTCTCCCTTCCATAATTCAAGCCGCTCGCACCCCGGAAAGGCGCGGATGGAAGGAGCTGTTTGCGCAAACAATGCTTCGAAGAGCGGAACCGCCTCGGGGCGGAACCGCATTTTGACCAACCGTATTATCACCGCAAAGGGGTAGGATCGATAAAGTGAATGTCGACCCGGTCGCGCAAAGATATACCGAGCAAACGGCCCGCTCCATTTTCGTCGCTTCCCTTGGACCGGCTCAAGGCGATTTCCAGCCATCCGGAGTCGTTGTAGAGCGCGAGGAGTTTGCCCTCGGCCGCATCGTCATAGGTTTTGGAAATGCGCAGAATTCGATGATTCCGCGGCAACTCGATGCGCAGCGCCCGGCCTTGAGCCTGTTCGTCGATCCGGTCGCGGTGGAGGTTGGTCACCAGGTTGCCGAAGCGATCGATGTAGACCACATGCCCCGACAAAACCCGGCCTTCGGCCTCTGATGCCGGATTGAGGGTTTGTACCCTGAAAAACCCCGATGCCTGAGTGCCCGGCATCCAGCGAGCGGGTTTGCGGTTGTCGAGTAGATCGCGCACGGTCTCGGCCAAGGTGAGAAAGAGCGATTGACCCTGCATCCGCCCCGAATGGGCAGAATCGAGGGGAAGCAGGCCCCAGTGTTCGGGCAGATCCCCCCCAGGCAATAGACTGATGAGCCCGTTGTTCGGGGCCACGACCCATTTGCGCTCCACCCGCGCCGCAACCAATTCGGACAAGGGCTTTCGGTGGTCATGGACCAGCGCGAGATGGAGGCTGTCCTCGGGAAAACAGGGAAGGGCCTGGGCGAGAACAAAAGCCGCTTCGTCGATCAAATAAGGGCCGATATCGTGGCTGACATCGATAATCGGAACCCCGGGATTGTGGCGCAACAAATGACCCTTCAGCATAGCCGTGGTGGCATCGCGCAGTCCAAAGTCGGTTGTAAGCGTTACAGGACCTTTCAAAGTGGAATTTCCGCCCCCGAGCCGAGGGTATTGCTTTATTTTGCTTTCAAAAGTAACCCACAGAATCGCCCGGCTCCGACCCCAGCGGCCCGCGCACTTCGCTGTACAAAAGACCCAACTCTGGAAACAAACGCCTCTGCCGGCGCGTCCACCGAGCGCACCATCGAACTGGACCACGTTCAACCCCAAGCCTTTTACGGAACCCAAAACCGGTACTTCAACCTCATTCGTTCGTATTTCCCCAAGCTCAAAATCACCGCCCGGGGCGAACAACTCAAGGTCCACGGCGATCCCGGCGAGATTGTGCTGTTTGAACAGCGCCTCGAAGCCCTGCTCGAGCACTTCCACCGCCACAATTCGCTCAGCGAGGTAGCCGTAGAGCGGATTATGCTCGGTACGGGCCCCGCCGAAGTGCGTCCCGCAGAGCATATTTTGTACGGCATCAACGGGCAATCGATCAAGGCCCGCACCCCGAATCAGAAAAAACTGGTCGAAGCCATCGAGACCCACGATATGGTGTTTGCAGTGGGTCCGGCCGGAACCGGGAAGACCTATACCGCAGTGGCGTTGGCGGTGCGTGCGCTCAAAGAAAAATCGGTGCGCCGCATTGTTTTGACCCGACCCGCGGTAGAAGCCGGAGAAAACCTCGGCTTTTTGCCCGGAGACCTCAAGGAAAAGCTCGATCCTTATCTCCAACCGCTCTACGACGCCTTGCGCGATATGATTCCCCCCGAGCGTTTGGCGAGTTATCTGGAAAACGGCACCATTCAGATTGCCCCATTGGCGTTTATGCGCGGCCGGACGCTCGACCAAGCCTTTGTGATTCTCGACGAGGCCCAGAATACCACTCCAGCCCAAATGAAGATGTTCTTGACCCGGATGGGTCAGTCGGCCAAGTTTGTCATTACCGGTGACCGGACGCAGGTAGATTTGCCCCGCCAACAGCGCAGCGGGCTGGGCGAGGCCAACCACATCCTCCACGGCATAGAAGGGATTGCCTTTATCGAGCTCGACGAACGCGATGTAATTCGCCACCGCTTGGTTCGGCTCATTGCAGAAGCCTACGACCGCTCCGATCTCAATGCCCCGGAATCGGGGTTTCACCCCCGAAAATCGCAACCCCGTGGCTAATTCTTCTGCTTTCAGCGAGTTCGATCTCCGCTTCGAAGGGCAAACCGGGCACTATCGCGGAAAAGTCCGAGACGTCTACCGTCTCGAAAATGGACTGATTGTGATGGTGGCCAGCGACCGCATTTCTGCCTTTGACGTGGTTTTGCCCAAGGGCATTCCACACAAGGGGCAGGTTCTGAATCAAACGGCGGCCTATTTTCTCGAGCAAACCGCACCCATTGTGCCCAATTGGTATCTGGCTTCGCCCCATCCTGTGGTGAGCATAGGCTATGCGGCCGAGGCCTTCAAAGTCGAGATGGTGGTTCGCGGACACCTGAGCGGACATGCGTGGAGAACGTACGCGGCGGGTGGGCGCACCTTGTGTGGGGTGGAATTGCCCGAGGGAATGCGCAAAAACGAGGCTTTTCCTCGGCCCATCATCACCCCGACCACCAAGGCAGATCAGGGGATGCACGACGAAGACATTTCCAAGGCCGATGTGCTGGGCAGGGGAATCGTAGAACCAGAAGATTACGCCTTGCTCGAAGACTACAGCTTGCGCTTGTTTGCCCGGGGTCAGGCCATGGCGGAGGCGCGCGGACTCATTTTGGTCGACACCAAATACGAGTTTGGACGACTTCCCGGCGGACGCATCGTCTTAATCGATGAGGTACACACCCCAGATTCGTCCCGGTACTTCGAGCGTTCCACTTTTGCGGAATCCTTGGAACGCGGGGAAGATCCTGAACAATTGAGCAAAGAGTTTGTCCGCGAATGGCTCATGGAGCACGGATTTCAGGGAAAACCAGGTCAAGCAGTGCCGGCCATGGAATCGGAATGGGTAGAAACCATTTCAAGGCGATATCGATCGCTCTATGAGCGTATTACTGATTTACCGTTCCAGCCGGCGGCCGAACTCGATCGGGCTGCGGAGATACAGGCGCGGGTCAACGAGTTTGTGCGTCTTCGGGGCATATAAAGGTCTCGGTCTTTTTGTAGCTTTCCGACCTCCTTAGCATTGAAATCCACGCTAACCCCTTAAAGAAAGACTGCAATATGAAACGCAGATTGTTCGCCCTTACTTTGGTTTTGATGGCTTCGGCGGCCAACGCCCAACTCGATTTTGGCCTCAGGGCAGGATTGAACTTGACGGATCTCAATTTTAAAGAGTTTGGCGATTCTCAAACCTGGGAAGACATTGCGAATGGAGATCGGGCCGTGGGGTATCACTTCGGGGTGTATGCCGACATCAATTTGGTGTTTCTCGAATTGCAACCCGAATTGCTCTACACGCGGTTGAACGGTTCTGTAGAAGCCACGGACGCCAATACGGGTCAGAAAACGACCGAAGACATTGGGATCAACCGAATCGATATTCCGCTTTTGGTGTTGCTCAAGCCCGGACCGATTCGGTTGGGAGGGGGACCCGTGTATTCTGTGCTGATGGGTTCGACTTCCGATTTGCTCGAAAATGGCTTGGCCAACGGAACTTGGGCGGGACAGCTCGTAGCCGGGGTCGAATTTTGGAAAATATCGGCCGACCTGCGCTACGAATTTTCCTGGTCGGATGCCGCGGATTATTTCGAGGTTTCGGGCGAAACCATCAGTGTCAATTCACGACCCGATGCCTGGGTGCTGGCCCTGGGTTTTGAGCTTTTCTGAATGATAATCAGTCGTTTATAGCCCGACCATCCAGCGGGCGTTAAACCATGGGAAAGGGGTTTCGTCTTTGGGGAGTAATCTTTAAAGCTAAATCATGAAACCCTACCTTTTGTTGAGTGCTCTTGCGATCTCCCTCTTTGTGGGGTCTTGTTCCAAGGAAGACGATTCCTTGCCCGTCGATACCGACGCTCAAGAAGCCCGGGATTTTGCTTTGGCCGATGCCTATGCCGAAGAAGCCGAACAACTGATTAGCGATGCCCTTGAAACAGGGTCATTGGGCAAGCAAACGGGCGTTTTAGCCTGTGCCACCGTCACAGTAGATACCACCGTCAATCCGCGCACGGTGGTCATTGATTTTGGACCAGTCAACTGTTTGGGCAACGATGGTCGCTACCGCCGGGGCCGCATTTTGGGCAGTTTTGATTTTCCCCGCTGGCAAGTGAATGCCCAGGTACAGTCCACCTACGACGATTACTTTGTCAACAACCGCGAACTCTTTGGTCAGCGGACCAGCGTACTGACATCTCTGGCGAACAACCAACCCACGCATACCCTGACTGCCCAGGGGGGGCTTGTTGGTTTGTCGGGGGATACGGCCCTGTATTCGACCAATCGGGTCCGGGTGTGGACCCAGGGCTATGGCACTCCAGGTACGGCCGACGACGTGCGCGAAATCAGTGGCACCTCAAGCGCTCAGCGGCCCAATGGTACGGTATGGGCCATGGCCACCCAGTCTCCCTTGGTGCACGAATGGGGATGTCCCCACTTTAGCGAGGGCGTTGTGCTGATGACCGCGACCAACCGTCCCAATCGATTGCTCGACTACGGCAATACGGGCTGCGACAACCAAGCCACTGTAACCGTCAATGGCTATACCTGGGCGGTAACCCTGCCTTGAGTCCCGACCTGCGCTAGATCCTCTTTCTCTGACCGGGCACCTTCACTGCGGGCCGGGGCAAAGCCCCGGCCCGCCTTTTTTGCCCCCCAAACTACTCCTGCGCTCCCCACCACTGCCGCAACCGCTCGGCCATGCGCTGTTCGCGCTCGTTCTGTGCAGGGGTATAAAAGTGAAGACCGGATAGCGCTTCGGGCAAATAGCGCTCGCGCACAAAATGCCCGGGGGCATCGTGCGGATACCGATACGCCCTGCCATGTCCCAAATCGCGCAAAACCCGGTTGGCTGGATTGCGCAGCGAGAGCGGAACTTCCAATCGACCGCTGCGCTCTACTTCCTCCAAAGCCGCATTGATGGCTGTGTAGGCACTGTTGCTCTTGGGGGCCGATGCCAAGTATATGCAGCATTCGGCCATCGGAATGCGGGCTTCGGGCAGTCCGATGCGCTCCACGGCTTCAAAACAAGCGGTGGCCAACATCAGGGCATTCGGATCGGCCAAACCAATGTCTTCGGCGCTCAAAATCAACAAGCGACGCGCAATGAACAAAGGGTCTTCGCCTCCGTGGATCAAGCGCGCCAGATAATACAAGGCCGCCTGAGGGTCGCTCCCCCGAACCGATTTGATCAAGGCCGAGGCCAGGTCGTAGTGTTGATCGCCTCCGCGTTCGAACAACATCGGATTGGCCTTGCGCAGTTGTTCCAGGCGTTCTTCGCCCAAGTCGAGGGGGGTGCCTTCTGGCGTCTGAGCTGCCAGCACTTCGATGAGGTTGAGGAGTCGGCGGGCATCTCCGTCGGCCAGCCGCGCCAAAATCGGCCAGTGCTCCTCGGTTACCTGTAGGGTGGCTACCCAAGGATCGGTTTCGAGTGCCTTGAGACCGATGCTGCGGAGTTCTTCGAGGGTATGGGGTTTGAGCACCAAGACTTGGCAACGCGACAGCAAAGCCGGAATGACCTCATACCCGGGATTTTCTGTGGTGGCTCCTACCAGCCGTACGGTTCCGGCTTCCACCCCGCCGAGCAAAGCATCTTGCTGCGATTTGCTAAAGCGATGAATTTCATCGATAAACAAGAGCGGAACCCCTTCTCGAAACAAATCCGAGCGCTGCGCCTGAGCGAGCGTTTCCCGCAGTTCTTTGACCCCCGAATGTACCGCGGACAAGGTGTACATCTTTCTTCCAAGCGCACTGGCCAACAACTGGGCCAAGGTGGTTTTTCCGACCCCGGGCGGCCCCCACAGAATCAGACTGGGAAGGTGTCCGGATTCAATCCACTGGCTCAACACCCCATTGGGACCAATCAAATGGCTTTGACCAATGTAATCTGCCAAATGCACAGGGCGCATGCGCTCAGACAAAGGGGCTGCAGGGGCAGAGGGCTTCATGACTTATCTTGGCAGGTATGGGGGAGGGGAAAGAACCGGACACAACGGGATCGTCTTTGGGAGAATGGCCACGGCGCGGGGCGCAAGTTAATTATCGCACAGCCGCAGGCGGAGAACAAGAGGTTGGAGGGCGCTCGATTTGGCGTTTGATCGCGGGTCCCCTTGGGGTCGTTGTCCTGTTGTGGGGGGTCTTTTGGTTCGATCTGCGACTCGGTCTCGAGTTGTACCAGTGGGGCCTGTTTCCGGGAACGCTACCCGGTTTGTTGGGATCGTTTTCGGCTTGGGCCATTCACGGAAGTTTTGTACACCTGGTTCACAACAGTCTGCCCGTGGCCGTCTTGACGATGGGATTGGCCTATTTCTATCCGAAGTCGGGATGGGTGGTGTTTGGGGCTTCGGCCCTGTTTCCCTTTGTTTTGGCTTGGTTTTTTGCCCGTCCTTCTTACCACATCGGCGCCAGTGGTCTGGTGTACGCGCTCAGCGCCTTCTTCTTCGTATCGGGTTTGCTCAAAGGGAACCGCTACTTGCTCGCTTTCGCCTTGCTGGTGGTGTTTTTATACGGGGGGCTGTTTTGGGGATTGTTTCCCATCGAGGAGGCCATTTCCTGGGAGGTCCATTTGAGCGGTGGCATTGTGGGCGGGGTCCTGGGCGTCCTGTTTCGAAAGAGCGGCCCCCAAAAAACCGTCTATCCGTGGCCTGAAGACGACGTGAACCGCGCCTACGAGCCGGGACAAGAATGGATGGAATGGGAAGTGATTGATTTGTACGAGTATGGAGACTCGGGAATTGAAAGACCATCGCCGGGTGATGATGAGGCCCCTTAACCCAACCAGAGTCAATCTTGTCTTTTGGCGAGAAACTACGGCTGAGTGAAGATCTTAAGCACTTCTGCCGGCAGGCTTTTCAGCATGTAATCCCGCGTCTCTTCTCGGTTTTCAACAAACGTCCATCGACCCGTGGAATCGGCAAATCCCCACAAAGTATTCTCTGTTTGGGCGACAAATTCGTGCCGCTTTTCCGAATACCGCACCCGATCGGCCCCGTAGCTGGATTCAAGGACCTGTTGATAAAAGGCACGGGTTTCTTCAAGGGGTTGGGTGTGGCCTTCTGGCGGCAGCAATTCGATTTGGATGCGGAGTTTGAATGCAACTTGCACATACAAACGATCTCCTTGTACCAGAGGACCTTTGGCCGAGATCAACCGGGGATCAACCAAGGTTACACGGGTCTCGGGGTCGGAATAGGGAAGGTCCAACCAAGCGCGCATTGCTTCACGCCCCACAGCTTCCACCAGACCCGGCTCGCTTTGGGCAATGACTTCTGTATGGTTTTTGTCGGCCAGCGCCTGCATATAACGAAGCGCGGGTTTTTTCCAATCGGTTTGCCCCTCCAATCCTCCGGAAATGAACAGGAAAAGTGCCGCGCCCATCGCCCATCCCCCTGTTTTCATTCGCTTGATTTTCCCTTGTTGCATGTCCGAAAATTAATGCTGAGGTCAGGGTTTTGAATGTCCCCCAGTTGTTCTTAACTTTTGCGTAACTTTCAAACCTATTTAAACACTCCGCATGAAGCGAACCTTTACCCTATTGTCAGCACTTGCGCTGGCAGCCTTTTCGAGAATGCCCGAAGCTGAGGCCCAGACGCGCTATCTCGACGAAGTCTTTACCGACGCGGAAATTACCGTGGTTCCCGATCAGGTCTATGGCATTAATTTCTTCGCCTATGCCCCCGGCAGCATCGGAGGCCCCCAGTTGCTTCCGCTGTACATGGATGTATACATGCCCAATCCAGCGGTCGATACTTCGAGCAGCCGGCCTGTAGTCATCTATTTACACACGGGCAGCTTTTTGCCCAAAGGGTTGGCGTCGCCTATGGGCGAGCGCACCGACAGCGCGGCTGTAGAAGTGTGCAAGCGCTTTGCTCGGATGGGGTATGTCGCCATTTCAGCCACCTACCGCGTGGGTTGGTTGGCCAACTCGACCAACCTCGACCTTCGCCGTGGAACCAATTTGCTCGCGGTCTACAACGCCGTTCAAGACGTAAAGGCCTGCGTGCGCGCCAATCGCGGGTTGGCTTTTACAACCAATCCCTTTGAAATCAACCCGGACCACATTGCTCTGATCGGTCAGGGTTCCGGAGGCTACATCACCATGGCCTACGCTTCACTGAGCATTTTGAGCGAAATCACCGGGCCCTCGAAGTTTCAATATTCGGCCTCGGGCACCGGGATTTTCGGCAATCCTGTCAATGCGGGCGATCCCTACGTAGACACAGCCATTGTTGGCGATTGGAACGGCTACGGAGGCGAAGTGACCCTGACGGGCAATACTACCCCCCTCGGCTTGCCCGAAATCGATTTGACCGCGATCGGCCGCAACTACGTCAACACGCCGGGCATTCCCGACGATGTTTCCCTCTGCCTCAATATGGGGGGCGCTTTGGGCGACAGCGCCTGGTATGAAGTGGGAGAAACCCCCGTAGTGAGTGTCCACTGCCGCTACGACTTCTTTGCGCCCTACTATCGCGGCATGGTCCAAGTGCCCGTTTCAGGTCAATTTTTCCCGGTGGTTGAAGTGGCGGGCAGCCACACCATGGTGAAGATGGCCGAGACCAACGGCAACAATGCCTTTTTTGCCAATGCCAATTTCAACGATCCGATTTCTCAGGTGGCGCGCAACAATCCGTTCAACCTCGGACAATACGGCCAACTGTTGACTTTCAACATTCCCCCAGCCAATCCGGCGCTTCCGTTCCAGGTCAATTCGAATCCCTGGGATTGGTGGGATCCGGCCGATCCGCTCAGCGTCAACGAAACCAACCCCAACATCAAGTCTCAGTCGATCACCTACATCGACACGGTGATGGGTTTTTTCGCACCACGCATTGCATACACCTTTAAGCAAAATGGCCTCAACGTTCCCGGTCTTTCGGTCAACGACCCCGCCAACGACCGGTTGTGGTCGCTGTATCCGAATCCTGCCCGCACTCATTTTGTATTGAGCACCCCCGGTGCGTTGATCGAACGCGTGGAGATCATGGACCTCGGTGGCAAAATCTTGAAAGTCCAATCGGGCTCTTCTTCTGAAGTACAGGTTTCGGTTGAAGGACTCAAGCCAGGCATTTACCTCGTGGCGGTTCAAACCAATCAGGGCAAGGGCGTTCGTCGCCTCTCGGTTCGGTAATTTTAGGTCTTTGTCTCCAGAGCCCCGGAACCTCGGTTTTCGGGGCTTTTTTTTGCGTTGCCCCGCTCTACTTTCGCCTCATGATATTGTGGAACGGAAACTGGGTCGATTCTGACCGGGCTCTTTTCGGGGTGGGCAACCGCGGTTTTCGCTATGGAGATGCGGTGTTCGAGACGCTTAGATGCGAAGCGGGCCGCGTTATGTGGTTGGAAGAGCACTATTTCCGGCTCATGGCGGGGATGAGGGTATTCCGAATGGAGATCCCCGATCACTTTACCCCAGAATGGATGGGCGAACAGATTCGCGCGGTGGTGGATGCCCACCATCGTATGGATATGCCCTGCCGAATTCGCTTTACGGTATACCGCAACGAAGGCGGGTATTACAGGCCCCATACCTCTTCAGTATCCTGGTTGGTGGAATGCAGCCCGCTCGAGCACTCGGGCTATGCGACGGTGGAGCAGGGACTGCACGTCGATCTATACCGCGACCACGCCGTGGTTCCGGGCCTGTTGTCGAATCTCAAGACCGCACAGTCCGCCCTGTACGTTCTGGGGGCAATCTGGGCAGAAGAGAACCGACTCGACGATGCGCTGCTGCTGTCGCCTTCCAAGTACCTGGTCGAAGCCACAGCATCGAATATTGTGGTGGTACAGGGGGATCGACTCATTACGCCCCCATTGTCGAGTGGTTGCACCCAGGGCATTGTCCGAGGTCAGCTGCTCAAAAAGAGCCGCGCTTGGAATCTCAACTTGGTCGAAGCAGAGCTGTCGCCTTTTGAACTGCTCCGCGCGGACGAGGTTTGGCTCACCAATACCCTCCAGGGCATTCGAGCCGTGGGGCGCTATCGCGATCGGACCTACGCCAGTACACAAGCGCAGGCCATAGCGGCTCTTCTCGACAATTGGGCCCGTCAAACGGCGGAATAGCGCTGAATGTTCTGAAAGCGAAGCACTCTATACCGCAGGGTATGGGTTGGAGGGGCTCATGCCGTCGATCCCTGTTGGTCGATCTAATTGAGCTCGGGCCGCGCCGCCCGAATCAGTTTGGATTCGCGTTGAAATACCGCTTCTACCGACTTTTCCCAAAGCCCATCCACAGCAGCAAAAAGCCATTCGGTTTCCCAGTGTTCAAGGACATACCAATTGCGCTCTAAGCACTCCTGGTGCAATTGTCCCGGGCTCCAACCAGCATACCCCAGCAGAAAGCGAATGTTCTTTTGGCGATTGCTTTCTTTTTCGTGGAGCTGTTCTATAAAAGTTCGATTGGCGCCCCAGCTCAGTTGGTTGCTTATGGTCAAACGGGCTTCGAGGGGAGCGACATCTGTGGTTGGTCTACCGCGCACCACGTAAAAGAGCTGCTCGGCATTGACCGGTCCCCCTTGATACAGCCGCAGCTTCAGGCGCGGAAAATCGGGGAGTACGTCGGAAATCAGGAAATCGGTGGGGCGGTTGACGATAAAGCCTACACTCCCTTCGGCGTCGTGTTCGCACAACAGCACCACCGAACGCGAAAAATGGGGGTCGATCAAATCCGGGTGGGCGGCGAGTAAGACCCCTTTTCGAAGGGGTTCCCAATAAACAGAAGGTGCGGCAGTGGGCATAGCGAGAACCAAGCCTTGATGGGCTTGTTACCTTTGGTGTATGGAAGCCAATTTACACCATCAGCGGTCTGAATACGCCCAAGGTCAATTGCGCGAAGAAGACCTCGAATCGAACCCTTTGACTCAGTTTGCACTTTGGTTTAAAGAGTATCAAAGCCAAGCCGTTTTTGAGCCCAACACCGTGGTTTTAGCCACGGATTCGGAGGTGGAAGGACCCAATGCCCGCGTGGTATTGCTCAAAGAATTCAGTTTGGAGGGCTTTGTGATCTACACCAATCTGGAGAGTCAAAAAGCCCGAGAAGCCCGGGAAAGGGGGAGGGTGGCCCTACTGTTTTTCTGGCCCGAACTCCAGCGACAGGTCAAGGTAAAGGGTCGGGTAGAATGGGTGGGAGAGGCCGAAAACGACCGCTATTTCGCGACGCGTCCTTTTGAAAGTCAGATCGGAGCATGGGCATCTCAGCAAAGTCAGGAATTGAGTTCGCGGGAGGCATTAGAAGCCCGTTTTGAAGAACTCCGGCAATGGTATACGGGACAAACCGTGCCCCGCCCCCCTTTCTGGGGTGGTTTGCGCGTGCTTCCCGAGCACTATGAATTTTGGCAGGGCAGAACTTCGCGCCTCCACGACCGCATTGAATACCGGCCCTTGGAAATGGGGGGGTGGGTATTTCGCCGCTTGTATCCCTGAGTGGTTTGTTTTTGTTGTGTGTTTTTATAGGATGGACGTTCTTTCTGGTTAGAAAAAATAAAGCCCTGAAACGTGCGCTTCAGGGCTTGGATTGGCTCTGGAGAGCCAATTACTTCTTCTTGGTCGACTTGATGCGGTCGTTGAGTTCAGCTCCCGGCTTGAAACGGGCTACTTTTTTCGCAGCAATCTTGATGGTCGCTCCCGTTTGGGGGTTGCGGCCTTCGCGGGCAGCGCGCTCAGAAACGGCGAATGACCCGAAACCGACCAAAGATACCCGGCCATTGTCGGCCAACGTCTTGGTGATGTTCTCGGTGAACGAATCGAGCGCCTTTTTTGCAGCGGCCTTCGAGATTCCGGCGTCAGCGGCCATAGCATCGATGAGTTCGGCTTTGTTCATGGACTGAGGTTTAGGTTTGTTGGTGTTGAATGTGTTCGAGACGTAGACAAAATTAGAAGAAGCCCCCATGTATGCAAGGCAGGATGCGGGTTTCCTGCGTTTTTGTTCACAATATACACGGTTTGTTTATTTTAACATTTATTAACTAATTGACTATGTGCAATTTACTATAAAAGGACTGAAAGTGGATCCGGCCGATATCCATTGATAAAAGACTCAATATCCATGGATTTACGACCTTCCGGCTGCACGACGAGGGGAAAAAATACCCCTTGAGCGCATCGAATCCGCCAAATCCCCTTTTCGATGCTCCAGGATTCGAGGGGCATTTCGTCGGTTTCCACCCATCGACTTTGGAGCACTTTAATGCGCAATGCGCTTCCGTCTGGGGCGCTCAAGGCAAACCATGCGCCGGGGTGGGGGGCGAAAGCCCGGACCCGATTGTGGCATTGTTGGGCGGTCTGCGTAAACCGCAAATGAGCATCTTCTCGACCAATCTTGGGCGCGGGTCGCTCCGTTCCCCGAAGTTGTTGGGGCCGCGGATGCAGCTTTCCCTCGGCCAGACCCCGAACGGTTTCGACGACCAGTTGGGCTCCCCGTTCTTTCAGGCGGTCGTAGAGCGTCTGTATGTTGTCTTCGGGCGCAATGGGCTCAGCGGCTTGGAGCAACAATGAACCCGTGTCGATGCGGTCGTCGATGAGAAAGGTGGTAACACCAGTCTCCTCGTCTCCGTTGAGCAAGGCGTGGTTTATCGGGGCTGCGCCTCTGTAGTCGGGCAAGAGCGATGCGTGCAGGTTAAAGGTTCCAAGCGGGGGCAGGCTCCATACGGCTTGGGGCAACATCCTGAAGGCCACGACCACAAAAATGGAGGCATCCCACATGCGAAGGCGTTCGAGGAAATGGGGGTCTTTCAGACTTTCGGGCTGTACGACTTCGAGGCCGTATTCGAGGGCCTTGATTTTCACCTCTGGAGCCTGCAGTTTCTGCCCCCTGCCCGATGGCTTGTCAGGAGCCGTCACTACGGCCCGCACAGAAATGCCTGATTCTACAAGGGCTTGAAGGGAGGCCACGGCAAATTCCGGGGTGCCGAAAAAAACCACCGAGGGAAGGGGAGGGGGGCTCATGCGTTTGGGCTCAGTCGTTAAGGGGTTCGGAATGGGTCCCACTCCATTGCCAGGTACCATCGGGATTTTGAATGAGGGCACCGGTGCGCATCCAGTGTTCCAAGGTCGATCGCAGCGCATTTTGCTCTTCAAGAGCCCATCCGGAGAGGGGATCCCGCACTGGACCGCTTTGGATTCGCTTCAGAAATTCTGCCCGGAGCCGTGCGCGGTCCTTGCGCTTTCGCCCGACACATACATCGCATGTTCCACAGGGCCCCGGCAGCAACTCGCCCAGATAGTCGATCATTTTTTGGGTTCGGCACAAACCGTCCTCGTGCAGCCAGCGCCGAATGCCTTCCGTGCCCGATTGAAAAGCGTGGAGCCGTTGTTCAAAAAACCCTTTGTCCATCCGGATGTATGCCCTTTCAACTCTGTTTTCGGTTAACAAGATGTTGTGCTCTTCGTCTGACGTATGGTAGCGACCCAACCCCACCTGATCGATGCGTCTAAGCCCGTCAGCGATGTCCATGGCGGTGGTTCCAAGCGTTTTTGCGATGGCCGTTTCGTCTATTTCGACCGCCTCGCTAAAAATCCCCGGCTGGGTGCGGGCCAGGTGCTTGAGCAAGGGAAGCAGGCGGGGGTGCTCTGCCCCAATGGACTCCATTTCTCGGGCCACGAAATCGAGCTGTAGCGTAGAGACGGTCCGTAGATTGCGCAACACCTCCAAATGCCCCGAGACCTCAATCAAATCCAGCGCTTTGGAAAGCTGCTCCTTGTCCATTTCGAGTTCGCGCGAAATCGCCTCACGATCAATCGACAAGCGCATTCCTCGACCGCTTCCCAAAGCAACGCCTCCTTTGACCCAGAGCATTTCCAAAACGCGGGGAAGGTCTTTCCACCCGGGGAATTGCTGTTTGCGGGATTCCAGCCATTCAGCAGGCTCTCCGGGATAGAGCAAAACCACCGAATAGGCTGGGGCCCCATCGCGCCCGGCCCGACCGGCTTCCTGAAAATAGGCCTCAATGCCCGAGGGGACCATGAGGTGGGCCACCAGCCGAACATCGGGTTTGTCGATCCCCATCCCGAAGGCGTTGGTGGCCACCACCAAGCGGGTTTGATTGTCCATCCACCGCTTTTGACGCGCCGATCGCTCATCGCGGTCCAAACCAGCGTGATAGGCCTCGGCAGCATGCCCCAGGCTCCGCAAATGCGCGGCGGCGGCTTCACAGGCTTTGCGGGTTGGAGCATACACCACGGCACTGCCTTGTACCCGGTCGAGCAAGTACAGCAGCTCGGTTTCTTTGTTTTCCGTGTATCGAACCGAATAGCTCAGATTGGGCCGCACAAAACTTCGGCGAATGACCCGAGGTTCGCGCAATTGGAGCTTTTCGAGGATATCCTTGACCACTTCAGGGGTAGCGGTCGCGGTGAGTGCCAGCGTAGGGGTATCTGGAAAGCACTCTTTCAATCGATTCAGCCGCAGATAGGCCGGTCTAAAGTCGTAGCCCCACTGGCTGATGCAATGCGCTTCGTCAATGGCGATCAAAGAAGGCCGGAGCCTTTCGATCAATAAGCCAAAATGCCCACTTTCCAACCGTTCTGGAGAAACGTACAAGAAGCGTGTCGTACCATAAACGCAGCGGTCAACAGCCGCTTCGAGCGCATCGAGGGTTCGAGGTCCCGAAAGCGCTTCCGCCGGAATGCCACGGCGGTTGAGTTGGTCGACTTGATCGGCCATCAGCGCAATGAGCGGTGATATCACCAATCCATGCCCAGTGCCGCACAGCACCGGCAGCTGATAGCAAATCGATTTACCTCCTCCCGTGGGGAGCAAGGCGAGGGTGTCCCTGCCTTCCAATACTGACTGAACAATTTCGTCCTGTCCGGGCCTCAGGGCGTCGTATCCCCAGAACTGTTTCAAGACGGCCAGCGCCCGGTCCATAGGGCCTTTGGGGTCCAGACCACCACCTTGCATCGGTCGGGTATGCGCAGTGTTTTCGGGCAAGGCTCAGGAGAGTTTGCGCATCACGAATTCCAGGCGCTCCTCGACCGAGGCCAGAGGCAATTCCACCCATTGGTACCCCAGGCTATCGTACACTTCGAGCAGTTGGTCGTAGATGCGCTGGGCGGTTGCAAAATCTTCCGTGCGCTCTCCATCGACGCAGTAAATCGACTCCCAAGGGGGAGCGACAAAGACAGGATCTTCGTACCGGTAGGTGCTCATCAGGCTGATCCATTCGGGGGGGATGGGTCGTTGTTCGAGCCGCAGGTAAGCCAAGGTATCGGGCAGACCCCGGTCGTAGAAATTGAACGAGCCGGGCAGGGCAGCTTCGTACGACTGTATGCCGGCTTCGATCATTTTTTCGCTGAACCGATCGAGATCTCTCCAGGGCATTGGGGCTTGACCGTTGTGTTTGTGGGCCGCAATCCAAGCCCGGGCGTTCTCTCGGTGAATCGCGTGGTCTTTGCGCCCCAAAGCCTCGAGCAAGGTCGATTTGCCTGTCCCCGGACCACCGGTCAACACAATGCGCTTAATGCCTCCTTCCCAAATTCGAATCGACATAATCGTAGAAAAGCCTCTGTGGGTTTCGATCTACGCGAAACTAAGCAGTGCAATTGGTGCGCGTCGTCCCTATTTTGGCGACTGAGAATAGTCAATATTCAACCACCTGATATTCAAACCCCAATGAACATGAAGTCAGCACTGATTGATCAAATCGCTTCGGGATATGCGCCCAAGGGGCCGTTTATCAGTCTGGGCAAGGCCAAACTCGATGGAGACGTCCTTCCCGAGGCCGAGGTCAAACTGGCTCTGTCCACGTTTAACCGACACGGACTCATTTCGGGATCCACGGGTTCGGGCAAGACCAAGACCTTGCAGATCCTGGCCGAAAGCCTGAGTGCCCAAGGCGTGCCCTGCCTGCTGATGGACATCAAAGGGGACTTAAGTGGTGTCGCTCAGCCTGGAGACGCCGAAAATAGTAGGATTGTCGAACGCCATCAGCTCTTGGGCATGCCCTACACTGCCCAAGGGGCTCCCGTGGAGTTGCTCGGTTTAGGAGCCGAAGCCCAGGGCACCCCGATGCGGGCCACGGTGAGCGAATTTGGTCCCCTGTTGTTGTCTCGGGTTTTGGGATTGAGCGAGGCCCAGGAAGGGGTTATGGCGGTTCTCTTTAAATACTGCGACGACGAGGGGCTGCCCCTGCTCGACTTGGAAGACCTCAAAACCGCACTCCACTACTTGAGCGGACCGGGCAAGCAGGAGTTGTCGGCCCGATATGGTGCCATTTCTCCCGCCTCGGTGGGCACCCTACTCCGAAAAGTAGTGGCGCTTGAACAGGAAGGCGGGCATCGCTTTTTTGGTGAGCCCTCGTTTGAGGTGGAAGACCTGATGCGGATTGATTCAGAGGGCAGGGGGGTCCTCGGGGTGCTGCGGTTGATGGAACTTCAGGACAAACCCAAGCTTTTTTCGACGTTCATGTTGAGCCTGTTGGCCGAGTTGTATGCCTCTTTGCCCGAGGCCGGCGATAGAGACCGACCCAAATTGGTGTTGTTTATCGACGAGGCGCATCTCGTGTTTAAAGAAGCATCCAAGGCGTTGCTCGATCAATTGGAGACCGTAGTCAAGCTGATTCGTTCAAAAGGCGTTGGGCTCTTTTTCTGTACCCAGTTGCCCGGCGATATTCCCATGGCGGTATTGAGCCAATTGGGATTGAAAATTCAGCACTCGCTCAGGGCATTTACCGCCCGTGACCGCAAAGACATTCGTCTTGTAGCCGAAAATTATCCGCTCAGCGATTTCTACAAGGTCGAGCAACTCATAACCGAACTCGGAATTGGCGAGGCTTTGGTGACGGGACTGAACGAAAAGAGCGTCCCTACTCCTTTGGTGCATACCTATTTGGTGGCTCCGGCTTCGCGCATGGATGTGTTGACCGACACCGAGGTTGAGGCCTTGTTGCGGGCCTCGAAATTGGAGGCCAAATACCGAAAGACCATTGACCGCGATTCGGCCCACGAAATGCTCGAACAAAAGTTGAAACAGGCCGTGGAAGCCGAACACGAAGAACCCCAGTCCAAGCCTACGCGCTCCAAGCGGCCCGAACCCTCGGCCCTCGACAAAGTGCTCCGCAGCCCGGTGGCCCGGAGTTTTGGGGTGGCGTTGGCGGGCTCGTTGACCCGGGCCTTGATGGGAGCGTTGAAAAAACGCTAGGCTAAAAGGCCCTCTAGAGCGCATAAAAAAAGCCGGCTTGTAGGGCCGGCTTGGATATTCTGTTTGGGTGGCTGCTTATTCTGCAGCGGCTTCTGCAGCGGCTTCTGCACTTTCGGCTGGAGCCTCCGCCTCAACCGATGCTTCAGCCTCGGTTGCGGCTTCTACCGCTTCTTCGGCAACGGGCTCGGCGGCGGCCAAACGGGCTTTGAGGGCCTCTTCGCGCTTGGCGTTGACTTCGGCTTCTTTCTCAAGACGCTTGCGCATTTCGGTTTCTTTCGACTTGCTCAAATGGTCTTTTTTGCCCTCGATTTTGCCGATTTTATCGCTCAACCACTGGTCGAAGCGCTCTTGTACTTGCTCTTCAGTCAGGGCGCCTTTCTTAACGCCTTCTTCGAGGTGTTTGCGGAGCATCACTCCTTTGTAGCGCAAAATGGCGCGAACGGTTTCTGAAGGCTGGGCTCCATTGTTTATCCAACGCAAGGCGGCATCGAAATCGAGATCGATGGTAGCAGGGTTGGTATTGGGATTGTACTGACCGATCTTTTCAATGAAACGTCCATCGCGGCGCGAGCGGCTGTCTGTGGCGACGATGGTGAAGATGGGTTGGCCTTTGCGGCCGTGGCGTTGGAGGCGGAGGCGTACGCTCATAAAGACGTGTGGTTTTAGAAGGGTCCGAGACCCTGTTCACAGGTTTGGGGCGCGAAGATACTGCTTTTTTTGGTTGGAATCGAAAGCTTGGCTTCGAAACACCCGAGATGGCATGAAGCCGAGAACCCACAGCCTGCCATGGTACTATAAAGCTAGGGTGAGTCTCGCAATCCGCCACGGTTGCGTTTTGAGCATGCCCTCCGGGTATGTTCCCAGGGTCATTTGGTATTTTTAGCAAGGTCGGTGCTGAGGGACGGAGCCGATCAAGCTGATCCTTGGAGTTTCGAAAGACTTCAGAGCAAGCGTTTTCGGTTTGTTCGAGGCGCCCTGCCCAAGCCGGTCAGGGGGCGCATCCCAATGCCACCGAATGCCGCGGGATTTTTCAAGAGCGCTGCGTACCTTTCTCCCTAGCATGAGCACACCCTATCGCGTTTTGTTTGTCTGTTTGGGCAACATCTGCCGATCGCCCCTGGCAGAGGCCCTGCTGCGGAGCAAAGACCCGGAGGGCCGTTTCGAGGTCGATTCGGCCGGAACCTCGGGGTTTCACCAAGGCGAATCGCCCGACTACCGCACCCGAAAAAGTGCGGCCCGCCACGGTCTTTCGATGGAGGGCATCCGATCCAGACCCATCGAGCCCGCCGATCTGGACCGCTTCGATGTCATCCTCGCCATGGACCGTTCGAATCGAGAAGCGCTGTGGCAAATGGCGCAAACCGATGCCCAACGGGCCAAGATTCGACTGATGCTCGACGAGCTCCAGCTGGGGGCTGAACTCGAAGTGCCCGATCCCTTTCACGGTGGGGACGAGGGCTTTGAACAGGTCTATGCCTTGCTCGACAAAGCTTGTGATGCGCTGGTTGAACGAACCCGTTCTCACATCTAATTCGCACTTCGTTGGAAGCGACCGACCCTCGTCCCGCCCTTGGTTCGCTATGGCTGATTCCCAGTCCCATTTCGGAATCGGAGCCCTTGGAGGTCTTGCCCCTAAGCATCAAAAGCGTACTGGAGCGCCTCGAACACTATGTGGTCGAAAACGAAAAGACCGCGCGGCGTTTTATCAAGAGGGCGGCACCTTCGATCGAACAGAGCGAACTGCGGATGAGGGTGCTCAACAAATACACCCCAACCGAAGAATGGCTTGAACTGTTGGAACCCTGTTTTCAGGGGTTCGATGTGGGCCTGATCTCTGAGGCCGGTTGTCCTGGCATCGCCGATCCAGGAGCCGAATTGGTGCAGCTGGCCCACGAACACGGCATTCGGGTACGCCCTTTGGTCGGGCCGTCGAGCATCGTTCTTGCGCTCATGGGGAGCGGGATGAACGGCCAGAATTTCGCCTTTTTGGGCTATTTACCCATCGAAAAAGACGAGCGTCGCAAGCGCATCCGAGAATGCGAAAAGCGCAGCCGAACCACGGGCGTAACCCAGATTTTTATCGAGACTCCCTACCGCAATCAGAAACTCTTCGACGAACTGCTTCAACACCTTTCGCCCGAAACACGGCTCTGCCTTGCCCTCGATTTGACCGGAAGTTCCGAACAGCTCATCACCCGAACAGCGTCTCAGTGGAAGTCCGTTCGCCCCGAGTTGCCCAAGGAACCGGCCTTATTTCTGATCGACGCGCGTTAAGGACTTTTTTACTGCGCGGTGGGCACCCCGCCTCGGTACAGGTCCATTTCGCCGATCAAGTGTCCCGCTCCTGCGTAGCGATCGACCACAAAGAGCACAAAGCGAATGTCGACCATTATGTTTCGGCATATCGATGCGTCGTAGTTGACATCGCTCATGGTTCCTTCCCAAACGCGGTCAAAGTTGAGCCCGATCAGGCGGCCTTCTGCGTTGAGCGCAGGACTGCCCGAGTTGCCCCCTGTGGTGTGGTTCGAGGCAATAAAGCACAGTGGCATTTTACCGTTTTCCCCATAGGGCCCATAAGCATGCTCCTCTTCAAGTTGGCGTAGTTTTTCGGGCAGGTCGAATTCGTAGTCGCCGGGGCGGTATTTGTCGAGCATACCGCTCAAATAAGTCTGAGGCAAGTACGCCACCCCGTCTTTCGGGGAAAAGCCCGACACTTGCCCATACGACACCCTGAGGGTCGAATTGGCATCGGGGTAAAATCGAAATTCGGGCATCGCCTCGCGAATCATTCGGGTTTGTTCAGCCATCAATTGGGTCAACAGAGGGTCGAGCGCGGTAGATTGAGGTACGACGGTTTGTTGATACCACTGATTGCCCGAAGCCCAGAATTGAAACAGAGGATCTTTGGTCAATTGATCGAGTGCCTTTTGGCTGTTGGTACCCGCCGTTTTCAGCCAACGCTCGGCCTTTTTAGGATCGGTCAGGATGCTGGGGGCGTAATACGTATCCCAAATATGGTTCCAATCTCCGCCCGATGCGGCTTTTTCAAAGGCCGAAAAGCCCGAGCTCGATCGGGTATGCCGAGCAAACAAAGGCCAAATCTGCTGAAGGGTTTCCCGCTCAATCCGCATCCCCGCCGTATCCGAGGCCAATTTGAGGAGGGCTTGGAGTTCACTCAACACGGCTTCGGTGGCGGGTTCGCCTCTTTTAAGTCCGCTTCGGGTACCGAGGAATTCCATAGCGCGATAAGATGCACTTGCCGAGACGAGGACCTCGAGATAGGCCGTGCGCCACCGCAGGCCCTCTGCCCGGAGGCGGTATACCGAGTCGAATTGATTTTCGAGACGCGCATAGGCTGCTTTGGTGGTCTGTTGATCGGCCATGCGCTCCCTGAGTTCCGCATCGAAGCGCGCTTTTCGTTCGAGTCCCCCGCTGCGCCGTACACCCTGCATTTCGCCAATCCACTTTTTCCAGCCGTTCGCAATTTGGGCATATTGGGCCGCGTAGCGAATTCTCAGCGCATCGCTTTTGCGCATCCGCGCGTCGAGCACCGCGAGTCGGCGGTCGCGCACCGCTACCCGGACAGAGTCCTCGATCTCCACAATTTGTCTCAGGCCCTCGGCGGGGAGGTATTCTTGGGTATAGCCCGGAAATCCATAAACGAGCGTGAAATCGCCCGGTTGAACCCCGCTCAATTCGATCTGCAAGGGGCGCTCCACCTGCAGCGGTCGGTTGGTTTCCGAAGGTTCTGCAGGTCGGTTGTCGGCATCGGCATAAATGCGAAACAGACTGAAATCGCCGGTATGCCGCGGCCAAACCCAATTGTCGGTATCTGAACCAAACTTCCCGATGCTCGAAGGAGGGGCTCCGACCAATCGCACGTCCTTATAGGTTTCCGTGGCGATCAGAATGTATTGGTTTCCATAGTCAAAAGCCCGAAGTTCAAAGTCCCAGCTCGGCAATACCCCGTCCCATTCGGCTCGGGCCCGAGCCTCGAGGATTTTTTTGCGTTCGGTCAGTGCTTCGCGCAAAGCCCCAGGAGCGCTGTTTCGGTCGAGGTCATTGAGCACCCATTCGGTCACATCTTCCATGCGGCGCACGAACATGGCCACCAGGCCGGGGTTGTTTTTTTCTTCGGCCCGGTTCACGGCCCAGAATCCATCGGTCAACAAGTCGTTATCGACGCTGCTGTGTGCCTGTATGTTCGAATAGCCGCAGTGGTGATTCGTGAGCAGCAAGCCCTCGGACGATATCAGCTCGGCCGTGCATCCTCCGCCAAATCGAACGACAGCATCTTTCAAACTGCTCTGATTGACCGCATACACGTCGGCGGCGCTCAGGCGAAAGCCCAATTGCTGCATCTCGTCTTGATTGAGCGCCTCGAGGAGCATGGGCAGCCACATTCCTTCGACGGATTGTGCTGATCTAGGAAGGGTGCTGACAATCAGAGTTATAATCAAGGGAAGGCGCTGGAGCAGGCTGGAGATCGGCATGGATGGGTTATTAGAAGAAGTGCAAAGAAGCAAATCCAAACAATATGCGCCTCATTTTGTCTTAATAGGGTCGTTTATGTGCTGCATTCTTCGTTTCATGAATACGCTCTGACCGTGCTCCATCAGTTTACCCGGGTTCAATGGCTGAACACCTCGCTCGAAGAAGCTTGGAATTTCTTTTCTTCCCCCAAGAACCTCCCACTCATTACCCCCCCCGATTTGGGGTTTCAGGTCTTGAGTGAGCTGCCCGACCGCATGTATGAAGGGCTTTTTATTCGCTACTCGGTCCGCCCCTTGCTCGGCATCCCGATGGAATGGGTCACCGAGATTACCAAAGTTGAGGAGGAGCGTTATTTTGTAGACGAACAGCGGTTGGGGCCCTATTCAATCTGGCACCACGAACACCATTTTGAGCCCACAGACAAGGGCGTGCGGATGCTCGACCGCGTCAGCTATGTGGTGCCCATGGGATTGCTCGGCGATTGGGTCGCCCCCTGGCTCGTCAAACCACGATTGGAGCACATCTTTGCCTATCGCGAATCTCAGGTAGAACAGCGCTTTGGAAAGGTAGGACAATGAATCGAGTGGTTTTTGGGATCGATTATGGCAGCAAACTTTCAGGGAGTACCGTCTTGTGCATCTTCGACCACGGGCGCATTCATTTTATGTCCGTCGACAAAGGGGTCGATGCCGATGTTTTTCTGCTGAACGCCGCTCAACACTTTAAACCTGAACGAATTGCTATTGATGCGCCCTTGAGCCTCCCCGGAGTGTATCAAGGTCTATCGGGCTGCAACAATTACCATTTTCGTGCCGCCGATCTCGAACTCAATGCCATGAGTCCCATGTTTTTAGGCGGACTGAGTGCCCGCGCCATGCAGTTGACGGCCAGTTTAAGACAGAACGACATAGAGGTGCTCGAAACCTACCCCCGTGCTTTGGCGCGGCATCTCAAACTGGAACCCCTGGGCTATCAAGGAAGCAAATTGGCGCTGGTGCAGTGTCGTACCCAGTTGCGGGCCTTGCTCAATCCGGCCATTGGACTCGATTGCGGAGATGTGACAGATTGGCACCACCTCGATGCCCTGTTGGCCCTGATGTCTTGTCTCAACTATACCGCCGGAACGCATCAGGCCTTTGGTCGTCCCGACGAGGGGCAGATCGTTGTTTGAACCGTTGCAAATGCGCTTCCCATGAACGACTTCTTGCCGAAGGCCGCCCTGGGCATGGCACCCGCCAAATCGCTGCGGTTGGTGTTGGGCGATCAACTCAATCCGCGTCATTCCTGGTATCGTACCCCCGACGATTCCGTGGTCTATGGGCTGATGGAAATCCGAACCGAAACCGATTATGTCGAACACCACATTCAAAAGGTGCTGGGCATTTTTGGCGCCATGCGGCGGTTTGCTCATTTTCTGCTCGCAAACGGGCACAGAGTCGTGTACCTGTGCATCAACGACCCTGAAAACAAACAGGACTTTTTCGAGAACCTCAAAGCGTGGCAGGTGTGCACCCAAGCTGAAGAATGGTCTTATCAGGAACCCGACGAATACCGACTCCACGTACTTTTTAAAACAAAGTCCTTAGAGTGGGGCTTTCCCTGCACTGCGGTTTCATCGGAGCATTTTTTCCTCGATCGGTCTGAATTGTCTGATTGGCTTCCCCCGAACAAGACGCCTTTGATGGAGCGCTTTTACCGCAAAATGCGGCTTAAGACGGGCTATTTGATGAGCGGCAGTCAGCCCGAAGGCGGGCAGTGGAATTTCGACCACGAGAACCGTTCCGCCGTCCCCAAAGGAGCGCATGTGCCCGAGCCCTTGTTGTTCCGACACGATCTGCGCAGGCTGGAACAAGAAATCTCGGAAGCCGGAATTCGCACGGTTGGCAGGGTAGAGGCAGAGTCGTTTGTATGGCCCCTCGACCGCACCGAGGCCCTGGCCCTGCTCCACGATTTTGCCGAGCGCTTGCTCGCTCAATTTGGGCGCTATCAGGATGCCCTTAGTGAGCAGTCTTGGAGCCTGTGGCACAGTAGATTGTCCTTTGCGCTCAACCTCAAAATGCTCAGTCCAGCAGAGGTGGTCAAACGCTGTGAACAGGCCTTTCGGGAGCGTCCTGAGGCCATAGGCATCGCGCAAATCGAAGGGTTTGTGCGTCAAATTTTGGGGTGGAGGGAATACGTCCGCGCGCTCTATTGGACCCGGATGCCCACGTACGGTACCTTGAACTTCTTCGAGGCCGGCCGGCCCTTGCCTTCATGGTATTGGACGGGGCAGACCCGGATGCGGTGTCTACACCAAGCCATCGAGCAAACCCTCGAACACGCCTATGCCCACCACATTCAACGCCTGATGGTGACCGGCAATTTTGGGCTCTTGGCGGGCATCGATCCCGACGCTCTGGATCGATGGTATTTGGGCGTCTACATCGATGCCTTCGAGTGGGTGGAGTTGCCCAACACCCGGGGTATGAGTCAATACGCCGACGGAGGCATCATGGCGAGCAAGCCCTACGCGGCCTCGGCCAACTACCTGAAAAAACAAGGCGACCATTGCCGGAATTGTTTCTACGATCCCAACGACCGGGTCGGGCCCCGCGCCTGTCCGTTCAACAGCCTGTATTGGGATTTTATAGATCGAAACCGCCCTGTGCTCGAGCGCAATCCGCGCATGGGGATGGTCTACCGCAGCCTTGACAAGAGGGCGCCCGAAGAGCGCGATCGGTTTCGGGCCAAGGCGGCTGCGCTTTTGGATGATATCGAATCTCTGTGAGTGAGTGCCTTACCCTCGTTTGGTTCAAACGGGACCTCCGCATTTTGGATCATCCTCCTTTGGCAAGGGCCCTGGAAATGGGCGACCCAGTCATCGGCGTCTATCTCTGGGAACCCGGAGGGCGCCAGTGTCCCGATTTCGACCCCCGCCATGCCCGCTTTGTGGCCCAAAGTCTGGACGATTTGCGCTCGGCACTTTTTACCTGGGGGGTGCCCCTGTTCGAAGTGGAGTCCGAGGCCCTTGCTTTCTTTGAAAAGGCGTGTTCGGTTTGGGGCACATACCGGGTTTTCAGTCACCAGGAGGTCGGCAATGCGTGGAGTTTTCACCGAGATGTCTACTTAAAAGGCTGGTTTCACGACCACGGCATCGATTGGATCGAGTGGGCCGAACCCGGATGGGAACGCGGATTGAAACACCGACTCGGTTGGGACCAGCGATGGGGCCAGGCCATGCGTCAACCCGTATTCGCATGCGCACAGCGTGCGCCCGCGTCTACTTGGGATTGGGCCAGCCATTGGGCGGGCGGGGAAGATCGCCCCGAATGCGCTCGTGGAGCGGCCCCGAATTTCCAGCAGGGGGGAACCACCCGGGCCTTGACCCAGCTCGACTATTTTCTAGCCAACTCGGTGGGGTCGTATCGGGCGCATTTGTCCAAACCCATGGAAAGCCGCGACTCGTGTAGCCGTATGTCTCCTTATTTGGCCTGGGGCAATCTCAGTTTGCGATGGGCGTTTCAGAGGGCCTTGACCGAACTCGAAAGCGGTCAAAACAAGGCGGGCATTCGCGCCTGGGCGAGCCGGTTGCACTGGCAGTCTCATTTTGTGCAAAAATTCGAATCCGAGTCGCGCATGGAGTTCGAAGACCTCAATCGGGGGTTTTCTTCCTTGGGTCGCGCACATCGCCCTGACCGTTTCGAGGCCTTTGTTCAGGGACAAACCGGATATCCGCTGGTCGACGCCAGCGTTCGCTGTCTCTCGTCTACGGGCTATCTCAACTTCCGAATGCGCGCCATGCTGGTCAGTTTTGCCACGCATTGGCTCAGACTGCCTTGGCAATCGGTCGCCCCCGTTATGGCGCGGTGGTTTCTCGATTATCTGCCCGGCATTCACTACCCTCAACTGCAAATGCAAAGCGGAACCACCGGCATCAATGCCCTTCGGGTCTACAATCCCATCAAACAGGCATTGGACCACGATCCCCAAGCCCGATTTGTCCAACTTTGGGTACCAGAATTGGCCAATTTGCCCCCGGAATTGGGGCTTCAACCTTGGACCATTTTGCCTATGGAAGAGCTGTTCTACGGATTCCGAAAGGGAAAGGACTATCCCGAGCCCGTAGTCGATTTTCGTTCGGGTATTGCGTTCTCCGCGGAATGGCACGCAGCGCGAAAAAGCCCCCAGGTGTTGGCCGAAAACCGCCGCATTTTGGCACGACACACCACCCCCGATCGCTCAGTTAACCGAAGGAGCCGAACGGTGCTCAAGGATCCTCGCCAAGCGAATCCGCAGCATCCGGAAGGCGTTTGATTCGAATGCCGAGGTAGGCGACCACCAGCGTGGTGATTGGGCTGAGCCAGTTGAATACGGCATAGACAAAATACTCGCCCGTGGCCACGCCCAAAACACCGCTTTGATAGGCCCCGCAGGTGTTCCAAGGCACCAGTGCAGAGGTCACCGTACCCGAATCTTCGAGGGTTCGGCTCAGGTTGACCGGGGCCAGTCCCCGCTGTTTGAACAAAGGCGCGTACATCCTTCCTGGCACGACGATGGACAGGTATTGGTCGGAAGCCGTGAGGTTAATGCCCAAGCAGGTAGCCACCGTGCTCGCGAACAGCGAACGATCGGTTTTGGCCCGCCTCATGAGCGCATCGCCCAAACACTGCAAGAATCCCGCGCCTTCCATAGCTCCACCAAACACCATGGCGCTGACAATCAGCCAAATGGTACTTAACATCCCCTGCATTCCCTTCGATTTGAGCAGGGTGTTGATTTGAGAATCCCCCGTTTCAATCTGGGTTTCAATGGTCAAGGCATCCATCAAAACCCGATAACCCGACCTAAAGTCGATGGCGCCCAAAGCCCTGAGAGCTTCTTGTTGAAAGAACCCCGCCACGACCAATCCGGCGAGCGCCCCGGCGAGGATGGCCGGGATGGCGGGTACTTTTCGGACAATCAAAACAATCACCAACAACGGAGGGGCGAACACCCAGGGCGAGATGGCAAAGTGTTCCGCAATCCTTGCTTGCAACACTTCGACCCCAGTTTCTGTATGGGTAGCGTCGACGCCCATCGAAAGCGCGACAAAGACGATCAAGGCGACCAACAACGTGGGGATCGTCGTGAAGAACATGTATCGAATGTGGTCGAACAAATCGGCCTCGGCCATGGCTGGAGCCAGATTGGTGGTATCCGACAAAGGCGAAATTTTATCGCCGAAGTAGGCTCCAGACACGACCGCGCCGGCCGTCATGGCCGAAGAAAGGCCCATGCCTTCTCCCACCCCGATCAGCGCAATGCCCACGGTGGCTGCCGTAGACCACGAACTCCCGGTTACGATCGAGACGGCCGAGCAGATCAACAACGTGGCGGGTAAAAAAAAGGAGGGACGCAAAAAGTCCAGACCGAAGTAGATCATCCCGGGAATGACCCCTCCGATCAGCCAAGCGCCCGAGAGCGCTCCAATCAGGAGCAAAATAATCAGGGCCGAACCGGTTTGTCCAAGGCTATGACTCACCGAGTCAAACAAATGAAGCCAAGTGACCCCGTTTGAGCGGGCCAAGAGCATGGCGACAAAGCCACTCAAGAGTAATACCATTTGGTTCGCGCCCCCAATACTCGAATCTCCATAGACCCCGAGCACATTGAAGCTCAAAAGGGTCATCAAGAAGAGAACCGGTACAAGCGCTTGCAAGAGACGAGGCGGACGGGTAATCGCGGGGTTCACCAGGGCAAAATAGGGCGGAATCCTCAGCGCATCGCAGTGAAATTGTAGAGCAGTGCCATGCCGTGGCTGCTGAGAATCGACTCCGGGTGGAATTGGACCGCGAAAACCCCTCTTTGAACGTCTTCAAACGCCATCAAAACCCCGTCCGCATCAGTGGCCAATACCTGAGCGTGGAGCGAATGGGGATCAATCGCCCAGCTGTGGTACAGTCCGACGTGTACGACCTCTGTGCGCAAGCCACTCAGCAAGGTGCCTTCTCGCTCTATGTCAAGTCGGCCTTGGCGACCATGGCGAACCTCGGGCAACAAATACAACCGACCCCCCAAGGCCTCGCCCAAGGCTTGGTGCCCCAAACACACCCCGAGGATGGGTACCTTTCCCATTCGATCCTCAATCAGCTCTGGTGTGATGCCCGCTTGAGCAGGAATGCCCGGACCCGGAGAAATCACCACCCGGCGATAGGGACGGGCCTCGGCCAACCCGATGGCATCGTTGCGCACTACATCCACCTTAGCTCCGGCGGCGCGCAGGCAATGGGCCAGAATATGCGTGAACGAGTCGTAGTTGTCGACGAGCAACAGGTCTTTCAAAAGCGGAATTTCAGGGGTTCAAATATGCTATTTTACGCCCCTCAAATCCCCATATCCGTGAAGCGCATCCTCCTCTCTCCACAGGCTCCGGCCCCCATTGGCCCATACAGCCAAGCTGTTCAGGTCGGTTCTATGGTTTTTTTAAGCGGTCAAATAGCGCTCAATCCGGAAAATGGCAAACTCATAACAGGCGATATCCGCATCGAAACGCGGATGGTGCTCGAAAACCTCGGGGCCGTCCTTAAAGCCGCGGGGTTGGGATTTTCCGACGTGGTCAAGTGCAGTATTTTCTTGGCCGATATGGGGCATTTTCCCGCAGTCAACGAGGTATACGCAGCGTATTTTCCCACGGAGCCACCCGCTCGGGAAACGGTGGAAGTGAAGGCCTTGCCCAAAAATGCCAACATCGAGATCAGCGCAATAGCCGCTATAGGTTGAGGCCCGTCCCGCTGCGCTATTTTTGAAACCGCGGAACCCGTTGGTTCACGCTTTGATTCGCCTACTATGAACTACGATTTGATTGTACTCGGCACGGGCCCTGGGGGCTATGTGGCCGCGATTCGGGCTTCTCAGCTCGGTCTCAAGACTGCGGTGGTGGAACGGGAAAGCCTAGGGGGCATTTGCCTCAACTGGGGCTGTATTCCGACCAAGGCCCTGCTCAAGAGCGCCAATGTCTTCGAATACCTCAAGCACGCGTCGGACTATGGCCTGTCTGCGGGTGCGGTCGACAAGGATTTTGCCGCAGTGGTCAAGCGCAGCCGCGATGTAGCGGGGGGCATGAGCAAGGGCGTGGAGTTTTTGATGAAGAAAAACAAGATCGACGTCTTGATGGGGGAAGGAGCCCTGCTTCCCGGCAAGAAGATTTCAGTCAAAACAGCCGATGGCAAAACGGTGGAATACTCGGCCAACAGCATTATTGTGGCCACTGGAGCCCGTTCGCGCAAGTTGGCAAACCTGCCCCAGGACGGTAAGAAAATTATTGGTTATCGCGAGGCCATGACCCTGCCCGAACAACCCAAGCGGATGGTGGTGGTCGGCTCTGGGGCCATCGGGGTGGAGTTTGCGTATTTCTATGCCGCGATGGGTACCGAAGTAACCGTAGTAGAATACCTGCCCCAACTGGTTCCTGTCGAGGACGAAGATGTGAGCAAGCAGCTCGAGCGCAGCTTTAAGAAGATGGGGGTCAACGTAATGACCTCCAGCGAAGTACTTAAGGTAGACACCTCCGGCAAATCGAATGTAGTGACGATCAAAACGAAGAAAGGAGAAGAGAAGATTGAGTGCGACGTGGTGCTCTCGGCGGTCGGGGTTGAAGCCAACCTCGAGAACATCGGATTGGAGCAAGTGGGCATTGCGGTCGACAAGGGCAAAATTGTCGTGGACCCGATGTACCGCACCAATGTAGATGGCTACTACGCCATTGGCGATTGCGTACCCGGTCCTGCATTGGCCCACGTGGCCAGCGCCGAAGGCATCATTTGTGTCGAGCACATTGCAGGGCACCATCCACAGCCCCTCGACTACGGCAATATTCCCGGTTGCACCTATTGCTTCCCCGAAATTGCCAGCGTGGGCATGACGGAAAAAGCAGCCCGCGAGGCCGGCTACGAGCTGAAAATCGGCAAGTTTCCGTTCTCTGCTTCGGGTAAGGCTTCGGCTGCAGGGCACAAGGATGGGTTTGTCAAGGTGATTTACGACGCCAAGTACGGCGAATTGCTCGGTTGCCACATGATTGGGTCGAATGTAACCGAAATGATTGCCGAGGCCGTCGTGGCCCGAAAGCTGGAAACGACGGGGATGGAGATTATTAAAAGTGTGCACCCTCACCCTACCTTGAGCGAAGCCATGATGGAAGCCACGGCCGATGCCTACGGTGAGGTAATTCACCTATAAAATTTTCAACATCGCTTTTTTGTTGTCGTACTTTACGTATCTTTATATCCGTAAAGATCCCCCATGTACGACTTCTTCAACAGCGCGGTTCCCGATGCCTTGAGACGACTCCGACCCGATGCGACCCCGCGTTGGGGAATCCTTTCTGCCACCGATATGGTGGACCATCTCACCAGGGCCATACGGATGAGTTTGATCGACGAGCCCCGGGAAATTCGGATCTCCGAAGACAAGCGCGAGCGCTATTGGGCATTTCTGCGCTCCGACAAGCCGATGGCTCGCCATTTGCGCAGTCCTCAGGAGTTCTACGACATTGCCATTCAGGAGGTGGGCTTTGACGAGGCACGCATCCGGTTGTTGCGCACCCTGATCGATATGCAGTTGCTCTACACCAAGAAGCCCGATTTTAGTTCGATTCACCCCGATTTTGGCCGCTTGGATGTAGCCTTATGGACGGCTTTGCACATGAAGCACTTCCGCCATCACTTCGAGCAGTTCGGGCTGATGGGGGGAGGGGTCAATCCCTCGGAAGAGAGCGATGGAAGAAAGTCTGTGAGTAGTTTCTTGTAGTCGGAATTGGGACTACCATCGGGTTCCGAGAGCGTCCATTCGACCTCCTCAAAGGATGCAAATGGGGCTCTGTCGGCCCCCGACCCTCCGCGCATCCACTCTTCCAACCGCCGGATGCGCGGTTTTCCGGGTTTGGCTCGTATCCAAACGCGTCGCAGCAGGCCAAAGTCTGTCGGAAGCACCCCCGATTCGGGGAGTGGACATTGGGCTGAGGCCACCCAAGACAAGCGGCCTCCTGGGGCTACTGCCTCTGCGGCGTTATACAGCCATCGATTCCATTCTGCGGCTGATTCCATGTGCCGGGCTTGAGCCCGATCGACGCGTTCAGACGGCCTCTGTTCTACCCAAAACGGAGGATTGGTGACCACCAAGGCATAGCCTTCAGGGGGTTTTTGTTCAGGCAATCGGTCGTACCAATTCCCTTCAAAAAGCGAGAGGCGGTCTGCAAAAAGCCCTTCCGCAAGGCTCGTATGAAGGTCGCTGCAGGCCCCGGGATGCCATTCGAACAAATCGATGGTGGCCTTCGGAAACCGATCGGCCAAAAGGGCGCTCAAAATCCCCGTGCCCGCTCCGATATCGGCGGCGCGAAACGGCTCTTCGCCCCGCATCCCCTGTGCGGCCCAAGCGCCGAGCAAGACGCCGTCGGTGCTTACTTTCTGCGGGCTGAGCGCATTGCGCAATCGAAACCGGGTACAGTAAAACCAGTCTGATGCTCTGTGTTGATCAGGGGGTTGCATGCTCTTCAAACAAACCCAACAGCCCTTCGGGCAATCGCAAGATCAGGCGATTCTGAGCCCGATCGAGTTCGACCACCCAGTCGTCGGTGAGTGGAACCAAATAGACCGTTTTATCGCCCTCCACTTCGAGCAAATCCTGGGGGCTGCGCTCCAACACATCGCGAATTTGGCCAATTCGACTCAGCTCGCCTCCTTCCGCGAGCTCCCATACCGAAAACCCGATGATTTCGTGGTAGTAGAATGTATTCGCCTCCAGCGCTGGCAGCCGAGATTCGGGCAAATACAAACAGGTCTTGAGGGTCTTACGCGCTTGGGCTTCGTCTTTGAGGTGCTCAAACTGAACCCTCATACTTCCGTTGGGGTTGGGTTCGATCCGCTCGACAAACCAAGGCAGTGCTTTGCCGTCTTCTTCGACAAAGAACACCTCGGTGTCCAAATAGGCCTCCGGATGGTCTGACTCGCTCTGAACCACGACGGTTCCCTTCAGACCAAAGCACCGTAGGATATAGCCAAATTCGAAGTAACCGTCCATTTAGGTCTGCAATAGGCCCATCGAAAACGGGGGAATCTCGGGATTGTGGTTGGCCATTTCAATCCCCATAGACAGCCATTGGCGGGTATCGGCGGGATCGATCATGGCATCGACCCACAGACGGGCCGCTGCGTAGTAGGGCGAGGTTTGTTCGTCGTAGCGTTCGCGAATGCGTTCGTACAATTCGACATCGGCCGGATCGTGCTCCTTGCGCGACTTGCTCTTGCGCTGCCCTTTTTCGATTTGAAGAAGGACCTCGGCCGCCTGCGTTCCACCCATCACCGCGAGTCGGGCGCTCGGCCAGGCTACGATGAGCCGGGGGTCGTAGGCTTTGCCGCACATGGCGTAATACCCCGCCCCAAAGGCATTGCCCATGAGGACCGTAAACTTTGGAACCACCGAATTGGACACGGCGTTGACCATTTTGGCCCCGTCTTTGATGATGCCCCCATGCTCGCTCCGGGAGCCGACCATGAAACCGGTGACGTCTTGCAAAAAGACCAAGGGAATGTGCTTTTGGTTGCAGTTGGCGATAAACCGCGCCGCCTTGTCGGCCGAATCGGAATAAATCACCCCTCCGAATTGGGTTTCCCCTTTGCCGTTGCGCACCAATTGGCGGTTGTTGGCCACGATGCCCACGGCCCATCCATCGATGCGCGCATAGGCGGTTAAAATGCTCTTGCCAAAGTCCTTTTTGTACAGTTGGATGCTGTCGCGGTCGGCAATGCACTGTACAATTTCAAAGGTGTCGTAGGGCTTGCTGCGGTCGTTCGGAAAGAGCCCGTGGATATCGGTGCCGGGGCGGGACGGCGCCAGAGGTTCGATCCGATCAAAACCGGCTTTCGGGAAATGCCCGATTTTGTCGACAATCCCGCGGATGGTATTGAGCGCATCGGCATCGTTGGCGGCTTTGTAATCGGTTACCCCGGAAATTTCGCAGTGAGTCGTGGCTCCGCCCAGGGTTTCGTTGTCGATATCTTCGCCAATCGCGGCCTTGACGAGATAAGAGCCCGCGAGAAAAATGCTCCCCGTTTTGTCCACGATCAACGCCTCATCGCTCATGATCGGCAAATAAGCCCCCCCGGCCACGCAACTGCCCATAATGGCGGCAATTTGGGTAATGCCTTTGCTGCTCAACAAGGCGTTGTTGCGAAAAATGCGTCCGAAATTCTCCTTATCAGGAAAAACCTCGTCTTGCAAGGGCAAATACACCCCCGCCGAATCGACCAAATAGACAATGGGAATCCGGTTTTCAAGCGCCAATTCCTGGGCGCGCAGATTTTTTTTGGCGGTTATTGGGAACCAAGTGCCTGCCTTTACGGTGGCGTCGTTGGCCACAATCAGCACCATCTTGCCTTGCACATAGCCCAACACCACGACGACTCCCCCGGCGGGGCAACCACCGTGTTCGGCATACAGCCCTTCTCCCGCCAGCGCCCCAATCTCCAATTGAGGCCGATCGGGGTCGAGAATGTGGGCCACCCGCTCGCGAACCGTCATTTTTCCGAGGGCCTTCTGCCGCTTTTGAAGCTCCAATCCGCCCCCATCGCGGGCGATGTCGATTCGACGCTTCATCTCGCTGAGCATCAAGCGCATCTGGTCTTCGTTTCGGGCAAATTCAAGTCGGGCATCCATGTATTTAGGGGCAATTTTGGTATTCCCAACTCGAAGCGCGTCTCCACAGAGCCGCAGGGTTGGTTTGCGAGAGCATCAGGACAAAGCGCACCCGGTTGGGGGCTTTTTCGAGGAGCACGGCGTCGGCTATGGCGTCCCGATTCAAGTCGCCGTACCAGAACAACTCTGGCACCCCGCAACGGTCATCAAAACCCGCGAATTCTTCGAGCACTTGCCGAATTCCGCTCTGTTCCACCACCAGTCGGTATCCGCTAACCCGGGGGCAATCCCCGAGTTGTTCCACGGTACCCAAGGCGCCCAGTTGCAGATTGAGCGAGTTCAATCCGGGGTTGGAGGCGGGCAAGACCACCGATGTACCCGGCATCAGCGAAACTGGCCAAACGGTTCCGCGGTTTGGCTCCACGGGATCGGGCAGACCCACCGAGCGGCTAAATCCGATCATGAGTTGAGGAGGATCGGCGTTCTTGGGCAAAAGGTCAAATTCGGGGCGTCCGGGTTTGGTGCCCGGGCTCAAACTGATCTGGAGCTCTATGGGTCGGAAGGTCCATTGTTCAATTCCTTGTATTTCCTCGGCATACACACCAAACCAATACCAGCCCGGGTCGATGTCGTCCAAGGGGCCGCAATGGTTGTATACCGCTCCCAGAACTTTGATTTCCAGTGGTTTTTCCGGCACTGGGGCCGGAGTCGGCTCGCGGGATATCTCCGAGGGCGAAGGGGGGGGGGCGATGCGAAGGGTGTCTGAAACGGTCGAGGCCTGAACGGGTTTGAGGAAACCATCGAAGACGTACCCTTGAAATTCGCGATAATGGGCCCAACGCCAATGACCTGAAACCGATTCGACGGTCAGATCGCCGTAGAATGCTGGACACAATATCAAGGTTGAGTCATTTGGTACCACCGTGCGTACCGCCGACTTGAGACCGGGTGCCGAGCGCATCTTGAGTCCCGAAGGAGTGCTTACCCGCATCCAGTCTTCAAAAAGACAGGAGGGATCGGGGGTCTGGGCCCAAACGTCCATGGCGCCGACCATTGCCCAGAGCGATATGAACCAGACCCATCGGGAAATAGAAAAGTGGGGAGAAGGCATAGAAACGAGGCTGGTGGCGAATTTAACCATGGATGGGGTAGGGGAGAAACAAAAAAGCCGAACCCACTGGGGATTCGGCTCAGCCATCAGGCTTGTGCTTGGCTTAAGCCAATTGGGTGCATACGGCTTTAAACGCTTCGGGGTGGTTCAAGGCCAGATCGGCCAAAACCTTGCGGTTCAATTCGATACCACTGCGGTTGAGCTTGCCCATAAAAACCGAGTACGACATACCGTATTGACGAGCTCCGGCATTGATCCGCTGAATCCAGAGCGAACGGAATTCGCGCTTTTTGTTGCGGCGGTCGCGGTAGGCATAGGTCAGCCCTTTTTCGACCGAGTTTTTCGCCACGGTCCAGACGTTTTTGCGACGTCCAAAGGAACCTTTGGCAAGTTTGAAGATTTTCTTTCGGCGGGCGCGGCTTGCTACCGCGTTGTTGGATAAAGGCATGGTTTGTTGAATTTTGCGGCAGGCGCTGACCACACGGCCAGACTTAGAAGCACTGCAGCAGGGTTAACGGGAACCGTCCTGACGGGATTTCGGTCAGGATCAGATGCAGAGTTGCATGCGCACACCGGCTTCATCCGAAGGATGAACCAAGGTGGAGTGGGTCAAGTTGCGTTTGCGCTTGGTGCTCTTCTTGGTCAGGATGTGACTTTTGAAAGCGTGTTTGCGCTTGATTTTTCCACTTCCGGTCAGCTTGAAGCGCTTGCTCGCTCCGGATTTGGCTTTCATTTTAGGCATGGTGCTCGGGTTTCTATGGGTTTTGTCGCGCGTTGGCCGGAGGTGGCTCAGGCTTTGGCTTTCTTTTTTGGGGCCATCATCATATACATCCGCTTTCCCTCCAACTTCGGAAGACTCTCGACTTTACCGAGCTCTTCGAGTTCCTGCGCCAATTTGAGCAACAGAATTTCGCCTTGGTCCTTGTAGACGATGGAACGACCGCGGAAAAACACGTAGGCCTTGATCTTAAACCCATCTTCCAAAAACTTGGTGGCGTGCTTTTTCTTGAAGTCGTAGTCGTGTTCGTCCGTTTGGGGTCCAAACCGAATTTCCTTGACCACGACTTTTACGTTCTTGGCGGCGAGTTCCTTCTGCTTCTTTTTCTGATCGTACAGGAACTTTCTGTAGTCGATGATCTTGGCGACCGGTGGATCCGCTTGGGGAGAAATTTCGACCAGATCGAGTTCGAGCTCTTGGGCCATCCTCAGGGCCGTTCGGGTATCGTACACCCCCTGTTCGGCGATGTTTTCTCCTACCAAACGAACCTTTGGAGCGTTGATGCGCTCGTTGATTCGGTGCTTGTCTTCCTCCTGCCGGTTGTCCCGCGGGTTGTATGACTTCCTCAGTGTGGCTTTCAGATTGGGTTATACGGAAACACTCTACTCTACACCCAGTTCCTCGCGAACCGCGCGCTGCACTAGTTGGGCAAACTCATCGATGCTCATCGAGCCGAGATCGCCATGACCATGTCTGCGCACGGATACGCTCCGGTTTTGGGCTTCGAGCTCACCAACGATCAACATAAAGGGGACTTTCGATACTTCCGCGTCACGGATCTTTCTACCGGTCTTCTCGTTGCGCTCGTCAATGAGGGCGCGAATATCGGAATTTTCCAGCAATTGTGAAACCTCCCGGGCGTAATCAATTGACTTTTCGCTGACGGGCAACACAACGACTTGTTCTGGGGTCAGCCAGAGCGGAAAATTCCCCCCGCAGTGTTCGAGCAGGACCGCGACAAAACGCTCCATCGAGCCAAATGGCGCCCGGTGAATCATGACCGGACGGTGCATTTGGTTGTCGGATCCTTTGTATTCGAGCTCAAAGCGCTCGGGGAGGTTGTAGTCCACCTGAATGGTCCCCAATTGCCAACTCCTGCCGAGGGCGTCCCGCACCATAAAATCGAGCTTTGGGCCGTAAAAAGCGGCTTCACCGGTTTCGATGACATAGGGCAGGCCCATTTCTTGGGCGGCTTGAACAATGGCGCTTTCTGCTTTATCCCAGTTTTCTGTCGAACCAATATATTTTTCGGGCTTTTCGGGATCCCGAATCGATACCTGCGATTTGAACTCTGTAAAATCGAGGGTTTTAAAGATGTACAAAACGAGTTCAATCACTTTTTTAAACTCGTCCAACAATTGATCGTTCGTGCAAAACAAATGGGCGTCGTCTTGGGTAAAACCGCGCACCCGGGTCAAGCCGTGGAGCTCTCCGCTCATTTCGTACCGATAGACCGTTCCGAATTCCGAAAGCCGCAGAGGGAGGTCTTTGTAGGAGCGCGGTTTCGTTTTGTAGATCTCGCAGTGGTGCGGACAGTTCATTGGCTTGAGCAAATACTCTTCGCCTTCTTCCGGAGTGCCAATGGGCTGGAAACTGTCTTTGCCGTATTTGGCGTAGTGCCCAGATGTTTCGTAGAGCTCTTTGGAGCCGATATGGGGCGTGATCACGGGCAAGTACCCCGCCTTTTTTTGAGCGGTCCGCAAAAATTGTTCGAGGCGTTCGCGCAGGGCGGTGCCCTTGGGCAACCAAAGCGGAAGTCCTTGTCCTACCCGCTGAGAAAAGGCGAAGAGTTCAAGTTCTTTGCCCAGGCGACGGTGATCGCGTTTTTTGGCTTCTTCGAGCAGCGTCAAATACTCGTCGAGCAGCGCTTTTTTCGGAAAACTGATGGCATAGACCCGGCTCAGTTGGGGGCGCTTTTCGTCACCCCTCCAATAGGCCCCGGCGATGTTCATCACCTTGACCGCCTTGATCCATCCTGTATCGGGCAGGTGGCCCCCCCGGCACAGATCGGTAAAATCGCCGTGGTCGCAAAACGTAATGCTCCCATCTTCGAGGTTTTCGATCAGTTCAGTCTTAAACGGATTGTCTTTGTACACCTCGAGCGCTTCAGACTTCGACACCGACCGCATTTTGAATTCCGCTTTGAGCCGGGCGAGCTCAATCATTTTGGCCTCGATGGCAGGAAAATCTTTGTCGCTCGGAATCGCCCCTCGAAAATCGACGTCGTAATAAAAGCCGTTCTCGATGGCGGGGCCGATGGTCAGATGGATGCCAGGATACAATTGGGTAAGGGCCTGAGCTAAAACGTGGGCCGAACTGTGCCAAAAGGCCTGTTTGCCCTCGGGACTCTCCCAGGTGTACATTTTCAAAGCGCCCCCGTGTTCCAGAGGAGCCATGAGCTCGACTGTATTTCCATCCAAACTGGCGCTCAGGGCATTGCGCGCCAATCCCTCGCTGATGCTCAGCGCGATGTCGTAGGCACGGCTTCCGTCCGGATATTCGCGGACATCTCCATTGGGGAGCGTAATCGATAGCATGGTTTCAGTTTTCTGGACGCACCAAAGGTATAGAGCAGTCGGGCCATCGCTGGGTCTTTAGACCTTTGCTTTGGCCGAAGATGTCTTCCCGGACCAAAACACAGCGGTCTTTTCCGGATTTGGAAATCAATGGATAGTGCTATACATGAAATATTGAAGGTCTTTCTCGACGGGAGATCGTGCATCATCGATGTGCGATCGCCTTCGGAGTATGCCCAAGGTCATATTCCGGGATCGCAGTCGCTGCCGCTTTTTGACGATGCAGAGCGCCATAAGGTAGGTTTGTGTTATGCCGAATCGGGACAGGCAGCAGCGGTGCGTTTGGGGCTCGAACTCGCGGGGCCAAAACTCAAGAACTTGGTCGATCGGGCCGAGGCGCTGTCGGATGGGCGCCCCATCGGACTGTATTGCTGGAGGGGGGGGATGCGCAGCGGCTCGATGGCTTGGTTGCTTCAAACCGCGGGATTGGAAGTACAAACCTTGGTCGGGGGCTACAAGACCTATCGCAGGGCGCTGAAGTCGCTGTTTGAATCTCCTTTGCCGCTTCGGGTGCTCTGCGGGCCAACGGGCTCCGACAAAACCGGCATCCTCCATGCTCTGGCCACCCAAGGCGCTCAGGTGGTAGATTTGGAAGGGCTGGCGCACCACAAAGGATCGAGCTTTGGCGCCATTGGCCAACCCGAGCAACCTTCAAACGAAACCTTTCAAAACCGCGTGTTTGAAGCCTTTCGACGCCTCGACCCCAATCAATGGATGTGGATTGAAGACGAATCGCACGCCATTGGCAAGGTTCGGTTGCCCGATGGGTTGTACGCGGGTTTGCTCCGCGCTCATTGGGTGTGGGTCGATCGCCCTTTCGAACTGCGGCTCGGGCACTTGGTGGAAACCTATGGAAGCGCGCCCCGGGAATTGCTCCGGGCAGGCATTGAGCGCATTCGACGGCGGTTGGGGGGGAAAGACTGCACCTTTGCACTCGACTATCTCGATCGGGGCGAACTCAGGGAATGCGCGGCATTGCTGTTGACATACTACGACCGCACTTATCGGGAGGGGATGGCCAAAAAGAATCCGGAATTGGGCGTTATTTGGTCCGGAGACTCTGCGGACATAGCGTCGATTGCCCGACAAATCATCGCTTTAGAACCCACAAACCCTCATCGCCATTTCCATGAATGAAGCACCTGCCCCCTTCAACGGGACTCCTGAGTCGATTCGGTTGACTCAATTCAGCCATGGAGCAGGCTGTGGATGTAAAATAGCACCCGACCAACTCGACCGCATCTTGGCGGGATCGGGCACCTCGTCTGTGTTTGATCGTTTGTTGGTGGGGCACGCCCAAAAAGACGATGCCGCGGTGTACGAAACCGAGGACGGTTGTCTGATTTCCACCACCGACTTTTTTACCCCGATTGTGGACGATGCCTTTGATTTCGGCGAAATCGCCTCGGTCAACGCCTTGTCGGATGTGTATGCCATGGGCGGACGGCCTTTGATGGCGATTGCCATATTGGGTTGGCCGATCGATAAACTGCCTGTAGAATTGGCCGGGGCAGTGGTAAAAGGGGCGCGTTCGGCCTGCGAAAGGGCTGGCATTCCGCTCGCGGGGGGGCACAGCATCGATTTGGCGGAGCCCATTTTTGGTTTGGCCGTAAGCGGTTGGGTCGAGAAAAGCCGGCTCAAAACCAACGGTGGAGCGAAGGAGGGCGATGTGTTGTTTTTGAGCAAGCCCTTGGGCGTAGGTCTGCTATCGACGGCCCAGAAGCGCGGTTTGGCCCATGAAGCCGATTTGCACGAAGGATGGGCTTCAATGAAGAAGCTCAACACCCTGGGCGCCGAGTTGTCCGAATGGGCGGAAGTCCATGCCCTTACTGACGTAACCGGGTTTGGATTGGGCGGTCATTTGCTCGAAGTCTGCAACAGCTCGGGCTTGGACGCCGAACTCGATTGGAGTGCCCTACCTCGGTTTGATTGGGCACAGGGTTATTTTGATCAAGGCTGTGCGCCCGGTGGCACCCAACGGAATTTGCGGAGCTATGGAACTCAAATCGGTTTTGAAGGGGTTTGGGAACGCCATCTGTTGGCCGATCCTCAGACTTCTGGGGGATTGTTGTTTTCTGTAGCTCCCAAAGCGGTCCATGCGATGGTTACCTTGTTGCAGTCCCACGATTGTCCCGCCCTGCCGATCGGTCGGATGCGCAAACCAAAAAATCCGGGTAGTCCACGCATCGAGCCCCTCGGGTAGTTTGAAGAAGTCCCAGTGAATTGAGGGTATTGTTCCGGTAGAGAATTAAAAAACCCCGGGAGACCGGGGTTCAAAAACTTCGAAAAGGGTAGATCAATAGCGATCGTTGCGGCGCTCGTAGCCACCGCCACCACCACCATAACCGCCACCGCGGTTGTATCCTCCACCGCCTCCACCGCGGTTGAAGCCTCCGCCTCCGCCTTCTTCGCGGGGACGGGCTTCGTTGACCCGGAGGTTACGGCCTTGAAAATCGACTTCGTTGAGTTGCTCGATGGCGAGCTTGCCCTCGGCATCGTTGGTCATTTCCACGAAGCCAAAACCCCGTGAGCGACCGGTTTCGCGATCCATGACGATCTTGACGGAACTCACTTCTCCATATTGCTCGAAGAGCGACCGGAGCTGGTTTTCCTCAACGCGGTAGCTGAGGTTGGACACATAAATATTCATCACACTGAAAAGAGGTTAAGTTGAAAAAGGCCTTGAGGGAGAGAAGGCACAATCGACCTTGGGCTCTTTTCAGCACAAAAGACAGTACTTGGCACAGGCTTCCACTCAAAATGCGCTCAAAAGTAGTACAAATACTCATACCAAAATCAGAAAGCCGAAACGGCTGGAAAATGCGGTGGATTGAGCCCGTTTTTTTAAGTGCCAATACGCTCTTGTTTTAGACTCCTGCGAAGCACTTTGATTCACCGCCCTCGGAGAATATGGACAGGCCCTTTGTAGAGTACGATTCCCGATCGAACCAGTACAACATAATAGGAGCCATCGGGCAGCTGATTGCCCCCGGCATCTTGGCCCCTCCATTGGTTGTCATATTCAAGGCGCTGATAGACCACAGAACCCCAGCGATTGTATACCGTAAAATCCGCGGGTTCGCTCTCGACAAAGCGCGACAAATCGAGGAATTCGTTCAAGCCGTCCCCATTGGGCGTCAGGGTATTGGCGGGAGGGTCGTCCGATTCGGGCCCCACGACAAACACCCGAACCGAATCGATTCCAGCACAGCCGAGGGCGTCGAGGACGCGGACGTAAAAAGTGGTGGTATCGGCAAACGGCCAGACTTGGATGCTCTGCTCGTAGCGACCGCTATAGCGCGCTGGTATATCACTATACCAATAGAACGACTGTCCGCCATTGGCGCTTAAAACGGCGTTTTGCCCCGGGGCAATCACTTGGTCCGGGCCCGCATCGACCGTGGCGTTGAGGTTGCTGATGAATATGCTGTCGCTCAAAACGATTTGACAATTGGGCGGATAGGTCACAAACAACTCCGCCACATGCCAACCGGGGGTGGTCCAACTCACGGGAGGAGGAACCAGTTGCCCCCAACCGATCGGACTGGCATCCGGACTAAAGTCCCAAACAAAGCTGGAGCCGGGCGGCCAATTGCCCACCGCCTCGTATTGAATGTTTTGCACTTCGAAGCAGGGGACGCCTGTCCACAGGAGATTTCCGGTGACCTCGGGCTGGACGACAAACTGAAAAGTGGTGGTATCGCTGCACACAAAGCCGGGATTGACGATCAGTTGAACGGTAAAGGTGTCTGCATACGGAAATGTAAACACCGGATTGGCCACATTCGAGGTATCGTCGAGTACGCCGGGTACGCCGAAATCCCAATGGAGGGTGGTGAAGTTGGGGCTCTGATTGACAAATCCCACCGTGAGTCCCACGCAGTTGATGTCGGGATCTTCGACCGGAGTGAGCATATCGGCCACCAAATTGCTCACACATTGGGTAACGATGAACTGATAGTCCAAACGCACAGTACTGAGAGGTAAGCCATTGCGAAATTCGGTCACACAGATGCCCACCACGAAACGACCGAGTTGATTGGGCAATCCGAACATCTTGCCCGTGCTGTCCTCTAGGGTTATGGCTGGAGCACCAGGCATCGGATTGGTCGCCGAAAATCCGGCTGCAAAGGGGACTGCTGTATACGGAGGGGGGCAAGAAGGTTGGGGGGTAACGGCATTGCACCCGCTGCCTCCGCTTTGGCCCCCTCCATTGAGAATCTCGCAAAACTCGAAGTGAAGCGAGTCTCCGTCGGGATCGCTGGCCGCGATCTGAACTTGGAGGGGATCGCCCAGACAGAGCACAATGGGCGGAGGGGCCGTGAATTGGGGGGAACTGTTGCAATTGGCGCCCTGATCGGGAATCCGGACCGAATAGGTGTTGCCGTAAGATCCGGAATTGACGACGTTGTCGATGCCACCATTGCGGCAACACCGCTGATGGACCAGCAAGTATCCACCGGGAATAGGGGGCAAATTGAGCACCGTCGTATAGTCTGCATACTCCGTGCACAGGCCGGGCGGAGAACTCAAACAAGGATTGCCCGTGCTGTTGTTGGGCAGAATGAATTCGGTTCCCTTGGCCACGCCTACATTGAGGATCAGATTGTTGGACGCATCGTATACAGCGAGGTCCGCCAGGTTGTCGAATGCAGCCCCGCTGCCTCCACAGTCTCTGTATACCCGAAGCTTTACCTCGTAGTCGTTTCCGCCCAAACAGGTATAAGTCAGATGCCCCCCGACCAGGTGGGCAGCACTCAGCGTACCACTGGACCACAGGAGGGCGAAAACCCAGCCCGACATTACTCCAAAAAGGGTCCTCATTGGATTCATGGGAAACAAATTAAACCGAACTCCCCAGTGCTTTGCCTGTCCTCTGAGTAAAGGATTCGAGTAGCCGGTTGGCCGGGCGACCCGCCTGAGCCGGGCGCAAAAAGGGAGTGCAGTTTACGCCAACGATTTTATTTAGTCGTCGTGAGTTATCAAACAAACTCGGTGAATAGATTGGGAGGGAGTGGACGCGTTTTCTAGAGAGTGGGCCCCTAATTTGGAACAACCCAAAACACAGCAACCTTCCATGGCCCAAACCCAAGCCCTCCTTGCTCCGATCTCGGTCGATCCGGAAAACCTTCCCCTCAAAGGGGCCCGTCTCAAGTCTTCGGAGTCGACGGAGTCGGGAGGCAATCCCAAATCTTCCGCCAAAAAGACGGGTCGGAAAAAGGATTCGGAGAAGAAGATCTTCGTGCTCGATACATCGGTGATTTTGTTTGATCACAATGCCATTCAGCATTTTGAAGAGCACGATGTGGCCATTCCCATCACCGTTCTCGAAGAACTCGACGAGTTTAAAAAGGGCAACGACACCAAGAACTTTGAGGCTCGGGAATTTATTCGCTTTCTCGACAAGAAAGTCGGAGACAACAGCCTGCAAGAGTGGAATTCGCTCAATGGGGGGTCCAAAGGCAAGTTCAAGGTCATCATGAATACGGAAGGCAGCCGTCTCGATGCCACCCGGGTGTTTTCCATGCGCAAAAACGACCATTTCATCTTGAATTCGGCCCTGTCCATGATGGCGGAGGCCCCGGACCGCAAGGTCATTTTGGTCACCAAAGACATCAACCTCCGCCTCAAGGCCAAGGCGATGAACATCCCCGCCGAGGACTACAAGACGGGCAAGATCAAAGACGTCCACAACCTGTTTACCGGACGCGGACAAATCGATGGATTTCCGCATGAACTGATCGACGAACTCTACCGGGAATCCAAGGTGGATGCGGATCAAATGATCGAGGCGGTCGGAGGGAAATTTCAACCGGTCAACAACCACTTCTACATCCTCAAGTCGAACCGCAGTTCGATGTTGTCTTACTACAACCCCTTTGAACACGCGTTTGAGCAGGTTGAGAAGCGGACATTTTACGGAATCAAACCGCGGAATGCCGAGCAAACCTTCGCGCTGCACGCCATCTTGAACCCCGAAGTCAAATTGGTCAGTTTGCAGGGGGTGGCGGGAACGGGCAAGACGCTTTTGGCGCTGGCCGGTTCGCTCGAGCAACGACGAGATTTTAAACAGATTTACCTCGCCCGCCCCATCGTGCCTTTGAGCAATAAAGACATCGGCTTCTTGCCGGGCGATATGAAGGCCAAGATCAATCCCTATATGCAGCCGCTCTGGGACAATTTGAAGTACATCAAGAATCAATTCCGCGAGCAGGACAAAGAGTATAAGCAGATCGACGAAATGGTGAACACCGAGAAGATCCTGGTGACGCCCTTGGCCTATATCCGTGGTCGGTCTTTGAGCAATGTCATTTTTATCGTTGACGAAGCCCAGAATCTAACACCGCACGAGGTCAAGACGATCATTACCCGGGCAGGAGAAAACGCCAAGTTCATCTTTACCGGCGACATTCACCAAATCGATACGCCCTATCTGGACGAACAGTCCAATGGGTTGAGCTACCTCATCGACAAGCTCAAAGGCAACAAATTGTTTGCGCACATTACCCTCGAGAAAGGGGAGCGGAGCGAACTCGCCAATCTGGCCAACGATTTGCTTTAGGACAAGGGTTTATTCCTCATTCTCTCCGACGCCCGAAAACAACCCCGAATACAAATCGCTGTAGCGGAGTCCAAGTACCAGTTTGTCGCGATTGATGCGCGCGTGCTCGGACAAAGCCCAGAGGACGAATTCCATGGCGAAATAAAATCCCGTGGAGTCGATTTTTCTCGAGTGGTTCCGCGCAAAATCCAAAAGAGGGCGGTGCGCCTCAAGGGCTGTGCGATAGTCGGTGTCGCTGGCATCGAAGTGCACATCCACCATCAACCCCTCTCCAAAGGCGTTGATTAACCCCAAATAAGGGTTGCTCGGATCGCTTTGTTTGAGTTTTTCCATGGGGGGGAAATACCGGGGCAACAGCCGTTTGATGGCTGCGCCCAGCAGGTGTTCGGCCACCGAGTGCGCTCCTTCCTGTTCCCCTTCATAGACCAATTCCACTTTGCCAATGATGCTGGGCACCACCCCGGCAAAATCGCTGAGCCGAATGCAGGTGCGGTTTTCTCCGTTGAGGAGCATGCGGCGCTCGGCAGTGCTGTACAAATTCTCGAGGGCCGAGACACTAAGGCGAGCGCTGACCCCGCTTTTGGGATCGACGTATTCGCTCTCTCGGGCCTCAAAGCCAATTTGTTCGAGCAGGGTGGCGGCCATATCGGGCAAATCGATGCAGTCGCGCAATCCCGGGGCAATCCGTGCTTCCTGACGCGTAATCTGGGCCGAGGTTTCAAGGTCTTCGGGATAGTGCGTCATGATTTGACTCCCGATGCGGTCCTTGAGCGGGGTGACGATCGAACCGCGGTTGGTGTAGTCTTCTGGGTTGGCCGTGAACACAAACTGAACATCGATGGGCAAACGGAGCTGAAAACCGCGAATTTGGATGTCGCCTTCTTGCAAAATGTTGAACAAAGCCACTTGAATGCGCGGCTGCAAATCGGGCAATTCGTTGATGACGAACAAGCACCGATGCGCCCTTGGAATCATCCCAAAGTGGATAACCCGCTCGTCGGAATACGCCAGTTTTAGATTGGCGGCTTTGATGGGGTCCACGTCTCCGATCAAATCGGCCACGCTGACATCAGGGGTGGCGAGTTTTTCAAAGTAGCGTTCCTCCCGGTGCATCCATCGGACTTCGGTCAGATCTCCGTGTTCGTCTACATAGGCCTTGGCGCGGTTGGAAATGGGCAAAAGCGGGTCTTCGCGCAATTCGGTACAGGTCAAATAGGGCACCCATTCGTCCAATAACTGCACCATGCTCCGCGCCAATCGGGTTTTCGCCTGCCCCCTCAGCCCGAGCAAGTTGATGTGATGCCGGGAGAGCAGCGCCCGCTGCAAGTCGGGAATAACGCTGTATTGGTAGCCGTGGATTCCCGCAAAGACCTCGCGCTTCTCGCGCAAGGCTTCAATGAGGTTTTGTCGCAATTCGTCCCGGATGCTCCGGGGCTGATAACCGGAGTGCTTCAGGGCGCCAAGGGTCGAAATGTCAGGGGGGGCACAAGGAGAGGTCATAGCTTCTTTTTGCGGTTTTTTTCGTAGTCCTCAAAGACCAAACTCCCCAGTCCCTTGAGACCCGTATAGAACGCCTTGCCTTTGTTGATGTCGGTAAAGGACCGGATGAATTGTTGGAGGTAGGGATCGCGGGCAATCATAAACGTGGTTACGGGAATACCGGCCTTGCGCAGCGCTGCTGCCCGACCCATGCACTTACCCACGATGTAGTCGTCCAGACCCACGCTGTTCATATAATGACTGCCGTCAGGCTCGGTAACACAACTGGGTTTGCCATCGGTGATCATCAAAATCTGTTTGTTGGCCGCTTTCTTTTTCCGGAGAATTTCGCTGGCCAAGTCGAGCCCGGCCACGGTGTTGGTATGGTAGGGTCCCACCTGCACATAGGGGAGTTCGCTCAATTCGATGGGCCAGGCATCATCGCCAAACGCAATGATGTCCAACGTGTCTTTGGGATAGCGCGTACGAATCAGTTCCGCCAGGGCCAAGGCCACTCGTTTGGCCGGTGTAATGCGGTCTTCGCCATAAAGGATCATCGAATGCGACAAATCGATCATCAAAACCGTGCTCAGTTGCGATTTGTGCAGGCGTTCCCGGACCAGCAGATCGGATTCGAGCAGCCATTCGGGCTCCGGACCGCGCAGTATCTGCGCATTTTGAAGCGATTCGGTCATCGAGATGGTATCGGGGGCATCTCCGAATTCGTAGGCCCTCAATTCGGCCGTGTCTTCGTCTCCACTTCCCGTGTAGCGCGTTCGATGATTCCCGGCACTCCCGGTTTTCTTGAGTTTGCCAAAGACCTTTTCGAGGGCGCTTTGTCGGATGGCCTGCTCGGTTTTGGCGCTCATTTCCAATCCTCCGCCACCCTCTACGACTTCGCGCAAATAGCCGCGTTTTTTGAGGTCCTCGAGAAAATCGTCGACGGTGTATTCTGAGGTGGTGAGATTGTGTTCTCGGTCGAGGACGCGCAGCCAGTCCAGCGCCTCTTCGACGTCGCCCGAGGTGCGGAGCAACAGCTCTTTAAACAGGTCAAAAAGGCGTTCAAAGGGCGTTTTATCGCGTCCGCGATAGGGGCCGAACCGGAGGCCGGAATGGGGAATTCGCATGCATAAAGGTAACAGCGTCCAAGGTCATTGGTTCGCACCCCGAAGTGGGCCCGCGGGGTTTAGAATTCGGGCAGTCGCTCTTCTTGTTTAAGTTCCATAGGGTAAGGAACCCGTGCGCCCAGATTCGGAAACCGAAATTCGTCGGGATGTGAATGGGGAATGCGCAATTCGTAGTGTACTTCGACCTCTTGTTTGCGTCCTGGAGGCGCTTCGACCGCGTTTTGCTGTAGATTCTCGCGGAGTTCCTGGACTCGGATGCGCTCATAGGGCTTGCAGTAGGTCAGGGCTTCGGCATCTTCGAGCAGCACAACTGTGGCGATCAGGTCGAGCTTGGGGTAGTAGAAGGTCCCTTCGTTTCCGATGTCTTTTTGTACCCGGCTCCCCAAGCGCTCGGCCCAGCGGACGGTAAATGGAGCGCAAAGCCCCCACAGCGACTGAATTCCAATTTGTCGGGTCAATACGGTAGCGGCCCGGGTAGCGAAGAAGCTGCCGATGCCCATGCCCGCCACTTCCATAGAGTTCCACAGCCCGCAGAGCTCTCCCGTGCCTTCCGACCGCAGTTCGTGTACCCGTTCATAAATCCTTGAATCCATATAACCCGTAGCCTCTTCAATCGGAAGCGGGTGGATGCCATCGGCCACATGGATGCGGGCTCCTCCGTACACTTTTTCGCCATCTTCGCTTTCGACGTTGACGACAAACACATTGGGGTTTTGGGCCCACTCGTTCCGGCTCGAGGTCACTTTTTTGACCCCGTGGGCCTCCAATACCCGGCGGTGCCCGAGGATAAACCGCTCAGAGGCTTCGGGATCGTCTACAGCGCGAAAACCGCGAATAATGACCATTAGAGTGCTTGAATCTGGTGGTGAAGGACGCGATCAGGGTCCATTTCGATGTAGTAGCGCCCCGAGGGAATCGGATGCCCGAGCAAGATGTTTCGGGCTACTGCAGCTGTATGTCCTGCACCCGATTGGACGTCGGAGGCCAACTGCGGCCAGGTGAGGAGTTCGGTTCCGATTTTCTCGTAGCTGAGGCGTAGCGCAGGGCTCAAATTGGGGTAGTCAACAATGCGCATCATCAGCCCCAAACGGTGTTCGGGTTCCATGGAAGTGAGCCCAATGCTTTCGGGATGGGGACCTGCCAAGCCATGGAATAGAGGGCGGTCCGGTTCCAAATCGAAACGCTCTACATCCAGCATGCCGCGATCAGAGGTATCCATCAGCACGGGAATCCCGTTTTCCCGCGCCTCCATTCGGGCGAGCAATTTGATGTCTAAGGCATCGCATTCTTCAATCAAAAGGTCTAGTCCTTGAACGAATTTACGGACGTTTTTCATGTGAATTCCCTCGGGATACAATTCGACCTTGAGATAGGGGTCGAGTTCAGCAATGAGCCGCGCGGCCACCGCCGTTTTGGGCAAACCAAGGTTTTGAAGCCCTGCCCGAACCCGGTTCAGGTTGCTCAGATCCAACGTATCGTGATCGGAAATGCACAAGGTGCCGAAGGTGCGCTCCATAGCCAGGGTCAAGGCCACGCTTTGTCCCACCGACAATCCAATAATGCCGATGGTCTTATGGCCGAGCTGAGCGGATTCGACCTCGGTGATTTTGAGTCGATTTCTCGAACTGCGAACCCGAATAAAATCGCTTTCTTCCAGCACCCGGATGGCGAGGTTGAGCCAAGGATAAATCACCCAATTTCCGCGGGGTTCCCGGGCCTTTTCTGATCCAAAAGCCTGGGCTTCTTTGCGCAGGCGCATGGGGTCTTGCCTCAAATGGGGATGATCGAGCGCATAACACTCGGCCCACTGGGCGGCAATTCCATCGAGGACCGGCCAACCGCGCCCTTGAGCCCACACCATTCCGTCTTTGACAGCACCTTCAGCACAAGGAAGGATGATCGGGCGATACAGAGGAAAAATCTCATTAGAAGAGGGAACTACCATGCCGAAAAAATGGAATTCAATGTTCAAATTTACGGTTTCTCGCTTTCGTAAGCCGGATACTATGAAAAATGAGGTAAGGCAGGGATTTTTGCACTAAATTTACACTGATGGAGGGTGGTCAAGCGAAGGGATGGTACTGCCGTCTGAGAAACGAAAGCATTGCGCATGGAAAATGCACTGGGAGAAGTCGCCGAATCCCGTGAAAATGAGCGCATCAAAGTGCTCTACATCGACGATGAAGTCGAGAATCTCCGCTCGTTCAAGGCGGTTTTTAGAAGGGAATTTGACGTCGAAGTAGCCGAATCAGGTGCGCAGGGAGTTACGGTTTTCGAAACGTTGAGGCCCGATGTCGTCATCACCGATCAAAGGATGCCGGGTATGACGGGCATTGAGTTGCTCGAGGCCATACAAAAAATCAACTCCGCACCGATTCGAATGCTGCTGACCGGTTATTCGGACATCAGCGCAGTCATCGATGCCATCAACCGCGGTCAGGTGTATCGGTATTTGACCAAACCATGGAACGAAGGCGAATTGCGCAATGCCATCCACAGTGCGTTTGAAGTATACGATTTGAGAAGGCGCAATTCAGAGTTGCTCAAGGCTTTGGAACGGGCCAACGAACAGCTCGAATTCTTGCTCCGTCAAAAGCTGTTGAGTTAAGGCTGAGTCCTGGTTGGAAGGGGGGCTTTTAAAGCCTTTGGTCAGTTCTCAGCTGTTTTACAGTTCGTACAACACGTTGAAGTAGGCCAAGCGTCCGATTTCTGGCCCGCCATAGACCTGATACGCATGTTGGTTCAGCACGTTCGATGCGCCCAATTTGAAGGTAGTATTCCACGCCGGATAGTTCCAGCTCACCTGGGCGTCGAGCATGGAATAGTCGGCAATCGACCCCGTGAATTGTGGGCTTCCTTCGAACAAAAATCCCTGAATCCATTTGTAGTTGGCGCTGAATCCAACGTTCTTGATTTTTCGCCACTGCCAGTCGCGGGCACTAAAGCCGATGTTGTACTTGTGTTCAGGGGTATTGAAAGCCGGAATAATGGGGTCGTCGGTGGCGGTATTCAGCACGTTCCAACTGTAGTTCCCATTGAACGAATAGTAGTCGCCGAAGTAGTAGTTGCCCCCGATCGAAAATCCCTGAGTAGTGACTTGGTCTTGGGCGTTGGTGGCTATGCGAAAAGCCTGAACTTCGGTGAGCCGTTGAATGGGACCGGCAGAGGGATCGTCTTCAATAGCCAAACCGATGTTGTAGCCGATAAAGTCGGTATACCAACTGAAATAGTAATTGAGGTCGAGATACAATCGATTCCACAGCGTGGTTCTGTAGCCCATTTCGACGGTTTGGACGCGTTCGGGGCGCACCGGATCGAGGGCGTAATAATCAAATTCCCAATCGGCCCGCTCCTGAACGCCTGCGCCCAAAAAGTCCACGACTTCGTCGGTGGTGACCAGCGAATCATAACCCTCCAAATTCCCGAGCAATATAGCCCGGCCCACGTTGTAATAGAGGTATTGATCTTGAAGCGTCGGATTGCGAATGGCGCTGGAAAAAGAAAGCCGGAGTGTATTGATGGCATCGAGTTGGTACACGGCCGATAACGCGGGCGAAAACAGGTAATCGAAATTTTCGTTTTTGTCCATCCGTAAGCTCACCCCCAATTTGAGTTTGTTGCGGATAAACTTTTGTTCCCATCCGCCGTACACCCCATATTCTTGGTTCGAAATTCGAATCCCCGCACTATCTCGGAAAATGGTGCCCTCAGATACCGGTCGATACAGCCGATAGTTGCCTCCCAAACGGAAACTGCCCAGGCGGGTTGAATCAAAGAGATACTCGCCCTGCAGATGGTATAAGGCAGAACGGTCTACCAAACGGGTTCCCCCTTCGTTAAAATCCCGAGAAACCACGTATTGAAACAGCGAGTCGAAGGCCGCTGTGCCTGGGACCAACCCTGGACCCTCGTAGGCCGTGGCGACCAGCCGGTTGATCGAATCGTGCCAGCCTGCAAAAAACTCAGGATTGGTCGCGATCAAGGCATCCATTTGGGCACTGAATTCGTCTGCGGGCAAAGAAGGGTCTGGATACCCTTCGAGTTGTTTGATGGAGGGAACGGCAAATGCCGAAAAGAAATTCCGGTAAAAATTCCCCCAGCTCTGTTCGCTCAAATAGGCCTCTTGCATGCGGAGCGCGGTAAAATAGGCATCGTAAGAATTGCCGGCGTCTTCGTTGGTGGCATAGGCCCGGACAAACCACTTGCGTTTGCGCGCCAATTCGAGGCGGTTCTGGAAGAACAAAATGTCTTTGAGGCTGTAACGATTGTCGCCTTGATAAACGGTGGTTCCATTCCCGAAATTGAAGGCATAGGTCAATTCCAAATCGGGTTGAAACCGATAGTGCAGGGAGGTGCCGAGTTTGAGATTCCGGGTGTCGTAATCGACCAAATCCCGCTCCATCAATCCGCCGCGATAGTAGTTGCCCAAACCGGGATAGGTCTTGACATCTCCGCCGTCGTTGAACAACACCTCGTCACCATAGCGATTCACGGCATCATAGCGACCGGGATTGTCGACCCCTTCTTCGCTTTGAGCCGTGGGATCCAGGTTGTTGGCTTCCCAATCGTCGGCCCTCAAATAAAAGAGATTGACCTTGTAGGCAAAGCGTTCTACGCCATCCCCATCTTTAAATACCTGCGCCCAACGCAGCCCAAACTCGGCCAAATTGCGTTCCCCTACCTTAACCGAAGCACTCAGTCCGGGAAAGTCGAAGGGATTCTTGGTGGTCATGGCGATGACCCCATTGAAGGCATTTGGACCGTAATAGGCGCTGCTGGCGCCCGCAATCAGATCGACCTGGAGCACATCGAGGTCGGAGGCTCCGAGGAAGTTGCCCAGCGAAAAGTTCAATCCCGGGGCTTGGTTGTCGACACCATCGATCAGTTGAAGCGACCGAACCGGGCTGGTGCTGTTAAAGCCCCGCGTATTGATGACTTTGAATCCGATGCTGGCCGAGGTCAAATCAACCCCTTTGAGGCTGGCCAACCCTTCGTAAAAACTGACCGAAGGCGTTTCCTTGATGGCCAGCGCATCCATGGCTTCGACGGTCAGCGCACTTTCTTTTTGCTGTTCGCTCAGCCTGCGTTCTACCACGCTGATTTCTTTCAAAGCCGTGGCATCGGGCTGTAGTCGGATGCTGAGACCGGAAACCGGTTTTTTAACCTCGACATTCTTGGTTTGATATCCAATGTACTGAACCGTGAGCGCGACCGGATAAGAACCCGTGTATTTGAGCGCGAACCGTCCATCGACATCGGTGGCCGTCCCCATGGGGGGCTGAGCAATGCGGACCCCAACGCCGATTAAGGGCTCGCCTCTTTCGTCCAATACAACCCCTGAAATACCGCTTTCTTGACCCCAGACGGGCACAAAACAGACGCACAAAAACAAAATCAGCCCGACGAGGGGCCTGCACAGTCGATTCATGTGTGTTAAGTCTGGGTTAAAAATACAATAAGCGCGGACTCCTCGGTACGACTCCATAGTTCCCATACGCACTGTCCTATGTCGGTCAGCGGTGCTGGTCGATGAGGATGACATGGCCATCGGGATCGTGGACCACCAAATGCCCTGGCCCCGATTCAGGCAAAACGGCTTGCGCCACGGCAATGCCGGATTCGGTCAGTTTTTGGTGAATGGCCCGAACGTCGTCAAAAGGGTTCACTTCGGCGGCGCTGGCATCCCAACCCGGGTTAAAGGTGAGCATATGGCCTTCAAAGTGCCCTTGGAACAGACCAATCAGACTGTGCTCATTTTTGAGGATCAGGTATCGGTGTTCCTCACTTCCCCCGATTACCGAAAACCCCAAGGTCTGGTAGAAGGCCCGAGACACGTTCAAATCTTGGACCGAAAGACTGATCGAGAAGGCGCCTAGTTTCATATCGCGGTGTTTGGACATCCGAAAGGTAGGCGGATGTTGTTTTCGCATAAAGGGATATTCAACTTTTTGGGCAAAGAGAATATTATGTTTAATACCTTTGTATCATTCGTTCCACAAACTGAAATCCCCTTCGGTGGAAGTCAAATACAGCATTCGGGACCTTGAGCGGCTTTGCGGTATCAAGGCGCATACGCTCCGGATTTGGGAAAGTCGCTACGGACTCATTGCGCCTCAACGGACGGACACCAACATTCGCTATTACCTCGACCCCGATTTGAAGCGGGTGCTCAATGTGGCCGCGCTGGTCAACGCGGGTCATCGGATTTCCAAAGTGGCGAAGATGAACGAGGACGAACTCCGCAGTGCGGTACTCGATCAAATGCAGCACGCCGACAATGGGGGGGCACTTTTGCACGCTCTGCAAATGGCCATGCTCGATTTTGATCAGGAACTCTTTGAGAAGGTGTTGAACCAGAGCGTGATGCAGCTCGGGACGGAGCGAGCATTCAACGAAGTCGTGGCCTCGTTCATCCGCCGCATTGGACTGCTGTGGCAAACCGACGCTATTGCCGTGGCCCACGAGCACTTTGTGACCAACCTCATCAAACAGAAGCTCTTTGCGAGCATCGATCGGCTCGCGGTTCAGCCCGCACCCCATGCTCCATTTAACCTGTTGTTCTTGCCGGCCACCGAGTTGCACGAAATGGGTCTGCTCTACCTGCACTTTCTATTGCGGAAAAGAGGGGAGCGGAGCCTGTACTTGGGCCAGGACGTGCCCTTGGAGTTTTTGGCCGAAGTGTCTCCGAAATTGAAGCCCGATCGGGTTGTGAGCATTCTAACGACGACCCCAAGACCCGAAGATGTGCGCGCCTTCATGGACCGACTGGGTAACACGTTCGACCAGCCCAACTGTCGGTTTTACCTCGCAGGGCACCCCGTCCGCGCGGCCATAGAGCAAGAAGGGTTGACGGGGGACAATCGCTTTTACCTGCATCCTGACTTCGATTCTATGCGGTTGGCACTGGTCGGATCGACGCCCGCCATGGAAGCGGTTCGCTAGCCCGATTCATTCCAGGATGTTTGTGGAGAGACTTGTGAATAATATTAAACATAATGTTGGCACACTAACTTTATCTGTTTAACTTTGTCCAACAAACCCTCAACAAACCCACCATGTCAACCCGGGAATTCACCAATCTGATTGTCGCCCAACAGAGCTTCCTGAATCAATTGGCCTATAAATTGACCCGCAGCAGCGAGGATGCCGCAGACTTGTTGCAGGATACGGTTTTCAAAGCCTTGAAAAACAAGGACAAGTATCAGGAAGGAACCAATTTGAAAGGGTGGCTCTACACCATTATGCGGAATACGTTTATCAACAACTACCGAAAAAAGAAGAACCAGAACACCTTTATTGACGATTCGGAAAACAAGTATTTCATCAACAGCAAAGAGGCGGACAAGGAGAGTTATACCGATGCGGGCGTAGACCGCGAGTACATGATGCGGCAAATTGAATCGGTAGATCGGCACTATGTCGATACCTTTATGATGTATTACAACGGGTACAAGTACGAAGAGATCGCCGAAATGCTGCACATCCCGCTTGGCACCGTGAAAAGCCGCATTTTTTTAGCACGTCGCAAATTGATGGACAAGTTGAAGGATTTGCGTCATTGATTGTCCCGCGCACATTCCAGAACGCTCAGCCCTTTGTCCTCAATGAAAGTACCCGAAGTGGTGGTGATTGGTTCCGGTTTTTCCGGACTGAGTGCTGCTTGTTTTTTGGCCAGAGCCGGCGCGAAAGTCACTTTGGTGGAAAAGAATGCAACCTGGGGCGGACGGGCCAGGCTGTATGAAGCCCAAGGCTTTCGCTTCGATATGGGGCCGAGCTGGTATTGGATGCCCGATGTGTTCGAGCGCTTTTTTGGGCACTTTGGCCGAAAAGTATCCGACCAATACACCCTACAGCGGCTCGATCCGTCTTACCGAATTTATTTTGAAGGAAACCGCTCCCTCGATGTGCCCGCGTCGATGGTGGAACTCGAGGCGATTTTTGAAGGGCTAGAGCCCGGGTCATCTGTTCGTCTCAGGCAGTTTCTCAAAGAAAGCCAGATCAAATATGAGGCGGGCATTGGGGACCTTGTTCAACGCCCGGGCTTGTCCATGTTTGAATACACCAACCTGACAGTGCTCAAAGGGTTGCTGGAATTGGATTTACTCCGCTCGATGAAGTCGTACGTTGCCCGGCATTTTTCCCATCCAGATCTGGTGCGGCTGATGGAGTTTCCTGTTTTGTTCTTGGGGGCGATGCCCGAAAACACCCCGGCGCTCTACAGTTTGATGAATTATGCCGATCTGGCCTTGGGCACTTGGTACCCCTTGGGAGGCATGCACAAAATTGTCGAGGCCATGGTCGATTTGGCCGAGTCCTTAGGGGTTCAAATGAAATCGAATTGGGAAGTGACCGGGTTCGGATATGGTCCGAACGGAGCCATAGAAAGGGTGGAAGGGAAGACCCCGCAAGGCATCTCAACCGTGTGCTGCGACGCCGTGGTAGGCGGAGCCGACTACCATCACCTCGATCGAGAGGTCTTAGAACCCGAGAAAAGCAATTATACTGAACGCTATTGGGACCGTCGAAAATTGGCGCCTTCGAGTTTGATTTTCTACATCGGACTCGACCGCAAACTCGAGGGTCTGCTACACCACAATTTGTTCTTCGACGCTGATTTTGGTCGACACGCCCGGGAGATTTATTCGGATCCGCGCTGGCCTTCCGATCCCCTCTTTTACGTATGCCGCGCCAGTGCCACCGATCCGACCGTAGCCCCCGAAGGAATGGACAATGTCTTTGTGCTCATTCCGACCGCCCCGGGGTTGGAGGACACCCCTTCGGCCCGTGAGCCTTATTTGTCCACGGTGCTGCAGCGGATTGAACAGCGTTGTGGCTTCAATCCCGAACCCCATATTGTGCACTTGCGGAGCTACGCCCACCGCGATTTTGTCGAAGACTACCACAGCTACAAAGGAAATGCCTACGGTTTGGCCAATACCCTCGATCAAACCGCGGTGCTCAAACCGAGCATCAAAAGCAAGAAGGTCCCGAATTTGTGGTTTACCGGTCAATTGACCAATCCCGGCCCCGGAGTTCCCCCGGCGCTGATATCGGGTGAAGTGGTGAGCAGAGCATTGTTGAAACACTATTCCATGGAACTATGAAGGCATTGTTTGATCGCGTTTCGCTCAAGGCGAGCAAAATGGTCACCCGGCAGTATTCTACTTCATTTTCTTTGGGCATTTACTGTCTCGAATCCCGGTTTCACGATCCAATCTATGCCATTTATGGGTTTGTCCGTTTGGCAGACGAAATCGTCGATAGTTTTCACGACCATCCCAAGCGCGAACTCCTCGATCGGTTTGAAGAAGATACCTGGAAGGCCATCGAACAGGGCATCAGTTTGAACCCCATTCTGCATTCCTTTCAAGGGGTGGTCCGTCAGTATCAAATGAACACCGATTTGATCCGCGCTTTTCTGCACAGCATGCGCATGGATCTCGATCCCCAGTCGTACGATCGCCCTTTGTTGGATGAATACGTCTACGGCTCGGCCGAAGTAGTTGGACTTATGTGCCTTTCGGTATTTTGTGAAGGAGATGTCCAGCGCTATGCCGAACTCGTGCGTCCAGCCCGCAAATTGGGTTCGGCTTTTCAGAAAATCAACTTTTTACGCGATCTCAAAGCCGATGGGTACGAATTGGGTCGGGTGTATTTTCCCAATGTCGATTTGACCCAATTCGATCGCACCACCAAGAAGGCCATCGAATCCGAAATTGAATCGGATTTTGCCGAAGGGTATCAAGGCATTTTGGCCCTTCCGAAAGGAGCGCGATTCGGGGTCTACATCGCCTATGTCTACTATTTTGCCTTGCTCAACCGGATCAAGAATACCCCGGCCGAACATTTGCTCAACCAGCGCATTCGGATACCCAATCAACAGAAATACACTCTGTTGTTGCGTTCGTATGTCAAACACAGCTTGAATTTATTGTGATTAATCCGTTGTCTTCTGCTGTTTTCGAGGACCGAGAAACAGCATTGTCAGGGTTTGAAGAAACCGTGGTTTTGGTCGACGAACAAGACCGCGAGATCGGACGAATGCCGAAGATGCAAGCCCATCAATCGGGGACCTTGCACCGTGCCCTATCGGTCGTAGTGTTTGACCCCCAAGGAAGAATGTTGCTCCAGAGGAGGGCCTTGGACAAATACCACAGCCCGGGGTTGTGGACCAATGCTTGTTGTTCTCATCCCCGGCCGGGAGAAGCACCTGACGAGGCGGCCCGCCGTCGCTGCCGCGAGGAATTGGGACTCCATCTCGAAGTTCGATTTGTGTTTTCGTTTTTATACCGGGCCGTATTCGACAATGGGTTGATCGAGCATGAATTGGATCATGTTTTTGTCGCACAGTCAGATGCCTTGCCATGGCCCGAGCCAGCAGAAGTAGCAGAGGTGTGCTGGGTTGGGAGAGACGAGCTCGTCGATTGGATGAAGTCTGAACCTCATGCCTTTACCGCTTGGTTCCGCATTTTGATGGTCCAACACGCTGACATGCTCTATCCATGATTGCAACCGTAGGACGCAAAGCCCATTTCAACGCCGCACACCGCCTTTATCGACCCGACTGGAGCGATGCGCGCAACGAGTCGGTATTTGGAAAGTGCAACAATCCCAATTACCACGGTCACAACTACGAACTCATCGCCGAGCTCACGGGTCCTATCGATCCTGAAACGGGATATGTGTTCGATATCAAGCATTTGTCGGATCTCATAGAACGCGAAGTCGAGGCGCGTTTTGACCATAAGAACCTCAATCTCGATTGTCCTGAATTCGCCCAACTCATTCCCAGTGCCGAGCACATTGCACAGGTAATTTGGAATCTATTGCGCCCCCATTTACCCATCAACCTCCAACTCAAGATTACGCTCTATGAAACTCCGAGAAACTTCGTTGTCTACAAAGGCGAACAAACGCACTGAGCATCCTATTGTCGACTTAGACAATTTGACCAATCAGTTGGAAGTGGGAGGCAGCCGCATGCAGACCCATCCGCTGGCGACTCCCATGCGCCCTGATGCCTTTGCCCTGAGCGCCTCAGAAAAGATTGTCCAAATCGAACAGCGCTTTAAGGAAATTCTCGAAATCCTCGGACTGGATTTGGCAGACGACAGCTTGAAAGACACCCCTAAGAGGGTCGCTAAAATGTACGTCAACGAGATCTTCAGCGGGCTCGATCCCGAGAATAAACCCGAAACTACCCTCTTCCAGAATCCGTATCAGTACGGTCAAATGCTGGTGGAAAAGGACATTGAGGTCCATTCCTATTGCGAACACCACTTGGTGCCGATCATCGGCAAGGCCCATGTTGCTTATTTTTCTTCGGGACAAGTGGTAGGACTTTCCAAACTCAACCGGGTAGTGCGCTACTTTTCAAAACGTCCTCAGGTTCAGGAGCGACTCACCGAGCAGATCGCAGCGGAACTCAAGGAGATGCTGGGCACCGAAGATGTGGCCGTGGTCCTCGATGCCGAGCATTTTTGTGTCAAAACCCGGGGTATAGAGGATTGCGGAAGCAGCACGACCACGGTGCATTACGGAGGCCGCTTTCAAGAACCCGAAATCCGCCGGGAGCTCCTGGCCCATATCGAACGCAAATGAATCGAACCATTGTGATTGTTGGGGGCAATTCGGGCATTGGGCTCGAAGTGGCCCGAATGCAGGCCGAACACGGCAACGACGTCGTCGCCTTTGCGCGCAACGCCGCCGAAACCGGAGGATTGTCAGGGGTGGAATACCACAACTACAACGCCAGCGATTTTCTCGAGCGCCCTGTATTGCCCGAATCCATCGACGGCCTGCTCTACATGCCCGGCACCATCCGGCTCAAACCATTCAACCGCCTGAGCATCGACGATTTTCGGGAGGAATACGAAATCAACTTTCTCGGAGCGGTTCATTTCATACAGCATGCGCTGAGCGGCCTGAAAAAAGGGGTCAATCCGTCGGTGGTCTTGTTCAGTACCGTGGCCGTGCGCACAGGGATGCCGTTTCACAGTTCGATCGCCTCTGCCAAAGGGGCTATAGAGGGGCTGGTTCGCTCGTTGGCCGCCGAATTTGCCCCGCACATCCGCTTTAATGCCATCGCTCCGTCTCTGACCGATACGCATTTGAGCGAGGCCTTGCTCAATACCGAAGCCAAGCGCGAAAACTCGGCCAACCGGCACCCGCTGCGCCGCATTGGGCAACCCGAGGACGTGGCGGCGGCTGCGCATTTCTTGCTGTCTCCGGAAGCCTCGTGGATTACGGGTCAGGTGTTGGCTGTCGATGGAGGGATGTCGACGCTGCGCATGTTCTGAGTGTGGAATCGCTCCACTATTCGGCCTCCGAATGGGCGGATCTCGACCGCGCATATCGCCGGACATTCGTGAATCGCCTGCAAGGCGTTCGGGCAGCGGTGGCCGTTGGGTCGATGGGGCCCGGAAACCAGTCCAATTTGGGTTTGTTCTTTTCGCTTCAACATCTGGGGGCAGCACCCGCGCTCATGGGGCTGGTCTTCCGGCCCGAAACGGGCAGGGGAGGCACTTTGGACAATCTCAGGCGAACCGGGTGGCTCACCGCCAATTTTTGCCGAGACGAATACCGCACGGTCATTCATCGCACTTCTGCGGCCTTTCCCGAAGGAGTTTCGGAATTTGACGAACTGAATCTCAAGCCCCATTTTGAACCCGGTATTCCCGCCCCGTTTGTCATGGGGGCACCCATACGGTTGGGGCTCGAGCGAGCAACCGAGATTCGGCTGCCCAACGATTGCATCTTGGCGGTCTTGAATCTGCGCTCGGTCTGGATGGAAGGCGGCGCCCTCGAACCCGAAACCAAGCTGCCGCGTTTCGATGGGCTGCTGCACGTCAACGGACTCGATGCCTACTACGGGGTTGAATTTCAACAGACTTTGGGTTATGAACACCCCTGAATCGCTGCGTCAGGTGGTTGGCGCCTCGGGCTCGACTTTTGTTGTGCATTGGTTCCGGCGCGACCTGAGGTTGGAAGACAATGCCTCGCTCTACCACGCCTTGGGCTCTGGGCATATGGTGTTGTGTGTATTTCTGTACGATCCAAACATCTTGGGGCGACTCGAAGACCGAGACGATGCCCGGGTCGATTTTATTCATCGCCAGACAACCCGATTGCAGAGCGAACTCCGCGTTTTGAATTCGGCGCTATGGGCCTATCACGCAGATCCGGTCGCTTTTTTTCAGGCCTTGAGCGAACTACCGGGTTTTCAAGGGGTTTATGCCAATCGCGACTACGAACCCCAGGCCCGAGAGCGCGATCGAAAGGTGTACGATGTCCTTGTGGATAAAGGGTTCTTCTTCAAGGCATTTAAAGATCAGGTGCTCTTCGAGAAAAGCGAAGTAGTCAAAGCCGATGAGACGCCCTACACGGTTTTTACCCCGTACATGAAGCGGTGGAAACAAAAAAGAGCCGAAGGTGATATCCCTTATTTTGATGTCCCCTCGAGAGCCGGTGCTCTGTTTTCCGAAGGAATGGGCCATCTGCCCAGTCTGGAGTCGATGGGATTTGTGCCATCCCCCCTCGAGTTTCCCCCGTCCGATCTCGATTTGAATGTGGTTCGGGGCTATGCACAGTACAGAGATCTTCCCTCCCTGCGCGGCACCACCCGGTTGAGTGTGCACTTGCGGTTTGGCACGGTGAGCCTGAGGCAGTTGGTTCGCTCGGCCGAAATCCATTCTGAAAATTGGCTCAATGAATTGATTTGGAGAGAGTTCTATATGATGATCCTCTACCATTATCCCTACAGCGTCGAGCGCTCGTTCAAACCCGCTTACGACGCCATCCAATGGGAAACCAACGAAGCCCATTTCGAGGCCTGGTGCTCGGGAAAGACGGGCTATCCGCTCGTAGATGCGGGAATGCGCGAATTGAATGCCACCGGGTTTATGCACAACCGCGTGCGCATGGTTGTCGCCAGTTTTTTAACCAAACACCTGCTGATCGATTGGCGCTGGGGCGAGCGCTATTTTGCGCGAAAGCTGCTCGATTTTGAGTTGTCTTCGAATGTGGGGGGCTGGCAGTGGGCCGCATCGAGTGGTTGCGATGCGGCTCCGTATTTCCGGGTATTCAACCCAGAACTCCAGCAGCAGCGATTCGACCCGCAGTGGGAGTACATCCGGCGCTGGGTGCCGGAATGGAACACCCCCTATTATCCCAAACCGATTGTGGACCACCGCTTTGCCCGAGAGCGGGTGCTGGCTCGGTTCAAACAAGCCTTGGATTCGATACCGAATCCTCAACCGTAATTTGCATCGATGAAATACGACGTATTGGCCTTTGGGGCGCATCCTGACGACGTGGAACTCGGCGCGGGAGGCACCCTTGCCAAAATGACCGCACAAGGAGCGCTGGCGGCAATAGTAGACTTGACCCACGGAGAAATGGGCACCCGCGGAACGGTGGATATCCGGCTTGAGGAAGCCCGTTTGGCGGCCGAGATTCTCGGGGTCCGACAAAGGGTTAACCTTGGATTGGAGGACGGTTTTTTCCGAAACGACAAAGCGACCCAGTTGAAGGTCATTGCTCAGATTCGGCGCTTTCGACCCGAAGTGGTTTTGGCCAACACCCCGCGCGATCGTCATCCCGACCATGGAAGGGGAGCAACCCTGGTGCGCGAAGCAGTTTTTCTCTCGGGTCTTTCCAAAGTAAAAACGACTTGGGAAGACGTTGAGCAAGAGCCGTGGAGGCCCGAAAAGCTCTACTATTACTTTCAATTCTACGAGCCCCAACCGCATGTAGCGGTCGACATTACGGGGTTTGAAGAGCTCCGGATGCAATCCATTTTGGCCCACCGCTCTCAGGTGTACGATCCCAATTCGAACGAACCGGAAACCGTAATTTCCTCCAAGGCCTTTCTCGAAAGTACCCAGTATCGGTGTTCCAACTGGGGGCGGTTGATCGGGGTAGAATCGGCCGAGGCTTTCGAGACCGAGCGCCTGATCGGGGTTCGCGATTTGCGCGACTTGCTCTAGACCCCTGCGCGAACGAGGCCGAAGGAACTAAATTGCGCCCCATAAATCTGAATCCACCAATGAAGTACCGCTTGTTTTGGTCTGTGGCCCTGGTCGCGTCCCTCGCTTGGGCTTGTGGCAGCTCTGCCGTCGTTACGGGCAGCTATGTATCGCCCAGTCGGCCCGCAACCGCCCCCAAGAAAATCTTTGTGTCGGCGTTGGTCAACGATGCCACCACCCGGGCTATGGTTGAGGAGCGCATGGCCAATGCCCTAAAGAAAAAGGGCTTCGAAGTGGTCAAAAGCATAGACGTAGTGCCCGTGTCCATCCCAGTGCAACAACCGGAAACCCGAGAGGTCATGGTGGGTGTGGTCAAGAAAACCGGAGCCGATGCCGTTTTGGTGATGGCCCTGGTCAAGGAACAAAGCGAAACCCGTTATGTGCCGGGCTCCACATATCCCGCGGCATCGTATGGCTACTATGGAGGCTATTACGGCTATTACGGGCATATGGGCGGTGTGGCCTATTCGCCTGGATATTACACCACGGACAATACCTATTTTATTGAAAGCAATCTGTACGACGTCGCTTCGGAGCAGCTCGTTTGGAGTGCACAAAGCGAAGTGATCAATCCCTCGAACCGCGAAAAGGCCGTGGCCGAGCACACGGAAGCCTTGACGTATCGCATGCAAAAGGATAAGATCATCCCCTAATCGGTTTTTTTTGTATCAATCCGGTTTGTGAGATTGTCGAAAAATTCGGAAATTGGGTTGGGTCAAAGAAGCGATCTAACCTCAGGTGTGACTTTTTATGTAGGGTGCTTGAGCCGGAATCGCGGTCCGCTGCGCACCGGGAGGAGGGTTAAGCCCACCATTTCATAAAAGCCTTAAGGTTAGATGGGTTCACCGTGCGGAGATCGATGAGTGGGCGAGAAAATGCTCGCGCGGAGATGCGCGGAAACGATTTGACCCGATAACACACCATCCAACCCAAAAAATGATTTCACCTTCATCAACCCCGGAAATAGAAAAAGAAAAAATGGTCGGGCTGCGTTTTCCCGAATGGGAAGTATTGCAGACCGAGAGCAAGCGCAAAGAGCGTGCAGAGGCGCTGCATCGGGCCACCCATTTGGGCAACCTCGAGAAACAGAAGGTCCATATTTACTTCGAAGACGAAGGGGGCATCAAAAAAGTACACACCACCATTTGGGCCATTACGGAACGGAAAATCATCCTGAAAGCCGGGCTTTCGATCCCCATTCATCGAATCCATTCTGTCGAATTGGTGTAGCGATTTCGGGTACGGATACGCCTGTGCTCAATCGGAACAGATAAACGAACTTCGCGCCCCGCCTGGACCCGGCCATCTTGCCATGAAGGGGTTTGTAGGACAAGGGTGGTTGAACTGTGTCGAAAAAGAACGCTCCCGCATCCCACGTCGAAATTCGCAACCGCAAAGCGGGCTACGAGTACGAACTGCTCGACCGCTATACGGCCGGATTGGTGTTAATGGGAACCGAAATCAAGAGTCTGCGCACGGGTAAGGCTCAGATATCAGAGGCGTACTGTGTCTTTCACGCAAACGAGCTCTGGGTCCACGAGTTGTTGATTGAACCCTATGCGTACGGAACCCACATCAATCACGCGGCGCGGAGGGAGCGCAAATTGTTGCTGAGCCGAAGGGAATTGGACAAGATCGAGGTCAAACTCAAAGACGTTGGCATGACCTTGATTCCGACCCGGTTGTACATCAACGAAAAGGGCTTGGCCAAGTTGGACATCGCGCTTGCCAAGGGCAAAAAACTCCACGACAAGCGCGATTCCATTAAAGACCGGGATGTGCAACGAGAGCTCGATCGCGCCAAGCACCGCTGAGCGTCCTGTGCGGTTTAGATCTCGATGATGAGCCCAATGGAGGGCAGGGTAGAGCCTGAACTGTTTTCCAACTCCTTGATCAAGTAGCGGTTCGGATCGTTCGGGTCCACGATGGGCGCCCCCATGGCATCGCGTTGTACATCGACCAAAGGAGGACCTTGCACGGCCTGACCGAGCAAATTCTGGACGTCAAAATAGACATCGAGGCTCCACTTCGGGAAGAACCACTTTTTGTCGATGCGCGCATTGATGCGGTTAAAGTTGTCGAACCGTTGGGTATTGAGGGCATCGTAGTCGGGAATGCCAAAGCCGATATTGTCCCAGTTCACAATCAGGGCACTTTCGTCGAGATCAAAGGGGGTAAAAGGCGCCCCGCCGAGGAACTGATACTGAACCCCCAATTCCCAGTTCTTGCCAAAGCGTTTGCCCGCCGTCAAAGTCCCGATGATGCGGTTGTCCCAGGCCGTCGGGACCAAGACACCTTTTTTGTCTTCGAATTCGCTGCGGACCAGCGTCAAGGCGAGGATGCCAAAAAAGCCTTTGTAGTATTTCTGTTGATACGTCAGTTCCAGCCCATAACTCCGCCCCTCGGAGACCGAGCGGGAAGGCGCATTTCCGATCACCCCGAAATCGCCTCCCAGATTGGCGAGACTGATGGAATCGGTAAGTAAAAAAGGATAGTTGCCATAGTCCTTGTAGAAAGCCTCGAGCGACCATTTGGCATTGAAAGGGAGGTAGTTGGTTACACCCACCACGGTATGGGTCGATCGGATGTAGGTGGCATCGCGGTTGACCAGGTCTCCGCTCTGATCGCGAAAGCCGAGCAGGGTATAAGGGGGCAGTTGATAGTATATCCCCCAGTTGGCGTTGAGGCTCCAATTCGAATTGAGGGCATAGGAAGCCGAGAGCCGGGGCGACAATTGCTCGAGTGGATTGCGGGTAGAAACATTAAAACTCAAGGCATCCATCCGAAAACCCGCCGAAAGGGTCAAGTGCTCTCTCCAAACGGTTTTGGTGGCCTGGCTGAACAAACTGTAGCGGAACATCCTCAAATTGGTCGTGTACGAACGCGCGGGTTGACCTTCTGGTACCCGCAGATCGAGTTCGTCCGTGGCGTATTTCAGTTCTTCGAAACCAAATCCGTTGGTCCAACGCCAACCGTTGTGGCGGTAGAAGTTCTCGACCCGGAGTTTGTTTTCGATCTCGCGGCTGTCGTAGTCGAGCAACTGGGTTTTGGATTCGTCGTTGTCGACATATTTGAATGCGGTATTATTCAACATAAACTGGCTCAGCACGACGTTGGTGTAGCTCTTTTCAGCGAAGTAGGTATACTTTGCACCTACAGAATAGTTCCATTGTTCGTTCACGGGCAAAGCATTCAGTGTATACCGCTGCGCCTCGGTTTCATTGGCATTCAGATTCAAGTCGAAGTTATCGACGGCCCCCAGCCCGAGAAAAGTGATTTGGTGTTTGCGGTTGAACGTGTGCTTCAGTTTGACTTGAAAGTCGTTGTACGTCGGCAAAAAAGGCAGTTCGAGCAGGCTGAAGAGAAACTGCAAATACGAGCGGCGGGCCGAGAGCATCAATCCGGTTTTGTCTCCCAAAGGACCATCGACGGTAATGCCCACCTCGCTGGCTCCCACCTGTCCAATGCCCCCCCAGCGATCGGTGCGGGCATCTTTGAGTTGGAGCTCCATGACCGAACTCAGGGCATTGCCTCGCTCTACGGGAAAGGCACCTGTGTAGAGGTTCACCTCGCGCAAAAAATTGACATTGATCATGCCCACCGGGCCTCCGCTCGACCCCTGGGTAGCGAAGTGGTTGATGGCGGGAATTTCAATCCCGTCTAAGTAAAATCGGTTTTCGTTTGGGGCTCCACCTCGAATGATGAGGTCGTTTCGAAAACCCGGTTGGGCCGCCACCCCAGGTAGGCTCTGAACCACTTTGCTGATGTCCTGGTTGCCCCCGGGATTGCGTTGGATCTCATTAATTCCGATATTTTGCACGGAAACAGGACTCTCTGGATTGCGCTCAAAACGGTTTTGGGCGCTCACTTCAATCTCGGTCAGTTTGGTGGTCGATGCGGAGAGTCGGGCATCGAGCCGAGCCGGCTTGTTGTTGGTGACGGAAACCTCAAAAGCGACGAACGATTCGTATCCGAACATCTTGAACTCCACATTGTAGAGACCGGGCTCCAATCCCTCGAGCTGGTAGTTGCCATCGAGGTCGGTGGCGGTGGCCTTGGCGCTTCCCTGCACGGTTACCGTAGCCAGCGCCAACCCTTCGTTGTTCACGGCGTCCGACACGGTGCCTTGAATGATGCTGGTTTGGGCCTGTAAATCGCCCTGTCCCCAACATACCCCGGCACAGAAAAACACCAGTCCAACGAACTTTTTCATTTTATTATGGTTTTATAATGTGATGACGCAGAACCATAGAATAAGTTCTAAATCCATTAAAAAAAATCAGATTCTTGCCCTGTTTCAGGCCTTAATGCCTCATTTAGAGCGAGAAGATTTTTTTATGGGTTGGGAAAATCTCGAAGGAGAACTACTGCTCCGTGTGGTCTCGCATCGGTTTCAACAGGGCTCGCCCCCGCCCGAATCGGCCGAAGCCTACGGAGCCAGCGACGATGGGGTAGCGAATCAGATCGCCTACCGAATAGCCCGTTTGGCGCAATTTGCCCGGCACTACCTCAAAAGCGTGCTCGAGACCACGCCGGTTGGAAGCCCGGAAGAGTTTGGAATGTTGATGGCCTTGTACGGTGGTCGAAGCGTCAACAAAAGCGCCTTGATTCGGGAACAGGTCATGGAAATTCCGACGGGCATGGACATTCTCAAGCGACTCATGCATCGCAATCTGGTGGAATTGGACCCCGAGCAGACTGATCGGCGCTCCAAGAAAGTGCGGTTGACGGAAACGGGGATCCGCACCGTAGAGCATTTGTTTTTTGTCATCGGACCGGCGGGTCGACTGGTTTCTGCCGCTTTGGATCCGTCGCAAAAGGAACAGGTGCTCGGTTTGCTCGAGCGCCTCGATCGGTTCCACACGGATCTCATGGGTCATCCGGGATGGCCCCGACCCGAAGAACTCCTCAAAGCACAAAACCCCGGAGATCGAACGGTCGAACTCCGGGGCTAAGGGGTGTTTGAGGGAATCGGAAATCCCTGAAATAGCTTACTTCCAGCCCTTCATTTCGCCTTCCATCACGGCTTTGTACCCAAACGTACTCCCGTCTTTAGCAGCCTGAGCCTCGCCCAGCTCAATGGCTTTGTCGGCTGCTTTTTTGGCTTCGGCCGTTTTTTTGATCTTGTAGAGCAATTGAGCACGCAGCCAGTGGCTGTACCAGCTGTCCGACTTCAGTTCAATCGAACGATCGATGTACTCAACCGCCTTGGGGAATTGAATCCCCTCGTTGTGGTAGTAGTTGGCGGCATTGCGGTACACCCTCCAGTCTCCGGGTTGTTCAGCAATGGCCTTTTCAATGTTCTGCTGGGCGCGCTTGCGCACCTCGACTTTGACGGGCACCGAGACCGAGGTTTCGGCCCATTGTAGTTTGAGGTGGGCAGCGGTCGAACTCAAATCGGTCATTTCGAAGGTGAAGGTCTCTGTAAACGCACAGGGTTTCGACTTGACGGTCGTCCTCAGGACGTCTTTGGCCCGGTCGTAGTTGTCGGTGCCCGCAAGCGTGGTATCCCGATTGAAAATTACGGTCCATTCGGTTTTGCCGGGAATGGTCAACAGGCTGTACGATCCCGCCGCCACGGGAATCCGGTTGATTTCCACCTCGGTCGAAAAGCGCACAATGGTAGCGCGGTTGGCGCCGGTCCTCCACAGTTCGCCGTAGGGAACCAATTCTCCAAAGATGATGCGTCCCTTGGCCGAAGGACGGGAGTAGTCTGCAGAAATCTCTGTGAGACCGAGCGATTGGCTCCAAATGGCGGATGGACTGGGCTGGGGCAGTTTTTGAGCGGTAGCCGTTAGGGCCGACAAACCCAACACAAGGATAGTGGTGCGCATAGCAATCGATGAATGTTTGAACAAAGAAAGGTCAGAGACCCCAAAGATGGGCATAGTCCCATGGTAAACTGCTCGCCCGTGCGCTGATTAGGATACTGCCATAAACCGCCGAATCAACGGCCCCAGTCCGGAAAAGAAAAACTCGACCGCGATCACCATCACGATGAGCCCCATCAACCGCATCATGACGTTGTTTCCGGTTTCGCCCAACCACTTCGACAGGGGGGCGGCAAAAAGCAGTCCGAGCAAATTGAGCCCGAGAACTCCAGCCATCACAAGGACGAGTACCGCTTTTAAACCAAAGCTATGGGCGTCTTCCATCAACACGATTGCGTTGGTAATCGAACCTGGGCCGGTAATCATGGGGATGGCCAATGGTGTAATGCTGATGTCGCCCACATAGGCCTTTACTTCGTTTTTGGGCACCCGAATGCGGCTCAATCGCGCCTGAAGCATATCCATGCCGAGCATAAAGAAAATAATGCCCCCGACCACCCGAAAGCTGTCGACCGAAATCCCGAAAAATCCGAAGAGAAATTGACCCGTAAAGGCAAACAGTAGCAAGACCAAATAGGCCACTGCATTGGCGCGTATGGCCGTCCAGCGCCGGGCTTTGGGGCTGAGTTCAGCTGTCATGGTCAGGTAGACCGGCAAAATCCCGAAGGGATTGATCAGGGTCAAAAAACTGGTGAATACCACCAGCGCAAACTCGGTGTAGGTGTTCATGCGCGGTCAGCCTCTCAAGGCTTGGCCGAACAAGGCCATCTCTATGGCCGCATCGGCGGCTTCGATACCCTTGTTGCCCAATCGACCACCCGATCGGTCCTTGGCTTGTTCCCAGGTGTTGTCGGTCAAAACGCAAAACACCACTGGGCAATCCGATTGGGTGTTGAGCTGCGCAATGCCCTGGGCCACGGCTTGACAGATGAATTCAAAGTGCCGGGTTTCGCCCTGAATGACGCTTCCAATGGCGACGACGGCATCGTAGCGTCCGCTCGCAGCAAGGCGTGCTGAAGCATGAACGAGTTCAAAGCTGCCGGGAACCGCAAATACTTCGGCCGAAGCGCAATTCGCCCGATGCAGGCGTTCAAGGCAGCCGTCGCGCAGGGCATGGGTAATTTCGGCGTTCCAACCCGAAACCGCCAAGGCAAACCGCAAACCAGTGGCTTTTCGGGGTTGTGCCGCGGCCTGATGCAGCCCGGTGGCCATGCTTACTTGGTGGTCAGACCTTCGATGCGCGCCAGGAACTTCGAAATGTCCGTACCCTCGTTCGACTTGGGATATTCCTTTTGAATCCGCTCGTAGTGGCGCTTGGCACCGCTGTAGTCGCCGAGCATTTCGGCGGTCAATCCGGCCTTTTTGAGATAGAACGGGGTCAAATAGCCCTCTTTGCCCGAGGCCGCTGCTTTTTGGTAGTAGTCCAGGGCTTCTTTGGGTTGACCCAATTCGTGAAAGGCATCGCCGATGGCACCATTGCGCACGGTTTTCATTACGGCATCGCCGGGCTTAAACTGGTCGAGTTGCTTGATGGCATCTTCAAAAGCTCCGTTTTGCAGGTAGGCAATCCCGGCGTAGTAGTGCGCCAAATTGCCCGCTTTGGTTCCCGAATAGGTCTCTGAAACATCGATCAAACCGAGCCGATCGCCCCGTCCGTTGAGCGCCACGTCGAGCGAGTCTTTTTCGAACATAATCTCCGCGTAGGCAATGGCGTCCAGAGCCTCGCGTTCGCGCGGAGCCTGGTAAAAATTCTGATAGGCCAAGTACAGCGCCACCAGACCCACCACGCTACCGCCTACGGTGCCGAGGATCTTTTTGTTTTGATTGAACCACTGTTCGGCCCGGGTCAAACCCCCGGTTACATCCAACAGAACTTCTTCGTCCTGCTTGTTTTGCGTTACTTTCTTCGCCATGGTTGTGCTGAATCTACGGGAAAACGCTCCCGGAATCGGTCGGCAAAGCTAATTCATTTGGAGCAGGGGCCACTTATCTTTGACCGACGATGTCAGAATTGTGGCTTTCTCGGCTTGAGCTCACCGGTTTTCGAAGCCACGAGCGGGCCGAATTCGAGTTTGTATCGAAGTTCAATGGTTTGGTAGGCGACAATGGATTGGGCAAGACCAACGTATTGGAAGCCATCCACTACCTCAGCATGGGCAAGCCCTATTTCGGTGGAAACGACCGTCAGTCGGTGCGTGAGGGGGGCGATTTCTTTTTAATCAAAGCCCTTTTTTCCCGTTTGGGGCGGGACGAAGACCTCGAATTGGCCTATGCACCGGCCGAGCGAAAACAAATGAAGCGCAACGGCAAGCCACTCGATCGACTCGCCGACCACCTTGGCGTGTTTCCCGCCGTAGTGATTGCGCCCCGCGATCAGGAATTGGTCGATGGACCTGCCGAAGAACGCAGGCGGTTTGCCGATCAGGTGATTTCGCAAAGCGATCGGACTTATTTAAATGCCCTGACGCGCTACCAGCAATTGCTCAAACAGCGGAATGCCCTCTTGCGCTCTGCCCAGGGCCGGGACCCCGGGGAGCAACTGGCGTTTTTTGATTTTGGACTGGCGCAGGCGGCCGAGGAGTTGATTCCGCTCAGGGCCCGTTTTTGCGACGAGCTCCGCCCTTGGTTGGAGGCTTTTATCGACCGAATTGGGGGAGGAGAACAGGCCTCGATGGTCTATCAGCCCGATGTGGAAGGCTCAATAACGGAAGTCCTCGAGCGGAACCGGGCCCAAGATGTCCGCATGGGGTATACCCGCAGGGGGTTGCACAAAGACGAATTCGAATGGAGTCTCGACGGAAGAGTGCTCCGCCACTTCGGCTCTCAAGGCCAGCAAAAGTCGTTTTTGCTCGCGCTCAAACTAGCCCAATACGCTTTGTTGCGCTCCAAACTCGAACTCACCCCTCTGCTGTTGCTCGACGATTTGTTCGACAAATTGGACGCGCGCCGCGCGGGGAGGCTTATCGAATTGCTCAGAACGGAAGAATACGGACAGGTTTTTGTCACCGATACCCATCCCGATCGGATTTCGGCTTTGTTTGAGGGGATGGGAGAGGAGGCCCGAATTCACCGCTTGACCCCGACCCCAGCATGAGCGCCAAGCGTCGAACCGACAACATTCAACCCCTGGGCGAAGCCCTGGGCGAATGGGCCCGGAGGCTGAGGCTCGAATCGGGTTTGCACGAAGCGGCCTTGCTGAGTCTGTGGGAAGAACACGCAGGTCGGGAATTGCACCGGGCCACGCGCAAACTCGAACTCCGGAACGGGGTATTGTACGCCTCCATGACGGACGGCACCGCGCGTCATGAATTGCTGATGATCCGCAGCCGGGTTCTGGCGGAAATCAACAAAGCCCTGACCCCCGAACAACAGATTCGGGAAATCAGGGCCTTCTGAACGGAAAGCCCTCGACTCCTGGTCGAAGGCTCCGGAACATCGGTTTTTTAGTAGGCGTATTCGCGCCGGATTCCAAAGAAAAACTGGCCCTCGATGCGGGCATTGTCGTCGGAGTCCGAGCCATGAATGGCATTGGCTTCGATCGATTTGGCAAAATCGCGGCGGATGGTGCCGGGTTCGGCCTTGGTCGGGTCGGTGGCGCCAATCAGGGCGCGGAAGTCCTCGACCGCATTGTCTTTTTCGAGGATGGCTGCCACGATCGGGCCCGAAGTCATAAAGTCGATCAGTTCGCCAAAAAAGGAGCGTTCGGCGTGGACAGCGTAGAACTGCGATGCCTCGGCCCGGCTCAGACGGGTGAGCTCCATAGAGACGATGCGGAATCCCGCAGCATTGATGCGGTGCAGGATGGCACCGATGTGTCCGTTGGCGACAGCATCGGGTTTAATCATGGTGAAAGTGCGGTTGGTTGCCATGGTTTCGGGGGTTGATGACAGGTTCGTGGACAGGTTTGTAAGTCGCTGAATCAGATTTCAGGGCGCAAACCTACGCAATCAGCCACGGTTTTCGGGGATGGGGAGCAGGGAAGCGTACCTTTCGGGCTCGATTCAGCACAGAGCAAACGGGCACGAATGACAGCAGTACACCCCAATCCGGAGGGTTCCGGTTTGTCCCAATGGTTGCAGGGCGTCCGGCGCATCGGACTCCTTTCGCACCTCAATCCCGACGGTGACGCTGTGGGCTCGCTGATCGGCCTGACCACAGCCCTCGAAATGGCCCATTTCGAGTGTATCGCGGTGGTCCCCAACGCCTATCCCGATTCGTTTCGACGACTTCCCGGCATCGAGAAGATTCGCGTTTTTGACCGGGAGTCCGAGAGGGTGTTGGCGGAACTGGGCACCTGCGACCGCCTTTTGACCCTCGATTTCAACCGTCTCGACCGCGCTGGAGAACGGCTGGGTGAATGGTTAGAGCAATCCGCCATTTCCAAAGGAATGATCGACCACCACGAGCAGCCTGCCGACTATGCGGCCTGGCGTTGTTGGGAAACAGCTTCGCCCAGTACCTGCGAGCTGGTTTGGGCCTGTCTCAAAACCGAAGGCTGGCAGGAGGCGTTGCCGGCGTATGCGGCCCAATGGCTGTATGTCGGGATGGTGACCGATACGGGGTCCTTTCGGTTTCCGAGCGTGCGCCCGCAAACCCATCGAGCGGCCGCCGAGATGCTTGAACGGGGTGCCCGTCCGGAAATCGTCCACCAAGCCCTTTTTGAGGGCGATTCTCCCCGCAGACTGCGGTTGTTCGGAGCCGCCTACCGGACGTTTGAAGTCTGGGAAAACCACCGCACGGTCGTTTTTCGGCTCGAAGAGTCCGAGCTCGTCGAACACGGATACGAAAAAGGCGATACGGAAGGGTTGGTCAATATGGGATTGACGATCGATGGCATGGAGCTTTCGGCCTTTTTTGTCATCCGAGAGGGCAAGGGCAAGGTATCCCTGCGCTCCAAAGGCGATCGCGATGTCAATGCGTTGGCCGCGGCGCTGTATGGCGGCGGGGGACACCGCAATGCGGCCGGTGGGCATTTTGACGGCAGCATTGATGCGGCGGTGGCCGCCTTAAAAGGCCATTTAGACCAGTCCTTTGCGCCGTGAAGACACGCAGAAGTCTGTTGTGGGTTTGGGGTATCGGGATATGCGGAGGGGCGTTGGGCTGTGGTCAAAATCAAGGCAGCCGTCCCGAAACCGAAGTACGGCGGGGTCAGCCCGATCGGGGAGAAGAAGTCATCGAGCGGCGCATTCGGCATCTGGAAGCCGAGCGTGCAGATATTCAACAGTTTATTTCGTCAGAATCGGTGCCTTACCAGCGCACGGGCTCGGGGATGCACTATGCCGTTATCGAATCGGGTCAAGGGGCGCAGGGCCAGGTGGGCGAACTCGCGCGCATGCACGGCGAAGTCCGCTTGCTCGACGGCACCTTGCTCTTTTCCGCAAAAGAATTGGGGATTCTGGAGTGGAGGATTGAACGAGAAGAAGTCGAGCCGTTTGGCCTGCACGAGGCTGCTTTGGTCTTGCACCGGGGCGATTCGGCCCGGATCATCTTGCCCGCCCATTTGGCCTACGGCTTGGCCGGTTCCCACCAGCGGGTTCCCCTCGCATCGGCCATTCGGGTCGATCTGAGGTTCTTGCCATGAACCGAGCAAGTGCCTTGGTTTTTTTGCTTTCTTCGCAGCCTGAAACAGGGCTATCATTCACCCTGAATTTCACAACCACTACCATGAAAAAATACGCCTTTTTGCTGATCGCCTCGTTGGCGTTCATCGCGTGCAATTCGCAGAGCAAGGTCAAGGTCAACGGCAACAGCGTCGCGCTCGAAGACGGTCTGTACGCCTTGATGAACACCACCCAAGGAGATTTTCTCATCCGTCTGGAGCATCAAAAAGCCCCGATGACGGTGGGCAATTTTGTCGCTTTGGCCGAAGGGGTTATGCCCGGATCCGGCAAGCCCGAAGGCACGCCCTTTTACGATGGGACCATTTTTCACCGCGTCATTCCTGAGTTTATGATTCAAGGGGGCGATCCTGCGGGCAATGGTTCGGGGGGACCGGGCTACAGCTTCCCCGACGAATTCGATCCGAGTTTGCGCCATGCCGAACCCGGGGTGCTGTCTATGGCCAATTCAGGACCGGGCACCAACGGAAGCCAGTTTTTCGTGACTGTGGCCCCCACCGATTGGCTGAACGACCGCCATTCGATTTTCGGCAAGGTTGTAGTGGGCATGGACATTGTGACCAAAATTTCTCAAGTCGATCGCGATCCGCGAGACAAGCCCAAGACCGATGTGGTACTGAACAAGGTAACCATTGTCCGCAAGGGCAAAGAGGCCAAGGCATTTGATGCGATGGCGGCTTTTGAAAAAGGCAAGGGCGATGCGGTGGCCAAAGCCGAGGCCAAGAAGGCCGAAGCCGCGAAAATGGCGGAAAAAGCGTTTGAAGGGATGACTCGCACCCCTTCGGGACTGGGCTATACCATTACGGAAAAGGGCAGCGGCCCCAAGCCGAAGGCAGGCGACAAAGTATTGGTGCACTACGCGGGCTATTTGATCGATGGTACTTTGTTCGACAGTTCCATTAAGGAGGTGGCCGAGAAAAACGGCAAGTACGATCCCCGCCGCGAGCCCTATGCGCCCATGCCGGCCGAGATTGGTCCCAATGCCCAGTTTATCGAAGGCTGGAAAGAGGGTATGCAGCTGATGTCGATTGGCGACAAAGCCCGATTTGTGATCCCCGCCAATTTGGCCTATGGAGAGCGTGGAGCCGGAGGCGTCATCCCCCCCGGAGCGACCATTATTTTCGATGTAGAGATGGTCTCTTTCGCCCCCTAATTGTCTGAAATACTCTTGAACTGCGGATCATGAATGTTCTGTCCGAAGGCCTGTACGCTCATTTCCACACCCAGAGGGGTTCGATTTGGATTCAACTCGAATTCGAGCGCTGCCCTCTTACCGTGGCCAATTTTGTGGGGCTGGCCGAAGGAAGCCAACCGAATGGATTTCGGGGAGCGGGCGAACCGTTTTACGATGGCTTGAAGTTCCACCGGGTCATTGCTGATTTTATGATTCAAGGGGGAGACCCGGAAGGTCGGGGCAGTGGAGGGCCGGGCTATCAGTTTGAAGACGAATTTCACCCCGAACTCAGACACGATGGACCCGGCGTTTTGTCGATGGCCAATGCGGGTCCGGGCACCAATGGCAGTCAGTTTTTCATCACCCATAAGGCGACCGATTGGTTGGATGGAAAGCATACGGTATTTGGTCGGGTCGTAGAAGGCCAAGAGGTGGTGGATGCGGTGCGCCAAAGCGACGTCATCGAAAAGGTCGAGATTGTGCGCAAGGGTGCTGATGCCGAGGCTTTTGACGCGCCTGTAGTGTTCAAAACTTATCAGGGGCGCGCCCAACAGGCTGTAGAAGCCGAGCAAAGGCAACGCAATGCGCTGTGGGAAAAGGAAAGCGAGGGGGCCGAGCGCTTTGCCAACGGACTTCGGATTCGGATGCTCCAGCTGGCACAAGGTCCCAAGCCTACGCGGGGTCAACAGGTCAGCGTGCACTATACCGGCCGATTTGCCGGGGGGCAGGTGTTCGATTCGTCGTTTTCGCGCAACAAACCGATTCAGTTCAAGGCCGGTGCCGGACAGGTCATCGAGGGCTGGGACGAAGCCATGTTGCACCTTCCCGAAGGCAGCAAGGCCGTATTGTACATCCCTTCAGAGTTGGCCTACGGAAGCCGGGGTGCGGGAGGGGTGATTCCGCCGCATACGCCCCTGGTCTTTGAGGTGGAGATGGTGAAGGTGGGGTAGATGATATGACCCAGGCACGAGCCGAAGACTCGCGCCGATGAAGGTAATTTTACAGAAGGCACGAGCCGGAAGCTCGCGCCGAAGAAGATGAAGTGAATGCTAAGGCTCGCGCCGATACGGTTGTTATTCCAAACCACTCAATCGACGAAGGTTTCCTGAATAACCGCCTTTACCTGTTCGATTTCCGACTCGTTTAGGCAGCCTAGCATCTTCAGAACGCGACGCCGATCGATGGTGCGAATTTGATCGATGGCGATTTGCCCATCTTTGCCATCGTGGAACACGGCGACTCTTGTGGGATATTGCTTGTTGCTGCGGGTCATAGGCGCTACCACCACGGTCTGAAGATGTCGATTCATTTCATTGGGAGAAAGGATGGAACAGGGCCGTGTTTTCTTGATTTCACTGCTCAGGGTAGGATCCAAAACCACCAAGACAATGTCGTATTGCCTTAGTTCCATTCTTCCAGTGCGTCGTCTCCACTTTGCCGCATGGATTGAAAGGCCTGATCCCAACCCAATCGGGGTTCTGATTTGGGCTTTAAAATAATATAGTCGGTGCTGCACAACGTTTTATATAATTGAAAATCAATAATTTATTTGTCTATTTCGTTGATTTGATGTAACTTAATCTGCCGAGAAAGTACTTGTAGAGTCAAAAAACCTGGTAGATTTTGGTGGGTATTATGGCCGATTCCACGCAGCACAATTTCTTTCGCCCCTTGCTTTTGGACTTCATCAATCCGAATCACGGCTTGGTGTTACTCGCTGAAAAGATGGATTG
>WGMI01000007.1 GCA_016125155.1 bacterium
AGTACACTCAGCCGCTTGCGAGCCAATTTCTCGTTCGGTTCCTTTGCCACGATACGAGTTGAAGATACTGATTCCATTGATCCTTCTGTTTTGCGGTTAAATTTACTTCAATCGCAAGACATGAAGGTTAGTCGTTCACTTTTCACTCACTAGTACTCCTTTAGTACGATTGTCTTCTTGTGAGAATACCCTGTACTGAACACTTTCCCCAGAGCTCCTTGTCAAGCACTCTACCAGCAGCAGTGACACATCATGGTCAGTCAGCAGCCCGCCCGCGCCACGCTGCCAAGCCACCCCCAAATCGCCCCCCTCGACCCCGCCCCCCGTTGTTCGTCCACTCAAAAACCCTCAGGTGGTTGGCATCCATTCCGAAACTACTTTTGGGGCCAAATCCCATAAATCGGGTAGAGGAATGGAAAACAAATTCAATCAGCACATCGAGGCCTTTATGGCGAGCGTGAAACAGCGCAACGGCCACGAGCCCGAGTTCTTACAAGCGGTGCACGAAGTCGCCGAAACGGTCATCCCCTACATCGCCGACCACCCCCGCTACACCGAGGCCAAAATCCTCGAGCGCATCGCAGAGCCCGAACGCGTCATCATGTTCCGCGTGCCCTGGCTCGACGACCACGGCAAAGTGCAGATCAACCGCGGCTATCGCGTAGAATTCAACTCCGCCATCGGCCCCTACAAAGGCGGGTTGCGCTTTCACCCCTCGGTCAACCTCAGCATTTTGAAATTCCTCGGCTTCGAGCAAGTCTTCAAAAACTCCCTCACCACCCTCCCCATGGGCGGAGGCAAAGGCGGATCCGACTTCGACCCCAAAGGCAAGAGCGACAACGAAGTCATGAAGTTCTGCCAGAGCTTTATGACCGAGCTTGAACGCCACATCGGCCCCGATACCGACGTACCCGCCGGCGACATCGGCGTAGGCGGACGCGAAATCGGCTATATGTTCGGCCAATACAAGCGCCTGCGCAACGAGTTTACCGGCGTATTGACCGGAAAAGGCATCAACTGGGGCGGTTCGCTCATCCGGCCTGAAGCCACGGGATACGGCTGCGTCTACTTTACCCAAGAAATGCTCGCCACCAAGGGCGACGGCCTCCAAGGCAAAACCGTCGTCGTTTCGGGATCGGGCAACGTAGCCCAATACGCCATCGAAAAGGCCACCCAACTCGGCGCCAAGGTGGTAACTGCCTCCGATTCCGACGGCTTTGTCCACGACCCCAACGGCATCGACGCCGAAAAGCTCGCCTTCCTGATGGAGCTCAAAAACGTCAAGCGCGGTCGGATCTCGGAATATGCCACCAAGTTTGGCTGCACCTATGTAGCCGGTCAGCGCCCTTGGTCGGTCAAAGGGGACATTGCCCTGCCCTGCGCCACCCAGAACGAACTGAACGGAGACGAGGCCAAGCAGCTGATCGCCAACGGAGTGAAGGCCGTCGCCGAAGGCGCCAACATGCCCTGCACCCCCGAAGCCGTCGAAGCCTTCCACGCCGCCAAAGTGATGTTCGCCCCCGGCAAAGCCTCCAACGCCGGTGGGGTAGCCACCTCCGGTTTGGAAATGTCGCAGAATTCCATGCGCTACAACTGGACCCGCGAAGAAGTGGACAGCAAACTGCACAGCATTATGGTCAACATCCACAAGGCCTGTGTTCAATACGGCACCGAAGCCGGGCACACCAACTACGTAAAAGGCGCCAACATTGCCGGCTTTGTCAAAGTGGCCGATGCCATGCTCGACCAAGGCCTGGTGTAAGCGACCGCAACGTTCGAATCAAGCGCCTCCCAAATGGGGGGCGTTTTTTTTTTTTTTTGAGGGGTTGATGGATTCCAAGGGCCCCAGTCGCTCGCTTTCAGCGAGTGACGGTTGTTTCGGAGGTACATCGCTTGAAGTATGGCCCCAGTCGCTCGCTTTCAGCGAATGACGACCATCCCGGGGGAAAATCTCGAAAGCCAGTACCGAACGACCATTAAAACCTTTGTGAATCAGCTTGTTCCGCGCCATTAGCACTGACCATAGTCGTCACCTGGCGCAGCCGGGCGACCGTACTCCAGAGAACAATTGTGCTACGGTTCTTCCCGCACCGGGGTAGAACGCACCCGCACCGTATCCAGCGAAGTGGATTCCGACGAGCGGTTGGGCGTTGAGGGCACATCGCCCGCCGACAGCCGCACAATCACTTCCTCGTACAAAGCCTCGAGGCGTTCCGGATGCCGGCTGTACCATGCAAAGCTGGTTTTAAAACGCTCAGCCTCCACCCCGTGGCGTAAATAGAGCGCATCGTAGTACTCGTCAATACTCAGGCTATCGCCCATGATCTGCTTCCCGCTTCGCGCCCCCTCAATCAGGTGGAGCTCAGACAGCATCACCACCATGGTATCGGCCGGAACAACGCCTGCGGGAATCACCGCATCGTCCGGGTTGGAACAACTGAATGCCAAGCCCAACGCAACAACAGGGACCCAGTGCCTCCCCATCAACACCCTATCTATCCATTCAAAGCACCTCATGCTCGAGTCTTTGGCCCGCCACTTCGGCGGCAAAGCGACCCCGGACGTAGACCTGGACCCCATTGACAAACGTGCGCTCCACCCGCGCCTTGAACGTTGTTCCCGAAAAAGGCGACCAGCCGCAACCGTACAAAATATTGTCCTTGGTCACCGTAAACGGACGCGCCGGGTCGACCACGCACAAATCGGCAAAGTAGCCCTCGCGCAAAAAGCCGCGCTCGCGAATCCGAAACAGCAAAGCGGGATTATGGCACATTTTGCGCACCACGGTTTCGATCGAAATCTTGCCCGCCCGCACAAATTCAAACAACGCGGGCAGGACGTGCTGCACCAATGGACCCCCCGAAGGAGCGCTCGTATAAGGCCGAGATTTTTCTTCGAGGGTGTGGGGGGCATGGTCGGTGGCAATCACATCAATCCGGTCGTCGAGCAAGGCTTCCCACAGCCCCTCTCGGTCGGTGGCGGTCTTGACCGCTGGGTTCCACTTGATCAGATTGCCCTTGGTCTCGTAGGCCGAGTCGTCGAACCACAGATGGTGAATGCACACCTCGGCGGTGATTTTCTTTTCCTCGAGCGGCAGATTAGAATCGAACAGGCTCGTTTCCCGTGCCGTGCTCAGGTGAAACACATGCAGCCTGCTGCCGTGTTTTTTAGCCAATTCAACGGCTTTAGAGCTCGAAAGCCAACAGGCCTCCTCGCTGCGAATCAACGGATGCATCGAAGGCGGAATGGCATCGCCGTATTGTGCTCGGGCGGCTTCGAGATTGGCTTTGATGGTCGCCTCGTCTTCGCAGTGGGTGATGATGAGGTGGGGGCTTTGCGCAAACAGCGCTTCGACCGCCCTGGGATCGTCCACCAGCAAATCGCCCGTAGACGAGCCCATAAACACCTTGACCCCCGGATAGCGCCCCGCAGGCATCCGCAGAATTTCGTCGAGGTTGTCGTTGGAAGCCCCCAGATTGAAACCGTAGTTGGCCATCGATTGGGTCGAAGCAAGAGTGTATTTGGCCTCGAGTTTTTCGAGGGTGGTCGCGGCGGGAACCGTATTGGGCTGTTCGATATAGCTCGTAATGCCCCCGGCCACGGCAGCGCGGGATTCGCTCGCAATCGATCCTTTGTGCGTCAGCCCCGGTTCGCGGAAGTGCACCTGATCGTCAATCAACCCTGGGAGCAAATACTGCCCGTCCAATTCGACCAATTGCTCTCCGGGGCGGTGGCTCAAAGACGCATCGATGTGGGCAATGCGGCCGTCTTCAATCCGCAAGTCGCCTTCAAATACTTTTCCTTCGTTCACCATCCGTGCGTGCTTGAGCAGGATGCGTGGTTTCATTGTCGACATCGGTTGGCTCTATCCCCGCTGAGCGGGATTGCGGTCCCAAAAACTGGACCATTTCAATTGCAGCACGCCAAAAATGGCTTCGCGGATGATGCGCTTGCTCATTTTGCTCTGGCCCTTGCGGCGGTCGGTAAAAATGACGGAGACTTCGCTGAGGGTAAAACCTTTGCGCCACGCCTTGAACTTCATTTCGATCTGGAAGGCATAGCCCACAAACTTGATTTTCTCGAAGTCGATGCGCTCGAGCACGGCTCTTTTGTAACACACAAAGCCCGCCGTCGTATCGTGTACGGGAATGCCGGTGATAAAGCGGACGTATTTGGAGGCGAAATAGGAGAGCAGTACCCTTCCCATCGGCCAGTTGACCACGTTGACACCTTGGCTGTAGCGGCTCCCTATCGAAACGTCGGCACCTTGAACCGCGCAGGCCTCCCACAGCCGAGGCAGGTCTTTCGGGTCGTGGGAAAAATCGGCGTCCATCTCGAAGATGTATTGGTACGAATGCGAAAGCGCCCAGCGAAAACCCGCGATGTAGGCCGTCCCCAACCCCTGTTTGCCCGCTCGCTCCATCAGGTGCAGACGCCCCGGATAGCGCGACTGCAGCCGCTTGACCAGGGTCGCAGTGCCGTCGGGCGAACCGTCGTCCACAATCAACACATCAAAACCCGCCTCGAGTCCGAGCACCTCGACCACAATGGCCTCGATGTTCTCTTTTTCGTTGTAGGTAGGTATGATACAGAGCAGTTCGCTCAAGGCTTCGAGAATAAAGGAATCCGACACTCCGGATCGAAGCCGCAAAAATAGGGGGAAACCGCGCTTCGAAACGGCTCGGACAAACCCCAATGCTCGGGGCTGCGGGAAGAAGGAATCGCCCCTAAAACGCGACCGCCGCGGCAAAGCGGTGTGCTTGCGGTACATTTCGGGGGTGAAAATCGATGTGTACGCCCGCAAAGACCTGTGGAAGAGTTTGCTCCTCGCAGCCAGTCTGTTGATAGGAATTGTAACCCTCTGGTACACAGAGACTTTCTTGAAGAAACTCCGGGCGGAAGAGGCCAAGAAGCTCGAACTCTGGGCTGAGGCCATTCACACCATCAACGAAGCCCATGAGGATGCGGATCTCAATTTGGTGTTCGAGGTACTCAAGAGCAACACCAGCATCCCCGTGATCTTGACCGACAGCCTCGGGCACATCATTACCCATTCCAATCTCGATCCGAACCGTTCTTCAGACAGCCTGTGGCTCAGGGCACAGCTCGAACGCATGGCCGAAAACCGCAAGCCCATCCCGATTCCCTTTGCCGAAGGGGGCGTCAACTATATGTACTACCGCGATTCGACCCACCTCATTCAGCTTCGCCGCTATCCGTTTATTTTGCTTGGGGTGATCGGATTGTTGGTGGCCGTGGCCTATCTGGCGTTTGGCAATGCCCGCAGGGCGGAACAAGATCGGGTGTGGACGGGTATGGCGCGAGAAACCGCCCACCAAATCGGAACACCTTTGAGCTCGCTCCTCGGGTGGCTTCACCTGTTGCGAGAACAAGAAGCCGACGCCCAGATTTTGTCCGAAATGGAAGAGGACGTAGAGCGTCTGCGCCAAATTGCAGATCGCTTTTCGAAGATCGGGTCTCAACCTGCCCTGCGCAAAGAGCCCATCGGCCTCGTGGTCGAACGGGTTGTCGATTATCTGCGCCCACGCATGCCCGAACGCGTCGAGTGGGTCTATCGGCCCGAGCCTGGATCGGCCGAATGGATGGGGATGCTCAACGCTCCTTTGTTCGAATGGGTCCTCGAAAACATGATCCGGAATTCCATCGATGCGCTCGAGGGCAAGGGCCGGATTGAAATCGAGCTGAGCCGCACCGCCGAGCACTATCGGCTGCTGGTGCGCGATTCGGGCAAAGGGATGAGCCCGGCCTTGGCGCGCAAGGTTTTCCGCCCGGGCTTTACGACCAAACAGCGGGGGTGGGGGCTGGGGCTGAGTTTGTCGAAGCGGATTGTGGAGGAATACCACAAAGGCAAAATGTGGGTGCTGCAGTCGGAGCCGGGCAAGGGGACTACGATGGCGGTTCGGATTCCGGTAGTCTAAGACCGTTGCTGAACGCACGGTCTCTAACTTGGGCTACGCCTTAAGGTAAAGACCGTAATCTCCGGCCAGATGCCGACGCGTCCGGGAAAGGCCAAATAGCCGAATCCGCGGTTGACATAGAGATTCCGCCCGTTTTCGGCATAGAGCCCTGCCCATTTGGGGTAGCGCAAACTCACCGGGCTCCAGCGCAACACCCCGGGGATTTCGATCCCGAATTGCATCCCGTGCGTATGCCCGCTCAGGGTGAGGTGAACGCGGTGCGGGTGCTGCTTGACCTGTTCGTCGAAATGGCTGGGATCGTGGCTCATGAGCACGGTGAACCCGCCTTCTGGGATCTGATTGAGCGCGGCATTCAGATCGCCGTGTTGGGGAAAGGGTGGACGCCCCCAGTTTTCGACCCCGGACAAATAAAGCTTGTCCCCGTTGCGTTCGATGACCCGGTGTTCGTTGCGGAGCAAATCGAATCCAATCCGATGATGCACCTCAAAGAGCTCGAGCAAATTGCGCTGTTTGGCTTCGGAGGTGGGCCAAGCGGTGTAGTCCCCGTAATCGTGGTTCCCAAGTACGCTAAACTGCCCGTCCCGCGCATTGAGCCGGCCAAACAGTTCCTCCCAGGGGGCCATTTCTTCGGCCTTGTCGTTGACCAAATCGCCCGTAAACAGCAAGAGATCGGGTTGTTCTTTCCGAAGCATTTCGACCCCGCGCTCTACCGCCTTTGCGTTGTCAAAGCTGCCCGAGTGGATGTCAGAAATCTGCGCAATGCGGTAGCCGTCAAAGGCTTCGGGCAAATCGGCGAACCACAATTCTTGCCGGATGACGCGAAACCGCCAGCGTCCGAGCACAATGCCGTGGGCGATCGATACAAAGGGCAGGACGGCGGCTCCGAGCGCAATTTGACTGATAAAGGCGCGTCGCTCGGGCCAGAACCCGGTGCCCGACGGACGGTCCAACAAACCGTATAGGCCAATGGCCAGGCGCGAAAGGTCTTCGGTGAGCAAGACCGCGGCCACGACCAATTTGGGAACCACGCTCAAGATCATCAAGCCCGCGGCCCACTTCATGGCCTCGCTGTGCCGATGGCCCGGATCGGAGCGCCACAGCGCCCAAAACACCACGGCCACGACAAAGAGACTAAAAATCCAATACCCCCAACGCGCCCAAGCGGCATTCCGCGTCAGGGTTTTAATGGCTTGACCGACGTATACGTCGAGGGCCAACATCAGGCCAAAGGCCCATATCCAACGAATCATGAGACGAAGGTAGGGGTCTGTGCATATCCCCCCTCAAAGCCTTGGCACAACCGCAATGCTCCGCTTTTTATCCTTCAATCCCCCCTATTCCACCGTACAGCCACGATGCATCGGGGCTCCAATCCGAGAATGCCCCTTCGCAAGGCATCGCGGCGCTTCCGATCGCATCAATGCATCGCCCTTTCGCTTTCAATCCCCACCAGCACCATCATATAGCCGCGATTTTCCGCCGCGATATACTGCCGCGAAGCATCGCGGCGCTGTCGATTAGATCATTGCAACGCCCTTTATCACCCAATCCACACGCCCAAACCCTTTCCTTTGTACCCCACACCCTTCAATTGCACGTTCCGATGGCCCCCAAAGACGCCCGGCTTTTTCTCCTCGACGCCTACGCACTCATTTTCCGGGGCTACTTCGCCTTTATCAAAAACCCCCGGGTCAACAGCAAGGGCATCGATACCTCGGCGGTGTTTGGCTTTATGCTCGCGCTCACCGAGTTGCTCGAAAAAGAAAAACCGACCCACCTCGCGGTGGTCTTCGATGTGTCCGGGCCGACCCAGCGTCATATTGACTTTCCGGCCTACAAGGCGAACCGAGACGAAACCCCAGAGGCCATCAAGATTGCGGTGCCCTACATCCACCGCATCCTCGAAGCCATGGGCATCCCCACCTTGGGGTTGGAAGGCTACGAAGCCGACGATTTGATCGGCACCTTGGCGCGTCAGGCCGAGGCGGAGGGGTATACTACCTATATGATGACCCCCGACAAGGACTTTGGCCAGTTGGTGACCGACAAGACCCTGATCTACAAGCCGGGGCGGGGTGGGGAACCCGCACAAGTCCTCGGTCCCAAAGAAGTATGTGCCAAACACGGCATCGAGCGGGTCGAACAGCTCATCGATTTGCTGGGAATGATGGGCGATGCCGTCGACAATATTCCGGGCTTTCCCGGTGTGGGCGAAAAGACGGCCCAAAAGCTGCTGGCGCAATATGGCAGCATGGAGGAAACCCTGGCCCATGCCGAGGAGATCAAGGGGAAGCTGGGCGAAACGCTCCGGACTTATGCCGATCAGGGGTTGATGAGCAAGAAGCTGGCCACCATCATTGTCGATGCGCCCATCGCGCTCAACGAGGCCGAGCTGGAAATGAGCGTACCGAATCAGGAGGCGTTGCAATCGGTGTTTGAGGAACTGGAGTTCCGCACCTTGCTCAAGCGGATGCTGGGCGAGCCGCGAACGGCGGCTACTCCGGCTGCTCCCACCCCTTCCAACGGCTCGGGGAGTCAAATGGGTTTGTTCGGGACCGAAGAAACAGCGCCCACGATGGGCAGTCTGCGGTCGCTCGAGACCTATGACCATCACTATACGTTGATTTCCAGTCTAGAAGAGCTTCAATGGTTGGTGGGGAGTTTGTTGAAACAGACTTCGGTGTGTTTTGATACCGAAACCGATTCGCTGATCGAAATCGACGCGCGTTTGGTGGGGATTGCGTTTTCCTGGCAGGCAGGCAAGGCCTACTATGTGGCGTTTCCCGAAGAAGCTCAGGCCCAACAAGACTGGATCGAGGTGTTGCGCCCGTTTTTCGAACACCCGTCCATCGAAAAGGTGGGTCAAAACCTCAAGTACGATCTGAGCGTTTTGCGCAACTACGAGGTGGAGGTGTCCGCGCCTTGGTTCGACACCATGCTGGCGCACTACTTGATCAATCCGGATCAGCGGCACAATTTCGATGCGCTGTCCGAGAACTATTTAGGCCACCGGACCCAGAGCATCGAGACGTTGATTGGGCCCAAGGGCAAGGGCCAGCGGACCATGCGCTCGGTGGAGCCGGAGCGGGTGTGCGAGTATGCCGGAGAAGATGCCGATTTGACGTTTCAGCTCAAGCAACGATTCGAGCCGTTGTTGGAGCAGGCGGGGCTCAAGCCGTTGTTTTCGGAGATCGAGGTGACTTTGGTCCCGGTGTTGGTATCGATGGAACGGGCGGGGGTTCGGATCGATTCGAATGCGCTGAATGCCCTGAGCGGTAGTATGTTGAATGAGTTGGTCGAGATCGACCGCAAGGTGCAGGAAATGGCGGGGGGGCAGTTCAATTTGGCGTCGCCCAAGCAGTTGGGCGAGGTGTTGTTCGAGCGGCTCAAGCTGGGGGGCAAGCCGAAAAAGACCAAGACCGGGCAGTACGCTACGTCCGAGGACATTTTACAGACCTTGGTCCACGAGCATCCAATTGTGCCTTTGATATTGGAATTCAGGCAGCTACAAAAGCTCAAAGGCACCTATGTCGACGCCCTACCCGAGTTGGTGCATCCGCGCACGGGGCGGATCCATACGTCTTTCAACCAGGCCGTAGCGGCTACGGGTCGGTTGAGTTCGGTGAATCCGAATTTGCAGAACATCCCGATTCGGTACGAGCGCGGCAAGGAGATTCGCAAGGCGTTTATTCCGGACGAGGGGCATCGTTTGCTAAGCGCGGACTATAGCCAGATCGAGTTGCGGTTGATTGCAGAGTTGAGCAAGGACGAGGCGATGTTGGAGGCATTCCGTTCGGGCTTGGACATCCACCGAGCTACGGCGGCAAGGGTGTTTTCGATTCCGCTGGAGGAAGTTTCCAAGGAGCAGCGGAGCTATGCGAAGACGGTCAACTTTGGGATTATTTACGGGGTGTCGGCCTTCGGGTTGAGCCAGCAGACAGACCTGAGTCGGTCGGAGGCCGCGGAACTGATTCGGAGTTATTTCGAGAGTTATCCGGGCATCAAGGCCTATATGGATGCCCAGGTGGCCTTGGCGCGGCAACAGGGGTTTGTCACAACCTTGTTTGGGCGCCGTCGCTATTTGCCCGACATCCACTCTTCGAATCAAACGGTTCGGGCGCATGCGGAGCGGAATGCGGTCAATGCCCCGATTCAGGGCAGCGCAGCCGATTTGATCAAAAAGGCGATGATTGAGGTCCATGCCCGGCTCCGCATGGGTTCTTATGCGAGCCGTATGGTGCTCCAGGTCCACGACGAATTGGTGTTCGACTGCCCCGGAAACGAGGTCGAAGCGGTATCAGCCCTCGTCAAAGACGCCATGCAAACCGCGCTCTCTCTGAGCATCCCCCTCGTGGTCGATACGGGTATCGGGATGAACTGGCTGGAGGCGCATTGATGAATTGGGGCGGGGGGGCTTGATGATCTAGTTTTCGAAGGAATTCTTACACTGGTTGAATGGCATTGATTCTCCCTTGAAGTTCAGAGATTCTTTCACAGCTGTCCAAAACGTTTTTAGCTGGGCATAAAGGTATTTGTCCCTGAGGTGTTTAGAGTTGATTTTGGACGGATTTTGATTTTGAGTACCCCCTAATTTTTAGAAGGCGAGCAGTTGCTGTTGGTCGGGGGGTGG
>WGMI01000042.1 GCA_016125155.1 bacterium
CGAAACTGTGTAACGCTCTTTAAGTGCCTCTAAGACAACCTTTACCTTGAACGCCATCGTCAATTGCCGTCTTTTACTTTTCATGACAGAGAAATTAAGAAAGTTCAACTTTTCTGTCCAAAAAAGTTAGACCACTACAGTATCGCGTGGATCCGAAGCCATGAAGACTCAGTTTAACACTTTGGTTCGACGGGGGTATAGGTTTGACTATCTCGCATTTATCCTTGTTGTCGGGTTAATGCAACCGCTGAGTGCTCAAAAGAACAACAAGCGAAAAGCGGAACCCAGGCCAGATGTTTCCCTGTTTCACGACAGTCATTTTCATCTTACCAACTACATCCAAGAAGGAATTTCACTTTCGTTTTATGTAGATCAGGTGATGGGCGATTCGGTGGGAAGGTCAACAGTGTTCGGTATCCCGTTGCAACAGCAATGGAGTTATCGAGTTACCGGCACCCATGCGCCGACCTACTACCTTGAAAGCGACGCGGCTTTGTACTACTATAGCTTTACTGATGCCTGGATAGCTACCCAGTATCTCAGTCTGCCTGTCGTACAAAGACAGCGACTCGATCCGATGATTACTGGATTCAATCCTGCTGATATGTATGCGGTAGACCATATCAGGCGAGTACTCACCACCTTTCCAGGGGTTTTATCAGGAATTGGTGAGTTTTCCATTCACAAAGAATTCGTCAGTAGCAAAGTGGCTGGTGATGTTGCGAGCCTTAGCGACCCAGCGCTCGACCGAATCTTGGATTTCTGCGGAGAAACGGGGTTGTTGGTTATTATCCACAACGATATCGACAATCCATTTCCCAAACCCGGTGCATACAACTACCTCGAGGAGTTTAAGTCGCTTGTATAACGTCACCCGAACACCCCCATCATCTGGGCCCATGCCGGATTGGGACGGGTTGTACGCCCCATAGCTGAAATGGGTACGTTGCTGGATGAAATGCTCGGTGACCCCGAATATGCGCATGTATACATCGACATCAGTTGGGATCAAGTAGCCAAGTGGATTACCAACGATGCCGCTTCGCTTGAGGCCGCCCGTTCTCTAATCGTTCGATATCCCAATCGATTCTTGTTCGGAACAGATAACGTGGCACCCAACTGCCAAGAGCCCAATATGCGTGTGTATCATCTGTACGATTCGCTTTGGAATTTATTGACAGCCGAACAAAAATACGCCGTTACTAAAGGCAACTACGAAAGGTTGTTCGATCAAGCGAGAGTGAAAGTCAGGGCTTGGGAAAAGGCACACATCCCATAGGGATCGGGTGGGTAACAGGATATTTCTGAGGCGAGGTGCTTTTTCATTCAATTGAGGTTTACCCCTTTTCCTAGAATAAAACCTACAATTGACGGTTGCGGCCATGGTCATCCAAGATATACTCTCGGGTCTTCGGTTAGATACCTTCCACCTTCGCCGATGTGCATTGTGTAGTGCCTCGATGCATCGCGGCGGTGCGATTCGAACTTAGAAACGGGTTAAGGCCTGCGCTGTTCATACCCTCTCTACGGCTCTAGTGTGCACCCCGCTCCCGCGTTAGGCTTCTTTCTTTGCTGCTCCAAAGAAAGAGTAGAGCCACGACGCTTCCATGGCGCTTTTGGGCTCTGTAGTATTGCTGAATAGAACTTGACCGTCAGTTACACTCTCTTGTCCACCCCGTCTTGATTCTTTTTTGGAGCGCTTTGGCCGAGGTTCATTCAACCATAGCCGTAACGTTCTTTAATTTCCTTTTCTCGCACCGCGAAGCATCGCGGTTCTACAGGGCCGTTGCGGCTGGGTGCGACTCGGCGTCGCTGCCCTTGGTTTTTCTAGACCACCCTACCCGGAGTCGAGAGGCCTTAAACACCTTGATAGTTGGACAACTCGTTGTCTTCTAGCGCTTTTTTGTCATTCCTGGACTGTAACTTCAGACAAACTCTTTGAATCAAAGGGATTTCACTTTTCAAGGTTTCTTATCGAAAAGATGTCCTTAAAGCACTATGACGCATTCCTAGTGCTGTCCCCAGAAATTTCCGCTGACTTGGTCGGATTCCGTTACAGCACCGCCAAAGCCTTGTTGTAGTCGGGTTCTTGGGCAATTTCGGGGACCTGCTCTGTGTAGAGCACAGTGCCTTCGGCGTCCAAAACCACGACGGCCCGAGAAAGCAAGCCCGCAAAGATGCCCTCGAGAATGGTCAAACCATAGTCGGAAGCAAAGGTGTTGCCCGGGCGCAGGGGGCTGCCCATCACTACGTTCTCGATGCCTTCGGCCCCGCAAAAGCTCTTTTGGGCAAACGGTAGGTCGAGGCTGATGCACAACACCACGGTGTCTTCCAAACCCGCGGCTTCTTCGTTAAAACGGCGAACCGAGGCGGCACACACTCCGGTATTGATGCTGGGGTAGATGTTGAGCACCACTTTCTTGCCCCTGTAGTCGGAGATTTTGTAGTCGTTGAGGTCAAGGCCGGTCAAGACGGCATCTGGAGCCTTGCTGCCCAGGGCGGGCAATGCGCCAAGGGTCTGGATGGCGCTTCCTTTGAAATTGATTTGTGCCATGTTTTGATGGTCTGCGTGTTATTCAATTCGTTCGGGAGGGAAATACCCGATGGGGTTCAGGGTCGAAATTAAGCCCAACCCATCAATTCATTGGGCACTTTGTGGGTTTTGTCGATGGTTTTGTTCGAATCCAACCGTTGGGCGATGCGGCTCAAGGGTCTACATCGATCAAGACGCGAATCCCTTTGAATTCCGTGCGGCGACCTACTTGGTTCAGTATTTCGGTCAAGCCTCGCTTGTAGGCCGAGGGCGATCGGTCTCGGTCTATTTTGAGCAGGAATTGACGTTGGTGCATGCCACGCAATCGGGCCACAGAAGGGGGTTCGGGTCCGAGTACATCCATTCCAAACCGGCTTTTGAACAGGGGGGCCAAGCTTTGGGCGGCGCGGTCCACCCGCACGGGGTCGGCATGGAGCAATAGGACCCGGATCAGTCTGCAATAGGGGGGATAGCGAAACAACTGTCGCTTGTAGAGCAAGCGGCGATAGATGGCGTCAAAATCGCCATCGCGCAGGTCTTTGTACAAATCGTGGGTGGGATCGGCGGTTTGAATCATGACCCGCCCTTCGGCAGCTCCTCTACCAGCCCGACCGGCTACTTGAGCCAACAGCTGAAAACTGCGTTCTTCCGCCCGAAAGTCGGGTTGTCGCATCAGGGCGTCGGCATCGACCACTCCCACGATGGAGACATTCTGAAAGTCCAAGCCCTTGGTGACCATTTGGGTGCCAATCAATACGTCGAGCTGCCCGCTTTCGAACTGCTCGAGCAATTCGCTCAGGGCCTCTTTGCGCCGGGTGCTGTCCAAATCGATGCGGGCGGTTCTCCACTCGGGCATGCGCTCTTCGAGCTCCTCTTCGAGCCGCTGGGTGCCAAACCCCCGATAGTGCAGCGCCATCGAACCGCATTCGGTGCAGGCCTGTCGGTAGGCTTCGGAATAACCGCAGTAATGACACCGCAACCGCCCACTGGAACGGTGTAACGTCAAACTGATGTCGCAGTGCGGGCAACCCGGCACCGATCCACAATCGGAACACTGCACATAGGGCGAAAAACCTCTGCGGTTTTGGAACAACAGCGCTTGATGGCCCTGATCGATGGACTGTTGGAGGGCCGAGAGCAGGTCTGGCCCCAAAGCGGTTTCCGGGTCCGCTTCGGATCCGGGTTTTGGGCGATACCGGCTCAGCTCGATTTGAGGCAGGGTTTGATTGTTGAACCGCTGCCGCAGCGGCACATAGGCGTATTTTCCTTCTTGGGCGAGCATCATCGATTCCAACGAAGGGGTCGCCGACCCGAGCAAGACCGGACAGCCTTGAAAGCGCCCGAGCATCAGGGCGCTGTCCCGGGCGTGGTAGCGCGGGGCGGGGTCGCTTTGTTTGTAGGAGGTTTCGTGCTCTTCGTCGACCACAATCAGCCCCAACTGCGCAAAGGGAAGGAGCACGGCCGAGCGCGCCCCGAGTACGAGCAGGGGGACTTCGGCTTTCAAGACCGTTCTAAAGCACTCCATCCGCTCTCGTTCGCCCAAGCGGCTGTGGTAGGCGAGCACCCGGTCGCCAAACAACCGCTGCATCCGCTCGATCATCTGGGTGGTCAGGGCAATTTCGGGGAGGAGAAACAACGCGGATTGGCCCTTTTCCAGAACAGCGCGGATCAAATGCGCGTAGACCTCGGTTTTGCCCGAAGCGGTCACGCCGTGGAGCAAGACGGTTTTGCCCACCGAAAAACCGCGTTCAATGCCTGCCTTCGCCGTGTGCTGTGCCGGATTGAGCGTATTAAGTTGGGCTGGTTCGTCTGTGGCGCTGCGCATCGCTTCTGCGATTTCCAGGTCGACGCGCAACAGTCCTTTTCCAATCAACGCATGCAAAACCGCCGATTTCCATTCGGCCTTCACAAGCGATCGGTCGATGCCTTCAGGGGTCTCGTTTTGCTCAAACCACGACAAAAAAGCCGCTTGTTGGGGGGCTCGTTTCGAATTGAGCACGGCATTCCATGCGCGGGGATCGGCCTCTGGGTGGCGTCGAACGACGTGTTTTTTGCGCTCCGGGAGTTTGCGGTTCCAAAACCCGTCGAGTTCGGCCCAACCGCTTTCGAGCAATTCCTTGATCAACAGGCGGATGATTTTGCTGTTTCGCTCTTTTTCGAGTTTCAGCACCTCAACCTCTCCCGATTCAAGCAAAGCGGTGTAGAGTTCGAAGGCCGCTGGGCTTAGGGCAGATCGGGGTTCGGTGCGTTCTCCGTTGGCCGAGGGAAGGGCGCGGATCCGACTGCGGCTTTCGAGTTGGAATCCGGATGGCAAGGCGGCCATCAGCACTTCTCCGGGATGACACAGATAATAGTCAGATAGCCAGGTCCAAAAACGAATGGCCGCGCCGGAAACAGCGGCTTCCGGGGCTTGGGCGGAAAGGTGTTTTAAACTGCGTTCCGAATCCGATTTCGGCCTCAGAGAAGCCACCACGCCCAGGACATGCCGTCGGGGTCCAAAGGGAACCACCACCCATTGCCCTACTTCGAGGGGTTCGTTCCAATCGTCGGGAATCCAATACGTAAACAGCCCCCCTACCGGCGCCGGAACCATGACCTCAGCGCAGCGCACGTTGACCATTTAGCTCGACAAGACCTGGACCAGTTCGAGCAAATAGGGGCTTACCTCCATATGGTGCTTGGTGGCCTTGTCAAACGGGGTATACGTGATGTTGTTGTTGACCACCCCGACCATTTCGCTGGTGCGGCCTGCCAACAGTGCATCGACGGCTCCATGACCCATGCGGCTCGCCAATATGCGGTCGAGGGCCGAAGGACTGCCCCCTCTTTGCAAATGCCCCAAAACCGTAACCCGAATGTCGTAGCGGTTGAATTTTTCTTTCACCTTTTCCGCCACCTGATAGGCCCCTCCGGCATCGTCGCCCTCGGCTACAATCACAATGGCGCTGGACTTATTGCGCTGCCAACCCCGCTCGAGCAAATCGATCAATTCGGGGATGTAGGTCACGGTTTCGGGAATCAATACGGCTTCCGCCCCAGTCGCAATCCCGCTGCGCAATGCGATAAAACCCGCGTCCCGCCCCATCACTTCGACGATAAACAAACGGTCGTGCGAATTGGCCGTGTCGCGAATCTTGTCCACGGCCTGCACCACCGTATTGACCGCGGTGTCGTAGCCAATGGTGTTGTCGGTGCCGTACAAATCGTTGTCGATGGTGCCCGGGCAGCCCATGCAGCGAATACCGTGCTCGGCTTCGAGCGCCATGGCACCGCGAAAAGAGCCATCGCCCCCAATGACCACCAAGCCTTCAATGCCGTGCATTTTGAGTTGTTCCGCGGCGCGGACGCGTCCCTCAACGGTTTTAAACGCCTCGCTCCTCGCGGTTTTGAGTACCGTGCCCCCCTTTTGAAGAATATTGCTGACGCTGTTGGCCTTAAGGGGTTCGATTTCTCCGGCAATCATGCCTTCGTAGCCGCGGAAAATCCCGTACACTTCCAAACCGCGGGCCAGCCCGGTACGGACAACGGCGCGCACACAGGCATTCATTCCCGGAGAGTCCCCTCCCGAGGTCATTACACCAATTCGCTTCATGGGTATTTCCATTGTTATTCTGAAGACTGGGTAGAATCGTCGCCCGCAGCGGGGCGTTTGCGCTCGATGCGGCAGGGTTTGTCCCCTTTTTGGGCTTCTCGCCTTTGGTTCCGGCTTCCGGCAAACAGCTCAAAACGACTCCAAACACAGGGAATGTCTCCGTTTTGAACCTTGAGTTTTCGGTCGGGTTTGAGCCCGATGCCTTGGACTTCTTCGGGGAGTAAAATCCAGGCATCCCATCCCCCGTAGGCTTTCTTGAGCCGGTCGCCCAGATGTTCGAAGAATCGATAGTCGGTCAATTCGAGCTTTTGACCGTAGGGGGGGTTCATCACCAAAATCCCCTCTTTTTGGCCCGATTCTTCAAGCCCGCTCCACGGGGCGCGGACAAAAAAGTCGCCGAGGGCGAAGCGGCAAAACTCTTCGAGCCCCGATTCCCGGGCGTTGATCCCAGCTTTGGAAATCATGCGAAAATCGCTGTCAAACCCGTGTACCAGAGCGGAATGCTCCCGAAGCCGGTTCATCCTGGATTCGCGAATGGTCTCGAACAATTCGGGTTCGTAGTCGCCCCAGCGCATAAAGCCAAATTCGCGGCGGAACAGCCCTGGGGGGATGTCGTGGGCAATCATGGCCGCTTCCAACACCAGGGTCCCCGACCCGCAAAAGGGATCGACCAAGGTGCGCCCCCCCTTCCAGCCCGTGTGGAGGAGCAACCCCGCGGCAAGGACCTCGTTGAGCGGAGCCATTCCCGTTTCGCTGCGATAGCCCCTGCGGTGGAGGGAATCTCCGCTGCTGTCGAGCGATACAACCACGCGGTTTCCGGCGATCATCAAATCGAAGCGCATTTCGGGTTGGGCTTTGTCTACGCTCGGTCGGCGACCGCTGTCTTTGCGGATGCGGTCTACGATGGCATCTTTGAGCCTCTGGGCTGCGAATTGTCCATGGGTAAAGACCTCAGAGTGAACTGTAAACGAAATGGCAAAGGTGCTGTCGGCCGATAGCAGCTCGCTCCAGCCAAAGGCTTCGGCTTTGCGGTACAAATCGTCGGGATCCCGGGCTTCGAATTCAATGAAAGGCACGAGAATCCGAAGGGCGGAGCGCAAACACAAATTGGCCTTATAGACAAAGCCCTTATCGCCTCTAAAGGCCACTGCCCGGCGCAGCGGTTCGACGTTTCGGGCCCCGAGGGCGCGCAGTTCGTCCGCCAGCACCGCCTCGAGCCCTGCTTGGGTTTTGGCGACCAATGCCAAATCCGAATCTGCCTTGGGCCGGGGCGCGGCTGATTTAGTTGCGGACGGGTTCGATTTCGGTGATTCGGACTTGGACTTCGGCCGGAATTCGGGCATGGTAGGGTACGGATGCAAAAACCACTTCGGCCCCCGCAGATTGGGCGCTGTCGATGTGGTGGGTGGTGGTGTCGTAATGGAGGGTCTCGCCTACTTTGAGTTCGGTAATGCACTCAAAGGTGGCGGCTTTTCCGAGATTGTACAAGGACAGGGAAACCTTGTACGCGCTGTCGGCCCCCAACGGATAGGCTCCGATTTGAACCCGGTGATCGATGCGAAAGTCGCCCTCTTCGACCGGTGATTCCGGTTCTGTGGAGCAAGATAATCCAATCAAAATCAAGGCGATACACGCAGTTCGCCCCCAGACCCGGCAAGGGTGTCCCGTTCGGAAAAGGGGAAGTCGGTTCATGTCGCTAAGGTAACAATGCCAACCCCGGCATCGGGGCTAACTTGCGGCGCATGCCGTTCAGCCCGCTCGACCTATGGATCATTGCTGCCTACCTGCTTTTTTCGCTGGGCGTTGGGTGGTGGTTTCGCAAAAGTGCCTCCCGGAGTTTGGGCGATTTTTTGTTGGGCGGTCGCAACCTTCCCTGGTGGTTGGCGGGTCTCAGTATGGTGGCGACCACCTTTGCGGCCGATACCCCGCTTTGGGTAGCCGAACGCGTGGCGCACAACGGCATTTCGGGCAATTGGCTGTGGTGGAATATGCTGGTAGGGGGCATGCTGACCACCTTCTTTTTTGCACGGTATTGGAGGCGATCGGGGGTTTTGACCGAACCCGAGCTCATCGAATTGCGCTACGGCGGGAGGCCCTCGAGGGTGTTGCGCGGGGTCAAAGCCGTCTATCTGGGCGGGTTTCTCAACCTCATCATAATCGCTTGGGTCAACCGGGCTATGTTGACCATACTCAAGGTGTTTTTTGACCTGCCCGAGCAGCAGGCCTTTCTTTTGCTCGTGGCTTTGATGGTGCTTACGGCCGTCTACAGTTCGCTTTCCGGTCTCATCGGTGTGGCCGTTACCGATGCCGTTCAGTTCGCCTTGGCCATGATCGGTTCGGTGGTGTTGGCGGTGGTGGTCTTGCGTCTGCCCGAAGTGGGCGGCATTTCGGGATTGAAGGCGCAGCTGCCCGCCTGGAGGTTCGACTTTTTCCCGAGCTGGGGGGCGCCCTCGATTTCGGGCGATGCCGTGGGCGGTTTCTCGCTGGGCCTTGGTGCTTTTCTCAGCTATTTCACCCTGCAGTGGTGGGCCAGTTGGTATCCGGGCAACGAACCGGGTGGCGGAGGGTATATCTCTCAGCGCATGATGAGCGTCAGAGACGAACAAGGCGCGGTGTACAGTTCACTGATGTTTCAGATCGCCCACTACGCCCTGCGTCCCTGGCCCTGGATTGTCGTTGGGTTGTGCGTTCTGGTCGTCCACCCGGGATTTGGGACCGAGCGCGCTGCCGAGGGCTATGTACTGCTGATGCGCGACCACCTGCCTTCGGGGCTCAAGGGGTTGCTGTTCGTCGCCTTTCTCGCGGCCTATATGAGCACCATCAGCACCCAACTCAACTGGGGGGCGGGCTATTTGGTCAACGACCTCTACGGGCGCTTTTGGTGCAAGGCCGACGGGGCCAAACGCGAAGCCCAACTGGTGCGGGCCTCCAAAGGGGGTACGCTCTTGCTGATGGCCGCATCCGTACCCGTCAGTTGGGCCGTGGGGAGCATCGACGCAGCCGCACAGTTTCTGATTGCGAGCGGAGCGGGTTTGGGGGCAGTGCTCATTTTGCGCTGGTATTGGTGGCGGATCAACGCTTGGAGCGAAATCGCAGCTACGCTGACGCCTCTGTTCGCCTTGGCCATCGCCAAATTTGGTTTGGAACCGCATTTTGGGGCCGATTTTATCCGGGCCAACGGCTCATTTTACTTCACCGTGGCCGTCACGACGGTCGTTTGGCTCGTGGTGACTTTCCGCACGGCGCCTGTTGAAGCCGGTGTGCTGCGCGCATTCTATCAACGCGTTCAACCCGACGGTTGGTGGCAGGGCAGCGGATTGGGCCCCAATCGCTTCGACTCGGGCTTGCTGGTTTCCTGGGCTTCGGCCGTTGTGCTGACCTATGCAGTGTTGTTCGCCACGGGTGGACTCATTTTCGGTTTTACGAGCACGGCATTGGGCTGGGGTCTGGCCGCGGGGGTCAGCGGGATCGTTCTGTGGAGGTCGATGCGTAAAACCGTTGCCTCGTGAATCCAGATTGGGGTGCAGAAGTTTGGATCTGGCTGTTTCTGGGCGGATTTGCCGCTGGGATCATCAACGTCCTCGCGGGCAATGGAAGCAGCATTACCCTGGGTTTGCTGATTTTTCTCGGAATGCCGGCTACGGCCGCCAACCTCACGAACCGCATCGGCGTCCTCGTGCAAACCGCCACCTCGGTGATCGCGCTGCCCAGGGACGAACGCACGCGCCGATTGCTGCGCGACAGTCGGTTTTACATCGCCCCGGGGCTGATTGGAAGTACGTTGGGTTCGCTCTTGGCGCTCCGCATCGACGACGACCCCATGCGCATTTTGATCGGGATTCTGATGCTCGTTTTGTTCCCGACCTTGTTTATCAGCAGCAAGGTTTGGAACCGAGAGACCGATCCCAGCGGACCGCGCAAAGGCGTCGGACTTTGGCTCGGTTTCTTTGCCATGGGCGTATATGCGGGGTTTCTGCAAATGGGCATCGGGTTGTTTATGTTGGTGTTTTTTGTGCTCTACAGTCGGTATAGCCTCGTGGAATCGAACATTCTCAAATTGGTCATGGCCCTGGTGTTCACCATTCCACCTTTTCTCATTTTTGCCTTCGACCCTCGGCTCAACTGGACGGTGGGCATGGCGCTGGCGGCAGGTCAGGCACTCGGAGCCTGGATCGGGGTGCGCTATCTGATTCGCCTCAGTTGGGCCAAGGAGTTGATTCGGTGGACCCTGGCGGTGGTTTTGATCGTATCTGCCCTGCGGTTGTTTGGGGTGTTTTAGCCTCCTTCAAACTCCCCCCTAAATCTTTTCTTTGCAGCCCGTGCACTCCCTCACCCTTGTTCTCTCCGCCCTTGGCGGCGCCGCAGTCGCCCTGCTGTTGCCGTCCAAGAGCCCTTTGTTTTTGCGGTTGCTGCTCGCATTCAGCGGGGCGTATTTGCTCGCCACGGGGGTGTTGGATTTGTTGCCCCACATCTATGGTTCTTCCGAAAATTCGACGCAAGAAGCACATCATCATCTCAATCCGGGACACTCCGGACACGAGTTGGGGTGGTTTATTTTGTTGGGATTTCTCGTTCAGTTGCTCTTTGAAGCCCTGAGCCAAGGTGTTGAGCACGGTCACCAGCACATGGAATCAGTCCAGGCAGGTCGCATTCCATGGCCTATGCTCATGGGGCTATCGCTCCATGCTTTGGTAGAGAGCCTGCCCATTGGCGCTGCGCCCGATTCGCCCGAAGCAGGAGTATTGACCCGGGCCATTGCGGTCCACAACCTTCCGGTGGGGTTGGTCTTTTTTTCGCTGTTGCGCCAACTCAATCTTTCGGTGGGGACAACTGCCTTCAGTTTCGGCTTTTTTGTGCTGATGGCGCCTCTGGGGATTGCGCTGGCAGGGCATTTCCCCATTTTGCAACAGGCTCAACCCCAATTGATGGCCATTACCTTCGGGGTGTTTCTCCACATATCGACCGTGATCCTCTTCGAGAGCAGCAAAGGGCATGGCTTCAACTTCATCAAGCTGGGGGTCATTCTACTCGCCTTTGCCGCGGCCCATTTTGGGCATGGTCATGCCTAGCCAGGGCTTATTCTATCTCATATTGATAGATAGGATCTAGGGCACAACCCGGCTCTAAATGATAGAGCTCTTTGAGCAGTCCATCTTGTAAATCATACACCCAGGCGTGCAACACAGGGGCTTGCCGTTCTTTCCACGCTTTCTGTACGATGCTGGTTTTGGCCAAATTCCACAGTTGTTCCACCGCGGTTAGCTCGACCAAGGTGTCCACTTTGACTTGTTCGCTGGCGCATTGATCAATCTTTTCCATGTTGTTGTAATACACGTCTTTAATATTTCTCAACCACTTGTTGATCAGGCCATAATCTTTGTTGCCCAAGGCCGCCTTAACCCCCCCGCATCCGTGGTGGCCGCACACAATGACGTGCTCGACGTGCAGCACATTGACGGCATAGTCCAGTACCGTCAGCATATTTAAATCTGTGTGCACCACCAAATTGGCTATGTTTCGGTGCACAAAGATTTCGCCCGGATCGGTTCCCGTGATCTCGTTGGCGGGTACGCGACTGTCGGAGCACCCAATCCATAAAAACTTGGGCTTTTGTTGTTGGGCAAGGCGTTCAAAGAAACCCGGATCGTCCACCAAACGATGGGCGGCCCATTTGCGGTTGTTTTGTAAAAGCTCTTCGTAGACAGGACTGGGCATGGAATCTTCTCTTTATTGTTTGCGGCAAGTTCGGAAGGGATTTCGATTTTCTTTGTACCCATCTATCCTATCCCACCTTGATGAAACTCCTCCTCCTCCTGATGATGATGGCTGGCACCACGGCAGCCAGCGCCCAAGCGGCTCTTTTGGTCCTCATTTTTGGCGACAAAGCGGCCACCGAAACCTTTCACTTCAGCATTGATGCCGGGGCCAACTACGATGTGTGGACTGAAGGTCAGCCGAAGCTGGGTTGGCATTTTGGACTAGGCAACCACCTCAAATTGAGTGAGAAATGGTCCTTGCGGGCGGAGTTTACCCCGCTCAACAATTCCATAACCGACGGCATGCCTCAACTGGGCAGTTTGCCCGACAGCATCGCAGCCAATTTGACCGACCGCAACAATCAGTGGCGCATCAATACCATCGACGTTCCGATCCTGATGCGGTATCGGCTCAACCCCGAATGGAGTATTTCGGTGGGTCCTCAAGTGAGTTTTTGCACATCGGCCACCGAAAGGCGCACAGCGGTTTGGGAAGACGGGAGTGAAATTACCCTCGATTTCGACTTCTCCGAACAAATCAATCCGGTGTGGTATGGAGCCGCTTTGGACATCAGCTACAGCTTGGTCAAAGCCCGGGGCGGGAAAGGGCTCGACATCGGTCTGCGCTATGCGTGGCTCACCGGCATCTCGAATGCCGATCCCGTTCCGAACAGCCTCAGCCGTTTGCAGTTTGGTTTATCGCTTCCGTTTGTCAACTAAATCGAAATTTATGAGGAATCTTTTCGCTATCTCGTTTAGTCTTGTCGCGGTCTTGGGGTCAGCCTTAGTGGGACTTGCACAAAGTTTGCCCGAGGTTGCGGGTTCTTCTGGCCAATCTGACCCATACCCTTTTGTGCTGCCCATCATGGGCGATGCCGTAGCCGAACGCGGCATTGGTCTGCCTTTGCCTTTTGGGGTGATGGCCAATGGCTTCAGCGGCATTCAGTACCTCCAATTGACGGGACTCAAGGTGGGTTTTGGTTCCTCAGAGCTCATTCCTTTGGACGATATCGTGCAATTTGAAGAAGTTTCGGCCTTGGCAAACTCGCCCAACATCCGCTTGGATGCCTGGTTGTTTCCATTCCTGAACGTGTATGCCATAGGCGGATACGGGGTTTCCGAGGTGCGGTTAAAAATGTCGTCGCCTTTTCCCTTAGAAACCCAAACTACTTCGAGCGGAGGTTTTGCCGGGTTCGGCATTCTAGCGGCCGGGGCCTATCAGGACTGGATGTTTTCGCTCGATTTCAACCACCAATGGGTTTTTACCGACAAACTCGACCAACCGGCCGAGTTGGCCATTTCGGGGTTTCGCACCGGCCCCATTTTTCGTTCCATTACCCACAACGACCGCAACTGGGTCGTCTGGACGGGGGTAATGCGGACGTCGTTGAACAGCGAAACCGTGGGGCAAATTTCGATGGACGAGGTGTTTCCCGATCTCGATCAGACCGTTGGAGGTTACATCGACGGGCTCGATGCCTGGTATGATGGGTTGTCGCCCGTCAAACAAGCCCTGTACGAAGGTCCGTACAATGCCCTCCGAGGTCAGCTCGAAAATGCCGAAATGGCCGCCGACGACGGCATCATTCGCTATCAAATGCAAAAGACCATTCCCAATCCGTGGAATTTGCTGGTGGGGGTGCAATTTCAGCTCGATCCGCGCTGGCAGTTCCGGGCCGAATACCAAGGTTTGGGCGATCGGGAAGGGACCTTGCTCTCGGTCAATTACCGCTTCGGGATCAAGGGAAAAACCCTGTTAGGACAGTAACCTCTTTGGAGGATTTACTCTTTAATTTCCTTTGGATGAAACACTTGAGACATTCTCTTTGGATACCCTTGATCGTTTTGACTCATTCGTGTGCAGAGCGCACAGAAAACAAAACTGACCAGGGGACTGCCGCAGTCGCGGCCACAACCCCACTTCCCTCCTGGTCTGAAGGACCCGCCCAACGAATTGCCGACTATGTGAAACGGGTCACTTCGGAAAAATCGGTCGATTTTATCCCGGTGGCAGACCGCATTGCCGTGTTCGACAACGATGGAACACTCTGGCCAGAACAGCCGGTGCCGAATCAACTCGTCTTTGCGCGCCATTGGATTCTGAGTCAGGCAGAGGCCCACCCGGAATGGCAGGAAGACCCTGTGCTCAAGGCTTTGCTCGAGCCCGGTTTTTCCGATTGGATTGGACTGGGGGCCGAGGGCCTCAAGAAGCTGATGTTGAAGAGTCATACCGGAATGACCGAAGAGGCATTTCATCAATCGGTTTCCATCTGGTCCGATACGGCCATCGATCCGCGTTACGGACAGCCTTATACCCGGGTGCTGTACCAACCAATGCTCGAACTGATCGATTATCTCAAAGCACATGGATTTACAGTGTTTATCGTCAGCGGGGGCGGGGCCGATTTTATGCGTGTATGGTCTGAAGAGGCTTATGGGATCCCGCCTTTTCACGTCGTGGGCAGCTATACCGGGGCGGAATTCGTGAGCGACAGCACGGGTGTATCCGTCCTCAAAACGGCCCAAGAGGTGTACTTTGACGACAAAGCAGCCAAGCCGGTAGCCATTCATCGATTTATCGGAAAAGTGCCTGTGTTTTGCGGGGGCAACAGCGATGGCGATCTGGCCATGATGCAGTACACAGCCTCAAGTCCCTACCCCAGTTTTTGTCTTTTACTCCACCATACCGATTCGGTTCGGGAATACGCCTACGACCTGCACACCCTCAGCGGTCATCTCGAAGAGGCGCTCACAGAAGCCCAAAACCGCGGTTGGATGGTGGTCGATATGAAAACCGATTTCCGGGAAATCTTTGCCTTCTGACGCCTTAAACCCTTGATCGGGTGAGCCTTGATCAGGTGAGCCTTGATCATGTCTGCCCCTTGGTTTGTTCCCTATTCACCGCGCTCCCGAGGAAGTCATCAACAATCCGCACAACCGCAGCACTTCGAGTTCGGCGAGTTTGGCGCTAAAGTGGGCCCGGAACACTGTGCTTTCGCTTTGAGCGAGGTTTAACTGTGCTTCCCGAAACTGACTTTGATTGACTTGGCCGAGCCGATAGAGTTCTTGGGCGCGCGTAAAGTTCAAACGGGCGGCTTTGGTGTTGCGTTCGGCCACGGCAGCCCCTTCGAGGGCCGAATGGTACACATCGAGGGCGTTTTCGAGATCGGTTCGGGTATTGAGCCCTTGGGCCTGGGCTTCGATCTGCGCGGCCTGTTGGAGCAGCTCTGCGTTCTGATCGCGGATGCGGTTGGCGTTGCCGTTGAACACATCCCAGCGCAACCCAACGCCGGCATTCCATCCGTTGAACTGGTTCAAGAGCAAGAGCCCCACCTCGTTGTCCTGGACCGAAACGTCGTAGCCTGCATTCAGGTCAAGACGGGGCCAAAAGGCCGAACCGGCGGCTGCAGAAGCATAGGCCGCGGCTTTTTCGGCTTCGTAGGCGCGGAGCAAGGCCGGATCGGCGCTCAGTGCCAAACTCCTCAGGCTGTCGTCCGGGGGCAGCCAGGCATAGACTACCTCGGTTTCGACCGAAAAATCGGGTTCGTTCCCACCGCCCATCAGCACATCGAGCCCGCGCCGGGCACCCCGCAGTCCCGACTGGGCCACAATCAGCGCCAAGCTGTCGTTGCTCAAATCGACCCGAGCGCTCGACAGATCGAAACTGCTCCCGCTCCCATACTCCCGAGCCAATTCAAACCGGCGATAGCGGTCGGTGGATATCTCGACATTTTCCCGGGCGATCCGCACTTCTTCCTGCCTTGAAGCCATGTCGTAGTACACCGAGGCGGTCTGCAGCAGTACATTTTGGGTCAAGGCGGCAAATTCGAGTTCACCGATCCGGGCTTGAGTCTGCAACTGCCTCAGAGTGTGCCAACTGCCCATGCCGTCAAAGAGGGTGTAGTTGACATCGAGCCCGCCCCCATAGGTATACGATCGCGCTCCTTCGACTTCCACATCGGGTTGGCCATTGGCAAATTCCAGACGGGTGTCGTTGTCCTGCAATCCCACCTGACCTGTGGCCGAAACCCGTGGATACAACCCCGCCATGCCCGGATCGTCGCTGTTCTGCGCCACTTCCATCCGATACCTACCCGCTCTGAGCTGGAGGTTGTGCTCCAAGGCACGGGCAAAGGCCGTTTCGAGGCTCTTCGTATTTTGGGCCATCCCGGTCAGTGGAACCATCGCGATGAGCCCAATCCACCCGCTACGCATCGCCCCCGGGGGTTTCATAGGCTTCGGCATTTTTCTCGACCATGGCGGGCTCTACGGTTTCGGGTTGAGGGAATACGCCCGTCCACAGCCATGTCCAGCCCCGGCGCGCATCGTTGGCGAACGAGAGCAGAACGGGCAGGGTAAACAGGGTTAACAGGGTCGCATAGAGGATTCCATAGGCCACGGAAATGGCCATAGGGACGAGAAACTGGGCCTGGAAACTGCGTTCCAGGATCAAGGGCGCCAAACCGGCTACGGTCGTGGCCGTGGTCAGAAAAATGGCGCGGAAACGACTTCCCCCGGTTTCTTCGAGGGCTTCATACAAGTTCATCCCGCTTTTGATGCGCTCGTTGAACGTACTGACAAACACCAAGCTGTCGTTGACTAGAATCCCGATCAGCGCAATAATGCCGAGGTAGGAGAAAATGCTCATCGGCATTCCGTGGAAAAAATGCCCCCAAGCCACTCCCGTCAGGGTGAGCGGAATGAGGAGAAATACCACCATCGTTTGTATCAAAGAGCGGAAGGTAAAGGTGATGATGAGGATCATGGCGATCAAAATGTAGGGTACCACCTTTTGGGCAGACCCCGCAGTCTTCATGGCCTCGCGGTTCTGGCCTTCGTACAGGGCCCGAATCCCCGGATACCGCGGCAAGAGTTGGACGTCGATAAACCCTTCCCGAATAGCGGCGATCAAAGCCGGAGCCGATTCGGAAGGGTTGGACAATTCGGCTTCGACCTTGATTTCGCGGGCGCCGTCGAGGTGAGAAATCCCCACAACCCCGCGTTCTATTTCGATGTCGGCCAAGTCGCGGAGCGCGATCAACTGCCCGTTGCTGCCCCGAACGCGCATGTCTTCCAGCGCATAGAGATTGTCGCGGTCGGCTTCGTCATAGCGCAGCCACACCTTGACCTCGTCTCGACCGCGTTGAAGCCGTTGCACTTCGAGCCCAAAAAATCCCTGGCGCACCTGTTCGAGCAAACTTCGGGTCGTAAAGCCGAGCAGGGCGGCCTGGGGCTTGAGCGAAACGAGAATCTCTTTGGGCCCTTCGAGGTCGGAATCCGTAACGTCTTCGAGCGCGCTCAGGCTGTTCATATGCGCTTTGAGCTCGTTTTTGGCCTTTTCGAGTTGAACTGGGTCGGTGCCGAGTAAGCTTATACTCACCGGCCGTCCAAACGCGCTGGCGTTGCCGTAGGTCAGGTTGTCGGCTCCTGGAATGGGCCCTACGGCCTCGCGAATGGCGTTCGACACTTCAAAACTCTTGGTCCCCCGTCGCTCGGCATCGAGCAAGTTGATGTTGATCCGCCCTCGGTTGCCCGTGGGCCCCACCTCCAGGCTGACATCTTGCATCAGACTCAGCCCATCTAGGCGCTCGGCGTTGTAGCGCTCGTTGACGTCCATCGAACGCCGATAGATGTTCTCGAGGACTTCCCAGGTGACCTCTTCGCGGGTGCCGCTGGGCAGGCTGAGGTTGATTTCGATATTGTCGCGTTCGATAAACGGGAAAAATGTGGCTTTGATGATCTGGCCTTGGAACGCCCCTAGGGTAAGCAGCAACATTCCGACGGGGAGCATCAGCGCGAAAAAGCGGTGCCGGAGCAAGAAGCGAAGGACAGGCAGATACAGCCGAGCGCGTACGGCATTCATGACTTCGTCCATGCGCAACTCCAAACGGCTGCGGTGATGGATTCTCAGGGCCTTGCTGTGCGCAAGGTGGGAGGGCAGAAACAGGGTGGCTTCGATTAAAGAGACCGCCAAAGTGAGGATCACAATCAGGCTGAGCTGAGAAAAAAAGTCTCCGGCTCTTCCATCCAAAAAGAAAAAGGTGGAAAAGGCCACGATGGTGGTCAGTACCGACGAAAGTACCGAGGGCAACACCTCAAAAGTGCCGTCGAGGGCGGCCTGGATCGGGCTGGCTCCTCGTTCGTAGTGTTGATAGATGTTTTCCGAAATCACAATGCCGTCGTCGACCAAAATGCCGACCACGACAATCATCCCAAACAGCGATATAACGTTGATCGTAATACCGAAGAAACCGGCCAGGATGAACATGGCCAGAAACGAAAAGGGGATGCCCAGGGCGACCCAAAAAGCGATGCGCACGTTGAGAAACAAGGCCAGGAAGGCCAGCACCAGCAAGAATCCCGCTATGCCGTTGTTGATGAGCAGTTGTCGCCGTTGCTCGAGGGTAACCGAAGCGTCCTGAATGACCTTGACCTGCAATTCGGGATGCATAGTCCGAAAGCCTTCCACAAAATCCCGCACATCGGCGGCCGTTTGCAGCATGTCTTCTTCGTCGGTGTTGCTAACCATCACCAGCACAGCGGGCTGACCATTGACTTTGATGCCCGTGGGGCGGTCGGCAAACCGGTCGCGGACGGTGGCGATATCGCCCAAAACAAGCCGTCCTCCCAACGCATCGGTCCGAATGGGGATGTCGTGGAATTCGTAGGCCAAATCGCCTTTGTTTCGGGCCCGTATCGAGAGTTCCTCGCTTTGATTTTTGACCGTGCCCGCGCTTACATCGATGTTCTCGGCCCGCAGCGCTTGGGCTACTTGATCGAACCCAATGCCTTGGGCGCGCATCAAGGGCTCGCTGAGCAGGATTTCGACTTCCTCCTCGGGAAATCCCTTCAATTCGACTTTGGACAATCCCGGCAAACGGCGGAGTTCTTCTTCCACCGAGCGCCCCAGCGCTTTCAATGCGCCCAGTTCGAGGTCTTGGCCGGAGATCGAAAAGCTGAGGGTAAATGTGATGTTTTCCCGAAGAAACACCCGAATCGGCTCCATTCCGACGGGGAAACTCGGCACCCGGGACACAGCGTTGCGCACGTCTTCGAGTACGCGGTCTGCGTCTTGTCCTTTAAAGACCTCGACCAGGATTTGGGCGGCGTTTTCCGAGCTTACCGAAGTGACCCGTTCGACTCCGCTGGTGCCTTTGAGGTTTTCCTCGACTTTTTGAACGATTCCCTCTTCGACTTCTTCGGGCGAGGCGCCGGGGAGCACGGCTTCTATGGCGATGATCCGGCTTTCGACCACCGGAAAAAAGGTCGAATTGATTTTGCGCATTCCCAGCCATCCGAAAATCACCAAAGCCGCCAACAGGGTGTTGACCGCAATGGGATACTGCAAAAAGTAACCGACCAGTTTCTTCATGGACGGGCTGTAGACAAGGGCTTCACTTTCAAACCGTCGTAGGCTCCGGGCAGGGGTTTGGTGAGTACGGGCAATCCTTCTTCGAGTCCGCGAATCAGCACGCTGTCTTTTCCCGAAGCCACAATTTTAACTGCTCTGCGCTCGAGGACGCTGTCGCGCACGGCATACACAAACCGATCCTGTACCAGCGACAACCGGGGATAGGCAAAGACATCTTCAAAGCTCCGGGTGCCCGGAGAACCGTGGAGGTATTGGCCTTCTTGCAGATCGCTTCCTTCGACGCGAATAAACACCCGTACGCTTTGGGTGGCTTCGTCGATGCGGTTGTTGACGCGCACTACAGTGCCTCTCCACCTTCCTTTGCCTTCTTCGGAATTCAAGGTCAGCGCGGTGCCGACCCTGACCCAGTCCATTTGGGTGCTGCTGACCGATCCCTCGAGTTCGTAGCGACCGGGGGCAATAAAACTGCCGAGCCGCTGCCCTGGGCGCACCAAACTGCCCTCGGTGAGTTGGGCGTCGACCAAGATGCCGTCAAAAGGTGCGACAATGCGGTATTTGGCGGCTCGGGTGCTGGCGCTTTTGAGGTTGTGGTAGTTCGAATACACATTGCGGGCGGTAAGGAACAGCCGGAGGGTTTCGCTTCCGGGTTCGGGCAGGGGGGGTGGGTCTCGTTCGGGGCGGAGTTGGTTGAGGTAGGCTTTCCACTGGGAGGCGTCTTCGGGATGGTCCAAACTGAGATCGGGCAGCAGTTGGGCGATGTTTTGAATAAAGGCGCTTCGCTGGGCGATCAGCGCTGCTTGTACTTCGGCGTCGTCGATAGAGACCAAGAGTTCGCCTTTGCGAAACGCGCGCCCGGTCTTGAAGCGCTGTTGGTTGTCGAGCATAACGCCTTGCACTTCGCTGAACAACTCGATGCGTCGTTCGGCCGCCAGCCTGCCGCTGATCGGGATGTCGATGGAGCGGGTTCGGTTGTGGACCGAGGTGGTCTCGACTATGGGGACCGCACTCACCCCTTTGCGCGCGGGTGGGGTTTTGCTCGATTTAAGGCGGCTGTATCCGATTCCGACCAAGGCGATGACCAGAAGCCCTAAAATCGCGCTGCGCAGCGCATCTGTTCGCGTTTTGGTCATGGGGGTTGATTAATGTTCTAACACGAATGCGAAGGAACGGCACATTGAATAAAAAAACACCCCGATTCCGAAGAAAAACGGGGTGTTTTGCGCATGCGATCTTCCCTTGGGGACGAGCCGCACGAATCGCTTCGGGCTTCAGGTCTACTGAGTCTTTGTCATGTCTTCAATTTGCTTTTGCACTTTGCTCAGGCTCCAGTCGCCTGCAGTCTGGCTGGGGGGATAGCTCTGAAAGGTAGAAAGGAAGTTGAAGGCGTAGCCTTGCATGGCTCCGAGAATGTAGGCGCGGTCGATGTACCAGTCGTAGTAGGTGTTCGAGCCGTACAGGGCTTTTTCAAAGGGGTCGCGGCGCAAGTTCAGCAGATAGGGTGCGCGCAATTCGACAAAGGGTTCGAGCCAAATCTGGAGTTGGTCGGCGCGGTTTTCAAGGAACATGGCTTTCCAGTCGCCATAACGGAGGGCGGCAATTTGTCCGGCGTCGTTGACGTAGATAAAGCCTTTGCGGGCCGATTCTTTCGACTTGCCGTTGAGGTAGTCGAGTTGATTGGCTCCGTCGATGTAGTTTTTGTAGCTGCGGCCGTTGATGCTGGTGCCTTTTTTGAGTTGATCGACAATCTTGTCGTTTCCGGCTATGGCGGCAAATGTGGGGAGCCAATCTTCGTGGGCTACGATGCCGTTGAGGGTGGTTCCGGCGGGGAATTGGCCGGGCCAGCGCACGAAGGCGGGTACGCGGTAGGCGCCTTCCCAGCTGCTGTTCTTTTCTCCGTGAAAGGGGGTGGTTCCGGCATCGGGCCAGGTGTTGTAGTGGGGGCCGTTGTCGGTGGAATACAGCACTACAGTTTTTTGCGTTATGTTGAGTTCGTCGAGCAGGTCGAGCAATTGGCCTACGTGCATGTCGTGCTCGATCATGCCGTCGGTGTATTCGTCGTTTCCTTTGTGGCGGCGGTCTTCTTTAACGTGGGTGCGGAAGTGCATCCGGGTGCCGTTCCACCAACAGAAAAAGGGCTTTCCGCTCTGTACGGCTTCGCGGATAAACCGTTTGGCTTCGGCCAGCGACTCGTCGTCTACAGTTTCCATGCGTTTCTTGGTCAGGGGTCCGGTGTCTTCAATGCGCTGTCCGTCTTTGCCGTCGGCATAGGTATGGAGCACTCCGCGGGGGCCGAATTTTTGGCGGAAGGTTTGTCCGTCGGCCATGATCATGTCGCCTGGATAGTCTTCGTTTTCGGGTTCTTCTTCGGCGTTGAGGTGGTAGAGGTTGCCAAAGAATTCGTCGAATCCGTGCATGGTGGGGAGGTGTTCGTCCCGGTCGCCTTGGTGATTTTTGCCAAACTGACCGGTGGTGTAGCCTTGGCCCTTGAGGACGGTGGCGATGGTGCAATCGGTTTTTTGCCAGCCTTCTTTTGCGCCGGGCATTCCGACTTTGGTCATTCCGGAGCGCACGGGTACGCTACCTGAGATGAAAGCGGCTCTGCCTGCGGTGCAGCTTTGTTGTCCGTAGTAGTCGGTAAAGGCGACGCCTTCTTTGGCGATGCGGTCTATGTTGGGGGTTTGATAGCCCATCATGCCGCGGTTGTTGTGGCTGATGTTCCAGGTGCCGATGTCGTCTCCCCAAATGACGAGGATGTTGGGTTTGTCCTGGGCGTACGCGGCGGTAAGCGACAGTGATAGGGTGAGCAATAGGGTTTTCGTGTGCTTCATGGATTGGGGGTTTGAGGATACTGAGGTGGCCCAGTCTCTTCGGACAGTTTTCTGTTCAAATATAGTTGACAATGAAAAGAGGGGGTCTGGGGGAGATTTAAAACTCTTTGTTTTTGTTTAAATCGCTCAAGAGGCTTTTCGATAGACCTGATATGGAGCAGAATATCCTAAGC
>WGMI01000033.1 GCA_016125155.1 bacterium
ATGGGGAGAACGATGTATACCGGGCGGAGCAGTTCAATGTAGACAAAGTGGAATGGGTGGTGCTGAACCGCTGGGGGCAGGGGGTCAACGCGGGCAGTGGGCCGGTGTTGGAATGGGATGGGCGGGACTGGAATTCGGGTCGGGAATTGGCTGAAGGGGTCTATTTTATCCGCGCCACGGCCTACGGAAACGACGGCAGCACCCGCACCGAACAACAAACCGTGCATTTGATGCGGTAGGGGCGAGCCACAGCGTGTGCCTAACGCAAATCTGTTTTCCCTCTTTGCGCAATGCATCGCCCCTGTAGGCGTGAGGGATTGCAGCGGAAATCGCCCGAAAGGGCATTGCAGCGGAAAGCCCGGTCCTGATAAGCGCAGCGTCGTCAGGGCACGCCCGAAAAAACGAGATCTCAGTGCTCCGATAAACGCGCCAGTACCCGTTCGAGGTCTTCGGGGGTGTCGACGGGGAGGCTGTTGGATTCGAAAGGAAGGCAGCGAATGCGTCCACCGTGTTCGAGCCAGCGGTTCTGTTCGAGCTTTTCAGCCCGCTCCAAAGATGATTCCGGTAGTTGGGCAAAGGCCTCGAGTACTTCGGGGCGGTAGGCGTACATACCCAAATGCACCCAAAAGGGGTGGTGCCGGAGGCGCTCTCCGGGGGCGATATCGCGGAGATGTGGAATCGTATTTCGGCTGAAATAGAGCGCGTTCTGCTCCTTGTCGAGCACCACATAGGCTTCGCCGGGGCGGTCGAGTTGATCGATCGAGCGCACGGGGCTGATGAGGGTCGCAAAACCGACCGAGGGGTCGGCAAAGGCCGAAGCCAAGGCCTTGAGCGCTTCGGGCTCGAGCAAAGGCTCGTCGCCCTGCACATTGATGACCGCGCTGCAATGTTCGCCTTGCCTAAGAATCAGCCGCATGGCCTCCAAACAGCGGGTGGTGCCGTTGGCATGGTCGGGGGCTGTCATCACCACCTTGCCGCCGAATCCGTTTACCGCCTCAACAATGCGCACGTCGTCTGTGGCCACATAGACGGCGTCCAATGCCATCGAGGCGCGCTCATACACCCATTGAATCATCGGTTTGCCGTGGATGTCGGCCAGCGGTTTGCCCGGAAAGCGGCTCGACGCAAATCGGGCGGGGATGATGCCGAGGATCATAAGGCGAAAATACGCGTAGACGGTGTGAATTTCGGGCATCCTATCTTCGCCCCATGCGGACCCGTTATGAGCGAATTGCCTGGTTGATCGGTGCCTATCGCGAACCGAAAGAGCGTTTTAAAGGTGCTGAAATGCAGGAGTTTTCTGTATTGAAGAACGCCTGGCTCGAAACCGAAAACGGGCGTGTTCTCGACTTTGGTACCATGGAGAGCTTCCCTGCCGGACACACCGACGAAGTCGTGGATTGCACCGGGAGGGTTTTGATGCCGGCTTTTGTCGATTCCCATACCCATATCGTCTTTGCCCGCTGGAGGGAATCAGAGTTTGTCGATCGAATCGGAGGGTTGAGCTATGAGGAAATTGCGCAAAAAGGCGGAGGCATTTTGAATTCGGCCCTGGCCTTGGCCGATGCCGATCCGAGTCGGCTGTTGGACGACGCCTATGCCCGGGTAGAAGCCATGATGGCGCAGGGCACCGCCGCCCTCGAAATCAAAAGCGGCTATGGACTTTCCGAAGCTTCCGAACTCAAAATGCTCCGGGTGATTCGGGACCTCAAAGAGCGGGCGCCCATTCCCATTAAATCGAGTTTTCTCGGGGCCCACGCGGTTCCCCTCGCCTACAAAAACGACAGGGCGGGGTATGTAGACCTGCTCATCGACCGGATTTTGCCACAAATCGCGGCCGAGGGTTTGGCCGATTATATGGACGTGTTTTGCGACCGCGGCTTTTTTACGGTTCCGGAGACGGACCGATTGCTCGAGGCGGGCTGGAAACATGGGTTGCGGCCCAAAATTCACGCCAACGAGCTCGACTTTTCGGGGGGCGTTCAAGTTGGGGTGCGCCACAATGCCTTGTCGGTCGACCACCTCGAATGCATGGGCGAGGCCGAAATCCAAACCTTGCTCGGCACCGAAACCATGCCAACGCTTTTGCCCGGAACCGCCTTTTTTCTCGGGTTGCACCCCCCCCCCGCCCGCACCCTGATCGACTCCGGTCTGGGTGTGGCCCTGGCCAGCGACTACAACCCCGGGAGCTCGCCTTCGGGCAGCATGCCTTTCGTGCTTGCGCTGGGATGCGTTTTGTTGAAGATGAAGCCGATCGAGACGTTTGCCGCGGCTACGTTGAACGGGGCTTATGCCCTTGAACTGCAGTCGGAACTCGGTACCCTAAGCCCGGGCAAGCGCGCCGCCTTGGTGCTCAGCAAGCCCGTTTCCTCTCCCGACTTTTTGTGTTATGCCTATACCGAGCCTTGGATCGAGCGCGTCGAACTCGGCCGGGCTTTGCCAACCAAATAATCTCCAGACCTCTAGTATGAATTCCAGCCCCTCTTCTGCGGCCTTGATCGAATGCGTCCCCAACATCAGCGAAGGCCGGCGCCCCGAAGTGATTCAAGCCATTGCGGCCGTGGTCGAAACGGTAGAAGGCGTCCGCTTGCTCGATGTCGATCCGGGCAAGGCGACCAACCGCACGGTGATCACGTTTGCCGGGGCCCCCGAGCCTGTAATCGAAGCGGCTTTCCGGCTCATTCAAAAGGCCGCCGAGCTCATCGATATGAGCACACACCAAGGCGAGCACCCGAGGATGGGGGCCACCGATGTGTGTCCGCTGGTACCGGTTTCGGGCATTACGCTGGAAGAATGCGCGGTCTGGGCGCACAAACTGGGCGAACGCGTGGGCCGAGAGCTCGGAATTCCCGGCTACTTTTACGAATCTGCGGCCAAACACCCTTCCCGCCGCAATCTGGCCGACTGCCGGAGCGGTGAATACGAGGGGCTGGCGGCCAAGTTCTCCAAGCCCGAAGGGCAGCCCGATTTTGGCTCAACGAACGGTGGACGTTGGAGGCAGACGGGGGCGACCGCGATTGGGGCCCGCGACTTTCTGATCGCCTTCAATGTCAATTTGAACACCACATCGACGCGCAGGGCCAATGCCGTGGCCTTCGATATTCGCGAAAAGGGACGCATGCTCCGCGAGGGCGATCCGCTCACCGGAAAGCCTGTTCTCGACGCCCGTGGCGAGCCGGTCTTTGAACCGGGCAAACTCAAGGCAGTCAAGGGAATCGGGTGGTTCATCGAAGAGTTTGGCTGCGCCCAAGTGAGCTACAACCTCACCGACCCCCAACAGACTCCTCTGCACGTATTGTTCGACGAAACCGTGCGCTCGGCCCAAGAACGCGGCATGCGGGTCACGGGATCGGAGTTGGTCGGTTTGGTGCCACTCAATGCTCTGCTCGAGGCGGGACGGCATTATTGCCACCTCCAGCAGCGGTCTTCGGGACTGCCCGAAGCAGAATTGATTCGCATTGCAGCCCTCTCGATGGGATTGGGCGATCTCAAGCCCTTTGTGCCCGAGGAGCGCATAGTTGAATACAAGCTCGGGTTGCGTCAACCGGGGCATTTGGTCTCGATGAATTTGATGGGTTTTGCCGACGAAACGGCCTCAGAAAGCCCGGCACCCGGAGGGGGCAGCATTGCGGCCTATGCCGGGGCCCTCGGGGCCTCGCTCGGAGCCATGGTGGCCAATTTGAGCGCGCACAAACGCGGTTGGGACCACCGTTGGGCCGAATTTTCCGAAGTGGCCGAACAACTCATGGCGCTGCAGGCGCGATTGCTCAACGCGGTAGACGAAGACACGGCGGCCTTCAACGCGATTATGGAGGCCTTTGGGCTTTCAAAAAACTCGCCCGAAGAAGCGGCCGTGCGCAAAGAAGCCATTCGGGTGGCGACCCGACGGGCCATCGAGGTGCCGATGGAGGTGGTAGCCCTTTGCGCCAAGGCGGCACCTTGGGTGGAGCGCATGGCGATGGAAGGCAATCCGAATTCAGTGACCGATGCGGCCGTGGGGATGTTGTGTTTGCGCACCGCGGCCCGGGGCGCGGCGCTCAATGCGCAGGTCAATGCCAAGGGATTCGACGACGCGGAATGGGTGGCCGGGGTTCAAACCCGAATCGATGCGGTGTTGGACGCATTGCACCAGGCCGAAACCCGGGTGATGGCGCGGTGTGCCGCTGTTTTTCAATCGTAGAGACGCCATGCATGGCGCGGCGCCCCCCTATTTTGAATCGTACAGACGCGATGCATGGCGTCTCTACCACGGCACGATGATGGCACACCGCGCCATCCGAAGGCGAATCAATCCACCAATGCGCCTTTGAGGTCGTATTCTTCGGCTTCGGTGATGCGGGCGCGCACAAAATCGCCGATGCGCAGATGGGTATTGGCTGGGGGAACGATGTGCACCTCGTTGTCGACATCGGGGCTGTCGAACTCGGTTCGGCCCACGAACACCCCGGTTTCGGCCCGGTCGATGAGCACTTCGAGCTCCTGACCCACCCGGACTTGATTGAGCTCCCACGAAATGCCGCGCTGCAGGTCCATTATGGCTTCGAGCCGTTCGCGTTTCACTTCCTCGGGCACGTCGTCGGTCAGGGTATAGGCGTGGGTATTTTCTTCGTGGCTGTAGGTAAAGACGCCCAAGCGGTCGAACCGGCTGCGCTCGACCCAGTCGTACAACGTCTGAAAATCGCGCTCGGTTTCTCCGGGGTAGCCCACAATGAGCGTGGTGCGCAGCGCGATTCCGGGAACTTGATTGCGCATTTTTTCGATTAACGCCTCGGTTTTGCCTTGGGTCGTTCCACGCCTCATGGATTTGAGCACGGCATCGCTGATGTGTTGGAGTGGGATATCGGCGTATCGGCACAGCTTGGGCTCTTCGCGGACCACCTCGAGAATGTCTTCGGGAAAGCCGGTGGGGAAGAGATAGTGCAACCGGATCCACTCAATGCCGTCTACCTCGGCCATGGCCCTGAGAAGGCGGGCCAAATCGCGCTTCCCATACAAATCGAGCCCGTAGTAGGTCAGATCCTGGGCAATCAGCATGAGTTCTTTGACCCCCTTGGCCGCAAGGGTTCGGGTTTGGTTGACCAGATCCTCTATGGGGGTAGAACGGTGGCTGCCGCGCATCAGGGGGATGGCGCAAAACGAACAAGGGCGGTCGCAGCCTTCGCTGATCTTGAGGTAGGCGTAGTGGGAGGGCGTGGTGAGCAGTCGTTGGCCCACCAATTCCTGCTTGTAGTCGGCCCCGAGGGTTTTGAGTAGTCGGGGCAGATCGCGGGTGCCAAACCAAGAGTCGATTTCGGGGATCTCGGCCTCGAGCTCGGGTTTATAGCGTTCGCTGAGGCAACCGGTTACGTATACTTTTTCAACCTTGCCCGCCTTTTTTAGTTCGGCAAAGTGCAAAATGGTGTCAATGCTCTCCTGTTTGGCATTGTCGATAAAGCCGCAGGTATTGATCACCACTACCTCGCCTTGCTCTTCGTGCACAACGTCTTTCCCTGAGGCCTTGAGTTGACCCATCAGCACCTCGGAGTCGTAGATGTTCTTGGAACACCCCAAAGTGACAACGTTGATGCGCTTTTTTTGACTGCTGCGGGTCCTCATAAGGGGGAGTGTATTCGTAAAAAAGCCCGTCGCGGTTGAGGCAGACGGGCTTCTGAAACAAGGGCAGGGTGTTTACTCGGCTCCGCCTCCTTCGCCCATCACTTCAAATTCGAGCTCGGCGTTGACTTCGCGGTGCAAGCGAATCTTGGCGACGTATTTGCCCGTGTTCTTGATGGTGGTTCCGGGAACCGAAATGAATTTTTTGTCGACGGAGAAGCCTTTGCGGTTCAGTTCCAAGGCCAAATCGGCATTGGACAGCGATCCGAACAGCTTATTGCCCCGACCCACTTTGGCGTTGAGCTTGATCTCGATGTCGCGCAGCCCTTCGGCCATTTTGCGGGCGTCGGCAATCAGCTTGGCTTCTTTGTGGGCGCGCTGGCGCAGGTTTTCCGCCAACACTTTCTTGGCGCTCTCGGTGGCCAAAACGCCAATTCCCTGCGGAATCAGGTAGTTGCGGCCGTAGCCGTTTTTCACAGAAATGACATCGTCCTTGAATCCAAGGTTTTCGACGTCTTTGAGGAGAATGATGTCCATGGCTTCGGCTTACTTCAGGTTATCGGCCACGTAGGGCATCAAGGCAATGTGTCGGGCGCGTTTGATGGCCGTGGCCACCTTGCGTTGGTACTTCAAGGAGGTGCCGGTAAGACGGCGCGGAAGGATTTTGCCTTGTTCGTTGACAAAACGCAACAGATAGTTGGCGTCTTTGTAGTCGATGTATTTGATGCCGAGTTTCTTGAAACGGCAATACTTCTTTTGGGTTCGGCTCTCGATGCTGATGGGCTGCAGATAGCGGATTTCGCTTTGGCTCTGGCCCGAGGCACTTTCTAAATCGCTCATAGTGGCTGCGGATTAGGCGTTTGCGGTAGATTGAACTTTGCGGCGACGGCGGTCGGCATACTCCAAGGCGAACTTGTCGAGGGAGACAGTCAAAAAGCGCAGAATGCGCTCATCCCGCTTCATTTCTACCTCAAAGGCGGCTACGGCTTCGCCGGGAAGGGCGAATTCGAGCAAGTGGTAGAAACCGCTCTTTTTGTTCTCAATGGGATACGCCAGCTTCTTCAGCCCCCAGTTCTCATGGTGCGCGATCCGGCCTTCTTTGGACTTGACAAAGTCCTTGTACTTTTCTACCGTTTCCCTTACCTGATCTTCAGATAAGACGGGATTTAGAATGAAAACGGTTTCGTAATGCTTCATAAAACCTTGACTCTCGGTTGCTTAACCCCTCGTTGGGTTAAGGGGAGGCAAAGGTAACAAAAAACTGTTTTCCAACCCCCTGTTGTAAACGAAAAACGGAGGACTTCAGGTGAAATCCTCCGTGGACATGGGTTTCTTTTTGCAGGGTTTCTTTATGCAGGGTTTCTCTATGCAGGGTTAGTGGATGATGATGCGCTCGGTTTGCCGCTGTCCTTGGGGTTGAACCGAATGGAGCAGGTAGACGCCGGTGCTGAGGCCTTGGGCGGCCACTGGGGTTTCGGTGTCTTGTGTTGTTCCTGTGTACAGCACGCGTCCCTGGAGGTTGTACAGCGAAATTTGGGTGCCTTGGGGTGCCCGCACTGCGAATGATCCGTTGTTGGGATTGGGGTAGATCGATACGAGAGGGGTTGCGGTTTCAGAGGCCTCGGCCGGGGAGCCTTCGGACTTGCACGTTCCGCCGGAGTACCCTTTGGCTTGTAGACAGGCGGGTGCCGAGGTAATGTTGGTTCCGGCCCGATTGAAACGGGTGTACACAGTGAATTCGTAGTTGCCGTTGCAGAGTCCAAGTCCCGTGAAATCGACCGTAGCCGAAAGTGCAGTGGTGAGCGGCAATTGACTAAATGAGGTCGTTCCTCGCAGGCGGTAGGCCACCCGATAGCCGATGAGGCTTTCGTTTTCGTTCAGGGCAGCGGCGGTCCAGGAAACAACGAACTGTTGGGCTCCGTTTTTGGTGACGGGGTTGAGTACGACCGATTCGTCCGAATTGGTGGGATTTGAAATGACAACCGTGTCGTAGGCCGTGCAGTTGCCGGCGCTTACTTCTACCCAATGGGTTCCGGGGGCCAAGGTTGCGAAACGAGCCGTGCTGCCATCGCTCCACAAATAGGTTTTACTGCTTCCACCTCCGCTCGCCGCGGCGCGCACTGTCGCCATGTCCCCCTGGCAAAAAGGATTTTCGACGACGATGACATCGGCGCTAAATGGGTCGGTACAGGTAGGGGAGGGAGTGGTGCTTTGCACGCTGTAGCTCAATTCCCATCCGGCGGCATTGACGCTGCTGTTGGTGACAAAGCGGACAAATACGCTTCCCGAGTTGGCGGTTACAGACGCGGGCAGTATGGTGCCGGAGTAGCTGCCGATGATGGGCGCGCCTGCCGAGGTTCCATCGTGGAGATACACGTAGTCGGACCAAGCTTGGGTGTTGAAGCTGTTCCAAGAAATGAGGATGGGTCCGGGGGTGCTGGGCTGAATGAGCCAAGAGCAATTGAGTCCATTGGCGTAGTTGGCGAGTCCACTGCCGTCGCTCAGGACCCCGCTGCTGGCCGTAAGGGTGGGATTGGCGTTGCAGGTTTGAGGGAGACACTGCGCCAACAAGGGCGTGAGATTGGAGTAAGCAACGGGGTTGCTGCTGCGAATTCGAACCATGTACGACGAACCTTGCACCAAATTGAATGGGATCATGGCGTTGATGACGCCGTTGGCGGTTCCTGATACGGTGCCGATATCGAGGGGATTGGCAAAACTGCCCATGGCATCGCTGAGCTCGGCCGTAAAGACATTGCCCGCCCCAAATCCTGAAGCTACAAAAGGCACGTTCAGGGCGTTGTTGCCAGTACAGCCCGGAATGGTGGTGAAGTAGATGGTGATGCTTTGGGCGTTGAGGCCAAGGCTTCCAAAGAGGGCTAGAACGAGCCCGAAACGGAGGGTGAACAGGTATTTCATAGCGGTAACTTTAAACTTGTGGTAGTTGGTTTCTGATACAAATATAAAAATAAATGTAATACAACGATTAATAATTAAAAATCAGCGCTAACAAAAAAACCGCCCCGGTTTCCCGAGGCGGCTTTTCAAAGTTCTTACGGGCAAGCCCGATTATTCCCTCACAATGCGGCGGGTCTCGATGCGGTCGCCATATTGGAGGCGGAGGAGGTAGACGCCTTTGGCAAAGTCGGACAGGTCGAGGGTATGGGCGCTGCCTTCCACCGTGGCGTTGAGCAGTTTGCCACCGCGCACGTCGTACAACTCCAAGGCCGTGCCCTGAGGGGCTTCAACATACACAAAACCTTGGGTGGGGTTGGGGTAGAGCGTGAAGTCGAAGTCGGAGAATTCGGCAAAGTCTTGGCCCTCCAAAAACTCCTCGGCCTTGCAGGTGCCGCCGCTGTAGCCACGGCTCGCGAAACAAGCCGGGGCTGAGGTGGTCGGCGTTCCGTTGTCGTTGTAGCGGGTATAGACCGTAAAGTCGTAGTTTCCATTGCACAGGCCGAGTCCGGTAAAGTTGACCGCAGCGGTCAAATTCGTGGTCAAAGGCAGTTGGTTGAAGGTCGTAGTGCCCCGCAGGCGATAGGCCACGCGATAGCCAATAATCGACTTGCCAAGAGGAATAGCCACGGGCGGAGCCCAGCTTACATTGAAAATCTGGGCTCCGTTTTTGGTCACCACTACATTGGTCGCCGCCATGTCGGTATTGGCCGGATCGCTCACCACCACCGTATCGGTCTTGGAACACAGCGCATCGCTGACGGTAACCGTATAGGTCCCCGCAGGCACGGTCGTAAACTTAGTCGTGGCCCCATTGCTCCACACAATCGACTTGGGACCATTTCCGCCCGAATAACCCACCTTGACCGTGGCCTGAGCACCTGCACAAAAAGGCGCCTTAACGACTGTAGTTTGAGTCACTATGGGGTTGGGGCAGGGGTCGACCACCGTGCTGCTGTAGTAGGCCGTCCAACCCGAGCGAACCACCGAGTTGTCTGTTTCGAATTCAACGAACAGCTCTGGTCCGGTACTCGACAACATCGGGGGCAGGGCCGTTCCGTCAAAGCCACCGAGCAGGGGCGCGGTGTTGTCAATGCCGTCATACACCCGCACACTGTCGTAGTTGGCCTCAGTATTGAAGGCCAAGAAACCGAGTTGAATCGACTGGGTGTTGGGATCAGAAGGAGCAATGAGCCAAGTGCAATAAAGGCTGTTGGCATAGTTCAATACACCCGATCCATCTTCGAACGTATCCGCTTGAGCCACGAGTGCACGGTTGGGAATACACGCTGCGCAATTGGACGCCACCGACACCGCATTGCTCGTAGCCGGAGGGTCGTTGCTCACTACCCGGATCTTATAGCTCGAACCCTGAACCAAATCAAACGGAATCGAGGCATTGATGCTCCCTGCCGACGTAGAAACGACCGAGCCAATGTTCAATGGAGCCGAGAAGCCGCCCAACTGGTCGCTCAACTCAACGGTAAACACATTGCCCGGATTGTAGGTACCCGCAATGGCGTAATTGACTGTAACCGGATTGGCCGTTCCATTGCAGGGAGGAGCTGCCACCGCACTGGTGGTGATCGTATTGCCCGAGGCCGTGGTCGAAGTGTAGTTTGCGGTCCAACCGTTGTCGGTCACGATGTAATCTGAAGTGAACAAGACATAAAGGCTACCGCCGGTGCTCGTTACGGGAGCAGGTAGGCTGCTACCGGAAAATTGACCGATCAGGGGTGCTCCGGCGTCGGGACCATCGTATACCCGCACATTGTCATAGCCCGATTCTGTGTCAAAAAAGCTGAAGCTGAGGGTGATGGATCCAGCCCCTGGAGGCAGAATCAGCCAGTCGCAATTGGTGTTGTTGTAGTACTGATTGGCTCCACTGCCGTCGCTAAAGGTTCCAGAAGGCGCTGTGAGGTAATTGCCCGAAACGCAATAAGGACAGTTGTTGTTGATGGAAACACCAGTCGGGTTGGGAGTCCCGGTGGCAGAGGGATTGTTGGATACTACGCGCAGGAGATAGCCGGTACCCCCCGGAATCGAAGAGGACACCGTGTAGTTGAAGGAGCCTGAAGTGGTCCCCGCTTGGGTGGCAAGGACCGTGGGGCTGGCAAAGCTGCCGCTGGCATTGGACAATTGAAGGCTGAAGGTATTGCCTGGATTCACGGTTCCACTCAAAGTATAGCCAACGGTGACCACATCGCCCGTACACCAGTTGAGGCTGGACGGATTCGAGGTCTCCAAACAAAATCCGCTGATCGACAGGTTGTTGCCATTATCATTGCCGATGACAGCGGGGCTTGAAGAAACGACTCGAATGCGGTACCCTGAACCCACCGGGGTATTGGCTGGAATGCTGGCCGTGATGACCCCTCCTTGGGCACTTAAGATGTTGGCGATGCTGACCGGATTGACGAACGAGCCATTGGCATCGCTCAATTCTACGGTAAACACATTGTTGCCGTTGAATATACCCATGGCCGAATAAGGCACCAGAACGGTTGAATTCGGACAAATCGCATACAAGGAATTCACGGGATGCGTCACAATTGCAGCGGTTCCATTCAACATGGCCTCGGCCCCTTTGCAGGCCGCAAAAGCATTGACCCGACCATAGCCCAAATCGTTGCTCCACGTGCCCGTTGGTTGGAAGGCATTGGGACCATACGCATAACCCCCCACTTTTTCGCAGCTTTGTTCGATGAGCATTCGGGCATTGGCCCCGCTGATGCCCGGATACTTAGACAGAATCAAGGCCATCACTCCAGCCGCATTGGGGGTGGCCGAAGAAGTACCGTTGAAGGTTGCGGTATAGTCGCCCCCATCGTAGCCCGCGCCTCCGCTGATGTCCGTAGTGTAAATTTTAACCCCGGGTGCCGCAATGTCGAGCCCCGTGCCAAAGTTGCTTCCCCAGAACGTTTCTCCATCACAAGATGAAGGGCTCTTGCGCTGGTCGCACATGCTCGAGGCCGCCACAGCGATCACTTCTGATACCGTGGAAGGATAACTCAAATTCGAATTGCTGTTGCCTGCGGCCACCAAAACCGGAGCGCCAAGGCCGCCTCGACCTGAGGCTACAGCGTTTTGAAAGGGCGTGGTAATCAAGCTGCTCGGGCTTCCGCCTCCCCAACTATTGCTCAACACATCGGCTCCGGCCGTGGACCAGGCCCAGGTAATGCTGTTGCCAATAATGGCATCGCTGGTTACCCAGTTGCCGAAAGAATTCGAATAAGCAATACGAACAGGGATAATCTTGACCCCATAGGCCACACCGACCCCGCCCAAACTGTTGTTGCCATTGGCCGCTACAATTCCGGCACAAGCCGTACCGTGGGCATCGTCGTTGGACGGTCCGCCCGCGCTGCCCAAACCAGTACCATCGTAGCCGGGCAGCATAATGCCCGACATATCGGGATGCGCGAGGTCCACCCCTTCGTCCAAAATCGCCACTTTAATGTTCGAACTGCCTGTGCCGCAGTTCCAAGCCCGAAAAACGTCCATATCGGCCCCGGGGGTTCCGCTGTATTGGGCGGCAGACCCGGTGTTGTTGAGCGCCCACTGCAGGTTCAGAGCCGGATCGTTGGTCGAAAAGGGTTTGAGCAGGCGCAGAAAGTCCGGTTCGGCAAAAGTAAAGCCCTCGTTGTTAGACAGTTCTGAGGCAAGTTCAAGGGGAGAGGTCCCAGTTTTATCGAGGGGAATGATATAGTGCAGATCCAAAAAGCCCGGCTTCAACTCGGAACCTTGTTGTAGAGCGACGGTGCGCAGTGCCTCGAGGGCTTGGGGCGATTTGAGTTGTACGTGGACCGCAGGCAAGGGGAATTGTTCGATTCCATCCCGATAGACCAGTCCGCGGCTTGCAAAGCTCAGCTCGTTCCAGCGCACGATGGCCTTGAGGGCTTGTTCGGGGTCAACACCCGGGCGGGTTTCCACCAAAACCCCCTTGGGTGCCTTCAAAAAAGCATCTGGACCCAGAGGTAAGAAATACGGGCTTTGTTCAATCAGCCGCTTTTGGATCTCTTCAGAGGTATTGTTGTCGAACAACAGATACAAGCGATTCGGGGAGCGCTCAAAACGCTCGACAGAGCCGTACAAACGGATTTCGACAAAATCGGAGGTTTGCGCGCTGAGCCATGCGGGCTGAATACCGAACACGGCCACTGCGGCAGAAATAAACAAGTTCTTGAGATTCATAGGGCTTAGGTTGATTCGTCTCTGGAAAGCTACTGTTTTTTTCATCGCATTCATAAAGAAAATGAACCCCATTTGAAGCCCCCTCAATGGCCGCTTACCATCGTGGGCGGCTTGGACTACCTTCGCGCCATGCTGCGTTGTTTTTATCTCCATTCGGAATCGGCGGGATCGTCCATTGTTCGGATTTCCACCGATATGGAAGAAGTGCTGTCCAAGCGCCCGGAGGATATTCTGTGGATCGATTTGCTCAACGGCAGCGCTGAGGAGCGGCAGTTTGTGGAGCAAAAGTTTGAAACAGAGCTTTTTACCCGTCAAGAGGCCGAGGAAATCGAATCGAGCTCGAAGTACAGCGAGGTACCCGGGGAGATCAACATCAACTCGAACTTTTTGGTCAAGACCTCGGAAGGCTATCGGAACGAGCCCGTTTCGTTTATCCTTCACGGTCCCTTGCTCATCACTCAGCGCAATGTCGAGCTCAAGAGTTTCGACGACGGCATGCGGCGCATCGTTCAGCAGGGATCGGAAATGACGAGCAACTTCGCCATCTTTTTGTGGTTGTTCGAGACCCGAATCGACTTCGACGCGGACTTTTTGGAGAGCATTGCGCGAGAAATTGCCGAAATAAGCCGAGAACTCGCCATTGAACGAAACTTGGACGAGGCCTTGCTGATTCGCATCAACCACTTTCAGGAAGTGACCATGCTGATCCGCGAAAACATTGTCGACAAGCAGAGGATTATATCGAGCATCCTCAAGAGCACCCACTTTCCCAAAGAAGAGTACGCCAAACTCCGGGTGATGATCAAAGACGTCGGTTCGCTTCTCGACCACACTCAGTTCAACTTCGAACGGCTCGAGTATTTGCAAAACACCTTTCTCGGTTTGCTCGACATCGAACAGAGCAAAATCACCAAGATTTTTACCGTTGTGACGGTGGTGTTTATGCCGCCTACGTTGATTGCGAGCATCTACGGGATGAACTTCCGGCTCATGCCCGAATTGGTCCAGAGTTGGGGCTATCCCTTTGCACTTTTGCTGATGGCGCTTTCGAGCGGTCTGACGCTGTTTTACTTCAAGCGCAACAACTGGCTTTAACCGTTGATCCGGGCATCATAGATGCCCCCCATGCTGGGTTTGTCGCCCAGCAATCTGGCCATAACCACCTTTTTGACCATATTGAAGACCGCCATGTGTACGTCTTCGGTCACCTCCATATCCATGACCTCGGCATGGATGGCCAAATCCGCGATCTCTTTGATTTTCCCGCCTTTGAATCCGCACATGGCTACCGTCCGCACGCCACGTGCCTTGGCGAATTCGAGCGCCTTGACCACGTTTTGGCTGTTGCCCGACCCCGAAATGCCAATGGCCAAATCGCCGGGACCGAGGTAGTTTTTCAGAGGCTCCACGAAGATGTCGTCGTAGCCAATGTCGTTGGCAATGGCCATAAGCGCCGGAAGATTGTCGTTGAGACAGATCATTTTAAAGCGCTTGTCGAGCCCGTACGACGCGCCTTTTAGAAAGTCGCCCGCGGCATGGGTGGCCGTAGCCCCGCTCCCTCCATTGCCAAAGGTGTAGATGTTGCCACCTTTTTCTCGGGTTTCGAGAAACAGTTCGACAAGCCGATCCACCGCCTGCAGATCGAGGGCGGCGAGGGTTTGGAGCAAGAGGTTTCGGTAGTCCGAGGGGCTTTCAATGGCCATAGTGAATGAGTTTAGAACCTTCGTTTTCAAATCGAAATGAAAAGGGGCGTAGGCTGGATAGGGCTTCTGATACGGCAGATTGCACTTCTTCCCGACAATAAAACAACAAGAAACCACCGCCTCCCGCGCCCAGGAGCTTCCCGCCCAAGGCTCCTGCCTTGAGTGCCGATGCGTAGGCTTGGTCGATGGGGCCATTGCTGATGCCCGAAGCCAGGGCTTTTTTGAGTTGCCAATTCTGATGTAGAATGCGACCGAAATCATCCAAATCGCCTTCGTACAGCACTTTGCGCAATTCGTAGACCAAGGAAACCATTTCGCTCAAGGCGGCGAATTTGTCGCTCTGCGTCACGTTGTTTTTTTGCTCGCCTAAAATGGCGGAAGCGCTCCGCTGGGTACCGGTATAGTACATCAGCAACCTCGATTCCAACTGGGCTTTGCGCTCTGCGGGCATGTGTTGAGGCTCGACGCGCACGCTTCCATCGGGGAGAAACTCGATCAGGTTGAGCCCGCCAAAAGCGGCAGCGTATTGGTCTTGCTTGCCAATGGGCTCGCCCAGCCGCTCGATTTCGATTTCGCAGGCTACGCGGGCCAACTCGTCCTTGCTCCAATAGCGCCCGCTCCACACCGAGAGGTTGTGCAACAGCCCCACCGTAAAGGAAGAACTCGAACCCATACCCGTTCCCGAGGGGACATCGGCAATCGAGCTGATTTCGATTCCGCCCTCAATGCCCATCATTTCCAGTGCGGTACGGATAATGGGGTGCTTGAGTTCTGCGACGCGTTCAACCGTTTCGGTCTGGCTGTATTTGGCGCGTATTTGTCCCGGCTCAAAGAACCGGTGGCTCGACAAATACATATACCGATTGATGCCGGTGCTGAGCACTGCGCCCGTTTGAAGCATGTAGAACGCGGCCATATCGGACCCGCCGCCCACAAAACTGATTCGGAAAGGGGTCTGGGTGATGATCACGGTTCGAAATTAAGGCAGGCGGGCATGGATTGATGCCGAGGCGTTGGGAAAGCCGCATCTCTCCGTCGAAACCAGCCCATTTGGCAAAACAGAAAGACAGCAGATGGCGTCGCTAATGGAACATACGACCCCGGGCCAGAACAGGTGTTTGGCGGGACACTTCGGCACGAGTCTGCCTGCCGATCCTCCCATTCTCTGCCCACTTGCCTGTGGTCGCCGCTTGTGGCAATGCATCCCTGGGCACTTGTCGCGGTCTACCTTTGGGACTTCACCACCTCCCCGCCTCCTTGAATTCCAAACCCGACCGCATTCCTCCAGCGCCCAAAACGCGGAAGAAGAATTTTTTCGTCCGGCTGTATCGTCGGGTTCGCATCTACCTGTTGAAAATCTATTACGCCCGTGGCAGTGCGCACGAAGTGGCCCTTGGTGCGGCCATAGGCGTTTTTTGGGGGGTGTTTCCAACGTTTGGCCTCAGCACCCTGCTGACCCTTTTTCTGGCTCGATTTTTTCGGTTCAATGTGATAGTGGCCATTTCGGCGGCCTTTGTTTCCAATCCCTTCACAAGCCCTTTTTTGTTGTGGATCAGCTATACCGTGGGTGAATGGTTCGTCCATACCGAACAGGTCTTCGATTTTCAACATTGGTACAGGGACATTTCCCACATCAGCTTTACCCTGTTTCTCGGATCCACCATCGTCAGCGCTGCTTCGGCTTTTTTGGCATACTACAGTACCTATTTTGCCATAGCGCGTCGAAAGCGCACTCGGTCTCATTGAAATGGGTTCTGTGCCTATCGCGAAGAACCGCCCTCAGACGGTGGGATGATGCCCCCGATTCCCGATAGCTCGCCCGGCTAGACGACTATGTCTGCCCACACGGCGCTTTCTTCTACGGGAATGTATTCGATCGGATTGCGCAGGGCATAGAGCGTTTCGATGTCGGTATCATTCCGCCCCTTCCAGCGATAAAATTCTACAAAACGCTGCTTGCGAACCATCTCCGGACAAGATACAAACACCTTGAGGTCGGCTTTGTCGCGCAACTCGGGAATCATCAACGCCACTACCCCCTCTATAATGAGCCACTCTTCGGGAGCGCAGTGGTATTCGACCTCGCTGATCGGTTGATCGGGATGATGGGCATAGGGGGTGGCGATCTGCACCGTTTCGCCTTGTACAAGTCGCTCCAAATCAGAGACCAGTTGTGCAATCTGGAAGTTGTCCAATACCCCGGTTTCGTTGGGGCGTTGGCTCTTGGGGAGAATCCAGTCGTCGAGGCGAATGGTCTGGTGCACCACGCCTTCTGCCTCGAGTTCCCAACTCAAAAAACGACTGAAGGTGCTCTTCCCACTCCGGCTGTTTCCACCGACCAAGATCACACGGCGCGGCGCCGCCAGGGGTCGCGCATCGAGGGCTTCGAGCACGTCGCGTAGGGCAAATTGCCAGGGTTGGTCCAAAATTAGTTGAACGGCTTCTTCAAGATTTTCGACCATCAAATCGGGTTGGGTTCGGCTCTTTTTCAGCCCGTGTCCGGTGCGAACCCCAATGGTCCGGCACCCCGCAGCCCTACCTGCGAGCACATCGCGTTCGCTGTCGCCCACCATCCACGATTGCTTCAAATCGATGTGGTAGCGTTCGGCGGCCTTGAGCGACATCCCGGGCTTGGGTTTGCGACAATCGCAGTCGATTTTGAATTCAGGGCGTTCGCCGGGAAAGCCTCCGTCGGGGTGGTGGGGACAGAAGTAGAGATCGTCCAGAAAGGCCCCCCCTTCGCCCAAGGCCGTTTCCAGCCGATTGTGAATGGCCCGCAAACCGGGCAAATCGGTCAGTCCCCGGGCCACCACGCTTTGGTTGGTGACGCCAACCGACAGATAATCGGACCGGTTGATCCTTTGAAGGGCAGCCGGAGCAAAAGGGTAGACTTCGAGGTCTTGGGGGCGGTGAATCAGTTCGGTGTCGTAGTTAAGCACCCCATCTCGGTCGAGAAAAACCGCTTTTTGCCGGGTTTTGAGGTTGCGTCTCCGCACCTTGCCCGAGGCCAGGTCTGCGGCCACCCGCTCGATCCGCTCCGGGGTCCCCATGTCTTTGAGGTATTCGGGCGTCCGGTAGGCATAAAGCAGACCCTGAGCTGCCAAGGCGGGAAAGAGGTCCTTGCCAAAATCGGAGGCCCGTCCAGAAGGGATGTGTTCGATCAATTCCCGTCGGCAGAGGTAGAGCGCGGCATTGACGAGGTTTTGCCGATCGATGCCTGCTTCGTGGGGCTTGGGATGAAACGCCCGCACTTGGCCCGCGTCGTCGCATTCGAGCAAGTCAGAATCGTGCGGATGGTCGTTGGGGTGGACCACCAAACTGGCTAGTCCGCCGTGGCGGTAGTGGAAATCGGTCAGCCGCGAAAGATCGATGTCAAAAATGACGTCCCCATACAAGAGCACAAAGTCCGATTCCAGCCGAGGGCTGAGTTCGGGGAGAATTCCTGCCGTGCCCAGAGGTTCCGCCTCAAAGACACATTCGATCCGGATCTCGGAAATCGACTTCCGCACTTTTCTGGCCCAATTCTCGATGAGTTCCCCCAAATGGTTGACAACGATAAAAACCTCCCGAATCCCATTTTCTGCGCACCATTCCAACTGCCATTCGAGTACGGGCTTTCCGTGCAGTACGGTCAGCGGCTTTGGGGTGTGCGCGCTTTGGGCACCCAGGCGGCTGCCTTTGCCTCCGGCTTGGATCACAGCTTGGCACACGAAGGCGTTGGGGGAGTCGTTCATAAAAAAGGCCGTTTTAGTACGGTATTTTTGCAGGCTCAATGAATTCTATCATGCACCGCTTTGGAGCCGGATTTTCAGGACTGGGTCGAGGCCTGGGCCAAGGTTTGGGCTGGAGGCTCTGGGCCGGGCTGCTGTGCGCTTTGCTCTGGTCTCAGGGGCTCGAGGCCCAGCTCAACCAGACCGACGCCAAAGGTCGCAAACAAGGAGCGTGGGAAAAGCGCTATCCCGACGGAAAACTGCGCTACACGGGTCAATTCGTCGACGATCGCCCCGTGGGATTGTTTCGCTATTTCTACCCAGACGGAAAACCGAGGGCTGAGCACCAATACCGGGCCAAACCGGGTCGGTGCACCAGCGTTCAGTACGACGAAAAAGGGGTACTGATGGCCAAGGGCGTGTATCAGGGCGAAAAGAAGGACAGCGTTTGGACCTATTTCAATCCAGAGGGAACAGTCATTGCCATCGAAACTTATTCCATGTGTTTGCTCGAGGGACCCAAGACGACCTTTCACCTCAATGGAAAACCCGCGGAGGTAACGAATTATGTCGGAGGCAAACGTCAAGGTCCTTGGACGCGTTCTTCCGATGCGGGTACCGTGTTGTCTAAGGCCAACTATGTGGATGACAAGCTCGAAGGAGAGGCGGTGTATTGGGACAACGACGGGAACAAGCTGTTGTCGGGTCGCTATCACCAGGGTTTAGAAACGGGCTGGTGGGTGGTGTACGAAGAGGGTCGCCCCAAGGAGCGAATTCGCTATCGGGCTGGAAAGGAATTGGAACGCAGTCCGATTTAGCGATGGCTAGAGTGGTCGTGGGTTTGTCGGGTGGGGTCGATTCGAGTGTAACGGCCCTCCTTTTGCAGCAGGAAGGACACGAGGTGATCGGGGTTTATATGCGCAATTGGAACGAGGAGAGCATAAGCCTAAACAACGAATGTCCTTGGATTGAAGACAGCCACGATGCCATGATGGTAGCGTCCCAACTCGGCATTCCGTTTCAGGTGCTCGATATGGCGTTGGACTACAAGGCCCGGATTGTGGATTATATGTTCGCGGAATACGAGCGGGGGCGGACCCCCAATCCCGATGTGCTGTGCAACCGCGAGATCAAGTTCGATTTGTTTCTCAAAACCGCGCTCGAGCTCGGAGCCGATGCCGTGGCAACGGGGCACTATGTGCGGCGGGAAACGCGGAAGGAACAGGGAACGGAACGCGAGCATTTGCTCTCTGGGCTCGATCCGGCCAAGGATCAGAGCTATTTTCTCTGTCAATTGAGCGAAGAACAACTGTCGAAGGCGCTGTTTCCGATCGGGGCCCTTCAGAAGAGCGAAGTGAGGCGTTTGGCGGCCGAAGCGGGTTTGCTGACTGCGGCCAAGAAGGATTCTCAAGGGCTTTGTTTTATCGGAAAGGTGCGGCTCCCGGACTTTTTGCAACAACAATTGGCCCCCAAGCTGGGGGAGATTATTGAAATCGTCGATTTGCCGGCTCGCGCGGACGCTGCGCTCGAAGAAGAAGCCCTGCCCTGGGTGTTTGCCCCCGAAATGGGGCGGGTCGTGGGGGAACACAACGGAGCCCATTTCTACACCGTCGGTCAGCGCAAGGGGCTGAGGGTAGGGGGCAAGGCCGAGCCGTTGTTTGTGTTGGGTACCGATGTGGAGCACAACCGTTTGTATGTGGGGATGGGCGAGGGGCATCCGGGTTTGTACCGACGGGCCTTGCGCATCCTTCCCGAAGAGGTGCACTGGATTCGGCCCGACGAGGCATTGGCTCCAGGAGAAGAGCGCGAACTAATGGTGCGCCACCGCTATCGGCAACCCTTGCAAAAAGCCCGGTTGATTGCTCAACCGAATGGGCTGTTTGTGCGTTTTGACAAGATACAGAAGGCGATTACTCCGGGTCAATTCGCGGCATTCTACGAAGGTGAAGAACTGGTCGGGAGCGGAGTGATTCACGCGTAAATTTGCATACAATGAAGATTTTCAAGGTTATAGCCTTATTGCTTGGTGGGGTTTTGCCGATGTGGACTCAGGCCCAAACTTGGTGGGTAGAGTTTTCGGACAAGCCCAGCGCTCCTGTGTTTTTGTTCCAGCCCGAGCGGATGCTGAGCCTGCGGGCTTTGCAGCGCTTGGAGCGGCAAGGGTTGTCGCCCAACCACCTCGATGTGCCAGTGGAAAAGGCCTATTTGGAGGCGGTGGCCGACAGGGGGTATCGCATCAAGGGCCGGAGCCGTTGGATGAATGCGGCCTTGGTGGAGTCGGTCGGCTTTCCTGCCGATTTGGCCGATTTGCCGTTTGTTCGCTCGATTCGTCCGGTTCAGTCGCTGAGGGTTGCGCTGGCGGAGACAAGAACGACTTTTGATTATGGAAGCGCGAACGATCAGATTCGATTGCTGAATGGGGATTTTCTGCACCTTGAAGGGTTTAGCGGGACGGGAATGACGATTGCGGTGTTGGATGCGGGTTTTGTCGGGGCAGATGTCATGATGGCCTTTGATAGTTTGCGTACGGAAGGGCGGTTGCTGGGCACCAAGAACTTTGCGGACTCGTCGTCTACCGTGTTTGCCGTCAATGGAACCCACGGCACTTCGGTGTTGAGCACCATGGCGGGCTTGATGCCGGGCACTTTTGTGGGTACGGCTCCCCGGGCCAACTATTTTTTGGTCAATACGGAGGTGTTGGCGAGCGAGAGCCGGGCGGAGGAATACAATTGGTTGTTGGGGGCGGAATGGGCGGACAGTGCGGGGGCGGATGTGATCAACAGTTCGTTGGGTTATACGACGTTCGACGATACAGCGACGAGCTATTCGTATGCGGACATGGATGGGAATACCACGGTGGTGACGAGGGCGGCGGATTGGGCGGCATCCCGGGGAATTCTGGTGGTGGCTTCGGCGGGAAATGAGGGGAATTCGTCCTGGCAGTTTTTGTCGGCTCCGAGCGATGGAGACAGTGTTTTGGCGGTGGGGGCGACGAATTTGCTGGGCGGTTATGCGTCTTTTTCGAGCCGGGGTCCTTCGTCCGATGGTCGGCTCAAGCCGAATGTGGCAGGTCCGGGTGCAGCCATTCGCTATGTGTTGACCAACGATCAGGTGACTTCCGGAAGCGGGACGAGTTTTTCGTCTCCGATTGTGGCGGGATTGGCGGCTTGTGCATGGCAGGCGCATCCGTCGCGCTCAGCTTGGGAGGTGATGAAAGCGATCGAGCAGAGCGGGTCGCGCTTTGCGAATCCAAACGACTCGGTGGGGTACGGGATTCCGAATTTTGATATGGTCAATTTCTTTCTGAGCACCGACCAGGTGGCGAATCTGCGCTATGGGCCCAACCCTGCCCGGGATTTCCTCTCGGTTTGGTCTCAAGCCGATGGAGTTGCTGAAATGATCGATGTCCGCGGCCGGCTCATGCTCCGCTGGGATCTCTGGCAGAACCTGCCCTCTTCGGTTGATGTGTCCGATTGGCCCTCTGGGGTTTACTTCCTCCGCTTTACGACCCCCAGTGGCACTTCTGCCGCACGGTTGTTGGTAGAGTGAGTTTTTAGAACGCGATGTTCCGCCCCCGCCACGAGCGGGGTTTTTGTTGTCGGACTTTTTGGAGCTCGGAAAGTGTGCGAAAGAGGTAGAAGTGTTGATAAATGGGTTAAAATGTTGATTGTGAATTTTTTAAATTTCCTATTTTCCCGAATCCCGAATCCCGAATCCCGAATCCCGAATCCCGAATCCCGAATCCCGAATCCCGAATCCCGAATCCCGAATCCCGAATCCCGAATCCCGAATC
>WGMI01000023.1 GCA_016125155.1 bacterium
CCATGCATAAAAACTCGTCCGATCCATACCCATCCTACGACAGGCTTCGGTTACATTGCCCAAATTCTCCGCCAGCTGTAGTACACTCAGCCGCTTGCGGGCCAATTTCTCGTTCGGTTCCTTTGCCACGATACGAGTTGACGATACTGATTCCATTGATCCTTCTGTTTTGCGGTTAAATTTACTTCAATCGCAAGACATGAAGGTTAGTCGATCAAATTAACAGGCATAACGAAGCTGTACATTCTCCCCTATTTCCATTGGGAGTACGGCTACTTTCTCGACTGCTGTTGGTCTTTTGAATTTCATGTACTTACTCAGATTGTTTGGGAGCGAGGCCATCAATACAAGTTTGTTTGCTCCTGGCATGCCTCGTGTATTGACCCAGCGCATGTTGGTATCATGGATCAGGGTGCCCAGGACAGGCTCAACTGCTGAAGACTTGATCTTACCTACATATCCGCTTGGTGTATTCCAGATTTTCCTGCAAGCACTTGTGCATTCGGTTGGCTTTTGGGGAGTATCGCAATCCCGCACCCTGCAAGGTTCGCCGTGAAACGGGTCGATGCAGCGGAGATACGTGAAATATTTCACAGGACCCCAAACATCAAAGTTCAAACCTTGTTTCTACCTTAGTACAGCCTATCCATAACTCCCAAAACCCTCTTTATGAAGCATTTTTTCGCTTTAGGACTGGCTCTGGCCACCAGCCTCAGCGCAGTAGCCCAGACCCCCTGCACCCCCCCATCACTCGACCTGCGCTCGCGCTCGAGTTGCACGGGCAAAGCCCTGCTCCTGGTCGATTTGACCCAGTCGGTCAACAACATCACCTTCCTGTGGAGCACGGGAGAAACCAGCCCGACCATCCTCGTGGAAAACGGAACCTATTGGGTTGAAATCACCGACCTGAACGGATGCACCAATTCCGATACCCTGACGGTTTCCATGACCCAAGCCCAGGACTACGCCACCGAAGTCGACTTTGCTGCCCAAAACGGAAACGACATCCGCTACCAATGGCAAGCCGCCAACATCCCCGCTCCCGCGACCTTCAACAGCTATCGGGTGTTCTACAGCGACACCATGGGCGGTCCCCAGACCAAGCTCGACCTGATTTTTGACATCAACACCACCTCGGTCGATGTCGACTTTACCGGCAAGCCCGCCGGATGGTACCAGTTCAGCCACCGCGTGCGATACCGCAACCCCGGCGACTCGGTGCGCAATTCGAATCGTTCGTGCTACGGTTACGTCTACTGGGATGGCGGTTGCAATACCTACAATGCCTCGGTGAATCCCTCTGGAGCCTACACCCGCAACATTGCCTGGGATGCCGTTCCCGGCGCTTCGTCTTATTACGTCGACTATCGCCCCCTCGGTGCCCCCACTTTTGAGCGCAAGTCGAGCGCGATCAACAGCCGCATCATCAACTTTACGAGCACGGGCGACTGGGAGTACAAAATTGGCGCCAATGTGGGCGGAACCTGGCAGGAAAGCTGCCTCCGGCTCGTCAATATCGGTTGTGCCGACCCCGGTTTGACCGCATCTTTCCGCGCCCGTTGCACCGGAATGGCGCTGATCGAAGCCAACGTGGCTGGAGCCGCAAGCGGTTACACGTATTTGTGGAACACCGGAGAGACCACCTCGAGCATTCAGGGCGAAAACGGAACCTACTGGGTAGGCGCCACCGATGCCTTGGGGTGCACGGCCTACGACACGGTTGTTGTCCTCCTTCCCGAATCGAGCGACTGGACCACCCAGGTAAACGGTGCGGCCCAAATGGGCAACAACATGCGCTTCGATTGGACACCCGTGGTTTTGCCCGCCGGCGTGTCGTTTGAAAGCTATCGGATTTTCCACATCGACACCACCACCAACATCCAGACCAAGGAACCGCTCATCACCAACCAGAGCACGAGCTTCCTCGACATCGACTTTAGCGGCAAACCCGCCGGATGGTATGCCTTTAACCTCCGCGTCCGCTATCAAAAAACCGGCGACATTGTCCGCAACTCAATCCGCTCGTGCACGGTGTATGGTTTCTGGAATGGAGGCGTTGTGCCCAAGTTTGACGGAGGCGCTCAAGGCGAAGACGGTCTGGCGCAAGGACTGGGAATACCCTATCCCAACCCGGCCACCGAGGTGGTGTACTTCGAAGCCGAACAAGGCACCGAAGTGCAGCTGATCGACCTGCAAGGACGCGTACTGCTGCGCCACACGGCCATCGAAGCCGGAGAACAGCAACTCAATGTCCGCGGATTGGCCCAGGGAACCTACCTCTTGGTGAGCCCCACAGCCCAGCACCGCATTTCGATTCGCTAAACGATTGTGCCATTGTCCTTGAAAGCCGCCTCGAAAGGGGCGGCTTCTTTTTTGCGATCGAAATGAGTACGCGCATGATTTTGGCTTAGTTCTATAGTACAATATCAAAGTGAATTTTGTCGTCCGTTTGTAACCGATGGTGGAAGGCCAACGGATGACCAAAGGGTGGGACATCGTCCTTTTTGCTGAGCCGAGGGGTATCTCCCGATTGGGATTTTCTCGATCAAAAGACGGGAATTCGCTCTGTGGCATTGTTAAAGCAACGTCTTTTGGACCCTTGTGCCGGTTTGTCGATGCCCGATATGGCCACCGCGGTGCGACCGTTTCTGTTCGATCCGTCCCTCGAGGATTGCGTGCTGTTTTTTGAAGAAATTGCGCGACAATCGGATTGGGGAACGTAGAATTCACAATGGAATCCAGAGAATCACAAGGCTTTGTTGCATTTCCCGACTACCGGGGCAAGCCCTCCATCGCCGCGCCCGATGTCTTTGACTGGCGGCAGTGGCTGGCCTTGAATCACGCAAGCGCCCGAGGTTGTTGGTTGGTGATGTTCAAAAAAGAATCGGGTCATCCCTCGGTGTACTATCCCGAGGCGGTCGACGAAGCTTTGTGCTGGGGGTGGATCGACAGTGGCATCAACAAACGCGATGAAGTCAGTTTTTATCAATATTTCGCCCCCCGCCATCCAAAGAGCCTATGGAGCAGGGTGAACAAGGAAAAAATAGAGCGAATGCAGGCGGAGGGACGTTTGCAGCCCTCGGGACTCAGAACGATTGCGCTGGCCAAAGAAACGGGCACTTGGAATGCGCTCGATGACGTAGAAAACCTGGTGGTGCCTTCAGAACTCTCGGAAGCGTTTGCCCGCTGGCCGGGTTCCGAGGCGCATTGGCAGGCCTTTCCTCGGAGCGTGAAGCGCGGGCAACTGGAGTGGATTGCCGCCGCCGTGCAACCCCAAACCCGATCCAAACGCGTTGAGGCTGTGGCCTCCAAGGCCGCGGAAAACCGCAGGGCGCAGTTTGATCGTTGAGCGAATGCTGCAGGGCATGGCGTTCTCTCCATTTTCGGCCTACCCGGGTTCGATCTTTGTTCCCAGCACTTAAGCGAGGTCAATGGCTACCGAAGTATCCTTGTTTGAATCGTTGTGGGAACAGAGCGGACAGCAATTCGAGGTGCGGAAAGACGGGTATATCACCGCCGCGGGATCCGTCGATCAGCGCATCTATCTGATTGAACGGGGCAGTGTTCGGGTCTATTTTCTGCACGACGGAGAGGAGCGCACGGTCCGTTAGGGCTACGCGGGGAATGTGGTCGTGGCCATGGATTCCTTCATTACTGGACAGCCTACGCGTTTTTCGATTCAGGCCATCAAGAAAACCACTGTAATGAGCGTGGCCAAAGCGTCGCTGGAGCTTTGGCTTGAAAACAGGGCCGGGATGCACCAATGGCTCGCGTTGATGGAGCAGGTCGTCGTGCAACAACTCGAACGAGAGATGGACCTATTGGTCGACTCGCCCCAAGAGCGCTACAACCGCGTTTTACAGCGCAGTCCGCGCTTGTTTCAAGAAATTCCGCACCGCCACATAGCCCAGTATTTGCGGATGAGCCCAGAAACCCTATCGCGCATCAAAAAGTCTTGAGTTCAATCAAGACCGAACCGAAGCCCGAAGCCGAGTTTTGCCAAAAGATGTGGGCATGACACAGCAAGCGTGGTTGCGCTTTCTCCGAGAGCAGCACGAAGAAAATAGGAAGGCCTTCGAGCGCATACGCACCTGGGCTCCCTCCCAGCTTTTGGTGCGCCCCAGAGAAGGTTCTTGGAATGCCCTTGAATGTCTCGAACACCTGAATCGGTATGGTGATTTTTATCTTCCCCAGATCGCAAGGGCTGTAGAGCAAGGGGCACGGGCCGCCGAAGCGGACTTCAAATCGGGTTGGTTGGGGGCTTATTTCGCCAAGATGATCCTTCCCGGAGGTTCGGATGCTATGAAAACCGCACCGATGATGACCCCTAAAGAGGCACCGGTGCGAGAAACGGTTCTTGAGCGGTATCAAGAACAGCCCAATACGCTGCAGCATTGGATGGATCGATCGGTCTCGGTTTCTCTGAGCCGAATCCGCATTCAAACTTCTTTATCGCTCCTGATCCGTTTGAAACTCGGCGATCTGTATCACTTTCTCATCAACCACAACCGGCGCCATCTCCACCAAATCGACTCGATTCAAAAGGGGCAATAGGGTTCGACAAGGACGCTCGATGAACCGCGATGTATCTGGCCATCCGTGAACGGATTTCGCGCATTTGAGAATGGATAGCGAATCCCTAAACGTCTGAATTGTTGAGACCTAGGAGGGGAAAGGCTTGTCGAGCTGTATATTCGAATAAATAAGGATATTCGTACATTTGAAAAACAAAAGGATCGCCATGAATGTCGTTCAATTAAGATCAGAGGTGCAGGAATGGTTGGTTCACGTTAAAAGTAAATTGTTACGTACATAATTCGTGCTTTCGTACGTATTTAAGGCGCATGGAAACCAAACTCACCCTACTCTTTGGGCAATCGGTCATTGAGCGGGCTAAGGAATATGCCAAAGCTCACAAAATCAGTCTGTCCCGTTTGGTAGAGAATTACCTCATTAAAATTACTGCAGACGAAGGAAGTGAGGAGAAAATAACCCCCTTAGTCCGAAGTCTTTCGGGGGTTCTCTATCTACCTGATGCCGAGAAGGATCATGAGGACTATGGAGAATACTTGTCGGAAAAGTATCAATGAAAGAGCGTGTATTCGTCGATACCGATCTCGTCCTAGACGTATTGGCTCAAAGGGAACCGTTCTACGATCATTCCGCACAGTTGTTTTCGAAAGCAGAACTTGGGACGGTGGAACTGTTTGTTTCCGCTTTTACGTTTGCCAACGTGCATTATTTGCTATCCAAACAATACTCAGCGCGCCAAGCACGAATCATGCTCCTGCATTTCAAGACCTTGGTAACGGTTCTATCGATGTCTGATAAAGCTGTTGAACGTGCTCTGACTTCTGAATTTGCTGATTTTGAAGATGGATTGCAGTATTTCACGGCCATTGAAGCGGGCATTTCACTTCTGCTGACCCGAAATCTCAAAGACTACAAACCAGCAGAAATCGCCGTAATGAGCGCAGAGCAGTACATCAAGAGCGCTTTTTAACGGGATTTTTCTCCGAAAGACGAAAAAAGCGGAACCGCGCTCACCTCGGTTCAAATCGAATTCTAGTCCATGTACGCCTACCCCCGCACCGCCCGTTCGGCTTGGAGGAGGTGGCGCTCGATATGCGCGGTAAGGACCAAAAAGGCGGCACCCAGCCGGATGCGCAGCGGAGGCATCAGGGTCAGGACCGGGGTGTGCAGGTCGTAGTCTTTGGCGCGCTCGAGCAAGGCCGAAAGTGCATCGAGACTGCGGTCAAAATCCTGAAAAACGGCCTGAGCCCGGCGGTCGGGTTGGGGGATGTAGGGTTTTAAGGTCCGTGTCGGCATCAGAATGCTGCCTCCGGCCCCCGGCCGATTGGCTTTGATCAGATATCCACCCAAAAAACCCGGTGCAAATCGCGTTTTGGACGAGGGTCGGGTCTTTTCGAGCGTCTTTTCGATGTTGCGTATATAGGTCTCGTTCACGAGCGTCAAGTGTTCCAAGCACTCGAGTGCGTTCCACTTGCCCGGGGCCGGTCGCTGTTGGAGGACATCGCTTTCCGCATAATAGAGCGACGCCTGCAACTGCCGGCGGATCGAATCGAGCGAGGCGCGGACTTCGGAAGTCCAATCGGTTTTGTTCATGATTTTTGGAAGGGGCGGGTTGGAGCAGGGTTATACCGGGGTTTCTACAGGAACCCATCGGAGCAAGAGTTGTTTGGCCTCCACTACCGAACCAATGTCGGGTACAGAGAGCGAAAGCCGCCCATTGCGCTCCTTCATTTCCGCCTTGCGGCTGTGGCGAAGCGATTCCAAAATCCCCTGAAAGACAGTTCCTTCAAAATAGGCGTGCTGGGGATCGTCCACAAACTGACCGATGAACTTGCCCTGTTTGAGGATGATTTTCTCAAAGCCCAACTGCCCGCCCAGCATGCGCAGCCGCATGGAATCCAACAGTTCCTGCACCGGAGGAGGACAGGGCCCAAAGCGATCGGTGAGCTCGGCCTCGAACCGGGTCAAACCGGCCTCGTCTTCGATGTTGTCCAAGGTCTGATACAACCGCAGCCGCTCCTCGGTCTGGTTGACGTAGTCGTCGGGGATCAAGATTTCAAGGTCGGTGTCCAACTGGGTCTCGATGGGTTTGTCGCCCCTCGATTCGTGGGCGTACAGCTCCTTGAACTCGTTCTCTTTGAGCTCATCCACGGCCTCGGCCAGGATTTTTTGGTAGGTCTCGAAGCCCATTTCGGCAATAAACCCGCTTTGGTCCGGTCCGAGCAAATCGCCTGCGCCTCGGATTTCCAAATCGCGCATGGCAATCGAGAAACCACTGCCCAAATCGCTGAATTGCTCGAGGGCGTTGAGCCGTTTTCGGGCTTCTTCGGTCAGGGTAGAGACCGGGGGGGCAATTAAAAAACAAAAGGCTTTTCGGTTGCTACGGCCCACGCGTCCACGCATTTGGTGCAAATCAGCCAGACCGAAGTTCTGCGCCTGATCGATCAAAATCGTATTGGCATTCGGCACGTCGATTCCGTTTTCAACGATGGTGGTCGAGACCAACACATCAAAATGCCCTTCGATAAAGTCCAACATCAACTCCTCCAAAGCGTTTCCGTCCATTTGTCCATGCCCCGTCTTGACCCGGGCATCGGGCACCAGCCGCTGAATCATCCCGGCTATTTGGGGCAAACTCTCTACCCGGTTGTGGACAAAGAACACCTGTCCGCCCCGCTCGAGTTCCGCCGCCACGGCATCGCGAACGGTGGCTTCATCGAAGCGCACCACCCGGGTTTCGATCGGTTGCCGATTGGGCGGAGGGGTGGTCATTACGCTCAGGTCGCGGGCGGCCATCAGCGAAAACTGCAGGGTGCGCGGAATCGGCGTCGCGGTAAGCGTAAGCGTATCCACATTCACCTTGATCGTCTTGAGCTTGTCTTTGACCGAGACCCCGAACTTCTGCTCCTCGTCGATGATCATGAGCCCCAGATCCTTGAACAACACGTCTTTGGCGACCAAACGGTGGGTCCCGATCAGGATGTCGATGCGGCCTTCGGCCAGCTTTTCGAGCGTATCCCGCTGTTGCTTGGCGGTTTTAAAGCGATTGAGATAGTCGACGGTGCAGGGAAATTCCCGGAGCCGTTCGCTAAAAGTCTTGTAGTGCTGAAAGGCCAAAAGCGTAGTGGGGACCAAAACAGCCACTTGTTTGCCGTCGGTTACGGCCTTAAACGCCGCGCGTATGGCGATTTCCGTCTTGCCAAAGCCCACATCCCCGCACACCAGCCGGTCCATGGGCGTGGGTTTTTCCATATCCGCTTTGACATCGGCCGTGGCTTTGATCTGATCGCGGGTGTCTTCGTAGATAAAACTGGCCTCGAGCTCGTGCTGCAAATAGGTGTCGGGTTTGTACGCAAATCCGGGAGCCGCTTTGCGCTTGGCATAGAGCTGGATCAGGTCGAAGGCCATTTCGCGCACCTTCGATTTGGTCTTGGCTTTGAGCTTGTTCCAGGTTCCGCTACCGAGTTTGTGGAGCGCGGGCTTCATCCCCTCTTTGCCCGTATACCGCGCAATCTTGTGCAAGGAGTGGATGCTGATGTAGAGCACATCGCTGTCGCGGTAAATCAGCTTGATGGCCTCTTGCACTTTTCCACTGACATCGATTTTCTGCAGGCCCGCAAACTGCCCTACGCCGTGGTCGATGTGGGTAATGAAGTCCCCGTATTCCAGAGAGCTCAATTCCTTGAGCGTAATGGCCTTTTGCTTCTCGAACCCCGATTTGAGTTTAAACCGATGGTAGCGCTCGAAGATCTGGTGGTCGGTAAACACCGCGATTTTGAGCCGATCGTCCACAAAGCCCGCGTGCAGGCTGCCGAGCAAGGGGCGGTAGGATACTTTTTGCCCGAGGTCTTTGAAAATGGCTTCAAAGCGCTCGAGCTGCTTGGCCCCTGCGCACACCAAATAGGTCTCAAACGAGCGCACTTGGAGCTCGTCCAGCTTTTGGGCGAGCAGGTCGAATTGCTTGTTAAAGCTCGGCTGAGGGCTGCCTTTCAGGTCGCGTCCACCATCGACGGGGCTTTCGTAGCGGCCAAAGCGATCGAGCCCCAGTTCAGCGGGTCGGCAAAAAAGGGCTTCGGGGGCTGAAAAACGAATGGGGCCTTGACCCTTGTTGTTCCAGGCTTCAATGGCGCGCTCAAAGTGCTTTTCAAGCAGAGCGGCTCCCGTTTCGCGTTCTTCGATCCACAGCCAGGTGTTGGGCGGAAGCGAATCGGTCAAGGGCTGTCGTTCTACAGAGCGGCTTTTGTCTTCGGGGTTCGAAAAGAGCACAATTTCGTCGAGGCGTTCGACGCTCAACTGGCTTTCGATGTCGAAACTGCGCAGACTTTCCACCTCGAGGTCATACAATTCGATGCGACAAGGCAGGGGATGGGCGTAGGAAAACACGTCTACAATACCGCCCCGAATCGAGAATTGCCCGGGTTCCACCACTGTGTCGGAGTGTTCGAAGGCGTATTCGTTCAGGGTTTCCCGCAGCAATTCGAGTCCGATTTTGTCGCCCACCTTGACCTTAAAGCTGGCTTGCGCAATGCGGTCGGGGGGCAGGACTTTTTCGAACAGGGCCTCCCAATAGCTCACCAACACAAACGGGCCTTCGGTTTCGCGGAGTCGGTTGAGGACTTCGGCCCGCATCAGTACGTTGGCGTTGTCGGTTTCTTCGAGTTCGTAGGGGCGGCGGTAGCTGGCGGGATAGAACAACACCCGCTCGGGTCCGAGCAGGGTTTCGAGGTCGTTGAAGCTGTGGGCAGCGCGCTCGCGTTCGGGAAAAAGACAGAGCGCCGGGCGACCGAGTTGTTCGAACAACGCCGAGGCGATCAAGGACGACTGCGATCCCGCCACGCGGTTGAGGTCTTCGGCCTGGGCTGGTTCGACCCGTGGCAAGTCGTGATTGCGTCGATAGGCTTCGAGCAGTTCCTGAAAGGCAACGGACATAGGGGTACAAATATCGCATTTGGAAGGGCAGGGCCGGGAGCGGGGACCTAAGGGTTTGCAGACCGTCTTAACTTTGGTCACATGATTTATCCCATCGTCGCCTATGGCGACCCGGTTTTGAGAAAGAAAGCCCTGCCGCTGGCAGCGGATTTTCCCGAGATCGACACCTTGGTATCCAACTTGTACGAGACTATGTATGCCGCTGGGGGAGTGGGTTTGGCCGCGCCCCAGGTGGGCATGTCGCTCCGCATTTTTGTGGTAGACGGAAGGCCGTTCTCGGAAGATTCAGAGAACCCCGATCCTCTGGCGCTCAAAGACTTTAAAAAGGCCTTTATCAACGCTCATATCCTCGAAGAAAACGGAGAACCCTGGGCGTATAACGAGGGTTGCTTGTCGATTCCCGACATCCACGAAGATGTGCTGCGCAAGCCGGTCATTCGATTGCGGTACGAAAACGAAGCACGGGAGGTGTTCGAAGAGGAATTCAGCGGGCTGCAGGCGCGCATCATCCAGCATGAATACGACCACATAGAAGGGGTGTTGTTCATCGACCGGCTCACTGCGTTCAAGCGTCAGTTGCTCAAAGGGCGTTTGGGCAAGATTTCGAAAGGCCAAGTGGAGGTGTCGTACCGGATGCGTTTTCCCGAGGCCAGATGAGGAGCCGTCTTTTTTTCTTCATTGGAATGCTCTTGTTGGTGCTAACGGGGTGCAGTAACGAACCCAATCGGACGAAGCGCCTCGAGGATTTGCACAAGGAAGAAGCGGTGGTGTTGCGCGATTTGAACGACACCGCCCGGATTCGTTCGCTGGCCTTGGCCTATCGCAAATTGGCGGACGAAGACCCCGCCGATACCGCCAATGCGGAATTGCTCTTTAAGTCAGGTTTGCTGTACCGCAATATTCCGGGCGAGGGTCTGCAGGCCATTGCGCATTTTCGGTTGTTGCGCCAGCGCTTTCCCGAGCACCGGCTCGGACCCGAAGCCCTGTTCAACGAGGCGATGAGTTGGGAGGCCGATGTTGAACAGCTCCAGCCTGCTGCTCAGGCCTATTCGGAATTCCTGAACCATTATCCAGACCACGCCTTGATTCCCGTAGTACGCGAGCAACTCGACCTGCTCCAAAAGGACGAAGACCCCCTCGAAACCATCCGTCGATTTGAGCGCGAAGCCGCCGAAAAGGCCCCGGGGGTGGAGGTGTCGCCGAAATGAAAGCATTTGCATTGCACAATTATGCGGTTCGATTTGTCCTAGTTTCCCAACCGTACATTTATCCCCCCATTCCCTCGATCGGGAACGGGTTCGAACGACAATCATCCCATGCAAGAAGAGAAAGAAAAGACCGCCCATCCGCTCGACGGGCTGCTCGCCATAGGCGGCAAACCCGGATTGTTCAGGCTGCTCGGCAATGGCAAAAGCGGAGCCCTCGTTGAATCGCTGGCCGACGGCAAGCGGCAAATGGTTGGGGCCTCGGCCAAAGTCAGCGCGCTCCGCGACATCGCGATGTACACCGATGCGGGCGAAAAGCCCCTGATCGAAGTGTTCGAAGCGTTGAAACCCCTGGTTGCCACCCTTCCGTCTGCCAAAGCAGAGAATGCAGAATTGCTGCAGTTTTTCGGAACCGCCGTGCCCAACTTTGACCGAGAAAAAGTCTATGCCTCCGATGTGCGCAAAGTGCTCCGCTGGTTTGCCGAGTGGTCAACCCTCGCCCCAGCCGAAGCGCCACTAGAGGCAACCGCTGAATCAACCGCAGAAGGACCAAAAGCCAAACCCAAGCCCAAAGCCAAGGCAGCCAAGCCATCAGAAGCGGAAAAAACGGAAGAAACCGCCACCGAGGCCGCATCCTTTTCGACCCCTGAGAACGACCGGGCATGAACCCCCGCAGGGAACAGGCACTCCTGGCCTTTGACCGCTTGCTCACCATCATGGACGAGCTGCGCGAACAATGCCCGTGGGACAAGGCCCAGACCCTCGACAGCCTGCGCCATCTCACCATCGAAGAGGTCTACGAACTCGGAGATGCCATTCTGGACAACAACCTGATCGAACTGCGCAAAGAAGTGGGAGACGTACTGCTCCACTTGGTGTTTTACGCCCGCATCGCCTCCGAAACCCAAGCCTTCGACATGGCCGACGTCCTCGAGTCGCTCAACGAAAAACTCATTCGGCGGCACCCGCACATCTACGGAGATTTTGTGGCCGGAGACGAAGAAGCCGTCAAAGCCAATTGGGAGCGCATCAAACTCAAGGAAGGCAAGAAATCCGTGCTCGAGGGCGTGCCCCGTTCGCTTCCGGCCCTCGTCAAAGCCTACCGCATTCAAGACAAAGCCCACGGCATTGGCTTCGATTGGAACCATGCCGAAGAAGTGCTCGAAAAGGTTCGTGATGAACAAGGTGAACTCGCCCAAGCCGTTGCCGAGAGCAATGCCGCCCACATCGAAGAAGAATTCGGAGACGTCTTGTTTTCCTGGGTCAACTACGCGCGTTGGATTGGGGTCGATCCCGAGGCTGCTTTGGAACGCGCCAACAAAAAATTCATGGCCCGCTTTTTCCGCATGGAGCAACTGGCCGAAGCCGAGGGCAGCAATTTGTCGTCTCAGGATTTCGACAATATGAACAGGCTGTGGGACTTGGCCAAGAATGATCCGTCAAATCTGGGTTAAGCCAGTGTTAGATTTCGCCCCAATGCTGCCCGAAGCAAGGAGCGAGCGCGCGATTTGGCTTAATTTCCCGCCCAAAGCAGACTGGCTCCGGTGAAGAAGCTCTACTTGGTGCGCCATGCCAAGTCCAGTTGGGACCACGATGGGGTTCACGACATGGACCGACCTCTCAAAGGCCGCGGTATTACCGATGCCTACGAGACCGCACAACATCTGATGCGGCACGGAGAAGTGGCCCAGCGCATGTATTCCAGCCCCGCCACCCGCGCTCTGCACACGGCCTTGATCTTTGCCCGGGAAATGAACTATCCCTTCAACGAAATAGAGATCGTTCCGGCCCTGTACGAATGCCGCCCCGATGATCTGGCCAAGCAGGCCCGGTCTATTCCCGACTCCGTCGACGTAGCGATGATCTTTGGGCACAACCCCGCCATCACCACCTTTGTCAATCAGTGCATCGCCCACCACATCGACAACGTGCCCACCACCGGCGTAGCCTGTTTGCGGTTTGAAATCTACCGCTGGGCCGACCTCGACAACCGGGCAGAACTGGTGTTTTTCGACTACCCCAAGCGCAGACGCAACCCCTCGTGATTTCGCTCAAAAAACGCATTGTCAATCGCGATCTGAGTTGGTTGCGGTTCAACAGTCGGGTGCTTCAAGAGGCTGCCGATCCCCGCGTGCCCCTCATTGAACGCTGGCGATTCCTCGGCATTTTTTCCAACAACCTCGACGAGTTTTTCCGGGTGCGCTACGCCAGTATTCAGCGCACGGTCGTGCTGGGCGATAAGGCGCGGAACGAATTGGGCGGGTATTTGCCCCAGGAATTGCTGCACGAAATCAGCGATGAAGTCCAGCGCCAACAGGAGTGGGGACAGGCCATTCACGATGAACTGGTCCGCCTGCTCGAGGTAGAAGACATCGTGATTCCGAACGAAACGGAACTCACCAAAGGTCAACAAGAATTTGTCCGTCAGTTTTTTATCGAAAAAGTCAGCCCCACGGTCTTTACACTCCTAATCGACGGGCTACAACGCCTTCCCGAGCTCAAGGACCGCTCGATCTACCTCGCCATCAAAATGACGGGTCGGGCCAACAACAAACAGCCCAAATACGCCCTGATCGAAGTGCCGACCGATCTGATTGGCCGCTTTATTGAACTGCCCAAATACGGCAAGCGATACATCATGTATTTGGAGGATTTGATTCGCTATAACCTCCGGTACATCTTCTTCATTTTCGACTACGAAGACATTTCAGCGCATACCATCAAAATAACCCGCGATGCCGAACTTGATATCGACAACGACCTAAGCCGTTCGTTTATCGACAAGGTGAGCAGAAGCCTTCGCAACCGCCGAACGGGCGATCCTGTGCGCTTGGTGTTTGATCAGGATATTCCAAAGGACCTTCTCGACTATATCGTGCACAGGGTCGATCTGGATCCCAACGACAGTCTTTTACCGGGGGGACGCTACCACAACAAACGCGACTACATCAAGTTTCCGAACGCAGGGGGTCCCGAGCTCGAATACCCCAAACTAGAGCCGCTCTACCACCCTGATCTCGATTTGGAGCAAAGCCACTTTCGCGTCATTCGGAAAAAGGACGTGTTGCTCTGTACCCCCTACCACACGTTTTCGCACTACATCCGGTTTTTGCGCGAGGCAGCCCTCGATCCGGACGTGGTATCCATCCGCATTACGCTTTACCGTCTGGCGGACAAATCGAGGGTGATTTCGGCCCTCATCAACGCGGCCAAAAACGGTAAACAGGTGACCGTGGTGATCGAACTCCAGGCGCGTTTTGACGAAGAAGCCAACATCCGCTGGACCCAGGAATTGCGGCAGGAGGGCGTGCGTGTCATCTTCGGGGTCAATGGGCTCAAGGTACATTCCAAGGTGTGCCTCATCAGCCGAAAAGAAGGGGGGAAGTTTCGCGATTACGCGGCCTTGGGAACAGGCAATTTGAACGAAAGCACCTCGCGCATTTATACCGATTACCACCTCTTTACTTCCGACAAGCGCATCACCAAAGACCTTCATCGTTTGTTCGAGTTTTTCGAGGCCAACTACCGGGTACAGAACTACGATCATCTGATCGTTTCACCCCACTTTACCCGGTCCGAAATCGGCAAATTGATCGACGCGGAAATCGACAACGCCAAAAACGGTTTGCCCGCCCGGATTTGGATGAAAATGAACAGCCTTTCCGACGAAGAACTCATCGACAAACTCTACGAGGCCAACGCCTATGGGGTGGAAATCAAGTTGGTGGTTCGGGGCATTTGTTCACTCATTCCAGGGGTGCAAGGGCTGAGCGAGCACATCGAGGCGATTTCGATTGTCGACCGTTTTTTGGAGCATACGCGGCTGTTCATCTTCGAAAATGGGGGACATCCGCGCTATTTTATTGGGTCGGCCGATTTGATGAAGCGCAACCTTGACTATCGGGTCGAAGTCACGGTGCCGATCCACGATAAAAAGATTCAAAAGGACCTCAAGGAGCAGTTTCGCATCATTTGGAACGACAACGTAAAGGCCCGGGTGCATACCCGCGAAAACGACAATCCCTATCGCGGAATTGACGGCCCGGAGCACCGGAGTCAGATGGTGCTGTACTCGTATTTTGGGGGCAAAACAGACCTTTAGCCGGTACTCATAGCAAAGGGTCACTCGACGCACAGACGGGGTCAACACCCTCGATTTTCCTCGAAAAAACGGAGATTTCTGTCCCTCGGCTCGGGCTGCAGGCTATACCTTTGACCGTTCCCCAAACGGTACCACGGTGAAGATTATTCGGCTCGGCGGCATAGACATTGGATCGAACTCGGTTCGTCTGCTCGTGGCCAATGCCATTCCCGACCGAAACGAGGTTTTGTTCAAAAAGTCCTCCCTGAGCCGCTTGCCGATTCGCTTGGGAGAGGATGCGTTTTTGAAAGGGAAAATCTCCAAGCGCAACATCGAGCGATTGTTGTGGGGGATGGAGGCGTTCGATCGCATTGTAAAGGTCAATGGCGTACAATGGTGCCGGGCCTGTGCCACCAGTGCGCTCCGAGAATCGAGCAACGGGGCCGAGGTGGTAGAACGCGTCAAGGCAGAAACCGGCATTGCAATCGACATCATTGAAGGATTGGAAGAAGCTCGTTTGCTGTTCGGGACCAATGTGTTGCGTGATTTTAAAACCGAAGAGGACGCCTTTTTGTACATGGATGTGGGCGGGGGCAGCACCGAGTTTACCCTCTTGAGCGAGGGAGCGCCCCAGGCCAGCCGCAGTTTTCGAATCGGTACACTTCGAGTTCTCCAGGGCACCGACGACAAAAACGAATGGAAGGCCATGCGCGAATGGCTCAAGGAAGTGGTTGCGGGCATGGACGAAGTGGCCATGATTGGCTCCGGGGGCAACATCAACCGGTTGTTTAAGATGTCGGGCAAGGCCCCGGGGGTGCCTTTAAGCCGCGATTATCTCGAAGCCCAATACGTCTTCCTTCAAAAATTCACCCCAGACGAATTGGTCAAGCGGCTCGATTTGAATACCGACCGGGCCGACGTTATCGTACCTGCTTGTAAGATCTACGTCAGCGCCATGGAATGGGCGGGCAGCTTAAAAATGTTTGTCCCCAAAGTGGGATTGAGCGATGGAATTGTCCGCGATTTGTACCGGGTACACTTTGCACAAAAACCCTGATTCGGGTTCAGAGTTCCCACCCAAAATTGAGCTGGGTAACGTAGTCGGTTTCGGCTCCGCGCACCCCATCGACCACGGCAGGCTGGTTGTCGTAGTTAATGGAAAAACCCAAGCCAATATAGAAGTCGAGCGGGAGGTCGTACTTCAAATCAAGGCTTCCGTCGAAGCGCACCCGTTCGCTTTCGGTCAGACTGGGATACAGGGTCGCCGTAGCGTGGAGGGTGAGATCCCCTGTATCGAACAGGTTTAAATCGCTGCCCAAATAGGCCTCAGAAGAACTGCGGTCGTTCAGCTCACTCCCGGCAAATTGTTCCTGGTTGTAGGCCAGCCCCGCCCCCAGACCCCAGTACATCTGGTTGGTATGGATGATGAATTTTCCCAATCCCAATTTCAACGTACTTCTAAGATCCAACGACTGTTCGGTATTCGATAGAAAATTGATCTGACTGGTGGCATACCAATCGCTGGGCAGCAGATAGACGTAGTTGATTTTGGATTCAGACCGAAACACATTCTCTACATTGTCTTGACTGCTGCGCACCTCGCTATAGGTAACCTCAGTAAACCACATTTCGGCCCGGTAGCCCAGATTGACTCGGGCGTTGTATTGGGACAGATTGTTGTTTTTGGCATAGCTGAATCCGAGGTCGACCGAGGCTTTGAGGCGCTCCCAGAACCCGCTTTGGATTTTTTGCATTCCGACCACCATATCCAAATGAACCCGTCTTAACTGCCCGTTTTGGTCCAGCAAGTTCACAGAATCCTCCGCAGTGGAGTTCAGGCTGGCTTGAATCCGGCTTCCATCCTTGAGTGTTAAACTAAACATCGTGCTGCTGTTGATGCCCCTTACTTTATCCCATTCTATCTTGAAGTCGGAATCGCTGTAGTCGGTTTCAAGGGTTAAGATGCCTTTGGTCAGGTTTTTAACTTCGCATCGCAATTCGTCCCCGTTCTTCAGGACAACGCGATCGGGATATTCGTCTGCCATGAGAGATGCGCTCAAACCCAACATCAACAGCCCTAAGATTTTCTTTACGTACAGGTTTGACAACACGAGTCCCTTCCGATCCGGCTTCTGTTTAATTCCAGTGGCTCCTGTCTCGATGTACAATTATTTTCGCGGCCCAATTTTTTTTATGTACCCTTGCAAGTATAAATGAATTTCTTCACTGGGTTTTTAGAGTTCCTTTGTTTTCATTTTTCGCTCATGAGCAAAGCCGCAATTAATAATCTCGGTTTATGTTAATAACACGCGAGATACGCACTTGGGCATTTATATTCGTATGCCTTATCTCTTTTGCGATACCGCTCACCTCCTTCGGTCAAATCTCTTCTCTTGATTCAGAGTGGTCTCGCAACGATAGCTTGGCTAAATTTGGAGATGAAGGATACAAGCCCGGTTCGGGTTGAGGTGGCCTAGTCTCTTCGGACAGTTTTCTGTTCAAATATAGTTGACAATGAAAAGAGGGGGTCTGGGGGAGATTTAAAACTCTTTGTTTTTGTTTAAATCGCTCAAGAGGCTTTTCGATAGACCTGATATGGAGCAG
>WGMI01000006.1 GCA_016125155.1 bacterium
AAAACCCCTCCGCTTTCTGTTGCCCAAACCTTTGGTCGATCCCCTGATCAAACACGAAGGCTTCAGTGTCCTCTCTGTGGTCTGGGAAGTGCGCTATACCCCGAGCGACACCCTTTATATTCCGCTCAATGCCACAAAAAGCCCGATGCTTTTGTAGGCAGCATGACATGAGTGTCCTTAGTTAGGAACAATTTGCTAATGGCTCAATTCCGCACCACAACCACCCCTCCGAGAAATTCGGTTTGGTAGGCCCGGAGCGGGGGAGCGGGGTTGCCTCCGTTCGGACTGCCATCGAGCATAATCCAGCGCGCTTGGTCGCATCCGCACTCGAGAAAGATGTCGTTCACCACGCTCAATTGACCACAATTTAGCTCGTAGTGCAGCGTACAGCCCCGGTCGTAGCAATTGAAGTCATTGACCTGATTGGTAAAGCTCTTTCGGTACACGATCAGTCCGCGCACCCCTCCGTCGTCGACAATCCACCCCCCTTGTACCGTGAGCGGAAAGTTCGAAGGCTCGGCCAGCACATAGCTCTTGTTGATCCCCACATTGGGGAAATTCCCAAAGCTGTCTTTCGAGCAAGCCCCCGTCCACAGCCCGAGGAGCATCCATGCAACCACCGATCGCGCAAAAAGACTTTGGGATTGAGCCAACGGGGTACCCATATGCGTGCGTAATGAGGATAAGAAGGGAATGTGAAGGTTTTGCAAAGGAAAACAAAACGGTTCAGTTCCAAGATATTATTACCTCTAACCTGCAATGATGCGCTATGAGCCTTGGACGGACGCCTGTGTTTGTATCTATCTTTAGCCCTTCGTTAACATTTGGCACCCCAAAAATTGTGTCTATGCTGAAAAGGCTACTCCTCGTAACCTTTGTCGCCACGGCTTTGTCTGCATTCGGCCAAACCCAACCGGGTTCGCTTAGAGGGAAAGTTACCAGCGCCAAGAGCAAAGAAGAACTGTTCGGAGTTCAGATTCAAATCAAACAAGGCACTACGCTCATCGCAGGCGGGGTGACCGACTTTGAAGGAAACTACAACATCAATCCTGTTCCTCCCGGCAAATACACGGTGACGTATTCGGGTTTGGGGTATCAAACTCAAGTTTTTCAAGGGATTGAGGTACCACCTGGTCGCCCTAGGGTGCAAAACGTCTCGTTGAAAGACGAGCAAACGGGATTGAACGAGGTGGTGGTTACCGCCGAAGCGCCCTTGATCGACGGAACCAAAACGTCCAAGGAAATTGGAGGCGAAGCCTTTGCCAACATCGGGATTCGGGACTTGAACGCAGGCGCGGCCCTAACGCCCGGGGTTTTTCAGACCGATGCCGGTCAAGGGATTAACATTCGCGGTGCCCGAGACAATACCAACGTGTACTTTATTGACGGGGTGAAAGTGCGGGGGTCGATCAGTTTGCCCCAATCGGCGATTGGGTCGGTCGAAGTCATCACGGGCGGATTGCCCGCCCAATACGGGGATGCTACCGGGGGGGTCATCAGCACCACGACCCGCGGTCCTTCGCCTGAGTACTTCGGTTCTTTGGAATACGTCACTTCCAGTCTATTCGACGACTACAACTACAATTTGATCAATGCCACCGTTGGGGGCCCCATCATTAAGAAAGACGGACAGGCCAAAATGGGCTTTTTGTTTGCGGGTGAATTCCAGTTTCAAGACGACGGATTTCCCTCCGCTGTTCCAGTGTATAAGCTCAAGGACGATGTTCTTGCCGATTTGGAGCAAACCCCGGTGCGCCCGGCGGTTTCGGGTGTGGGGGTATTGAACCGTTCGGAGTTTGTGACCCTCGACGACTTTGAAACGCAGCAAGCCCGTCTCAATGCGGCCAACTACGAACTGCGCCTCAACGGAAGCGTCAACTTTCGGTTGAATTCCAAGAGTGTTCTTACCGCCGGGGGTCGCTACATTTTGGGTGAAGGGACCAACTACAACCGTGCAAGTTCTTTGTTCAACTACAACAACTTTGGTGAATTCCGCGACAGCGACTGGTCCACCTTTGTGCGCTTCCAACAGTCTTTTGCCCGGACCCCGGTTCCCGGCGAAGAGCCTCAAGACGAAAAGGAGAAGTCGCTCATCTCAAACGCGTTTTATACCATTCAACTCGATTATACCCGCAACAACCGCCGCGATCAGGACAGCCGGTTCGAGGACAATTTCTTTCAATACGGCCACGTAGGAACCTTCCAGACCAGCCAAGCACGGTTGTATGGTTTCGGAGAAGACACGGCTACGGGTTTGGTCGGATGGCGTCACGTAGTGTGGCAAGACACTGCCACCACCTTTACCCCCAGTCCCTATAACACTGTCCTCGGCAACTACACCCAGACTTATTACGACCTGGTCGAAAGTGGCCAGATCTTTGGAAGCACCGCCAGCCGCGACTTTATCCGCCTCGGGAATGCGCTGGTCAACGGCGACAACCCCGCTTCGGTGTACAACGATCTGTGGACCAACATAGGGGCCCAAATCTCGAACTACAACCTGACGCAGAATTCTCAGTTCCGCGTAACGGCCAGTTCGACCTTCGACATCAAAAACCACTCGCTGATTGTCGGTTTTGAATACGAGCAGCGCACCGACCGATCTTATGCGTTGGCGGCACGGGGCTTGTGGAATCAGATGTTCTTGTTGCAAAATGACCACATCCGCGAATTGGACTTCAGCCAGCCCCAAGCGGTGTATGACGAGTTTGGAGTGTTTCAGGACACCATTAATTATCCGCGCTTGTTCGACGCCGAAAAGCCCCGGACCTTCGATCGCAATGTGCGCACCAAGTTGGGTCTAGACCCCAATGGTTTGGATTGGCTCGACATCAACAGCTACGATCCGAATTTCTTCAGCCTCGATATGTTCTCCGCCGACGAGCTCATCAACCTCGGTGGCACCCAGTACGTCAGCTATTATGGCTATGATTATACGGGCAAGTTGTTGACCAACAAGCCGTCGCTCAACGACTTCTTCACCAAAAGGGACGAAAATGGCAATTTGACCCGGGAAATTGGGGCTTTTGAACCCATTTATATCTCGGGCTACATCCAAGACCAGTTCACCTTCGAAGACCTGTTCTTCCGCGTGGGCTTGCGCGTAGACCGCTACGACGCCAACCAAAGTGTTTTGAAGGATCCGTATGTCCTATTCCCGCGCCGCACCGTGGGGGATTTGGGCGGAACCCCGCTTCAGGACGCTTCGATCCCGACCAACATCGGCAGCGACTACGTGGTCTATGTAGACGACATCGCCAACCCCACCAGCATTGTGGGCTATCGCGATGGCAGCAATTGGTACGATGCCGACGGCAATCCCGAGGCCAACCCCAAGCGCATCGCCGATGCCTCAGGCGGTATCAAGCCCTATTTGTATCAGGCCGATCCCGAACAGCAGGTGCTTACCGCGGAGTCCTTTGTCGATTATACCCCGCAAATCAACGTTATGCCCCGGGTGTCGTTCAACTTCCCGATTTCGGACGAAGCCTTGTTCCTCGCGCACTACGACGTCCTCGTTCAGCGACCCGATGGACCGCTTTCGCGCTTGGACCTGCTCGAATTGCTCCAACTGCAGGTACAAAACAATGCGGGTACGCTGAACAATCCGAATTTGCTCCCCCAGCGCACGACCGAATACGAACTTGGGTTCCAACAAAAGCTCAACGAGCGTTCGAGTTTGACCATTTCGGCCTTTTACCGCGAATTGCGCGATATGCTCCAGACCATTTCGCTCAACGAGGCCTACCCCATTACCTACGTAACCTACGGCAACCAAGACTTTGGTACGGTAAAAGGCCTGACGCTGTCGTACGATTTGCGCCGCACCAACAATGTTGCGATTACGGCTAACTATACCTTGCAGTTTGCCGCGGGTTCGGGTTCGGGTCCCAACTCGGGTGCCAATATTGCGCGGTCCGGCCAGCCCAACCTGCGCTATATCCTGCCCTTTGACTACGATTCTCGGCACCAAATCGTAGTCAACCTCGACTACCGCTACGGTCGCGGTCCGAACTACAAAGGGCCGGTATGGTGGGACACCAAGGTGTTCGAAAACGCCGGGATCAACTTCTCTGTGTTCTCGTTTTCAGGAACGCCCTATTCGCGTCGCGTTCAGGCCTATCCCATCACGTCCAACGCCAACTCGGTGCAATTGGATGGTCAGATCAACGGCTCTCGTTTGCCCTGGCAGTTCCGGATGGACATGCGGATTAACAAAGTATGGGACATTGCCTATGGCAAAGACAAGGCCAAAAGCTTCAGCCTCGAGGGGTACCTGTTCGTCCAGAACTTGTTTGACACCCGAAATGTGCTGAATGTCTATCCGTTTACGGGAAGCGCCGAAGACGACGGCTACCTTACTTCGGCCCAGGCTCAGAACGTGATCGCCTCTCAGGTCGACGCCCAGTCGTATACCGATCTGTACAACATCCGGATGGCCAATCCCGGAAACTACACCCTGCCGCGTCGCCTCCGACTCGGAGTTGTTTTCTCCTTCTAAACCCTAGGCCCCCTTATTGTTTTGAATACCTCCATGAAGTCCCTCTCACTCTATCTCGTTGGCTTGCTCGTTTTGGCTTTCAGCGTAACCACTGAAGCCCGCGAGAACCACAAGCTCCCCAAGCCCGGCAAAACCCAAAAAGCGCTCAAAGCAGCGGCCGAATTGTGCGCTCCTGCCACCGCCCAAAGCGATTTGAACATCAACAACGTCCGCGCCACCATTTTGGGTGGGGGCGATATGTGGTGGGACCTCAACCAGGCGCGCTACGAAGTGCCCAAAGGCGAGAACAAACACGCCATGTTTGCCGGGGCCCTGTGGCTCGGTGGGGTCGACGAAGGCAACCAGCTTAAGCTTGCGGCAATGACTTATCGGCAGCGGGGCAACGACTATTGGACGGGTCCTTTGACCACCGATGGCACGGCGAGCACCGACAAATCGGTCTGCGACAAATACGACCGCCACTGGCAGATTCGCCGGGACGAAGTTGAAAACCATCGTGCGTGGATCAATTGTAAAAACGATCCCGATTGCGACGAGGCCACCGTTTTTCCGGGCTACACCATTCCGACCTCGATCCTCGAATGGCCGGGCAACGGGGTAGAAGGCGAATTGCCCTATATGTTGGCACCGTTTTTTGACCGCAATGGCGACCTGCTCTACGATCCCAACGAAGACTACCCCGCCTACGACCTCGACAAGGCCTTTGACTGCCGCCTTAAGGAAGTGGATTTGGTCTATGGAGACCAGACCATCTGGTGGGTCTACAACGACCGGGGCAACGTACACACCGAAACCGGTGCAGGTGCCCTGGGATTCGAGATCCGCGCCCAGGCCTTCGCTTTTAGCACCAACGACGAGGTCAACAACATGACCTTCAACAACTATCGCATTATCAACCGCTCGACCTTCCGGCTCACGGATACGTATTTCAGCACCTGGTTCGACCCGGATTTGGGCAATGCCATCGACGACATCATCGGCAGCGATATTCCGCGTGGTTTGGGCTATTGCTACAACGGCGACCTCGATGACGAAGGTCCTCTAGGCTATGGTGCCAATCCCCCAGCCGTTGGCTTCGACTTTTTCCAAGGCCCCTTTGCCGACTATTTCGATGGTCGGGACAACGACCGCGATGGGTGCATCGATGCTGTTCGCGATCCCATTACCCGCCAATGCGTTCCCGAAGACCCCGTATTGGGCATCAACGAGCGGATCATTATGTCGGGCTTCATGTACTTCAACAACCAAGGCATCGAACAGACCACGGACCCCGACAACGCGGCCCAGTTCTACAATTATATGCGCAGTTTGTGGAAGAACGGCAACCCCTTGGTGGTGGAGACGCCCTCCGGAATTGCCAACAGCGGCAATGGCGATGGATTTACCTCGGACGGTTCGGGGTTGAGAACTTTGTACGCCTATCCGGGCAACACGTTCGACACCACTGGAGTTACGGCCCCTACGGCTTCGGTCAACTGGTATGAATCTCCCGCCAACCTGGCCGACAAGCGCGGTTTGCACTGTGCGGGTCCCTTCTCGTTGGCTCCGGGTGCCTTGAACTTCATTACCACAGGGGTGGTTTGGGCACGCGATTTCAACAACGCCGATTTGTTCGCTTCGGTAGAGCGCGTCATTATTGCCGACGACAAGGCCCAAAACCTATTCGACAACTGTTTCCAGGTCCTCGATGGCCCCACGGCCCCTAATCTGGAAATCGTGGAACTGGACCGGGAGCTCATCATCAATTTGGTGAACCCCAGCAGTTCAAACAACGCCAATCAGGACTATCGCGAGTTCGATCCGAGCATTCCGCGCCATGTTGACAGCATTGGTTTTGCGAACACCGCGGACTCGCTGCGTTATTACAACTTCACCTTTGAGGGCTACCAAATCTTCCAGTTGGCGGGACCTCAGGTAAGTGTCAGCGACATCTACGACCCCCAACAAGCGCGCTTGGTGGCTCAGTGCGATGTGAAGAACGGCATCACCAAGATTGTCAACTATTTCCCTGACGAGGAAATCGAAGACGACGTGCCTCAATTGATGACGCTGGAGTACAACAACCAAGGGGTGTTCAATTCGTTCCGCATCCTTGAAGACGCATTCGCGACAGGCAATCGCCGCTTGGTCAACCACCGCGAATACTACTACACGGTGGTGGCTTATGCCCACAACGACTACAGTGCTTTCCCGGCTGCTCCCGGAGGGACGGAGCAAAAAGTGCCCTATTTGGCGGGTCGATTGAACAACAAAGTCACCTTAGCCATACCCCACCTGGTAGAACCTGAGCAAGGAGGACTGGTCTTGGGCAGCCAATACGGAGACGGCGTGCCGATTGTGCGCATCGAAGGCACGGGTAACTCCGGTCGCTTTACCGATTTTGATGCGGTTTCTCTCGACGAGATTGCGCGGAATTTCAAAATGGACAACCCCACCTATTTGCCCGGCTTCGGACCCTTTGACCTCAAAGTGGTCGACCCCAAAAAGGTTCCAGCGGGAGATTATCGCATAGACTTTACGGGCACGTCCAATGCCAGCGGATGGGTCATTTATGATGAAAACACCTTGGATACGGTGGCGACCAACTTTAGCCCCATCGGGACCATTGCAGAACAAATCATCCCTGAATTGGGCATGTCCATGACGGTCGAGAATGTTTTGGCTCCGGGCAACGATACCGTAGGGGCTCGGGACAACGGGGTGATTGGGGCAGAGGTCATTTATTCCGACCCCACCAAACCGTGGATGTTCTTCTTGCCCGATGCGAGCAGTTTTGATGCCTTCAACTTTATTCTGGCCGGTCCCAACCGCAATGCGCTGGCGGGTTCGGCAGCAGAGACCTACGAAGATTTTGCAGGCGACCTACTCAACTTCTATGGCAATGTAGATCAGAGCGGATGGGGTCCCTATGCCTATGCGAGCTACCTGACCCTCAATTTGACGCCCTTTACCTTGGGCATGGGACCAGGTGCGCCCAGTCCGGTGGGCAACAGTTCTCGCCCACTGGTATCGGCCATTCACGGGGTCAACATTTACATGACCAACGACCGCAGCTTGTGGACGCGGGTTCCCGTTATGGAATTGTGCGAGGACAACGGCTTGAGCGAAGGGTTTACCTCGAAGTGGGTGTTGCGCAGCGGAGCCTCTTGGGACTTGGTCAACGGCAATTTGGTGCGGAGCACAACCGAAACGGGTTGGAGTTACTTCCCAGGCTATGCCATCGACGTAGAGACCGGCAAGCGCCTCAATATGATGTTCGGAGAGAACAGTTGGTTGGTTGGTCAAAATGGACGCGACATGTTGTGGAACCCGACCAGTGCCATCACAGTGGTTCCGGGCAACAACATCAACAATGGGTTTGTCTTTGGTGGACAACACTACCTCTATGTGTTCGCCGACGAAACCCGGGTATCCGGTCAGCCGGTGGATATGACCTACCGAGGCGACAATCCCCAGGATTTCCCATTGTACAGCGCCATCACCAACCTGAACAACAACATTCAGAACCGGCGCACCATCAACACCTCGCTGATGTGGGTATCGGTGCCGATTGGGGTCCTGCAAATCCCGGCCAATCCGTACGAGTTTATGCCGAGCGAGATTACGGTGAAGTTGCGCATGGACCGACCGTTTGAGACCTATACCATCGACGGTTCGAACAACGGAAACCCGAGCTATCGGTTCTCTACGCGGAACATCGCCACGTCGAAAAACGACCTACCCACCGCCAAAACGGCCATGGATTTGATTCGCGCGGTGCCCAACCCCTATTTTGGGTCTAGTTTATACGAAGACAGCCAGTTGGATAACATCGTCAAGATTACCAATTTGCCCGAGAGCTGTACGGTTACCATCTATACCAGCAATGGTACCCGGGTGCGCCAGTTCCGCAAAGACACCAAGCTCACCTTCCTCGAATGGGATTTGAGAAACGACTACAACGTACCAATCGCGAGTGGGGTGTATCTCATCCATATCGATGCCGGGCAGGCCGGCGAAAAGGTCATCAAGTGGTTCGGAACCCTGCGTCCGGTTGATTTGAATGCTTTCTAAAGAATGAATCCACGCTTCTTCACCTTGCGGATTCTGGCGATGGCCGGGCTCCTCTCAAGCGCACCCTCAGTGTTTGCTGGCAACCCCCAGCGCGTTGGCTCGGCGGCTGCCCCCGAATTGCTGATTAACCCCTGGGCCCGTTCCGCGGGTTGGGGAGCTTTGAACCTTTCCACCGTTCGAGGGGTCGAAGCCAGCTTTGTGAACATTGCCGGCACGGCCTTTACCGAAGGAACCGAATTCTACTTTTCGAATACCCAGTGGCTGTCGGGCAGCGATATTCAAATCAACGCGGCTGGATTGAACCAATCGGTGGGCAACGGTGGGGTATTGGGCATTTCGCTGACCTCGTTTGACTATGGCGAATGGGAAATCACTACCGAAGATTTGCCAGATGGAGGGGCGGGTACCATTTCGCCCAGTGCCCTGACCTTGGGCATCAGCTACGCCCGGAAGTTTACGAACACCATTTACGGAGGGGTGAATGTCAAGGTCTACAACCAGTCAATCAACAATGTCTCGGGAACAGCTCTGTGCGCCGATGCCGGGGTTCAGTACGTCACCAAGACCATTAAATTCGGGATTACCCTGCGGAACGTGGGCTCGAGCTACAGTATGAGCGGCGATGGTCTGTCCATCACTTTACCTGTGCCCCAGGGCAACTATACCCAGAGCTACGAACAGCGCTCCGCTACGTTTGACCTGCCTGTGCAATTGGCCTTGGGCGGCACCTATGACTTGCTGTTTGCCAACGATTTCCGGTTTACCCCGGGCGTCAGCTTTGTGTCGAACTCGTTTCAAAAAGACGAATACGTACCCGGATTGGAAATCAGCTGGAAAGAGGTTTTGATGCTGCGCGGTGCCTACGTCATTCAAGACAACCGAGACGACGGCATCCGCACCTCGGCCTTGACCGGATTGACCGCGGGGATGACGTTTCAGACCAAATTGGGCGAGGAAAGCAAGTTTGGCATCGACTATGCCTTCCGGGCGACCAATCCGTTTAGCGGAGTCCACAGCATTGGCGTTCGGCTCGAATTCTAAGCCGTCAACGAATCGGGAGTTGGCCTGCGTTGCGCGGGAGTTGTCCTGAATTCCTTTAATTTTGCACACGGACCGGGGCCCACGCCTCGGTCTTTTTTGTCTGTTCAATTCAACGAGTGAATGGCTCAAGTATCGTATTACACCCCAGAGGGATTTAAGAAGCTGAAGGAAGAACTCGAACAGCTTAAACACGTAGAGCGCCCCCGGATTTCCGGTCAAATTGCAGAGGCTAGGGACAAAGGCGATCTATCGGAAAACGCCGAATACGACGCGGCCAAAGAGGCCCAGGGCTTGCTGGAAATGCGCATTTCCAAACTCGAAGACCTGGTGGCCAATGCCCGGGTATTGGAAGACTCTCAGATCGATACTTCCAAGGTGATGATTTTGTCGACCGTTCGGTTGAAGAATCTGGTGAACAACACCGAGCAAAAGTTTACCCTCGTGTCGGAGAACGAAGCCGATCTCAAGACCGGTCGGATCTCGATTGGCTCTCCGATCGGCAAAGGGCTTCTGGGGCTCAAAGTGGGCGAGGTGACCGAAATCACGGTCCCCAATGGCAAACTGACTTTCGAGGTCCTCGAAATAACCCGCTGAGATGGCATCCATCTTTACCCGCATTGTACGGGGTGAGTTGCCGAGTTATACAGTAGCCGAAGACGAACGCGCATTGGCCTTTCTCGACATCCATCCGCTCAAGCGCGGACATGTCTTGGTCGTGCCCAAAGAAGAGGTCGACGTTTTGTTCGATCTCGAGCCCTCGCTGTATGCCCATGTCATGGAGTTTGCGCGCAAACTGGCCGGTGTTTTGGCAGAGGTTGTGCCCTGCGAGCGCGTAGGGATGGCCGTACTCGGTATGGAAGTGCCCCATGCCCACATTCATTTGATTCCGATCGATCGGGAAAGCGATTTGTTGTTCACCAACCCGAGGGTTCCGATGGAGCCAGCAGAATTTGCGGCCTTGGCCGAATCTCTGGGTCAAGTCTGGAAACTAAAGGGATACGAATCGCGCTAAATCGAAGACCATGGCTCCGATTAAGACTTCCGAAGTCGGCTGGGATTTTCTTTGAGAAAATCGCTCCATGAAGCCGCTCTTCTTAAAGCCGTTTTTCCGGAAGCGGAAGCGCGAGGGGCGTCGGACTCCGCTTGGGTTTGCGGCTTTTTTCCCAACCCAAATCCGTGACACAGCGCTACAGCAAGGGCATCGGTGGCATCGGATCCCCACTCGGGCAGCGCTTCGAAGCGCATACCCGGAAAAAGCAAGTGACGCACCAGGGTGGCTACCTGCTCTTTTCCTGCTCTTCCCCGACCGGTCAGCGATTGTTTGACCCGGGCTGGCGGATATTCTGAACAGGCGATGCCACGGGCCATGGCGGTAGCAATCACCACCCCTTGAACCCGGCCCAGCTTGAGCATCGACTGCACGCTTTTGCCTTGAAAGGGGGCTTCGGCCGCCAGTTGATCCGGGGCCAGCCGTTCGATCAAGTGGCTGACGCTCTGTTGAATTTCTCCCAAACGCGTCAACGCATCGGTTTCGGTGTTGAATTTGATGGTGCCCGCCTCGATGAACACGGGCGTTTTGCCATCCCATTCAATCAGACCAAAACCCATAAGCCGTGAACCCGGGTCGATGCCCAAAATCCGCACACCCTTCTCCATTGCGGGAAATTAAGCCCAATTTAGCCGGATGATGTCGCTGCTGCACGGATTTGTCGCCATCGCAATGTTGTTCGCAGCCTTGCGGTATCTGCATTGGTTGGCGGGCCTGTCGTCCTCCGTCCTTCCCCAGCCGAAAACCGGAGGCGCACCCATGGAGGGACTTCTTTCCGTACTGGTCCCCGTCCACAACGAAGTCCATCATTTAGAACGACTTATGGATGGTTTGGCCCGGCAAAAAGCGCCCGGAAACACGCTGTTGGAATTCTGGATCGTCGACGATCACAGCACCGATGGTTCAGACGAGGTCATTCGGCTTCGAGCGGTTCAAGACCGTCGGTTTCGCTACCTACGATCCGCAGGAAGGGGCAAAAAAATCGCCCTGGCTTCAGGATTGGCTCACTGCCGGGGTCAATGGGTGGCGACAACCGATGCCGATGTGGATCTTCCTTCTCAATGGCTCGACACCTTGTTTGCTCCTCCCTTGGGTGCAGAAGTGGTACGGATAGGACCGGTTTGGCCGCGCTCCAACCGTCGATTTCCTCAAAACTTTTTTGCCCTCGAACATTTTTCGATGGTGTTGGCGGGGATGCGCGCCGCCGGACAAGGCCGCCCTGGTTTGTCGAGCGGGACCAATTTGGCCGTGCTCCGGTCGTTTCGCAGCGCCTTGCCACACGACGCGCTCAAGCCAGAATTGGCCTCGGGCGACGATGTGTTTTTGGTCGAGGCTGCCCGCAGGCTTGAAGGAGCACAGGCCGTGCGGTTTATGCCAGAAGCGGGCGTTTTTACAGAAGTTCCCCAGCGTTGGTCCGAATGGTTCGAACAGCGCGTTCGCTGGGGGAGCAAGGCCCGACACTACGCCCCGGGACCATTGCGGCGATTGGCGTGGACGGTTTGGATGGGCTCCTTTGCCTGTGTAGCCTTGCCTGCGCTGGTGGGGGCTTGGGGCTGGGCCTATTGGGGGATCAAAGCGGTTCTGGAAGCGTGGGTCCTGATACGGGGCGCGCAGTTATTGCATCCCGAACCTATGGAAACCCGAAGTTGGAGGGTTGTCTTGCCTTTTGCTGTGGTGTTTCAGCCTATGGCGGTCGTGGTACTCGGGCTCTGGGGGCTCAAGAATCCGAAACCATTTTCCGAAAATCGTTCCCGCTCGGGTTTTGGAAGAGCTGCAGACCGAAGTGCGGAACCGCCGCAATCAGGTGGTCAAAGAGATCGGCCATAATGGTCTCGTATTCGACCCAGCGGGTATCGTCCACAAAACAGTAAATCTCCAGCGGCAAACCCTCTGCGGTCGGCTGTAGTTGCCGTACCATGGAAATTTCGTCCACATCCACCCGCGGATGGTGCCGGATGTATTCCAGCGCATACTGTCGGAATACGCCCAAATTGGTCATATTCCGTCCGTTGATCACCTCGCTGCGGTCGATGTCGTTTTCGCGGTTGTAGGCATCGATTTCGGCTTGTCTTTGGAGAATATAATCTTGAACGAGACTGAATTTCTGCATTTTACGAGTATCTTCTCGGCTGAGCAACTGCACGGTGCTTTGATCGATGAGCAGGCTCCGCTTAATCCGCCTTCGGCCTTGGCTCTGCATCCCCCTCCAGTTCTTGAACGAGTCCGATACAAACGCATAGGTCGGTACGGTGGTGATCGTCTTGTCGAAGTTGCGCACCTTGACCGTGGTGAGTTTGATTTCTTCTACATCTCCATCGGCCCCGTACTTGTCCATCGAAATCCAGTCGCCGATGCGCACCATATCGTTGATGGCCATCTGAATACTCGCCACCAGTCCGAGCAGGGTGTCTTTAAAAATCAGCGAAAAAACGGCCGCCAAAGCAGCGAACCCGCCGAGGAGGGGTAGGGGATTTTTGCCGATTAAAATGGTCAAGACCAATACCGAAGCCAACAAAACATTCAGCAGAGCACCCAACTGGATAAAGCTTCCTACGGGTTTGCCTTCGAAATAGCGAAAGCGCAAAGCCACTTCTTCCAGGGCTTTGAGAACGCGGTGGACCACCACAAAAATGGCCACCGCGAAATAGGTCAGCGCTGCTTTGCGGACCAGCGAAATGGCCGCAGGGAAATCGGAAAAGATGTGGCTGGCTGCGTAGTAGATCAACAAGGCCGGCAGGAGGTGGGCCAGTCCGTTGAATACTCTGCGCTCAAAGAAAATGTCGTCCCACTCGTTCTTGCTGCGCTTTACAGCCCGGGCAACCCAATAGGTAATGACTTGCCGACCGATGAAATCCGCAATCCACGCAATCCCAATCAAAACAGCCAAATCGGTCAGCAATACCGCCAGCCCCGCCCAATCTTCGTCTATACCCTTTTCGACGAACCAAGTGCGTGACCAGTACAGCCGATCGAGCCAATGGGGAGAAGATTCATCCATGATTGCAGAAGGTCATTCCAGGTCCAGTGCGCCCTAGAGCCAGCAAAAGTACGGACCCTATTCGGGCACTGCGGCATTGGCTCTCGAGACCCGCTGTACCGAGAAATACCCCAAGGCCAATTTGCCCGCGGCGACCCGATCGCGAATATTGCCTTGGAGCGGCGCTGGAGGAGGGTCGAAGGTGCCACCCACCTGAGTGGTTTGTTCCCGCAACAAAGCGATATACTCAAAATAACGCTCTGAAATGCCCGCCATTTCCAATTCGAAGGTAGTGCCTGAATCGAGCGGACCATCGAGCCGAATCGCGGGAAGGTCAACGTTGTCGAAGACCCGCCCATCCCAAAAATCGTCTTGGAAAATGCTCAAATCGAAAGGGCTGTCGAGAATCGAGTCGTTCCGGGTGCGCCGCAGTCGGTATTTGTCGCCCACCCCCAGGGGGTCTCGGAATTCAAAATAGGTATACCATCCATCCACAAAGGGAGGATCGTTTTCGAGATAGCCTACGTAGAAAGAATCAATGCCAAGGGAGCGAGGCAACCGCTCGCTGAGGCTTTCCCAGGTTCCCGACCCAAGCAGGGGGTCGTTTTCGTCGGTTTCGACCCGAACAAAATAGTTCACGCTTTCTTGGGCCAGGGTGTTTCCAGAGTAGTAGCCCGCAGAATCTTCCTGGAGCACTTCTACTTCGACCCCATCAGCCCAGAGCGACACCCGGGCGCCTTGGATACGCGGGGTTTGGGTTTGAGAAAAGTAATTGGCCGTAGTAGTCACCTTGACGCGGACCGGATCGAGATCGGTCATGCGCCCGTCGACGACCACCAAGGGTTCAGAATCGGGCAAATCGACTTGGATTACATCGGTACAGTTGGCAAGACTCAAAATGCCCGTCAGACCCAGCGCCCAGCGCATTACAGAGAAGATAGGCTTCATCAGAACTTAAAATTGTAGGTAACCGAGGGAATCATGCCACCGAACACCGAGAGGCGCACCAACTCCGTAATTTGGGGGTTGTCTTCGTTTTGACGCGGAAAAACCGAAAACGCATTGCGCCGCCCATAAACATTGTAGAAGCCAAATGACCAACTCGACTCCCAACGACCATTGGGTTTGGGGTTGGGTGTCCAGTTCGCGCTGAGATCGAGGCGGTGGTAGTTCGGAATCCGGTCTTGGTTTCGATTGTTGTACACAGGGTAGGTAATCCCCGTTTCAAACTCGGCTCGGGCCGAAGGATAGGTCGCAGGGCGGCCCGTTTGGAAGCTGAAAATGGCGCCCACATCCCATTTCGGACTGAAGGTATAGGTGGCGACAATCGTAAGATCGTGGGTCTTGTCGTAGTTGGTCGGATAGAAATTGCCCTCGTTGATGGTTTCGCCTTCATACAAACCGGCCACCTGAATTTCTGAGCGCGAAAGCGTATAGGCGACCCAGCCCGTCAGCTTGCCCGAATTTTTGCGAAGCAGGAATTCGAGTCCATACGACCGGGCATACCCCGGGAGCAATTCGGTTTCGATGTTTTCTTTAAAGAGCAATTCCGCTCCGTATTTGTAGTCAAGGACATTGCGGCTGTCTTTGTAAAAGGCCTCCAAAGAGAATTCCATGGCGGCTTTTTTCCACAGAAAATTTCGAAACCAGCCCGCCGCCACTTGATTTGAGGTGGCCGGATCGATGTGCAAGCCCGAGGGCCTCCAAATGTCGACGGGCGTCGGAGAAGTGGTATTCGAAATCAAGTGGATGTATTGCCGCATTCGCTGATAACTCAGTTTGAGGCTCTGGTTTTCGTCGAGCAAATAGGTGGCCGTAAACCGCGGCTCGAGCCCGTCTAGAAAGTTGAACCCCTTGATCAATTCGCCCGATTCGTAGGTCACCGAACCCACAATGCTCGTGTCCTCGCGCGCCTCTCCGGGGTTGTACAATTCTTCGGTTCCCGGCCCGAGTCGATAAAACGCCGAAGATCGCAGCCCGTATTCGAAGTTCCATCTCAATCCAACTTTTTGCTGCACCGATAAGTACATAGCTGGTTCGAGCGCAATTTGCCGTTCGAGGACCGTGGAAATGTCGCCCGTAATCTCGGCTGGGTCAAAGACATAGTAGGTGTTGTGTACCCCGAATTCCGCCTCGAAACGGGGACTTGAATACCAGCGCAGCGAGGCATTCCCGATGGTGTTTTGAATCCGAGAGTTCCATCGAAACACGAAGTCGTCGTCGGGCGGGGTGCCAAGGCTGTATTGGTAGTCCGAATAAATCCCCGTGAGGTGGAAAAACAACTTGTCGGTTAGGATGCTGTTCCAGCGCAGCGTCGTGGTCGAGTTGCCCCAGTCGATCGAGAACAAATCGTCGATGCCAAACACGTCTTTCCCATAGTAGCCCGAGGCAAAAAGGCTGTTTTTATCGTCGATTTTCCAGTTCATTTTCGCATTGAAGTCGTAGAAATACAACACATTGCGATTTATAGTAGGGTCGTTGCTCAAGGCGAGAAAAATGTCGGCATAGCTCCGGCGCCCAGCGACCATATAAGAAAGCTTGTCCTTGACGACCGGTCCTTCGAGCAGCAAACGGCTGGAGAGCAATCCCAAACCGCCACGACCTGAAAAATCCCGGTTGTTGCCTTCTTTTTGGCGCACATCGAGAACCGAAGAAAGGCGCCCCCCGTATTCGGCCGGGGTTCCGCCTTTAAAGAGCTTGAGGTCTTTGACGGCATCGGGGTTGAATACCGAGAAAAACCCGAGCAGGTGGGAAGAGTTGAACACCGGGGCTTCGTCGAGTAGAATGAGGTTCTGGTCTACGTTACCACCCCGCACGTTGAAACCATTGGCGCCTTCGCCTACCGTCGACACCCCGGGCAGTAAGGTCAGGGTGCGGATTACATCCACCTCTCCGAGCAGTTGGGGAATTTTCTTGATCTCCTTGATGTTGAGTTTGGCCACGCTCATTTCGGTATTGCGCACCGGGTTGTCTCCGGCGCTTTCCGTTACCACGATTTCGTTGACAAACACTGTTTCTTCGACCAAATCGAAGTCTCTGGCAGCGCTTTGATTGAGGCTGATTTTTACCTTTTGTTCCTGAAATCCAATAAATTGAACCCGGATGGTCCAGGTGCCTGGGGGTAAGCTCAAACTGTAAAAACCATACGGATTGGTCGTGGCGGCCACTTTGAGTTCTTCACAACTCACGGCGGCTCCGATGATTCCTTCGCCCGTCTTGGCTTCGCGAACGGTTCCGCTCATTGTTATTTTCGATTGAGCCTCAACTGGAGCGGGAAGGAGGGCTATCCCCAGCAGCGTGGCCAACAACACAGAGCAGCGGTTTTTCATGGGCGCGAAGTTCGACATTGCCATTTTAAATGCATAGAGACCTTTGTCCCATTCTTCAGAAAGAAGGGATAAAAAGCGGGAACGTGAAAAAGGGCTTCAACGTGTGCTGCTCGGCAGAATTGGACCGGATGGGACAAAGCACTCGAGCCGTAAAACAAAGCCCTGTCCCCGACGTTTTCTTCCCCAGAACCCTACCCAAGCATTTGGGACTTTTTCGACCCCCAAACGCCGAGCATAGGGATTGAGGGGCGCGCCCATCTTAACTTCGCTTCAATCCACCATACTTCCATGCGCATTTCTCCACGGAGCTGGTTTTGGCTCATCGCCTTGATGCCTTTTGCGTTGTTCATTTTGGCTTGGCGGCCGTTTTCCACGGGCAAGGATCGGAGCCAGGTACTCCAACAGATGGTTTATAGCCTTCTGAATGCCAATCATATAGAGCCAAAGAAGGTAGACGATACCTTTTCGGAAGTTGTCTACGAGGAATATCTGGAAGACTTGGACGGCAACAAGCGGTTTTTTACCCAAGCCGATCTCAAACTCCTTGGGAAGTACCGCCAGAAGATCGACGACGAGTTCATTAAAGGCAAGAGCGAGTTCTTTGAATTGAGCCGTACCCTGCTCAACACGCGAACGGCTCAGGCAAAAAAGATGTACACAGATTTGTTGTCCCGTCCGTTTAACCTCGAGCAAGGCGGGCTGTTTGAAACCGATCCGGAGCGCAGGGCCTATTGTACCGATTCGGCAGATTTGTACGCTTATTGGCGCGATTATTTGAAAGAACGCGTACTGCGTCGGGTCTACGACCGCCTCGAAGACCAGGCCAAGCCCGAGAATCAAAAGGATCCTGACTACGTCGTTAAGTCGCTGGAACAAATCGAATCGGAAGCGCGCGCCAAAGAATTGGAGCTCCACAACGATTGGTTTGCCGATATGGCCGATTTTGACCAAATCGATTGGATGGGCGTCTATCTCAATTCGATAGCGGGGTACTACGATCCGCACACCGAGTATTTTCCGCCCCAACGCAAAGAGGCCTTTGAAATCGAAATGTCGGGTCAGTTCGAGGGCATTGGGGCGCAGTTGAGCCAGGAGGGCGATTTTATCAAGGTCGAAAAGATCATTTCGGGAAGTGCTTCTTGGCGTCAGGGCGAGCTCGAAGAGGGCGACATCATCCTCAAGGTCGGGCAAGGAGAAGACGAGCCCGTTGACGTGGTCGGAATGCGCATCAACAAAGCCATCAAGCTCATCCGGGGCAAAAAGGGAACCGAGGTGCGGCTTACAGTCAAAAAGCTCGACGGCAGCAAGAAGGTGATTCCCATTGTGCGCGATGTGGTCGAACTCGAGGCCACGTTTGCCCGTTCCACGGTGATCGATGGAGCGCGCAAGGTGGGTTATCTGCGGCTCCCGCGCTTCTACGTCGACTTCTACGAGAACAGCAACCGAAATTGCGCGGACGACATTCGCAAAGAGCTCATCAAACTCAAGTCCGCTGGGGTAGAGAGCATCGTGTTTGACCTGCGCAACAACGGAGGGGGCTCGCTCGATGCCGTGGTGGACATTGTAGGGCTGTTTATCCCGACCGGCCCCGTGGTTCAGGTCAAGGCACCGGGCAAGGCCGCCAAACTCCTGATTGACCGCGATCCTGCCGTGGTTTATGACGGTCCCTTGGTGGTGATGGTCAACGAATTCAGCGCCAGCGCCTCCGAGATTTTTGCCGCGGCCATTCAAGACTACAATCGGGGGCTCGTCATCGGGAGCAAGACCACCTTTGGCAAGGGAACGGTTCAAAATGTGGTCGATCTGGACCGCAACCGCAGCATTATGCCCTCGAATGCCAGCGAGGCTCCGCTCGGAGCGCTCAAGCTCACGATCCAGAAATACTACAGGGTCAATGGGGGGACTACCCAGCTCAAGGGCGTCCTTGCTGACGTGGTGCTTCCGGATGCCTATATGGACATCGATTATGGGGAAAAGGAAGAACGGCATCCGCTGGGCTACGATCACATTCCCCCCGCCCAGTTTGTCCCTTCGAACCAATGGCAGACCCAACACCCCCAAGCCATCAAAACCATAGAAGCCCGGGTCCATCAAGCCCCAGTGTTTGACAGCATTCGGAATCACGCTCAGTACCTCAAGAATTCGAGAAACATGAGTGCCATTCCCTTGAGCCTGAAAGAGTACACCCAATACGAACGCGAACGCGAAGCCGAGCGAAAGCAGTTCAAGAACCTCTACAAGCTTCGGGAGCCCTTTGCCGTCCTGAGTGCTTTGCCCCAAGACGAAGTCGGTCTCGATGCCGCCAAAAAGGAAGAGGCGGAAAAGTGGCGCAAGTCGCTTTCGACGGATTTGTATCTGTATTGGGCTCGGGAACTGGCCTTGGCCATCTGAACCGGCTTTGATGCGGTTGATCCGATCCATTGCCGCCGATGCCAGTGGTCTGTGGGGATTGTCGGTGGTGGGCATTGCCCTGGTGATGGCCCTCTTTGCCTATGTCTTGGCGACGGACTCCAGCGAGAACGCCAATACCATCGTCCCCTCGATCGCGCTGCGGCCCCCGGGGTTTGAAGTCGACCTGCTCGAAATCCAACCGGCCCCCTGTGGTGGGCTGCGGCGCCTGTGGAAAGGCTGCCCCAACGCCGCCCAGATAGTGCCGGTTCAAGCCTCGGAACCCATGGCGGAAGGGCTTCGGTATCGGCCTATGGGGGCGCCTCCCAACGAGTGGCGAATCGTGGAGGCCGGAACACCCTACCGCATTGTCCACCGGCGCTTCTGGATGGGTACCGACCGCTTTGGACGCGATTTGTTTTCCCGCCTGCTCATCGGGGCTCGGGTTTCGCTTTCTGTGGGTTTTGTAGCCGTGGCTTTGTCTTTGATCATCGGCTTGCCACTCGGGGCCTGGGCCGGGTTCAAGGGCGGAGGCACCGATGCCTGGATTTCTGGTCTGATTCAGGTGGTTTGGTCTCTGCCCGGGCTCATGCTCGTTATCGCCGTAACCCTCGCCTTGGGCAAGGGATTTTGGCAGGTGTTTGTGGCGGTGGGATTGAGTATGTGGGTCGAAGTGGCGCGGATTGTGCGGGGCGAGGTGTTGGCCGAAAAGCAAAAAGAATATGTCGAAGCCGCGCGGGTCATGGGTTTTGGCGATGCCCGAATCTTGTTTCGGCACATTGTGCCCAATGTGAGCGCTCCGCTGATCGTGGTCAGCGCGGCCAACTTTGCCTCGGCCATTTTGATCGAAAGCGGATTGAGTTTTCTGGGGTTGGGGGCCCGTCCCCCCATTCCGACCTGGGGGGGAATCATCAAAGACCACTACGCTTATTTGATGATGGGCAAGGGCTGGCTGGCGCTGTGGCCCGGGCTGTGTCTCATGCTCGTGGTGCTCGCTTTTATGATGCTGGGCAATCGATTGCGCGATGTCCTCGACGTCCGCAACACCCCGTCGGCTTCGTAATCTCGGCTCAGCCCGTTCGGGGCGCAGGGTTTTGTATTTTGCACGGATGATCGACCGCTTCCGTTCTCAGGGCAGTGCGGCCGGAGGGGTTCTGGCCTTTGTGCTCGGGCTTGCTTGGGTAGCCGGTTTCTATTCCGAAGTGCTGCTGGCGCCCAACGACTATCTCTTTAGCGGTACGGGAGATGGCATCAAAAACTACTACACCTATGTGTACTCGATTCGCCATCTCCGCGGATTCGAAGCCTTTGATGGCATGAACTACCCCTTTGGGGAACGCTCGCTCTACACCGACAATCACCCCGTTCTCGCCTGGCTGCTCCAAGGACTTCAGTCCATGTTCCCTGCTGTGGCAACCCATTCTGTGGGCCTTTTGAATCTTTTGATCCTGTTGTCGATTCCCTTGAATGCTTCGGTCCTACAGCGGTTGTACCAAGGGCTCGGTCTCAAGACCTGGTTGTCGGTTCTGGCGGCCTTGGGCACCGCCGTTTTGGCGCCTCAAATTCACCGTTGGACCGGGCATTTGTCGCTGGCCCATGCCTGGTATGTGCCCGTGGCCCTGCTGCTGTTGATGCGTTGGGAACACCGGGGACAGCCGGTGCTTGGAGTCTTGGGATTGGCCTTGTGGATCGGATTGGGATTGCTTATTCACCCTTATTTGGGGATGATGGCGGCCTTGTTGGCCCTTTCGTACGCCCTGGTTCGATGGGCGGGTTCGGCCTTTGGAAAGCGGTTTGGGGAGGGGGCAGCCAGCGCCGCGCTTTCGGTGGCCTCGCTCTTGCCCTTGATGGTATTTTTTATGGCCCTTTCAATCACCGAGACCCATCCCCACCGCACCGACCGCCCTTGGGGGATCAAAAGCCATATGGCCGAGCCCGAAACCGTGTTTTTGCCGACACACAGGCCGCTGCGCGAATTGGGGCGAATGCTCGACCGCGATATGGACCAAGTCTGGGAAGGGTGGGCGTACATCGGATTGTGTGCCGTGCTGTTCAGTCTTTGGATGCTGGGACGCTGGGGAATACAACAAGTCCGCACCCTGCGCAAGAGCAAAAGGCAGCGGTTCGAGGCCCATGCCTTTGCTCTGCCCGATCCCTTTGTGCGCGTTTTGCTCGGGGCATCGGTGTTGGTTTTGTTGTGGGCCATGGCCATTCCGCTGCGCTGGTTGCACGACCTCTGGGTCGATGCGCTCGGTCCCATCCGTCAGTTCCGCGCGCTGGGCCGCTTTGCCTGGGTGTTTTACTACGCCGTGCACATCGCTTTGTTCCATGCCTTGGTGGGGGTTCCCGGAAGTCTGCAAGGGAGGATCAGGAGAGGGCTCACCGTTTTGGTTCCCGTGTTGATGATCACTGAATCCCTTGAATACCATTGGGTACAACGCCGGGAACTCGTTCGTTCCGCCAATGTGTTCGACGCCCAGCATCGGGCGGAATCGGTCAACGATCTCCTCGCTCAGGTTCCGCCGGATTTCCATCAGGCTTTGTTGCCGATGCCCTTCTTTCACATAGGCTCGGAGAATTTTGAGCGTATAGGCGGCGAAGCGGTCCACCGATGGGCTTTCGTGGTTTCGGACGCACTCGGAATGCCGATGATGGGCGGGAGCGGTTCTCGAACGGCCTTGAGCGAGGCCAAAGCTCAGGTGCAATGGATGAGCGAGCCCGTCTATCCGCGGTTGGCTCAGGGGTTGATCGACGATGGGCGGCCTTTGCTGATGGTGTGCAGCGGCGAGCCCCTCAGCGCCCAGGAACAGTACTATTACAACCGTTCCCGACCCATTGGCTCGGCAGAAGGACTGGAATTGCGCTCGATCGACATTGGGGTGTTTCGCGCTCCTGATTGGGCGGATTCGCTGCGTACGCGTTTCGGGGAATTTGCGGGGGCCGGAGCGGTGGCGGGTCATTGGTACGCCTCGGATTCGGCGGGCTTTTTTGTGCATCGAGGGTTCGACGAAAGGCACCATCCGGGGGCCCGAAGCGGAACGGGGGCCTACGAAGGTACCCGCAGAGAATTGCACCAACTGGCGGAGTTTAAGGCCTCCCAGTTCCCGGAAGGCGTACCTGTGGAAGCCAGCGTTTGGATCTTTAACGGAGGCCCTAAAAACGGTCAAGACCAATTGTTTGGCCGTTTGTTTTGGATAGAATCGCCTCCCGATTTTCAGGAGCGCTGGTTGGACCCCGCCTTCGATCCTCGACAGGCTCAAACCATCGATGGAGATTGGTCTCGCGTATCGCTCGCCTTGGTTCCTGAGCGCAGAGATGCGGTGTATCGTCTCATGTTCAAAGGCCCGGACGATGCCCGGGGCACGGTTTTGCTCGACGAGGTCCTGATTCGGCCGCTTTCGATAGACCTCGGTCGCTTAGAACCGGGAACAGGGGCGCTTTGGTTCAACAACCACCGATTGGGGCGCTGATCGGGTGTTTCAGTTGCCGTGGGTGCGATGGAGGTAGCCATTCCAATCTATGCTCCGAAAATCGATGCGCTCCAGCGGAACTTTGGGCGCGGGCAAGAACATTTCGAATTGTGCCCGGGGCAGGGGTTCGGCCCCCATCGATTCGAGGTGGGGGTTGAGCAGCTGGGTGTCGATGAGCGGATGGCCTTCCGACCGCATCCACCCGGCCAAGGCGACCAGGGCGGTCTTGCTCGCATCGGGCACCGCGCTGAACATCGACTCTCCGCAAAAGACCCCATTGATCCAGAGTCCATAGAGCCCTCCCACCAATACCCCGGAACGGTACACTTCGAGCGAATGTGCGATAGCCCGTTGGTGCAATTCCCCTAACGAAGCGACGATGTCGTCGTTGATCCAACTCCCGGGGGGACCTGTGCGCCGATCGGCCCGGCATTGGGCGATTACGGCTTCAAAGGCGGTATCGGCCCGCACTTCAAAGCGTTGTTTGCGAATCGAGGCCGCTAAACTCTTGCTGAATCTGACGCGTTCCGGACGAAGCACCCCCCGGGGTTCGGGCGACCACCACAGTATCGGGCTGTCTTCGTCGTACCACGGAAAAATCCCATTTCGATAAGCCTCGATCAGTCGGTCGGGATGCACATCGCCTCCCCAGGCCAACAATCCATCGGGCCGGGCAAAGGAACCGGGCGGAAATCGGTGTTCCGAACCGAGGGCAAAAGGCGGGTTCAACCCCGAGGTGGGTGAAATTGCTTAGAACGGAAGGTCGTCATCCAGACCGGGTCCCGAGTTGGTGGACCCCCCGCCAAACCCGCCGTCTCCGTAGCCGCCTGCAGACGAAGGCGCAGGGTTGGTGGCAAAACCCGGATTCGAGCCCGATCCGGGGTTGTATCCGCTGCCTTGACCAGAGCCGGGCGTTGGCGGAACTCCGGCCGGAGCACCCGCTGCGGTAATTCTCCATCCGCTCAGACTGACGAAATACTTGACCTCGTTTTGAGGGCTGGTCCATTCGCGTCCGCGCAAATTGATGGCCACGGTAACCCGGTCGCCGATTTTGACCGTGTTGAGCAAATCGGCTCGGTCGTTGACGAATTCAATCATCAAGGTTTGAGGGTAGTTCTCCTCTGTGGTGACAACCAATTCTCCCTTTCGGAGGTTTGGGGTGATTTGCTTGGTTTCGTTGATGAGCTTGACGCTGCCGGTAATTTCCATTCCGCACCTGAATTAACAGATTGATAAAAAGACGATTGCTCTTAGGATTGCAACCGATTGAGCTTGTCGCAAAGTAAGGCTTTCCAGGCCTCTTCCACTTTGGATTCTGAGAGCAATTCCGCGGCATATCGGTGCAGCCGTTCGCGGGCTTCGAGACCGTCAGCACTGCCTTCAAAGATTTCGCTCACCCGGGGGTGGGTTGCATAGGCCTCTACGGCTTCGTCTTCGGGCAGGGTTTCGATGTTGCCGAGCATCCCCAAATCGTTGCCGGTCAATATGTAGCTTTCACGAATTACGCGGGGCAGGGCGTCGACCCCGATCCCGAGTTTGCGCGCGGGCTTGGGGACTTCAAACAGCGCATCGCCTTGGGCGCGGGCATACCAATCGCCCCCGAGCCGGGCCACCAAATCGATTTTGTAGGGATCGATATGCCCGTGTTCGTCCAGGATCCGTTCGTCGATGTGGAATTGGACTACGTGACATACGATCATGTTTCCGGCTCCGCCTTCGTTGCCCAAGGATATGATGTCGACCACTTTGCACTCCGCGGCCACGGGCGATTCGGCCACACGAAAGGGGCGCACTTTGAGCGAGGGCAGGGGGGTAAAGCCTGCTTTGACAAACTCGTCAACGCCTTCGGGATATTCACAACTGGCCAGCGAGGCCTGTTGAACCATGGCATAGTTGACGGTATTGATGACGACTTCGCCCGTGGCTTGACAATTCAAGAGGGTATGCTTCAGGGTGTTGTCTCGAACTCTTCGCGCCGGAGAGAAGACCAAAATGGGCGGATTGCTCGAAAAGACGTTGAAGAAACTAAAGGGGCTCAAATTGGGGCGCCCTTGTGCGTCTAGGGTGCTGGCAAAGGCGATGGGGCGGGGGGCTACCATTCCTTGAAGCCAGCGCTGCACGTCGGGGGTACTGAGCTCGGCGGGGTCGATTGAAATCATGGAGGGCGGTTGAACTTGGGAGCAACGAAGGAACGACGGTTGGAGGAATTTCAGGAGGCAAAACAACCGGAAAACGGGTTGGCTTTCCACAATAGGGGTCGCGATAAACGAGACAGATGGAATCGATCGGGGTGTAGATCGGAGTTTGAGAAGATCGAGCTTGGACAGGGGTTTAAGGATTGGGGTATCTGAATCCTATCGGTGATCTGAAGACTTGGGGATTTTGGTTTTAAAACTTGGTTCTTCAGTTATTCGGTTGTTGCGTATTGAATCGACCTTCGATCACAACGGTTGCTTCAACCCCGTTTCTTCATCCTTAATCCGAAATTCGAATAAGGAATAATGTTGAATTAGAGGTGAATAGGAGGAAAGAAAGGAAAAGGGTTGTAGTCGCGACTTCCGTAGTACTCAGCGCCCTTTCGCTTTCATGAATCCTCCCGAATGTACCTTTGCCCCTCCCGCGGATGTGGCGAAATTGGTAGACGCACCAGACTTAGGATCTGGCGCCGCGAGGTGTGTGGGTTCGAGTCCCTCCATCCGCACTGGGAAATTAAGGGTCTTTCGTCCTAACCGCACTATTCGCGATAGGCTTCGTGCCCCTCAAAACGCAACCGAAACGGGCCCGATTCCAAGAAGACTGCCTCGGCGGTCCATCGGTTTTTCGAAACCCGGACAAGGCGTTTGCCCCCTGACCATTCTTTAGAGAACACCTCGGCCTCTGCACTATATGACGCAAAAATGACCCCAGCCATCGAAGCAGAGGCCGCGACATCGCTGGAGATGGATTGCAGTTGAAGCGGAAGTTCGAACGGTCTGATACAGTTTTGACAGAGTTCGGACCATGCATAGCCTGCCGAACCGATGCAGCCGTGCGCATCCCGATCGGAACCCGGCAGGTTTTCCTTTTCCACCAATTCGTTCGGGGTGGGATCCGAAGTTTCGGGGCTGCTGCAACCGAATATCCCGAACAAAACAAGGGCAACAGCCGACGGAAAGTCCATCAGAAACTGCTCGGAAAGGATTGGGTATATTCTTCCCAGGGTTTGCTCAAATAAGCCGCTTCGGCCACGTAGTGCAAAATGGGTTCGATGTCTTTGGGGGTCAAATACCCTTGTACAGGGGTGATGATTTCCCAATTCGCGTTCAGATAGACCACAGTGGGATAGGCGATATTGCCTTGCACCGCCGCCATGGCGCGGGTCAGATCGTGGGGGCTGTTCCGGCTGTTGGCCCGGGCCGGGTCGTAGGCCGCATTGGCAAAAACCGCCCCATTGAACGCGATGCTGTCGTTGCCTTCCGCATTGAATTTGACCGCGTAGAAGTTCTTGTTGATGTACTCCGCGATGATGGGATTCTGAAAGGTGTTCTTTTCCAACATCTTACACGGACCACACCAAACCGTATAAAAGTCGATCAACACCGGTCGGGGGCTTCGGTTTTGGGCTTCGACGGCCTCGGCAAAACTCATCCACCGGACCCCGGTTTCTTGGGCCGTCAAGGCGTGGGAGCCCGTGAAGGCCAACAGAAAAGCACTCAGCAAAAGACGTTTCATCGCGGGGGAGTTATTTCACCTCCTGCATCAAACGTCGGACCAAAGGCGCAATGGCAATCAACACCACCCCGGCACCGATGGCCACCAATCCGAAGTGATGATAGCCCTCGGTATAGCTCATAAGCTTGTCCACAGCCGTGTTTCCCCCGCTCGACGAAGAAATCCACGCGCCCAGCAACCCGGCTACATATTGCCCGTAGGCGCTGGCGAGAAACCACAATCCCATCATCAGCCCTTGAATGGGTTGAGGAGCCAATTTGGTCATCAGCGACAACCCAATGGGCGACAGACACAGCTCTCCGAACGTAATGATGAAATAACCGAATACAAACAGCTCCAAAGAGGTCATGCCCAGACTGTCGGCAAAGAATCGGGTGGTGAAAAACACCAAAAAGCCCAACCCCAAACCGATAAAGCCCAGGCCAAATTTGACGACTGAATTCGGCTCTTGGTTGCGTTGGCTGAGCCAGACCCAGAGCAGTCCCAACAGTGGGGCAAACACAATCACAAACAAGGAGTTGGCCGAGTTGTTGGCCGCATTGGGATCGAGGGGAAGACCGAGGAACGTACCCTTGAGATTGTTGAGGGCAAACAGACTCAATGAACCCCCGGCTTGTTCAAAAATGCCCCAAAACAAAACCGAGAAAAACACGAATACCAAAGCGGCGGCGATTTTCCTGTTTTCTGCTTTGGTAAACGATCGCATCTGCCACCCGAGATACACCAACGTCAAGGGCCCGATGGTGTACATAAAATAGTCGGTGTAGCGGGTGTTGGTCACCATGAGCAAAATGAGCGGAATCGAAGCGAGCGAGCCCACATAGGTGGCGATTTCGTACATCCGCTTGCGGTTCATTGGCATGCTGGCCGGGAGCGGAGAGAGCCCGATGGGGCCCATTTGATTTCGTGTCAACAAGAAAATGATCAGGGAAATGGTCATTACCACACCTACCAGGGCGAAGGCCAAACTCCAGCTGTAGTATTTCCCGACATAAACCATCAGCACTCCTCCGAGCAAAGCGCCGACGTTGATCCCCGAATAAAACAGACTAAAACCCGCATCGCGGCGGCTGTCGCCTTCGTGGTAGAGCTGCCCGACCATGGTCGAGATGTTGGGCTTAAAAAACCCGGTTCCGATAATCGTAAAACAGATCCCGATGTAGAACAATTCTTGGGGCGCCATGGCAATGGTAAAACCTCCCGCCATCATCAACAGCGCACCCCAAAAAAGCGATTTTCGAAAGCCGAGGATGCGGTCGGCAAATACCCCGCCAATAAACGTAAAGGCGTATACAAAGGCTTGAATGGCACCGTATTGCAGGTTGGCGTCGCGCTCGGCCAGCAGCAGCTGATCGACCATAAACACCACCAGCATGCCGCGGAGTCCGTAGAAGCAAAACCGCTCCCACATTTCGATGGTGAACAAATACCACAGTTGTTTGGGGTATTTGCCTTTAAACGAGCGAATCTGCTCGAGTTGGGTCTGCACTTCCATAGACAATTCGATCGAGGGGCTGGGTTAAAAAACGTTCTTTTCGCGCATCACGGCGTTCAGCCATCGCAGCATGAAAAACAGCATGAGGGCGGCGGCCATCACCAGGCCGAAGTTCATCAAAAAGAAGCTCGATTTGTTCTCAAAACCTTCCCATAGCCCGCTCAACATTCCGCTGAGTTTGTTTCCGACCGAAGTGGAGAGGAAGAAACCGCCCATCATCAGGGCGGTAATCCGGGGAGGGCTGAGCTTGGAGACCAGCGAAAGTCCCATGGGCGAGAGGCAGAGTTCTCCGAGCGTAATCACAGCGTAACTGCCGATCAACCACCAACTGCTGGCCTTGTCGCTCAGTCCGTTGGTCGAGGCCACGGCGCCGACCATTACGAGGGCCGATAGCGCTGTGATGACCAAACCGATGGCGATTTTGGTCGGGGTGCTGGGCTCGAGGTTCCGCTTCCGGGTGCGCAAAAAGCCCCAAAATCCCACAATGACCGGGGTGAGCAAGACCACCCAAAAAGGGTTGATGCTTTGGTAGAGTTCGGTCGAAAACAACTTGAGGCTTTGCCCTTCCGCAGGGCGTTTTTCGGGGGCCAGATTGTGGAAATAAGCCGCGCTTTTGGCCTCGGTGGAATCGCCTGCGTTCGTCACTACTTGGGCCATGCCGATTTTGTCGGCGGGTCCTCCGAGTGCCAGTGGCATTTCTCGGTCGGTGTATTCCTCGGCCCAAATGGTGAGGGCGTCTCCATTTTGGTGGAAGATGGCCCAAAACACCACGATGCAGGCAAAGACCGCGAGCAGGGCACCGATGGGGCGTTTGTCTTCAGAATTGGCACTGATGTACAAGTAGATAAAGAATCCGATAACGGGCAAGCACCCAAAAATAAACGCATCGTTGGTGTCGGTGCCGAGGAGGTTGCCGGGAATCAGATAACCGAGCACACCAAAGGCGAACATGGGGAGAAGGACGACGGCAAGGATGCGGCTCAGCGGCATATCGCCGGGCTGTGTGGGCTTAATCACGTCGGCTTGGGCTACGTGCTTGGTTCCCAGGGCAAATACCACGAGTCCGAGGAGCATTCCGACCCCGGCGGCGGCAAAGGCGTAGCCCCATCCATAGTTGATGCGCATATAGGCGGCGACGAAGTTGCAGACAAAGGCGCCTACGTTGATCCCCATATAGAAGATGTTGTAGCCCGCATCTTTGTTGGGGCGGTAGGTGTCGTTGTTGTAGAGGTTGCCCACCAGGGTAGAAATGTTGGGCTTAAACATCCCGTTTCCGAGGATGATGAGCAACAGCCCGAGGTAAAAGGCGTTGGTGTCGTGAATGCTGAGGCTAAAATATCCGGCCGACATCAGAGCACCGCCAATAAAAATGCTCTTTCGGTAGCCGAGAATGCGGTCTGCGAGCAGGCCACCGAGAAAGGGGGTGAGGTAGACCAGCCCGATGTAGGTGCCGTAGATGTCGCTTTTTTTGAGTTTGTCGAAGCCCATGCCCCCATTGTCCCATCCGTCGATCATGTAGAGCGAGAAGATGCCGAGCATCAGGTAATAGCCGAAGCGTTCCCACATTTCGGTGAAAAACAGGACGAAAAGTCCTTTGGGGTGTTGCTGTGTTTGGGCTTCCATTCGGTTCCTGGGGGTGTTAATCCTGCGTTAAGGTTCCGAAAATAGCGATAAGACGGTTGTTACGGGAGATTTTGTCTTGGTTTGAAATTGGCACGAGCCGGGAGGCTCGTGCCTTTTGAGAATGATTTGGTTTGAACTTAGGCACGAGCCGGGAGGCTCGCGCCTTTTGAGAATGATTTGGTTTGAACTTAGGCACGAGCCGGGAGGCTCGCGCCCAATAAAAAACCCCGTCGACAGTGGTCTCGGGGGTTAGAGGAGTGGAGCTGGCGGGAATTGAACCCGCGTCCAAACAGGGACACGAAATGCTTTCTACATGTTTATCCTTCCATTGGTTTTCGATTCGGGGCCGGCGAAAGGCAGCCTACCCAAAACTTAGCCGTTGTTTCTCGGTCGGTGGACACGGCGGCCACAGACCCAGCCCTGTTTTTACGACACCCCTGGATCAGACGCCACCGGGCGGGGGCTGCTGAGAGATGACTTGCTCCCACACCTTGTGCGAGATAAGCTCAATCGGCTATCGCTCGATTAGGCGGCAAGTGCGAAAGTAGATTCGCCGTTTGTTGTTTGAAGCGCGTGTTTAACGGGAACACCCTTCGTAACCCGACATGCTTACAACCCGCCTCAGCCTGCTGTCAAAACCGGTCAGCCCCTTCAAGAGAACTCGAGTGAAGAAGTTCCACAGAAACAACCGCATGGGCACACCACAGGAGCGAAATGCCCTGCAAAGATACGGCTATCTTCGCACAGCCCCATAATTCCCGCGACCCAAACCCCCAGCCGTTATGATCCTCGGACTCATCCGCGAACGCAAAAAGAACCCCGACCGGAGAGCCCCGCTCAGCCCTTCGCAATGCCAACGTCTGCTCCACGAATATCCCAAGCTCCGCATCATCGTCGAAAGCAGCCCCATCCGCGCTTTTAGCGACGACGAATACCGCGAAGCCGGCATCGAAGTCCGCGAAGATCTCAGCCCTTGCGACATTTTGATGGGCGTCAAAGAAGTCCCCATCGACGCTTTGATCCCCAACAAAACCTACCTCTTTTTTTCGCATACCCACAAAGAGCAGCCCTACAACTGCGGATTGCTCCGCGCCATTCTCGAAAAAAACATCCAGCTGGTCGACTACGAACTCCTCACCGACGCACGGGGCGTGCGCATGGCCGGGTTTGGGCGCTATGCCGGTCTGGTCGGTGCCTACAACGCACTCAGGGCCTGGGGCGAACTGCACGGCAACTACACCCTCAAGCCCTCCCATCATTGCCACGACCTTCTCGAGCTGAAAACCGAACTCGAAAAAGTGGAACTCCCGTGGGGATTCTCGGTGGCAGTGACCGGCAAAGGCCGCGTAGGGCACGGCGTTCGCGAAATCCTCGACACCCTGTGCAGTCTTGAACGCTTGAGCGAAGTCTCCCCCCTCGAATACCTTCAGCGCAAAGACGGGGCCCCCGCCTACACCCAACTCGACCCCAAAGACTACGTCCGCGCCCTCGACGGTCGCCCTTTTCAAAAAACCGAATTCTACGAACATCCCGAGCGCTTCGAATCGGCCTTTGCCCCCTTTGCGCGCCGAACAGACCTCTACATCGCCGCCCATTTTTGGGAAGAAGGTTCGCCCGTTTTTATCGACCGCGCCCTGCTTCTGGAGCCCAACCGCCGGTTGCAGCTTGTGGCCGACATCAGCTGCGACATCAATAACGATGGCAACGGCCCCGTGGCCAGCACCTTGCGTGCTTCGAGCATCGATCAGCCCTTCTACGGCTACGCCCCAAGCACCCATACCGAAGTATCATTTGGGAGCCCCGGCTCCGTAGGCGTGATGGCCGTCGACAATTTGCCCTGCGAACTCCCGCGCGATGCTACCGTTGGCTTCGGGGAAGAACTCGTACAGAACGTCTTTCCCGCGCTGCTCGTTCGAGATGGAGAAGGAATCATCGAACGCGCTACCCAAACCCGCAACGGGGCCCTCACGCCTGCCTTTGCCTATCTTTCCGACTACGTAGCCCGCTGCCCTCAATAACAGCGACTCCTGATCCTGATTTCAGACCACCACACCATGAAACACTTTTTCGTTTTTGTTCTTCTGTGTGCCCTTGGCTTTGGTCTTCAAGCTGCCCCCGGCGATACGACCCATGTTAGGGTGCACAACGCCGTCGATATGACCTGGTATGGCAGCTACAATGCAACAGGGGGTTTTCCCGCCCCTGGAACCGAGTACCACCGCGTCAATCTTCGCTTTACAATTGGCTGTGCAACAGGCGGTTGCAGCGATTGGGATTATACGGTTTTGATCCATTTGCTCAAGCCTACCGGCGTCCTCGATTCCAACATCGCCAGCATCGACACCCTGAGCACCAACCCTTTGGTGATCGACACCACCTGGAATGTCTATGAGGTTCAGGAGCGGTTTGAAATGGCCCGAATGATTACGCCCTATGGCGGCTATATGCGCACCGGTGCCAACGGATTCAACAGCCAGTGGAAACATACGCTGGTGTGGGATGCCACTGACTATCAAAACCTGCTCCGCGACTCGGTCGAATTTGAGATCGTGTACCAAGGGTATTCGAGCGGATTTTCCGCCACCCTCGACTTCGAAATGATCGAGGGTGTGCCCGCACGGCGCCCCGTCAAGGTTCAGAATGTTTATCCGCACCGGGGTTTTAGTTATCTCAACAGCACGACGGTAGAAAGCCAGTTTTTGCCTTCGGTCAATTTGACCCTTGAACCGGGGGTGGACAAGGCGGTGCTTCATACCATCACCTCGGGACATGGTTTTGTGAATGCCTTGAATTGCGCCGAATTCTGCCAGCGCGAATACCGTGTAAAAGTGAATGGTTTCCAGCAGTACGCCCAGAGCATGTGGAGGGACGACTGCGGAATCAACCCGGTTTATCCCCAAGGCGGGACCTGGCTCTACGACCGTGCCAATTGGTGCCCGGGGGCCAAAGCCTTGACCCACGAGCACGATATGAGCCCGTTTTTGACGGCCAATCAGGCGTTCGATCTCGATCTCGACATAGAGCCTTATTCCTATACGGTTCCCGCGGGCGAAACCCCGGCCGGCTACAACTGGAGCACCTTGCTCCTTCAGTTCTCTGAATTTCCGCACAGCCTCGATGCCGAACTCGAAGACATTTTGAGTCCCTCCACCGAGACGGAACACAAACGGCTCAATCCCGCTTGTGGAATGGCCGTGGTTCGCATCCGCAACAAGGGAACCCAGCCCTTGCAAAGTGTGGAAATTCGGTATGGTTACGAACATGCCCCCGAGCAGAGCTATGTCTGGACCGGCAACCTTAGATTTATGGAGTCCGCAATCGTCGAATTGCCTTTGGGCGATTCGACCCAATGGGTGCAGTGGCAAGGTTCGAACCGTTTTTATGCCCAAGTGGTCAGTCCCAATGGTGGAGTTGACGAAAATGCCTTGAACGACGCGACCTGGAGTCGTTTTCAGGCACCACCTGTGCATCCGGCCTCGATTCGGTTCAACCTCAGGACCAACACCCAGGGTTGGCATACGTTCTGGACCTTGACCGATGCGTCTGGAGCGGTGGTCGATCAAGGCGACAACCTCGCTTCCAACACCGTCTTTGCCTACGACTGGAATCTTATGCCGGGCTGTTATCGGCTGTCGATTGGCGACCGTGGAAAGAACGGTTTGTCGTGGTGGGCCAACAACGAAGGAGCGGGTTATGCGCGCTTTACGCCCATTGGCTCGCCCGTGCCCTTCAAGCAGTTTCAGGCCGACTTCGGTACGGAACTCGAATATTGGTTTACGGTGGGCATGGGTTTGGGCAACGAGGAAACCGAAAAGCCGAAGTTTGGCGTATTCCCCAATCCCGGTTCGGGATTGTTTGAAGTCCTCCTGGAACCGGGGCTTGGCGACGTTGACTACTCCCTGACCGACCTCAACGGGAGGCTATTGCAACAGGCGCCCTTGCAGCCCGTCAACGGACGCGTGGAACTCCACCTCGAATCTTTGCCCAAAGGGGTGTATCTCTTGACCCTCAGAGCGCAACATCGCGTGCTTGGCGTCGAGCGTTTGGTCTTAACCGGGGAATAGGCATGCCCGTTCAGTCGGATGCTTCTTTGAGAAAAGGCCAACGTTCCAGAAGTTCAGGTGGCCACGGATAGGTGAAAATGCTCAGTTCTACAGCACGGGCGTACGCATTGGGTTGGGCCGTTTGGATTTGAATCCCGGTCACTGGGCGTCCGGTGTGGTTGGGATGGTCGAAATACGGGTTGATCCATACCCCCTGTGGGGTTTGATGTCGATTCAGTCGGTAGCGAAAACGCATTCCATCAGCCAAGTGGTATTCAATAAACAGAGGCGGTTCTTTGTACAAGGCCGAGCGCAATTTTCCCCGCTCGGTAAGTCGTAGAAAAAAGCGGATTTGATGAACGGTCGGGTCGAGATCGATTGTTTCGTTGAGGTGGATTGTACGTGTTTCTACAAGTCGTTCCTCAGGCGTTTTTGGGGCGGTGATTCGTTCGAGGAGCAGCACATCGGGATGCGATTCTCTGGGAGCGTATTGATGCACTAAGGTGCGAAAAACACAAGGCTCTACATTGGGGAGGTATTGTCCATTCAGGGAAACGAAGCGCTGGGGATTGCGGCCATTGGTGCCTGCGCTGTGCCACAAGAGAAAGGGTGCACCGTGGAATTCCCATTGCGAAGCCGTGTACCGATCGAGTGCGGGATGGGGGTTTACATAGCTCTGAGGTACCCATCGCCATTCAGGAGTAAGTCCATGGGCAGCTTGATAGAGGAAGTCGTAGGGGTATGAATCACAAATGGCGTTCTCGATTTTCCCCCGCCAATTGTCGGGCAAATCATGGATACGGGCTACTTTGGGCTCCAACAAGGGAGTCTTTGACGGCCTCCAATGGATTGGATTGACCGCAAGGGTTTTGGGCATCCAGAGTCCAAAGCTGAAGTAGGATTGAACCCCGAACAACAAGGCCAAGACCGCAGCATAGCCCATCCCGAATCGATTGTTTTGAAGCCCGAGGTAGGCACCGAGGGCGAGAATGGTCACCAACAAAGGTTGAAGATGGGCAGGGGCTTCGCGGGTAAAGGCGTATTTAAACAGGACGGCCAACAAGCCCATTAGGGCGAATTTTTGCGGAAGCGTATGGTGTTTCAGAGCGACAAAGGGCAGTGTAACCAAGCCGAGGCCTCCAAAAGGAATCATCCAAGGGATATTCTGAGGATACAAGGCTGCCGATCCGCTGCTGAGAAAGAGGTAGGGATAGTGTACAAGATAGTCAATAAAACTTTCAAAGCCACCCGCGGCAGCGAACCAAAGCGCAGGGAAGGACACCACAGGAAATAATAGTCCTGCCCAAAGCGAACGCGCGCTGCGATGGGTGAATAGACTGCGTATTTGGGGCAGAAGATAACCGAGGACAAGGGCCACCATGCAGAGAAAAACAATGCCCCTGAGGAAGAAACCAAAAATGACGAGGCCTGAAAGTATCATCCCAAGCTGCCATTGGGTTCGCGGGGTGCGGGCGCCGTACTGGAGCAGTCGATAGGCAGCGTAGAGCGGAATGAGCTCGTAAAGAGAAGCGAAAAGCGCGATCAGAAGAGCGGTTGCTGCAGCAAGGGGATATACGCCCCAAACCAGCCTATGCAAAAGTGCTCTTGGTTTGTAGTTGGGGGGGGGGATGACGGAAAAGTTCGATAAGTAAAGCGAATTTGATCAGGGAATTGACCGCGATCGACAAGAGCAAAATCCCAAGAGCGCGCGATCCGAATACCTGGGGAATGGGGTTTTTAAGCGCAGCGAGCAAGTCGTGTGGAAATAGATACACCCCTTCTGTGCCTTGAAGTGCTTCGGCGAGGCGGTGATTGTCGAGCCAGCGAATCGCTGGGTCTTCACCCGAACGATCTACAGATTGAAAACCAGTTACGCCTGTGAATAAAAGAGATACAATTAGAATAATAATGTAAGTCGTAAAATTAATTATAATTCTTAATTCCACAGTAATTTTACTGTTTTCATTATACTAGTACCTTTTGAAGAAAGGTGCACTATAATTAATTGTCCAGAGTGATGCACTGCATATACCCTATTTTCAATCGTTTCACTATACTCTAGAGTTTCAAATGGAATCGCCACGCCGAGTTCATTATATATATTTACCATGTCATATTTTGAGACTACATGAATTTCATTACTTTCTCTATTCGCCCAAACGATATTATTGTCGTGATTTGAAGTGCTCGATTGAGGGTCAGTATTCGACTGGTTCTGTTTAAGATTATTGTAGAATATCTCTCTCATTGCATATGAACTATATGGATTTTCAGTGTAGTAATGAACTAATGTTCCATATCCCAGTTGTCCTGTGGGATAAAAACCCGTTAGGCGACTAATCGTAGGATACAATTGATCCCCTGAATTGGGAGTTGGATTCGCATTTGGCAAATTATTTAAACGGCCCAATGTCGAAGCACCTGTATTAAACGGAATAATGAAACCGAAAATAATATCTTTTCCATTCAATGCACTCCAGCCACCACAGTTATCCATGGTAAATACTATGTACAATACATCATCAACAAATGCACAGCTACCATCTTCCAAAATGCATTGATTAAAATTGGTGTAGTTTGAAGGCAAATCTTGAGATGAATAAGCCATAGACATATCACCAAAATAGGCGTCACATTGAGATGATGTTCCGTTAGACGTGATAATTATTGCGCCCCATTCAATGAAAAAATTTGGAGTTATACTTGCGTCGATGGAAACACTCTATACATCATTATTAGTTGAAAATGAAGATGAGAAGAAACCTGATATTGTAGAACCAACGACATCAGAAAATTTTACATTGGTAAAATTGACTGTTGTAATTCCACTTGTCTTTTAGGAGAACACCGAATAAATGCTTGGATTGAAATTTCCTGAGAGAGAATAATTCTCTTTGTCTATACTTATGTCAACTTTTCTTATTTCAGCGGATGGAATACCCGTGGTAATAGTCGACAATCTATATGCGCCGGCTATCGCGGATGATGGATTGTTAACGAATAATGTTGAAAGAGTACTATATTTTATAAATACCTCTTGAGTTAGTGAAATAATGTTACTATTGTTGTCTGAATAAAATGTACAACAAATTTCATCATGCGCGCCAACATCTAGTTTAGGATCTCCAAATAGATAACCAGCTTGTTGAGCAACTATTCCTGTACTACCTGATAAATAATTATTCGAACTAGTACTCCAACTGAAACGTTGAAAACGAATTACGTTGGCTCTCTGATATACAATTAGAATGTCGTTGCCATTGTTTCCGATTACAATATCTGGATTGAGAATTATTCCGGTTGAATGGAAAATTCCAGATGCGCCAGAAATAGTTGAACCATTTGACGTTCTTGACCATTCCACTCGTTGAGTCCCGTTTCCTGCATTAAAGAATGCTTGAACCGAAGTGCCGTTGAAATCTGCAGCAAAGTTTGAACACTCCCAATTAGCATTTGAAACAATAGGGGACGCGTTAAATCCTAGAAATGGATCATTTTGAGTGGGCAGTGCGAATAAAGGTATCTGACCATGTGATTGAAGACAAGTCAGTAAAAAGAGAGTCCAGAAATGAAGAGTCGAACGTAAGATGTTTGATACTGTTTAATTCAAATGTAGAACTAATGTAGTGAATAGTTCTTTTGTTAAACGAAATTCTAAGGTGTCATAGTTTAACCACCATATAATAACTTAATTGCTTCTATACTTTTTTCGGGATGAGGTGTTTTAAACACTGCATTGCCCGCCACCAAGACGTTGGCACCGGCCTCAAACAAGGCCTTGGCGTTGTGGGGTCCAACGCCTCCATCGATTTCAATCAGCGCAGGGCTCTGGGCTTCGTCCAACATTCTGCGCAGGGTACGCAGTTTGTCGAACGTACGCGGTATGAACCCCTGACCTCCAAATCCCGGATTGACCGACATCAAGCACACCACATCGACCGCGTCGAGCACTTCGCTCAAGGCCTCGACGGGGGTATGGGGGTTGAGCGCCACGCCCGCCTTCATCCCGAGTTCCCGAATGCCCTGCAGACTGCGGTGCAAATGCGTAGAGGCCTCGAGATGGACCGTCAGCACATCGGCCCCGGCTTTTTGAAACGCTTCGAAATAGCGCTCGGGCTGGACGATCATCAAATGCACATCAAACGGCTTGGTCGAAAGCGGTTTCATCGCTTCGATTACCGGCAAACCAAAACTGAGGTTGGGAACAAAGACCCCATCCATCACATCGAGGTGGTACCAATCGGCCGCGGAAGACTCAATCAAAGCACAGGCCTCGTGCAGACGGGCAAAATCGGCCGACAACAAAGAAGGGGCGATCAAACGTGGGGTCATAACGCTGGTTTGAGGGCTTGAAGGTAAAAAAACAGAGGGCCCGAAGGCCCTCAACAATTGCATTCGACCGAGCCAAGCGGCTTAACCGAGATACGACTTCAAAATTTTGCTTCGCGAAGTGTGCTTCAACCGGCGAATCGCCTTTTCCTTGATTTGGCGAACCCGTTCCCGGGTCAAATCGAATTTTTCGCCGATTTCTTCGAGCGTCATTGGGTGTTGTCCGCCCAATCCAAAGTAGAGACGGATCACATCGCCTTCCCGAGGGGTCAGCGTGGCTAGAGAGCGTTCAATTTCCGTGCGGAGCGAATCCTTCATCAAGTCTTCGTCCGGATTCGGGCTGTCGCCCAAATTCAAAACGTCGTACAAATTGGAGTCTTCGCCTTCTACCAAGGGCGCGTCCATCGAAACGTGGCGCCCCGAATTCCGCATGCTCTCCTTGACGTCGTTTTCACCCATCTCGAGCATGCTCGCAATCTCCTCGGCCGACGGAGCCCGTTCGTGCTCCTGTTCCAAAGCCGCGTAGGCCTTGTTGATCTTATTGATCGAGCCAATTTTGTTCAGCGGAAGGCGCACAATCCGCGACTGCTCGGCCAGGGCCTGCAAAATCGACTGGCGGATCCACCAAACGGCGTACGAAATGAACTTAAAGCCACGGGTTTCGTCGAAGCGCTGGGCGGCTTTGATCAATCCCAAATTGCCCTCGTTGATCAAGTCGGGCAGGGTAAGACCCTGGTTTTGATACTGCTTGGCCACCGAAACCACAAAGCGCAAATTCGCCTTGGTCAGTTTTTCCAAAGCGCGCTGATCGCCCGCCTTGATTTTCTGCGCCAATTCCACTTCCTCCTCGGCGGTGATCAACTCCACCTTTCCGATTTCCTGGAGGTATTTGTCGAGCGAGGCGGTTTCGCGATTGGTAACCTGTTTGGTGATTTTGAGCTGCCTCATTCGTCCTATGCGTTTGTCATCGATTGATTTAAAACCTGCGGTTCGCTTTTGAGAACGCTCCACATAGAGCAGAACGCACAAAAACGGTTTTCAGTTTTCTGGAGTTCGTGTGCCGGGGTCAGTTTTCGGGGGTTCCGTTGCGTTCAGGGCGGGGCAGCAACACCTTGCGCGACAGCTTGAGTTTGCCGCGTTCGTCCTTGCCGATCAGCTTCACCTCGATCTTGTCGCCCTCTTTCAATACGTCTTCGACCTTTTCCAGTCGGCGCCACTCGATTTCGCTGATGTGGAGCAAACCATCCGTGCCCTTGTTGATTTCGACAAAGGCACCGAACGGCATAATGCTGCGCACTGTGCCCATATAGGTCTCTCCCACCTCCGGTTGCCACACGATGGCCTTGATGGCTGCCTCGGCCTTGGCCATGGCCTCGCCATTGTTGGTCGCGATTTCCACGATGCCCTCGTTGCCCACCTCTTCGATGGCAATGTTGGCACCCGTTTCGGCCTGAATGCCTTGGATGATCTTGCCACCGGGTCCGATCACCGCTCCGATAAACTCCTTCGGAATGCGGATGATCAAAATGCGGGGAGCGTGGGGCTTGAGTTCCGGTCGGGGGGCATCGAGCGCCTTCATCATTTCGCCCAAGATGTGCATCCGACCTTCGCGGGCCTGCATCAAGGCCTTTTCGAGAATCTCGAAGTTGAGGCCTTTGATTTTGATGTCCATCTGGCAGGCGGTGATGCCGTCTTTGGTGCCACACACCTTAAAGTCCATATCGCCCAAGTGGTCTTCGTCTCCGAGGATATCGGACAACACCGCGTAGCGACCTGAGTTGGGATCGGTGATCAACCCCATGGCAATCCCAGAAACGGGCTTGGTCAAAGGGATACCGGCATCCATCAGCGCAAGGGTCCCGGCGCAAACCGTGGCCATCGAGCTCGATCCATTCGATTCGAGAATGTCCGAAACCACGCGGATTACGTAGGGATTGTCGGCGGGCAATACCTGCTCAAGCGCGCGCTGAGCGAGGTTGCCGTGTCCGATTTCCCGACGGCTGGTTCCGCGCATGGGGCGGGCTTCTCCGGTGCTAAAGGGCGGGAAGTTATAGTGCAGATAAAAGCGCTCGGCCCCTTGGAAGGTGGCCATATCGATGCGGTTTTCGTCCAGCTTGGAACCGAGGGTAACCGCGGTGAGCGATTGGGTCTCTCCCCGCGTAAACACAGCCGAGCCGTGGGCACTGGGCAAATAATCCACTTCGCACCAAATGGGGCGGATCTCGTCGGGTTTGCGACCGTCTAGGCGCAGGCCCTCGTCGAGAATCATAGCGCGCATAGCGTCGTATTCGACTTCGCCAAAATAGGCCGACAAAAACGGCTTGGCTGCATCGCGTTCTTCTTCGGGCAGGCTTTCGAGAAACTCCTCTCGAACCGCCTTAAAGGCAGCGGAGCGATCGTGTTTGGCCTGGCCGCTTTTGGCGACAGCATAGACCTTGTCGTAGGCGAAGCTGCGGATCTTTTCGCGCAGGGCTTCGTCGTGGGTCTCGTGGCTGTATTCGCGGATCGCGATGGCGCCTTTGAATTCGGCCGCCAATTCGAGCTGGGCCGCGACCTGCACTTTGATGGCATCGTGGGCAAACCGGATGGCCTCGACCATTTCCTGCTCGCTGATTTCTTTCATCTCGCCCTCGACCATTACGATGCTGTCTGCGGTAGCCCCGACCATGATGTCGAGATCAGACCGCTCCATCTCGCTGCTCGAAGGGTTGATTTTTAACTTTCCATCGATTCTGCCCACGCGCACTTCGCTCATCGGGCCATTGAACGGGATGTCTGAGAGCGCAATGGCCGCCGAAGCCGCCAGACCCGCCAGCGAATCGGCCATATGCTCTTCGTCGTGCGAAATCAGGTAGATAATCACCTGGGTTTCGGCGTGGTAGTCTTCTGGAAACAGGGGGCGCAGCACCCGGTCGACCAACCGCATGGTGAGTACTTCTTCGTCGTAGGGGCGCCCTTCGCGCTTTAAAAAGCCGCCGGGGATGCGGCCGCTGGCGTAGAATTTTTCGCGGTACTCAACCGTAAGCGGCAAGAAGTCAATGCCTTCTCGGGCATCGTAGTTGGAAACAACCGTGCCGAGCAACATGGTGTTGCCCATGCGGACGACCACAGAACCCTGAGCTTGACGAGCGAGTTTGCCCGTTTCCAGGGTGATGGTGCGTCCATCGCCCAGCGCGATGGTTTTGCTGAAAGCTTGAGGAGTCATAAAAGAAGTGGGGAGTCTAAATGCGTGAAAGGGAGAGCCCCAGGAAGGCCCCAAGGTCTCGATAGAATGCGAAAGGCAATGGAAGTCCATTGCCTTTCGTCTCGCTCCGAATTACTTGCGGAGATTCAGTTTTTCGAGAATCGCCCGGTAGCGAAGAATGTCTTTTTCCTTCAGGTAGGCGAGGAGTTTTTTCCGCTTTCCGACCAAATCTACCAGTGCTTTTTCCGAGCCGAAGTCTTTGCGGTTCGACTTGAGGTGCTCGGTGAGGTGGTTGATCCGCTCGGTAAAGAGCGCAATCTGCCCTTCGGGCGTGCCCGTGTCGGAAGCAGAAGCTCCGTGGGCGGCGAAAATTTCTTGTTTCTGTTCTGTACTCAGATGCATCGGCGTCGGGAATTTGGCGGACGGACTGCGAAAATCGATTCGCTGTGTAAAATCAAGGGTGCAAAATTAAGAAGAATTCCGCACTTAACGGTCAGCGATTTTCGGAGTCAATGTGCGCTTGCGCGAAACGGGTTTGGCCGCTTCCCGGTCGAGAGCGCAGTCCAAAAAGAAACCGATGCGCTCTTTGAGGTCTTTTCGGTCGGAAATCAAATCGAGAAATCCGTGCTCGAGCAGGAATTCCGAGGTTTGAAAGCCTTCGGGCAGGTCCTTTCCGATGGTTTCCTTGACCACTCTGGGCCCCGCAAACCCAATCAGGGCGCCGGGTTCGGCCACGTTGATGTCTCCGAGCATCGCAAACGAAGCCGTAACTCCACCCGTGGTGGGGTCGGTGAGCAGGGAAACGTAGGGAATGCCATTCTTGGACAACACCGCCAATCCCGCCGAGGTCTTGGCCATCTGCATCAGAGAGAACGCGGCTTCCATCATACGCGCCCCGCCCGATTTTGAAATAATGATGAGCGGTATGCGCTTTTCGAGACTGCGCTGGATCGAGCGCGCAATCTTTTCGCCCACCACCGAACCCATAGACCCCCCAATGAAATTGAAATTCATCGCGGCAATCACCACGGGCCGTCCGTTCATCAATCCTTCGGCGGTGCTGATGGCGTCGTTCAATCCGGTCTTTTTGACGGTGGCCTCATAGCGCGCTGCATAGGGCTTGGTATCGGTAAACTTGAGCGGGTCTTTCGACTTCATTCCGGCGTCGAATTCTTCATAGACGCCTTCGTCAAACAAGAAGCTGAAGTATTCGTGGGCGTTGATTTTTTCGTGCATTTCGCAATTCGGGCACACCCACAAATTCCGTTCGTGGTCTTCCATGCTCGTAATTACTTTGCAGCGAGGGCATTTGTACCACAGCCCTTCGGGGGTTTCCCGCTTGTCTTTGGTATCGGTGGTGATGCCTTCTTTGCTTCTTTTAAACCAGCCCATGCCGTCGTTGTTGGTTATAGCCCTCCGAGCACAAAGCGCCTCGGGTCGGAACCCGCAAAAATAACAAACGCTCCCATCTGCGGTTCGCAAAAGGGAGCGTTTGAAGTAAGTGCCTGGCGATTAGGCCAAATCAATCGATTTGTCCAAATAGACGTCTTGAATGGCGTTCAAGAGTTCGATGCCTTGATTCATGGGTTTCTGGAAGGCTTTGCGCCCCGAAATCAACCCTTGACCTCCGGCTCTTTTGTTGATGACCGCGGTGCGCACGGCATCGGCCATATCGCTAGCGCCCTTGGATTCGCCCCCGGAATTGATCAAACCGGCCCGGCCCATATAGCAATTGGCCACTTGATAGCGGGTCAAATCGATAGGGTGGTCGCTGCTCAATTCGGTGTACATTTTCTCGTTCAGCTTGCCATAGCTGCTGTTGCCGCTGTTCAAGGCCTTGAAGCCACCATTGACCGTAGGCAATTTTTGCTTGATGATGTCCGCCTGAATCGTCACGCCCAGGTGGTTGGCCTGTCCGGTCAAATCGGCCGAGGTATTGTGGTCCACACCGTTTACTTTGAACGCATTGTTGCGGGTGTAACACCACAGAATGGTGGCCAATCCGAGTTCGTGGGCGTACTCAAACGCCTCCGCGACTTCGACCAACTGACGGCTCGACTCGTCCGAACCAAAGTAGATGGTGGCCCCCACCGCGACCGCGCCCATATTCCACGCCTCTTCGATGCTGCCGAACATCACCTGGTCGAATTTGTTGGGATAGGTCAACAATTCGTTGTGGTTGATTTTGACCACAAAAGGAATGTGGTGTGCGTATTTGCGCGCGACCGATGCCAGGACGCCAAAGGTGGAGGCTACGGCGTTGCATCCGCCCTCGATGCCCAATTTGACGATGTTTTCAGGGTCAAAGTAGATCGGGTTGGGGGCAAACGACGCCCCGGCGCTGTGCTCAATGCCTTGATCGACAGGGAGAATGCTCAAATAACCTGTATTGGCCAATCGGCCATTGCCATAGAGCTGCTGCAAACTGCGCAACACCTGAGGGTTGCGGTTGGTTGGGGCAAAAATACGGTCGACAAAATCGGCCCCGGGCTGGTGGAGCATCGACGTTGGAATGGTCTGAGAGCGGTGTTGGAGCAGGCTTTCGGCTTCGGCCCCGAGCAGTTCGGCAATCTTCGACATGGATCGGCAGGGTTTAGATGGAATCAATCGACATCGACAAATATAGAAGCGAGGGTCGATGCGCGAATCGTTCCTCTATGGTCCCAACTTTGACCGCAATATTTACCGCGTGGTAGAGACGCAAAATTGGGCGTCTCTACCGACGCGACGCATCAATACCGATAATACTCGGGTTTGAATGGTCCCTGAGGATCGACGCCGATGTAGGCGGCTTGCTCGGGACGCAGTTCTTCGAGTTCGACGCCAATCTTGGCCAAGTGCAAGCGCGCCACCTTTTCGTCGAGGTGCTTGGGCAAGGTGTACACTTCGTTCTTGTAGGCCGCAGCATTGGTCCACAACTCGATTTGGGCCAGGGTCTGGTTGGTGAACGAATTCGACATCACAAAGCTGGGGTGGCCCGTGGCGCAGCCCAGATTGACCAATCGCCCTTCGGCCAGCAAGAGGATGTCTTTGCCTTCAATTGTGTATTTGTCTACCTGAGGCTTGATTTCCACCTTGGTATGCCCGTATTCGCGGTTCAAAAAGGCCACATCGATTTCGTTGTCGAAGTGTCCGATGTTGCACACGATGGTCTTGTCCTTCATCGCCCGGAAATGGGCTTCTTGCACAATGTCGCGGTTGCCCGTGGCCGTAATCACAATGTCGGCTTCGGGTACAGCCGTTTCCATGCGCTTTACGGCATAACCGTCCATGGCGGCCTGGAGCGCGCAGATGGGGTCGATTTCGGTCACAATGACCCGGGCGCCGGCACCACTCAAAGAGGCGGCGGTGCCTTTGCCTACATCGCCATAGCCTGCTACAACAGCCACTTTGCCCGCAATCATAACATCGGTCGCGCGGCGGATGGCGTCTACGGCCGATTCTTTACAGCCGTATTTGTTGTCGAACTTGGACTTGGTCACGCTGTCGTTGACGTTGATGGCAGGAAGCGGTAGCGTGCCTTCCCGCATCCGTTCGATCAAGCGATGTACGCCGGTGGTGGTTTCTTCAGACAACCCCTTGATGCCTTTGACGAGCTCGGGATAGCGGTCGAGTACCATATTGGTCAGGTCGCCACCGTCGTCCAAAATCATATTGAGCGGACGTCGGTCTTCCCCAAAGAACAAGGTCTGTTCGATGCACCAGTTGAACTCTTCTTCGTTCATACCCTTCCAGGCATAGACCGGAATTCCAGAGGCAGCAATGGCGGCGGCAGCGTGGTCTTGGGTCGAGAAAATATTGCACGAAGACCAGGTGACTTCGGCTCCGAGGTGGGTCAAGGTTTCGATGAGCACCGCGGTTTGAATGGTCATGTGCAAACAACCGGCAATCCGCGCCCCACTCAAAGGCTTGGTATCGCCAAATTCTTCGCGCAACGCCATTAAACCGGGCATTTCAGCCTCGGCCAATTCAATTTCCTTCCGACCCCAAGGGGCCAGCGACAAATCTTTTACTTTACAGGGAACATAGGTCTGGACGTCGGTCTTCATGGGAGGCTTTATGTTTGGCTTCTGAACGCAAAACTAGGGCACAGCGTTCACGCTTGCTATCAAAATCCATTAAACCTGCTAAGGATGAGCTTGTTGATTCGCATGCACCCCGACGATCGCAGCGCTTTGGCCTTGTGGGAAATCGACGAGTCGGAGAAAAAACTCCGGGCCGATCTCGATTTGGGCGATTTTGACCAGCAACGGCTCGAAGCCATTACGCACCCCCACAAGCGGCTTGAGTTTCTCTCGGCCCGGGCGGCCCTGGCAGAGCTCGGAGTGTCGGTATCCCACATTCACTACACCCCTCATGGCAAACCCCAAATCAAAGGGGGGTTTTTGTCGATTTCGCACAACCACCAATTCGCCGCGGCCTTGCTCCATGCCGAAGCAGAAGTCGGAATTGATGTCGAAGACATCCGGCGCAATTTCGAGGGTTTGGTCGATCGGTATCTCAGAGAAGACGAGCGTTTTATTGTTGAAGACGACCCCAGCATTGGACCGATGAAGCTCTGGGGGGCCAAGGAGTGCGGGTATAAGATGCACGGTCGGAGGCGGCTTGATTTCAAGGAACATCTGCGCTTTGGAACGCGGGACGGGGCCTGGTTCATCGATGTGTTGAAGGAAAGCGAAGAGTGCTCGGGCAAGGTCGAATGGCTCCGCCACGGCGATGCGTTTGTGATCTGGGCGGTGCAATGGGACAACCCCACCTGAGTCCTTTGGGCGTTTAGAGTTCGACACCCACCCGAAACAGGGCGTTGCGCCCGGCTTGGGGATAGTAGTAGACCACCTCGTCAAAGACATAGCCATTGGACGCATAGCGCGCATCGAGGGCATTGAGGACGTCCATACCCGCGTTCCAACGCGAAGCCCCCCAAGCCCAGCGGTATTCGAGCCGCAGGTCGTTGAGGACGTAGGCATTGAGCTGCATCCGCGCCCTGCCGGTATTGTCTAAAAACTGACGCCCTACGGCCTTGAGCGACCAGGCGACGACCCAGCCCTCGCTTTGAAAGCGAAGGACCGAACCACCCATCCATTCCGGGGCATAGGCCAGGGGGCTGTTGCCATAATCGACCGTTCCCCCCGCGCTTTCTTGACGGTAGTTGCGGTTGCGGTGCAGGGCCCCGGTCGCATTCGCGCTCCAACTCCATCGTTCGTTGGGTTTCCACCGGCTTTCCACTTCGATCCCCGCTCGGTACGACGAACCCACATTGCGGCGCACAAAGCCCCCGACGTTGTCGATTTCGCCCGTCAGCGCCAGTTGATCGCGGTATTCCATCCAAAATCCGCCCGCCGAATAGTCCCATCGGTCGGTCGACTTGCGGTGCTCGAATTCGACATCGTGGAGCATTTCGGGTTCGAGCGCGGACCCCGAGGCCAGATAGTCGGCCCGGTTTCCTTCTCTCTGGGCCCTACCGTAGGCCAGCGCCCAAAAGGTTTGTGGACCAGACTGATAGCTGAGAACTGCTTTGGGGTTGAAAAACAACAAATTGTCTTTAAATTGAACAGGAGTCGGGCCCAAATCGGTTCCGCTGCCGCGGTAGGAAACCGAACGCAACTGCACATCGAGACTGAGACCCCAGCCCCCTCCCAGTTTCTGTTCGCGACGGACAAACCCGGAATACTCTTCCTTGAGCGAGCGGTTTTCGTAGAATCGATCCCGCAGGGTGCTGCGCCCGGGATTCTGCGCCCATTCAAGCGAACCGTAGTGCAGCCCGGAATAGTTCGATCCGTTGAGGCCGAACAGCCAGCGACCGCGTTCAGAAGACCGCTCGGCTTGCAGCAATCCGCCCCAAAAGCGATTGTCGAGCCAAAGTCTGCGGACCAGGTCGGTGGAATCCACTGCCGTGTCGAGACCATGGGCAGCGGCATCGGCCGATTGGACGTATTGTTCATAGTACCCGGCCCCGAGGGTTTGGTGCAAGGCTGCGCTGAGCTTCCAGCCGGCCCCGACCATCCGGCTCCAATGCAGTTGTACATGGTCTTGGCCATAATTGTCGGTCTCGTTGTCGTAAAATCCACGGATGTTCCCCAAGCTGTCGTACTGGGCTCCGGCATAGTTAAAACGGGGATTGTCGAGGGCCGTAAGGCTGTCCAGTCCATACCAAGCCTGCCCCGTGCGCTCCCGTCCCCCAAAGGCAACGGCTTGAAAGAGACCGTAGGAACCTTCTAAATCGACTTTGAACTGATAACCTTGGAGTTCGCTGAACCCCCGGTCCACAAAACCATCGCTTTTCTGGGTAGACAAGCCCGCCTCGATTTTGAGTCCAGGGGCCATGCGTCCCGTCCCGAACTGTAGCCGGTGCCCCAAGGTGGCAAAAGAGCCGCCCAGAAAACGATACGCGGCAAAAGCGGTATCAGAAGCGCCCAAACTACTCAGGTTGAGCGATGCCCCAAATACCGCGGGTCCGTTGGCACTCGAGCCCAGTCCCCTTTGCACCCGGGCACTCCGCAACCCCGAGACCAAATCGGGGGTATTGACCCAAAACACGGTTTGCGACTCGGCGTCGTTGAGCGGAATCCCGTTGAGGCTCACATTGATGCGGCTTTGATCGATGCCGCGTATCCGCATTCCGGTATAGCCCACTCCGTTTCCGGCATCGGAGGTGCTGACCACCGAGGGCGTTTGTTCGAGGATAAAAGGAAGGTCGCGCCCATCGGCGCGCTCGCGCAACAAGGAGTCGGAAAGCGTGGTGGCCGCCTGCTCAAAGGCCGCTCCGGGCCGCAGTCCGATCGCGATGGCTTCGCGCAGTTGGACTGGTGGTGGGAGGGTATCGGTCTGGGCAAAGAGGGGGGTTCTTACCATCGCAGCCGAGAATCCGAACAAGACACACAGGGCATACCAATTTTGACGCATTCCAAAACACGGTTTGGGTTTGGAGCGAAAAGCGGGGTACCCCTTCGCACAAAAAAACAGCAGACCTCGTATTCCTTGGCAGCATTACCTGCCCAGGTTCGATGGGTGTAATCTCAGCCCTCCCAAACCGACGCTGGCGTCGATGGAGGGCACCCCAGTGAGTGGGGCAAAGTTAAAGCACAAGTCCAAGCTCCTGCACTGCGGCTAGGGCATTGTGGAAGCGCATAGCCCCCAGCCCTCGGACTATGCGAAAAGGCTTTTGGGTGGCCAAGACTGCATTGTGATGTATTTCAAAGAGTTCAGATCGCTTGTCGGGGTGTTCTCTCAGCGGATCGTCTTCCCAGGGGAGGTCGATGTCGCACAAGAGATAGGCTTGGGCGGGAGAATTCAACGCGATCTGCTCCACTACAGGGTCGACCCGGCCGTACTTAAACTGGCTCCAAATGGACAGGGTGAGTCCATCGGTGTCGAGAAAGAGGGGTCCGGTGTTGCCCAGCAGGGCCGATCGGTGCTGATGGTGTTGGTCCCGGGCAATCATCGCGAGATCTTCCCATAGATAAGGCCTCCGGCGTTGTTCGAGATAGGTCCGGGCGAACTCAGGTACACTGCGGCCCCCAAAATGCGCGGACAAAGCCTGGGTCAATTCGGACTTCCCCGTCGATTCCGGTCCGGTGATGCACAACACTTGGATGGGGTTTTTCCCTCCGAACATGGGATTAGCGCACATAGGCAGTCCAGGCTCCATAGAGTGCCATGGCGGTGTAGACCCCATACATCGCAGCCGATAGACGCAAACCCCGCCGCCCATACAGCACTGTCGATGCTGCGTCAATGGCAATCCAATACACCCAATTCGAGCGATCGAAATGAATCATCAAAACGGTGGCCAAAATGCTAAAAACAGTGGTCTGAGCGTCGAAATAAGGGGTCTGTGCCCGGGGATTTCTGGCCAGTTGCCGTCCCAATACCCCACCGAGCAGCGCACACAAAACGATCATAGCGATGTGGAATGGAACGCCCGGCGAACCCCATTCGGGCACCGTTAAGCCCCATTCAATTCCCTTGCCGCTTTGAAGTACCCAACCGTAGACCGCAGACAGCAGGTAAAAGAAATGGGTGCCCACCTCGGCCAAGAGCCCGCTTCGGTAGGTCAGGATGGCGAACAACACAGACCCCGACATTCCGGCATACCAAGCCCACAGCCAACCCTGAGCATAGGCATACGTATAGAGCAAGCTCAGCACCACAGCGGTGATTTCTAAGGCACGGGTTGGCCCTCGGGCCGAGGTGGGGCTCACGAAAGCAGATCGCCCCGCAGCCACTTCATGCTAAATACGGTTTGGCGCTCCTCCCAGGCTTCTGCGCATGCCCTGTGCAGCAAGGGAATCAGCACCTCCGACTCCCCGCTGAGTCGGGTGGAGGTTGAATTGGTTTCGATCGCCAAGCGAGGCTCGGTTCGCAGCTTCTCAATAAATGCCCCTATGGCCGGTTCGTAGGCTTCGGTGAGGGGGTACATGCTGATTTCAACGGTCATCTTCACGGTACGCGCTGTCGGGGGGCCAAGGCTTGGGCAAAGGAACTTACCAAATGAGGGTCTTGTTCGAGCACATTGCCCACCACCACCACGGTCGCTCCGGCCCGGGCGGCATCAAAGGCCTGTTCGGAGGTTCGAATGCCACCCCCCACGATCAAGGGAGCCTCGGTGGCCGATCGAACCGCTTCAATCATGGCGGGGTGTACGGCGCGATCGGCCCCACTGCCAGCGTCGAGGTAGAGGGCGCGCAGTCCGAGCATTTCTCCGGCCATGGCGGTGGTTGCCGCTATTTCGGGTTTGTTGTGGGGTAGGGGAAGACAGCCGCTGATGTACGAAGCGGTGGTGGGGCGCCCGCCGTCGACGAGGAGGTACCCTGTAGGGATCACTTCGAGTTGGCTGCGCTTGACCAGCGGTGCGGCCAAAACGTGTTGTCCAATCAGGAGCTCAGGATTGCGTCCGGAAATAAGCGATAAAAACAAAAGGGCGTCGGCTTCGGGATGCACCTGAAGCACTGAACCGGGAAACAAAACGGTGGGAATCGAACTCAAAGCCCGTATGCGTCGCAAAACGGATTCGGGCCCTTCGCCGGAGATCAAACTCCCCCCGACAAAAAACAGGTCAATGCCCGGTTGAGCGAGCAATGCATCGAGCCGATCTTCGGAAAAGCGGTCGGGGTCGAGCAAAACGGCCAGCAATGTCCGGCCGTCTTCCCGCGCTCTGCGCATCGAAAAATACACCTTGGGCATGGGCGCAAAGCTATTCAATGCAGGGCGAGTGGACATTCTGGGTTAAAGAATCGGTGCAATACCCGATAATTCATTACATCTGAGGGGGTAAACCCTCGTTGGGTCTGCATCAGGGCTGGACCCTAGGGCACAAAAAAAGGGCAGATGGTCGCATCACACCGCTACAACCGGCTGCCCTTGCTTCATTCCTGACCTGGGGGGGTTCACCGGGAGCTGGTTGCACGGCACCTGCCCGAGGGGCAAAAATACGAAGCCTTGCCGACAAGCCCGCAATGTGTGCGATATTCGCCTGTCCTTCGAATCTTTGCACCCACCAAAACACCGAACCATGCATCCAGTAGTACGCAAATGGGGCCTGTATATGGGTCTCATTTCCATTGCCTTAAGTTCCATTTTTTGGGCCACGGGTTTGTTTAAACCCAGCGACAACAACACCTGGGTCACCTTGATTTCGGTCGTCGTGAGTTTGGTAATTCTATATGTTGCAGGAACGGAATTGAAGAAAGCCCACGAGGGAATTTTGCCTTTTGGAATGGCTTTCAAAGGGTTGTTTGGGGTTTTGGTGATTTCGATGTTGTTTTCGGTGGTCTGGATGCTGTTGTATACCACTGTGTTCGAGCCAGATTATCAACAAACCATCATCGATCAAACGTATGAGAAAATGCTCGAACAAAATCCAAATATGCCTGAGGACCAGGTGGATATGGCCATTGGTCTGACAGAGAAAATGACGTCACCTTTGGTGATGGTGCTGTTTACCGTGGTGTTCGGATTGCTGTTTGGCGCGATTGAGGCCTTGATTATGGCTTTGGTGGTGCGCAGAGAAGAAGCCTTTCCCTTGCGTTGAAGACCCCGCCCGATCTCTCAATGGTCGTTCCGCTGCTGAACGAAGCCGATTCCCTGCCCGAGCTTTATTCATGGATTGACCGCATTTGCGGCGAGCACCAGATCGAGTACGAGATCTTGTTCGTTGACGATGGTTCAACCGATTCATCGTGGTCGGTGATAGCTGAATTGGCTCGAAAAGACCCCAGGGTTAAAGGACTTCGGTTTCGGCGCAACCACGGCAAGAGTGCGGCTCTGCACCAAGGGTTCGAACACAGTCGGGGGCGGGTGGTCATCACCATGGACGCCGATTTGCAGGACAGCCCGGACGAAATTCCCGGGTTGATGCAGATGATCCAAACCGAGGGCTTCGATTTGGTGAGCGGTTGGAAAAAGAAGCGGTACGATCCCTTGGCCAAAACCATCCCCACCAAGCTCTTTAACTGGGCAGCGCGCCAGATGTCGGGCATTGTGCTCCACGATTTCAACTGCGGGCTCAAGGCGTATCGTTCGGAGGTGGTCAAAAACATCGAGGTTCAGGGCGAGATGCATCGCTACATCCCCATTTTGGCGAAGAATGCGGGGTTTAAGCGGATTGGCGAAAAGGTCGTCCAGCATCAGGCCCGCAAATACGGCAGCAGCAAATTTGGATGGGAGCGGTTTGTCAATGGGTATTTGGATTTGTTTACCTTGGCGTTTATCGGGCGTTTTGCTCGCCGGCCCATGCACTTTTTCGGTCTGTACGGCAGCCTGATGTTCGTCCTCGGTTTTTGCTCGGCGGCTTGGATTGGCGGGAGCAAATTGTATCGAATGTCGCAGGGGGTGCGCTCGATTCGGGTAACCGACGACCCTTGGTTTTATATCGCACTGACGAGTATGGTGCTGGGTACGGTGTTGTTTGTTACCGGTTTTTTGGCAGAACTCATTGTCCGCAAAGAAGGCAATCGAGGGGGCTATACCCTGGCCGAAACCCTGAATCTGGGTGGGGCGAACGGAACTTCGGGGAATGCGGTTTAGCCTGATTTCGCCGGTTTTTGGTCGTCCCGAAGAGGTGCGCGAATTCCTCGAAAGCCTGTTGCAGCAAAACCACAGCGATTTTGAGGTGATTTTGGGCGATGGTACCCCGGGCGATGCCTTGGCCGAGGTATTGGCGCTCTATGTCGGAAATCCGCGCTATCCGCTCGATCGGGTCTATCAGGAATACCTTCCAGTGAGCGATGCTCGCAACCGGGCCGCGTTGCGGGCCAAGGGAGACTACCTGATTTTCTTCGATTCGGATTGTTTGATTCCGCCCGATTATCTCGCCAGAATCGAGGCCCACCTCGAGCGCGAGCCCCTGGATTTGTTCGGAGGCCCAGATAAGGCTTCGGCCGAGTTCAACACCCTCCAGAAAGCCATCAGTTATGCCATGACGGCTCCTTTGACCACAGGCGGCATCCGGGGCTCGACCACCCGAATTGGGGTGTACCATCCCCGCGGATTCAATATGGGCGTACGGGCCGAGGCCTTTCATACCGTAGGCGGCTACGACACCGGGCTGAAGTGCGGAGAAGACGTCGACCTGTCGATCCGGTTGCACAAGGCGGGCTACCGCAGTGGGTTGATTCCCGAGGCTTATGTATTCCACAAGCGGCGCAATACCCTGCGGAGTTTTTTTCGTCAGGTCTATCGATTCGGGGCTGCGCGCATCGATTTGTATGTGCGCCACCGCCATAGCCTCAAGCTAACCCATGGTTTCCCCGCGGCGTTTTTGCTCTTCAGCCTGTTTTCTTTGCTCGCATTGCCTTGGAGTCCGGTACCTCTGGGCCTTCTGTCGGCTTATCTCTTGGCCATTGCCATCGATGCCACGGTCAAAAACCGGAGCGTGCGGGTGGGGCTCCTTGCGGTACTGGCTGCTGTCGTGATGCACGCAGGCTATGGTTCGGGCTTTTTGCGCAACACCCTCGAACATTTGGTTTTCCAAAGGGGGGTGCGGTTGTGACACTCTTTCGCGAGGTGCGGCACAGGTTAATGACTTGTGCAAGGCAGGCACCTGCCTTTATGAAAGCGACAAATGGTCCTGCGTTCAGTTCGTTGCGCCGTTTTTAGAGCCTTTATTTCCCCTCAGAATCCATCCCTTTCGGGTTGCAAACCCGGACCATAGCGGTCATGGGACACAGCCGAGCACCGGATTTAATACGGTCCCTGTCGCTTGCTTTCAGCGAGTGACGACTGTTTCAAAGGATAATCACAAAAGCCGGGACCGAACTGCGACAGAGCCCATTGTAAATACGCCCGTTCCGCGCTGAAAGCGTTGATCTTAGCCGTCGCTCGGTGCCCATTGATTTTCTCGAATGAGTGCAACAACCGTTAAGGCTGGCCCTCCACCGAAACCGCCCGAACATATCGATCGAAAACCTGAAGCTCTTCTGCTACCTCAACTCCTTGAAATCGAGGGAGGTCTTGATAATCTACCCACAGCAGATAGGCCCTCAGCATAGGGCCGGACAAGGGAGCGTACGACCAATGCCAGCGCTCTTCCCGATAGCCACCCGCGGCTTGGCTCGACTCCACTGTATAGGGCTGGAAAAAGCCGAATTCGGCAGCATGGTTCTGGAGCCATTGGTATTCTGACAGACCCATGCCCGAGGCAAAGTAGGCTGGATCGAGGCTGTTGAGGTCGAAATCGGTGCCCCAGTGGTGGCGGGACGTGCCCGGCATGCTGCTGTAGTTCAGAATGTCGAGCGCCTTGTCCACAGCCGAGCCGCTGCGGTTTCTCCACTTGGCCTCCCAGATTCGTTTTTGATCAGCATGGGTGCGCGTGGCCGAAACAATGCGGAGCGCTATGCCCTCGGCTTGGGCCGCCCGCGCCATGGCCTCGAAGGCGTCGGCGGCTTCGGTTCTCAAAAAACAGGATTCCTTCGTGCACCAGCGCGAATCGACCGGGCGAAACCCCGGGGTATTTGGCCCCACTTCGAGCCCCATCAAGGCCTTTTTGGACACCCGAAGTGGAGCGGTTTTTTCTGCCCCCAGCGGTCCAAAGCACAACAGGGCACCCAACAGACCCCAGCGAATCCACCTTTGACCCAATTACACCCCGAGTTTGATTCGAAGATTGGCGTCGAGGGCAGAGAGGAAGTCTTCCGTATTGCGATAGTGCTCGGGCTGAACCCCTTCTCCGTGGATGCACACCGCCAAATCCTTGGTCATAACCCCCGATTCCACGGTTTCGATGCAGACCTCTTCCAGGGCCGCGCAAAAACGCATCAGTTCCTCGTTTCCATCCAGTTTGGCCCGGTGCGCCAGCCCCCGTGTCCACGCAAAAATGCTCGCGATGGGGTTGGTGCTCGTCGGCTTGCCTTGTTGGTGCATGCGGTAATGGCGGGTCACCGTACCATGGGCGGCTTCGGCCTCAAGGGTTTCCCCATCGGGACTCATCAACACCGAGGTCATTAGCCCCAACGAGCCAAATCCCTGGGCAACGGTATCGCTCTGGACGTCTCCGTCGTAGTTCTTGCAGGCCCATACAAAGCCCCCGTCCCATTTGAGCGCCGAAGCCACCATATCATCGATCAGTCGATGCTCGTAGGTGATTCCCGCGGCTTCAAACGCCGTTTTGTACTCTTTTTGGTAGATCGCCTCGAACACCTCCTTGAACATCCCGTCGTAGGTCTTGAGGATGGTGTTTTTGGTCGATAAATACAAGGGCCAGCGCTTGGTGAGCGCCATGCTGAAGCACGAGCGCGCAAAGCCTTCTATCGAGGCCAGCGTATTGAACATGCCCATGGCCACGCCTTCGCCCTCGAACGCATGGACTTCCCAGGTCTGAACCGGGCCGCCATCGGCGGGGGCAAACTGCATCGTAACCGTGCCCTTGCCCGGAATGCGGACATCGGTAGCCCGGTATTGATCGCCGAAGGCATGGCGTCCAATCACGATGGGGCGCTCCCAGGTGGTGACCAAGCGCGGCACATTGCGGCACACAATCGGCTCGCGAAATACGGTTCCATCGAGGATGTTGCGGATGGTGCCATTGGGCGATTTCCACATTTTTTTCAGCCCAAACTCTTTGACCCGGGCTTCATCGGGCGTAATGGTCGCGCATTTGATGCCGACCTTGTGTTCTTTAATGGCGTGGGCGGCTTCCACCGTTACCCGGTCGTCGGTGGCATCCCGGTGCTCGATCCCGAGATCGAAATAGCGGATGTCCAGATCCAAATAAGGCAGGATGAGGCGTTCTTTGATAAAAGACCAAATGACCCGGGTCATTTCGTCCCCGTCCAGTTCGACGACCGGGCGGGCGACTTTAAATTTCTGCATGCTCAGGTTGGGTTGTGATTCAGCACACTTCCTAGTTGAAGCGGCTCCTTGGAGCCAGCGCAAAAGTACGCGCTACAGGAGGCTCTCGATTTAGAGATCCAGATCGAGTTCGGTGCGCAATCGGGCCAATTCGGGAAAGCGGGCCGAGAGGTGGGCGTAGACCTCGTCCGGGCTGTAGGGACGCTGTTCGGCCTCTCCCTCTTCTACCCGGACAATGAGCCTCAGTTTTTCGATACCCGAGCGCTCGCGCACATAGGCCATCAACCCCGCCTGATCTTCGCGCAACAGTTGCTCGCTCAGCTTGCTCGGAACCGTGAACAATACATGCCCGGTTTCCGGGTCTTTCCCGGGTTTTCTCGAGAGCAAGGCCGCGCTCAACGTAGGTTTGGAGTCTGCTTGGGCATGGGCGTAATCGGCCCAAATGCGTTGAATCCGCTCCAAGTCGAATTCCGGGGCGGGTTCCATAGCCTCTTCGACTTCCTCCTGCATTGGAGTTTGCGGAATCGAGACCGCTGGTTGGAGCGAATATCCAAACCGACTGCTTTTCCGGCGTTCTCCGCCCCCCGTGTCCACGCTCGTAGCGGCCGTAGCTGTTGCGGTCGGTGGGGGCATGGTCGAAGGCTCTAGGTCTTTCCTGACCGAATTGGGCTCTGTGGCGTTTGAAATAACAGTCGGGCTTGCTTCCGTCGGGGGTTCTGCAGGGCGGGTTGGGACGGGACTCGGTGCCGATGAGAAAGCCGAATTGCCTGGGGCCGAATTGCCTGGGGCCGAAATGGCTGGTGCCGATGTGACTGGGGCCGGGGGGGAAGGGGCTTCCGATTGGACTGCTATCGAAGGTGCGTCCGGCGTCTTTTCGAATGGTTGTGGAGGCGCAGAACCCGCGGCAGGAGCCGATGCGGTTAGACCGCCGGGCTCATTTTTTTTTTGACCGACGAGTTCCGTCAGCTTCAGCAATCCCAACTCGGTGAGTAGTCTCTTGTGGCTACTGCTTCGGTAACGGCCGTCGGCTTCGCCGAGGTGGTCGAGTCCTACCATCAGTAGCTTCCAATCGAGCGAAGCGGCTTGAGCCCGATAGCGTTCTTTCAACTCATCTCCATGCTCGATCAGACCGGCCGTGGCCGGGTCTTTGGCCACGAGCAAATCGCGAAAGTGAGCCGCCAATCCGAGCAAAAACTGGTGGCTATCGAAGCCGAGCGCTATGATGCGGTCCAACAGCAGCAAAACGGCCTTGGAATCGCCGGTTTGCATATGTTCCACGGTCTTGAAAAAGAAGTCGTGGTCGAGCAATTGGAGGTTTTGCACCACGTCCTGGTAGCGCATCAGCGAACCGCTGTAGGTGGCGATGCGGTCAAAAATCGAGAGTGCGTCGCGCAGGGCGCCGTCGGCTTTCTGAGCGATGAGGTGAAGCGCCGAGCTCTCGGCTTCAACACCTTCTTTTTGAGCCACTTCGGCCAGATGGGCCGCTATGTCGTCCACCCCGATGCGCCGAAAGTCGTAGATCTGGCATCGCGACAGGATGGTCGGAATCAGCTTGTGCTTTTCGGTAGTTGCCAAAATGAAGATGGCGTGGGCTGGGGGCTCTTCGAGGGTCTTCAAAAAGGCATTGAAGGCCGCTGTCGACAGCATATGCACCTCGTCGATGATGTACACCTTGAACTTGCCCGACTGGGGCGGATAGCGCACCTGATCGGTCAAACTCCGGATGTCGTCGACCCCGTTGTTCGAGGCCGCGTCGAGTTCGAAGATGTTGAAGGCATAGTCTTGATCGGCCTGGGCGTTGTCGGCGTTGATCATCCGCGCCAAAATCCGCGCACAGGTCGTTTTGCCCACCCCTCTGGGGCCCGTAAACAGCAGGGCCTGAGCCAGGTGGTTTTGTTCAATGGCACGGTGGAGGGTCTCGGTAACATGGGCCTGACCCACCACATCTTCAAAGCGGGCAGGGCGGTACTTCCGGGCCGATACCACAAATTGTTCCATCCTGCTAAAGTACAGTTCGGTTTTTGCCCATTTGCACTCAAGCCAGAATCAGGATCAAGTCTTCTGCCTGCACCCGGGTACCTTCTCGAAGCACGATTTCCGACACCGTTCCCGAGGCTGGAGCTGCAACCGTGGTTTCCATTTTCATGGCTTCGATCACAAAAAGCGCTTCGTTCTTTTTTACTTCCGCCCCGGGTTGCACCCAGACTTTGGACAACAGCCCTTGCAGTGGAGCGCCCAGCTGGAGCGGTTGGGCAGCATCGGCCTTGCGGTGGGTTTCAACAACAATGCCTAGCGATTGGTCGCGAATTTGAACATTGCGGGTTTGCCCGTTGACCCGGAAAAACACCGTCCGCATTCCGAGTTCGTCGGCAGGTCCAATGCTAAGCAATTGAACAAGGATTCGCTTGCCCTTGGCCACCTCGACAATGGTTTCCTCGTGTTCCTTGAGTCCGTAAAAAAAGACGGGCGTAGGCACTTTGGAAACATCGCCATACATCCGAAAGCGATCGAGCGCTCCTTCAAAAACTTTCGGATAGAGCTTCCAACTAAGATAATCTTCGATTTCGAGCGAACGGACAAAGCCCGGCTGGAACTTTTGTTCAAACTCTGCAAATTCCTCATCCAAGTCAAGGGGTTGCAGATGGGCGTTGGGCAAGTCCGTATAGGCGGGTTCGTCCTTAAGAATGATTTTTTGCAGAACAGGAGGAAAGCCTCCATCGGGTTGGCCCAAATCGCCCCGGAACATCGAGCGCACCGATTCGGGAAAACTTAGGCGTTCGCCTTGGGTCAGTACATCCTCTGCGCTCAACCCCGCAGTGAGCATGAACAAAGCCATATCGCCCACCACTTTGGAACTGGGGGTAACCTTGACCAAGTCGCCAAACAACTGATTGACTTCGACATATTTCGATTTGATCTCGTCAAAGCGGTCGCCCAAACCCAAGGCTTCGGCCTGGGGGCGCAAATTGGAGTACTGACCCCCCGGAATTTCGTGGCGAAACACTTCGGCAGCCCCGGCTTTAAGCCCCGATTCAAACGGGTAATAATGCTCTCGAACCGTTTCCCAATAGTCGCTGTACCGGTTCAAACTGTCGATGTCGATGGGGTTTTCGCGCTCGTGGAAACGCATCATTTCTGCCAGTGCATTGAAGTTGGGCTGGCTGGTCAGTCCACTCATTCCCCCTAGGGCCACATCGACGGCATCGACCCCAGCTTCGATGGCCATCAAATAGGTGGCGCATTGGAGGGAAGAAGTGTCGTGGGTGTGCAAATGAATGGGCATATCAATCGATTTGCGCAGTTCAGCTATCAGGATTTTGGCAGCCGAGGGTTTGAGCAAGCCGGCCATGTCTTTGATCCCCAGAATATGCGCTCCGGAGTCTTCAATGCGCTTGGCTTTGTCGAGGTAGTATTGGAGCGAAAATTTTGAACGGCTGGGGTCGAGAATATCGCCTGTATAGCAAACGCAGACCTCGGCCAATCCGCCCGTGCGTTCTCGGACGGCGCGAATGCTGGTCTGCATCGATTCCAACCAATTGAGCGAATCAAATATCCGAAACACATCGACTCCATTTACCCAAGACCGCTCGATGAATTTTTCGATGAGGTTGTCGGGGTAGGCTGTATACCCCACGGCATTCGAGCCCCTCAACAACATTTGAAACAAAATGTGGGGAACGGCTTCTCTCAGTTGGCGCAATCGCCTCCATGGGTTTTCTGTGAGAAAGCGCAAACAGACGTCGAAGGTGGCCCCACCCCAAACTTCGAGGCTCAGCAAATCGGGGTGGTTGCGACCAAAGCTCTCGGACACTTCGAGCATATCGTACGTCCGCATCCGCGTGGCCAACAGGCTCTGATGCGCATCGCGCAGGGTGGTGTCGGTATAATGAATCGGTTTTTCGGCCCGGAGCCAACGGGCAAAACCCTCAGGGCCCAATTGTTCCAGCCTTTGTTTGCTGCCATGGAGAGGCGTGGCGCTGAGGTCGAAGACGGGCACCTTGGGACGGTGGAGGATTTTTCCAGGATCGACCGTTTTGACATCCGGATTCCCATTCACCGCGATTTCGCCCAAGAAACGCACCAATTTGGTCGCCCGGTCTTGTTCGGCGTGGAATTGGAGGACTTCGGGATGCTGGGCGATAAAGTCGACCGTGGCTTTTCCTTCCTTAAATACGTCGTGGTTGATGAGATTGATGAGAAAAGGGATGTTGACCTTGACCCCTCTGATGCGAAATTCCCTCAATGCCCGGGTCATTTTGCGGATGGCGCCATCGAGGGTGCGGCTTTGGGCCGATACCTTAACCAACAGCGAGTCGAAAAACGGGCTGATCGTCATTCCCGGATAAGCACTGCCTTCGTCGAGCCGGATGCCAAAGCCCGCTCCGGTCCTAAAGGTCATCAAGGTGCCATAGTCTGGCTTAAAGTCGTTGGCCGGATCTTCGGTGGTGATGCGGCATTGAATCGCAAACCCCTCGGTTCCAATCGCAGATTGATCGGCGATTTTGATCTGTTCGTCGGAGAGCCGATAACCTCCCGCGATAAAAATCTGCGATTTGACCAAATCGACACCTGTCACCATTTCGGTTACGGTGTGTTCGACCTGAATGCGCGGATTGACTTCAATGAAGTACGGTTCGCCCTGGGGGTCGACTAGAAATTCAACCGTGCCTGCATTGACATAGCCCACCTCGGCCGCCAATGCAAGGGCATAGGAATAGAGCCGTTCGCGGGTCGTGGAAGGCAGGTTCCATGCCGGAGCCATCTCGACCACTTTTTGGAACCTGCGCTGCACCGAGCAATCGCGTTCAAACAAATGCACACAGTTGCCGTGCGAGTCGGCCAATATTTGTACCTCGATGTGTTTGGGATGGACCAGGTATTTTTCGAGAAAGACCATTGGGTCGCCAAAAGCGCTTTGGGCTTCGCGCCGGGCTTCTTCAAACGAAAGCGCGAGTGCGTCGGCAGTGCGTACCACCCGCATCCCCCTTCCTCCACCACCGGCGGCGGCTTTCAGAATTACGGGATATCCGATTTGTTCGGCTTCTTCCAAGGCGATTTCGAGCCGGTCGAGCGGCCGTCGGCTGTCCGGAATCATGGGCACCCCGCATCGACGGGCCACTTCCTTTGCCTTTACTTTATTCCCCAATGCCTCCATGGCTTCGGGACCCGGTCCGATAAAAATAAGTCCCACTTCGGCGCACCGACGGGCGAAATGGGCGTTTTCTGACAGAAAGCCGTACCCCGGATGGACAGCATCGGCTCCGCATTGTTTGGCCACAGCCAACAATCCCTCGATGTCGAGATAGGGTTTTAGTGGATCGTCTTCGCGCCCAATCAAATAACTTTCGTCTGCCTTATAGCGATGGAGCGAATAGCGGTCTTCGTGGGTGTACACCGCAACGGTCTGAAGGTTGATTTCGCTGCATGCCCGAAACACCCGAATGGCGATCTCGCCCCGGTTCGCAACTAAGACTTTTTTAATGTTCATAAGGTCGGATTTTTAAAGCACATTTTGGGCGAATAATTCTTGAGAGACAATCGGCTCAAAGCTACAGGTGGAATAAGAACTCAATGTAAAGCCTTTTCGCCCTGATCAGGAGGTGAGTTCGAGTTCATTATAATTATTAAAAACCTGTAATACAGATGAATAAGTCAAATGTCAAAGAGGTTTATTTGGTTGGGACAACACGGCGCTTTGAATTTTGAATACAGGCCAAACTGCCTGAACGAATCGGGTACACAAAAGACGTACCCACGCGGGTATTTTGAGTCGAGGCTTTGGGAAAGAATCGTGTCAAAAATACACGAACAGACTGCGGTCGATTGAATCCAACTGAAAGACCCTGCTCATCCGACCCAAGGAGGTGTTGCGTTTTCAAACTAGGGCGGCCTGTACCTTCGCACCACTAACGACCCCAGCTGTGATTCCAACTACATCGGAACTGGATCCAACCACGTTGATCGAACTCTACAAAGCGCTGAGCCTGCCTCGCGCCATCGAGGAAAAGATGCTCATCCTGCTGAGACAGGGCAAAATTTCCAAGTGGTTTAGCGGCTATGGTCAGGAGGCCATCAGCGTGGGCTGTGCGCTCGCTATGGAGCCGGACGAGTACCTGCTCACCATGCACCGCAACCTCGGGGTGTTCACAGCGCGCAACGTTCCCTTGGAGCGTCTGTTTATGCAGTTTCAGGGCAAGCCCGGAGGGTTTACCAAGGGGCGAGACCGCTCGTTTCACTTTGGCACCAACGAGCACCATATCGTAGGGATGATTTCCCACCTCGGCCCTCAATTGGGGGTGGCCGATGGCATTGCGTTGGCGCACAAGCTCAAAGAAGAACAGAAGTGCTGTTTGGTATTTACCGGCGACGGCGGGGCCTCCGAGGGCGATTTTCACGAATCGCTCAACGTGGCCGCGGTGTGGAAACTCCCCGTGCTCTTTGTGGTCGAGAACAACCAATGGGGGCTAAGCACGCCTTCTTCGGAGCAGTTTGCGTGCAAACAGTTCATCGACAAGGGTATTGGGTATGGGATGGAAACCGTTCAAATCGACGGCAACCAATTGCTCGAGGTCTATGAAACGATCCGCGCAGTGGCCGCAGACGTTCGCCTCAATCCGCGCCCCATCTTGATCGAGTGCATCACCTTCCGGATGCGCGGTCACGAGGAGGCCAGCGGAACCAAGTACTATCCCGAAGGGCTGCAAGACCAATGGGCGGAAAAGGATCCGCTGCTCCAGTTCGAGCGCTTTTTGGCCGAGCGGGACATTTTGGACGCTGAAGGGGCCGAGGCTATACGTCAACAGCATCGTGAGGCTATTGTAGCCGCTCTGGACGTGGCTTTTGCCGCGCCGGCGGCCGTTTGGGACGAGGCTAGGGAAAAAGCCGATTTGTACGCGCCCCATCAACCCACCCTCGACCCCAACGAGGGCGAAGTCCGCGAACTTCGGCTCATCGATGCTGTGTCTGAGGCTTTGGGCGATTCGATGGAACGCTTCCCGGAGCTCGTATTGATGGGGCAAGACATCGGAGCCTACGGAGGGGTGTTCAAGGTCACCGAGGGCTTTGTGGACCGGTTTGGAGCGCAGCGGGTGCGGAATACCCCTTTGTGCGAGTCGGCCATTTTGGGCGCCGGACTCGGGCTGAGCATCCGCGGCATGAAGGCCATGGTCGAAATGCAATTTGCGGATTTTGTCTCCGAGGGTATCACCCAGATTTGCAACAACCTCGCCAAGATTCACTACCGCTGGGGGCAAAACGCCGATGTCGTTGTACGCATGCCCACAGGAGCTGGAGTGGCTGCGGGGCCGTTCCACTCCCAGAGCAACGAAGCGTGGTTTGCGCATACACCCGGGCTCAAGGTGTTGTATCCGGCATTTCCCGCCGATGCCAAGGGGCTGCTGTGTGCGGCACTCGAAGACCCCAATCCGGTCTTGTTCTTCGAGCACAAAGCGCTCTACCGATCCGTGTACGGTCCGGTGCCCCTAGGGTGGTATGCGCTTCCGTTTGGGGTGGCTTCGGTGCTGAGGGAAGGCCCCGATTTCAGCATTGTGACGTATGGTATGGGGGTGCACTGGGCGCTCGAGCTCCTCGATCGGCACCCAGATTGGAAGGCCGATTTGATCGATTTGCGCACCCTGGTGCCCTTGGACGAAGAAGCCATCTACGCCTCGGCGCGCAAAACGGGTCGGGTGTTGGTATTGACCGAAGACGTATTGACAGGAGGTTTTGGGGCCGATTTGGCGGCGCTCATCCAAGAGCATTGCTTCGACAAACTCGATGCGCCGGTGCTTCGCGTCGCTTCGCACAACCTGCCCGTGCCCTTCGCTCCCGAACTCGAACAGGGCTTTTTGGCCAAATCGCGGCTGGAGGAGTCCATCGAGCGGTTGTTGGGGTATTGATGTTGAATGATTTATGGCAATGAGAAAGCATGGAGCTTATCCATGCCAGGAAACCACGACCGCCCCACTTCAAGCTCAACAAAATCAAAGTGCTCATAGAAACGAACGGCATTTTGATCAATCGGTTCTGTCAGATTACCCATGCTTCCAGAGAATCGATGCGACTCTAGCACAGCAGAGATAGCTGATTTGAGTAGCATAGAACCGATTCCCTGGCCTTGCACACGCAAATCGACAGCAAGCCTACCCAGAAGATGAAGTGGACGTTGTGGATATTTTACACCCTTGAAACGCGGATGCCCTGTAAAATGTCGACTGGCTAAAGAATAATTACTGAGCGTGTAGTACCCTAGCCCCTGATGGGGCTTTACAGAAAACAAAGATAGAGCAAATTCCCCTTTCGTGGTCCTGTCGCGCGTGTGTCTTGAGGTATTGATCTAAATTATTATTTCCGTTGTTGAAGAGTTCTCTTTTGTGCGTTTTTTGAATCGGTTCGATCCTTGAGTTCTGGTTTGAGCGTTTTTAGATGGGCGTCTCTAAGTAATACATTATTTACAATTTTAGTAAAATCTTGTTGCATCAATTTTCTCAAAGCGTCATTGGGTTCTTTTGGAGGACTTTCGAGAATTTCCAAAAGCCTTTGAATACCTTCCTTACCTAGGCTCAGTGGTTCAAGGCGTTCTTGAAAAATCCGGTTAACTGCATCCTCCATTGACTCCATTAACAGGGCGCTGATCGAAGGGTATCCCCCCAATTTTCGGGCTTGTTCCCAACGTTCTTTGTGCGTCTCCGTCAATCGGATTTCCAAACGGGCCGTCTTATTCATGGTAAAAAATATAAATCATTGTAATACAGATTTATACATTAGACGATGTCGGCTTCTTTCCCATACAGATGTACGTACAATGTACGGACAAATCAAACCTGCTCGGGATCGCCTTTGCCCACCCGAACAATCTCCGGGCTCCCGCTGCTGAGGTCGACGACAGTAGAGGCGAACAAATCGCCTGGACCCGAGTCGATCACCAAATCGACGAGTTTGTCGTATTTCTCGGCAATCAATTCCGGATCGGTGGTGTATTCGAGGATTTCGTCTTCGTCGTGGACCGAGCTCGCAATGATCGGGTGTTCGAGGAGGGCGACGATGGCCCGGGGCACGCTGTGATCGGGGATGCGAATCCCGATGGTTTTTCGGTTGGCCCCAAAAAGCTTGGGCACCTGTCCGCTGGCTTCGAGAATAAAGGTATAAGGTCCCGGAAGACAGCGCTTGAGGATTTTGTAGGTAGGGGTTTCGACGTGTTTGGTATACCGACTCAAATGGCTGAGGTCGTCGAAGACCATCGAGAAGTCGGCTTTTTCGGGTTTGATGCCCTTGATCCGCGCTATCCGCTCAATGGCCTTGGGCTGGAACAGGTCGCAGCCAAACGAGTAAACCGTATCGGTCGGATAGACCACCACCCCTCCGCTTCGGAGCACCTCGAGCACTTTGCCCAGAGCGCGTTCTGATGGGTTGTCCGGGTAGATCCGGACGAGTTCGGCCATCAGCCGTTGAGTTTGCGGTAGTCGGAGAGGAATTTCTCCAAACCGAGGTCGGTAAGGGGGTGTTTGAGCAGTCCGGTAATCGACTCCAAGGGTCCGGTCATCACATCGGCCCCGGCCTCGGCGCAGGCAATGACGTGCATAGTATGGCGCACGCTGGCCGCGAGGATCTCGGTTCCAAACGCATAGTTGTCGTAGATCAACCGGATTTGGCGGATCAGGTCCATTCCATCGGTCGAGATGTCGTCGAGGCGGCCGATAAAAGGCGATACATAGCTGGCTCCGGCCTTGGCAGCGAGCAGGGCCTGCCCGGCGCTGAACACCAAGGTGCAGTTGGTCCGGATGCCTTCGTTGCTGAAGTACTTCAAGGCTTTGAGCCCTTCTTTGATCATCGGGATCTTCACGACAATATTGGGGTGGAGCTCGGCGAGCGCATGTCCTTCGCGCAACATCCCGTCATAGTCGGTGGCAATCACCTCGGCGCTCACATCTCCATCGACAATTTCGCAGATGCGGACGTAGTGATCGAGGATGCTATGGGCCCCGCTGATGCCTTCTTTGGCCATCAAGGAGGGGTTGGTGGTCACCCCGTCGAGGACGCCGAGTTGAGCAGCTTCGCGGATTTGATCGAGGTTGGCGGTGTCGATGAAGAATTTCATGCCGCGAAGGTAGGGCATGCGATAGTGACGCGTATGAAACCCGAACCCTTGGTAAAGACGCAAAATCTTGCGTCTCTATGCGACTTTACGCGTCTCTCGTCGAACGTTACCGCAAAATATCGGATTTATTTTCCGGCCGTTCCCCATATCGCGGTTTGAACCCCTTGAGGATCAGTTGATCGGGTGGTGCCGTGGCCGTGGGATACAGGTGGGCATCGGGCTGGACCAAGAACGTGATCCGGATCGGTTTGCCTTCTCGGAACACCATCATTAAATCACTGCAATCGGCCCGATTCACCCCCACTTCGGATCCATCTTTTTCCCGCGCCCAATACACCGTTTGGCCATTGCCCGAGGAGCGCATTCGGTGGAGTTGGTCGTCCTTGAAGCCCCCTTTCATCTTTTTGCCCCGAATTTGTTGATAGCGCTCGAGCGTATCGGTTTCCATTACAAAGGCATTCCCGTTGATCCGTAGACTGTCCATCTTGCCGTTGCGCATCTCGAGCCAAATCGTATCCCCGCTCAACTGGCTCCGGTCCGACCACAACACGGGCTCTACGAACATCTTAAAGGTCGAATCGCTGCCCGTGTAGATCATCGAGTCGCAGACCCCCTGTAGGTCTTTGCGGAAAATACGAACGCCCCGCCGGATCCGCATTTTCTTGCTTCCATCGGGGAGCAGCGCATAGCTCAGCGTGTCTCCGTGGATGTGCAGGCTGTCCCGCTCATCGTAGAGCGAGTAGATCGGGTCGAGGGTCACCATGGCGTATTCCGGGCTTTCCCCGTACTCTCCGTACCCTCCGCAGATGGCGCTTTTTTCGACTGTATCGGTCAGGAGCACATTCCCATAGGCCCGGCCTATCCCGCGCTTGCGGTCGTAGTACAAACTGTCTCCGCTCAGGGTACGCGACCCATCGATCATCCGCGAGCGCTCGGCAAACCGCGCTTGGTCGTTGGCGGTATTGTAGAAACCGCTCTCGCTGTAGAGGGTGTTTCCGTCCTTGCCCACAATCTCGGTGGGACCCGCAAACGTGGCGATCCGGGTGGCGGTGTTGTAGTTTAAGGTATCCGATTTCAGGGTGTAGCGCGGATTGGTTAAATCGACGTTTCGACTAAACCTAAACTCGCGAAAATCAGCGTAATAAACCCCGTTTTGGCTGGTGAGCGTATTCTCGTCGTTCACAATGGTGCCCCCCGTGGAGTAGCGCGCGGTTTGGTCTTTGCGGTCAAACACCATTCGGTTGGTGGTGAGCCGCATTTTGGGGTCCTCAAGCACCACGGTCTTGCCTGTGGCCACGGCCACCTTCGTATTCCCATCGTAGTCGATGCGGTCCCCGTACAGGTGAAGGGTATCGTGTTGTACAATGTGCACATGGCCAAAGGCTTCTACCCGGTTGCGCTCTACGTACAACCAGGCGGAATCGCAATACAACAAAGCTCCTTCGTGTTCGAACAGCACGGAGCCGACCAAGCGGTTTTTGCTCTCGTCGCTTTTTTTATAATACCCCTTATTGGCCCTTTTGATCTCAATCGGACGGTTTTGCGCCCAACCCAGGGTCGAAAAGAGGAACGCGCACAAGCAGAGTGCGGTCGGAATATGGCTCCACCGGCCTTCCTCCCTCCAAAACGGCGTTTGAATCAAGTTCAGGAGAGGCTCAAGGTCTGTCGGCGGTCCGGTCCTACGCTCAGCACCCCGATGCGGATGCCGGTTTCGCGCTCGATAAAGCGGACGTAGTTCATCAGTTCTTCGGGCAGGTCTTCGGTGCGTTCGATGCCGCTCAAATCGCAGTTCCATCCGGGCATCCAGGTATAGACCGGTTCGACCAACTCGGGATCGATGCGGTAGGGCAAATGCGTCACTTCTTTGCCGTTGTAGCGATAGGCGGTGCACACCCCGATGCGGTCAAAATCGCCGAGCACATCGGCCTTCATCATCATCAACTCGCTCACTCCGTTGATCTCGATGGCGTATTTGAGCGCGGGCAGATCGAGCCACCCACAGCGGCGGGGACGCCCCGTGGTAGAGCCGAATTCCCGCCCATTCTTGCGCAGTTTCTCGCCCAGTTCGTCGTCGAGTTCGGTGGGGAAGGGCCCGCTGCCGACCCGGGTGCAATAGGCCTTGAAAATCCCAAACACCTGACCGATGCGGTTGGGTGCCACACCCAATCCTGTACATGCCCCCGCCGCGGTGGTAGTCGAGGAGGTGACGAACGGATAGGTGCCAAAATCGATGTCGAGCAGGGAGCCCTGAGCCCCTTCGGCCAAGACCCGCTTGTTTTCTGCCAAGGCCTTCGACAGGTACAACTCGCTGTCGACCAGCTGCATACCCCTCAGGCGCTCGCTGGCCTCCATCCAAACCGCTTCGAGAGGAGGTAAATCAAATTGAAAGTCGGGGTATTGACGGAGCAGGCTCAGGTGTTTGTCGACCAGACTCCGGTAGCGCTCGGGGAAGTCACGGAGCTCCAAATCGCCTACTCTCAGTCCGTTGCGACCGGTTTTGTCCATATAGGTCGGACCGATGCCTTTGAGCGTAGAGCCGATTTTGTCCTTGCCTTTGGCGGCTTCGCTGGCCGCGTCGAGCAGGCGGTGGGTCGGCAGAATCAGGTGCGCTTTGCGCGAGATATAGAGCCGATCGGTGATCCGGTCGTCGACAACGCGGAGCTTTTCGATTTCGCCCAAGAAAATCACCGGGTCAATCACTACCCCATTGCCGATCAAATTGAGGGCGTTGCGGTGAAAAATCCCCGAAGGAATGGTGTGCAGAACGTGTTTGGCCCCGTCGAATTCGAGGGTGTGGCCCGCGTTCGGCCCGCCCTGAAAACGCGCAATCAGATCGTAGCGACCGCTCAGTACATCCACAATTTTGCCCTTGCCCTCGTCGCCCCACTGGAGCCCGAGCAATACGTCTATAGCCATGGTTTAGTGCATCTGTGGAGCGCTTTTGTCCGCGTTTTTCGCATCGGCCAAGGCTCCTTTTTTCCGTGCAAAGATGTAGAGGGAATGCCCCAAAATTTCATACCCGAACAACTCGGCAATCCCGTCTTTGATTTGTTGTATCCGAGGGTCGCAAAATTCGACCAACTCGCCTGTATCGGTCAAAATGACGTGGTCGTGCTGGCGGTTGAAGTAGGACTTTTCGTAATAGCTCTGGTTGGGTCCAAACTGATGTCGACGGACCAGATTGCACGAAAGCAACAACTCAATGGTATTGTACAAGGTGGCCCGGCTCACCCGGTAGTTCTTGTTCTTCATGAGCAGATAGAGCGACTCGATGTCGAAGTGCTCTTCGCTCTGGTAAATCTCGCGCAATATGGCATAGCGCTCTGGCGTCTTGCGGTGTCCGTTGCGCTCCAAATGCTCGGTAAAGACCCCCTTGACGGTTTCAAAGGCTGTATCGTCCATGGCTCAAAGGTAGTCGGAGCCATTGAGATGCCGCGGACCGAGAACGAGGGCGGGGCTATTCGCGCACATGGCGTTCTACGCTGCGCACCCCGTCTACTTTGCGAATTTCCTGCATGATGTTTTGCAGGTGGACCTTGTTGCCCACCACCACGGTGATGCTGCCTTCGAACAGCCCGCCCTCTCCGTGGATGTTGATGCTGCGGATGTTGACATTCAAGTCGTTCGAAATAATCTGGGTCACTTTGTTGACCAACCCTACGGTGTCGATGCCCCGAACGCGGAGCACCGCTACAAATTCGCTGACCTCGGCCGATATCCACCGGGCGCTCATCACCCTCGACGCAAAACGGCTCCGAAGCGCAATGGCGTTGGGGCAGTCGGTCCGGTGCACCTTGATCCCTTCGCTGGCGGTCAAGAAACCAAAGACGGCATCGCCCGGAATCGGGTTGCAACAAGGGCTGAGTTTGTATTCGAGCGCTTGTTCCTCGGGCCCAAACACGAGGCGGGTGGGTTGGGCTGCGCCGGGGGTTTTGGCCTCGCCCCGGGCATCGTTGGCGGGTCGGCGCCAGCGATTGCGGATTTGGGTCAGGAAGCCCCCGCCCTGTTCGCGCGCAAACGCCCGGAGTTTTTCGTTGTCGAGCAGCTCCATGCCCGCCTGGTAGAACAACTCCTGGCTGTCGGGCAGCTCCATGAAATTCGTGAGGTCCTGAAGTACTTTTTCGCTGGGCTTGACCTTGACGAAGTTGAGCTTGCGCTCCAAAATTTCCCGACCTCGTTCGGCCACGCTTCGGCGCTCGCTTTGCAGAGAGGCTCGAATCTTGGTCCGCGCTTTGGAAGTAACGACAAAGTGCAACCACTCTTCTTTGGGCTTTTGTTTGGCCGAAGTGATGATCTCGACCTGGTCTCCGCTCCGGAGTTTGTAGTTGAGCTGAACGAGTTTTCCGTTCACTTTGGCTCCGAGGGTTCTCAGCCCGATGTCGGTGTGGATTTCGAACGAAAAATCGAGCGGACTCGATCCCTTGGGCAGGGTTTTGATTTCGCCTTTTGGGGTAAAGACGAAAATGTCGTCGCTGAACAGGTTGAACTTGAAGTCGTCGACAAATTCGAGGGCATTGCTGTCCGGGCTTTCGAGGGCTTCGCGGATCATTTTGATCCACGACTCCAACCGGTTGTCGACCACTTCTTCCTCTTTGTACTTCCAGTGCGAGGCCATGCCGAGTTCGGCCTGTTCATCCATGCGCCTCGAGCGGATCTGCACCTCGACCCAGTGCCCGTCTTGCCCCATCACGGTGGTGTGCAGAGATTCGTATCCGTTCGACTTGGGCGAAGAAATCCAGTCGCGCATCCGCTCGGGATTGGGGCGATAGAGGTTGGCCACGATCGAATAGACCTTCCAGATGGCGGCTTTTTCCTGATCGCTGTCGGTGTCGAGAATAATCCGAATCGCAAACTTGTCGTAGACCTCGTCAAAGCTCACGCCCTGGTTGATCATCTTTTTCCGGATCGAAGAGATGCTCTTGGTGCGCTCTTTGAGCGTGAATTTGAGCCCTTCCTGTTCCATCATGGCGCGGATGGGGGCGCTGAATCGCTTCAAAAAGCGGTATTCGCTCGCCACCGAGGCCTTGAGCCGGCGTTCGATGTCGCGATACACCTCGGGTTCGGTGTATTTGAGCGACAGGTCTTCGAGTTCGGTTTTGATGTTGTACAACCCCAGCCGATGCGCCAAGGGGGCGTAGATATAGAGGGTCTCGCTTGCAATTTTGGCCTGTTTGCCCTCGGGCATCCCGTCGAGAGTCCGCATATTGTGGAGTCGGTCTGCCAGTTTGACGAGAATAACGCGGACGTCGTCTCCCAGCGTCAGCAGCATTTTGCGAAAGTTCTCGGCCTGCTCGGAGGCCTGAGGGTCGAACACGCCTTTGATCTTGGTGAGTCCGTCGACGATGCGCGCAATTTTTTCGCCGAACAGCCGCTCGATGTCTTCGAGGGTATAGTCGCTGTCTTCGACGACGTCGTGCAGGATGGCCGCCGTAGCCGAGGTGGGCCCGAGCCCGATTTCCTGGAGGACGATAAGCGCCACTTCGAGGGGGTGGAGCACATAGGGCTCTCCGGTCTTGCGCCTCACGCCTTTGTGCGCATCGAGTGCCAAATCGACGGCCCGCCTCACCATTCTACGGTCTTGGGCGGTGGAGCGCTCGTCGAGGGCGTGGATCAGGGCGCGGTAGCGCTCGAGGATCATTTTTTTGTCGAGCGCAATGCGTTCGTCACTCATGGTCGAAATTTAGTGCAAGGGCGGGTCTGGAAATAGGCAAAAGTCCTGTCTGAAGCGAGGCGGCCATTGCGCTCGGAACAACAAGTTCGTTCAAACCCCGAACATTCCCTACCTTCCACGAAAGAAAAAAACTCCTGTTATGTTGCTTGTCTATATTGGACTAGGCCTGTTGTTGCTCTTGTTGTTCAGCGGGTTGTTCATCGTTCGCCAACAACAAGTCGCCATCATAGAACGCTTTGGGAAGTTCCTTGGTCTTCGGCTTCCGGGCATCCACTTCCGGATTCCGATCGTGGACCGGGTGGTGGCGCGCCTCAATTTGCGGATCCAGCAGTTGGATGTGCTCGTGGAAACCAAGACCAAAGACGACGTTTTTGTGCGGATGAAGGTGAGCGTGCAGTTTTTGGTGCTCAAGGAAAAGGTCTACGAGGCATTTTACAAACTCGAATTGCCCCACGATCAGATCACGGCCTATGTGTTCGACGTGGTCCGGGCCGAGGTGCCCAAGCTCAAGCTGGACGATGTCTTCGAGAAGAAGGACGACATCGCCATCGCACTCAGACGCGAACTTGAAGAAAGCATGAACGAGTATGGCTATGGCATCATCAAGGCGTTGGTGACCGACATCGACCCCGATCTTCAGGTCAAGGAGGCCATGAACCGCATCAATGCGGCCGAGCGGGAAAAGATTGCTGCCACCTACGAAGGCGAAGCCGAGCGGATTCGCATTGTGGCCAAGGCGACGGCTGAAGCAGAAAGCAAGCGACTTCAAGGTCAGGGTATTGCCGATCAGCGCCGCGAAATAGCCCGGGGTTTGGAAGAAAGCGTAGGGGTATTGAATCAGGCGGGGATCAATCCTCAGGAGGCCAGTGCGTTGATTGTGATTACCCAGCACTACGACACCCTGCACAGCGTGGCCGAGAACAGCAAAAGCAGTCTGATTTTGCTCCCCAATGCGCCTTCTGCCGCCAGCGATATGCTCAACCAGCTCATTGCGAGTTTTGCCGCCAACAAAGAGATGAACGAGCTCGACAAAGGTGGGCCGGGCAAGTAAGCGGTTTGTAGGGATGTCGAAGGGGGTTTTGGGGGCTGTAGTGTTGCTGTGGGTAGGGGCGTGTCAGCGTCCGCAGCCGGAGCCGGAGCCCGTAGAGGGCGAGGGTTCCGCGGCCCATACAGCCTCGGATTCCGCGGACATTGTCCAAATGCTCGATCGCTGGCATGCGCTGGCCGCTGAGGGCGACAGTGCTTATTTTGACCACTTTGCCCCCAATGCTGTGTTTATCGGGACCGATGTTTCAGAGCGCTGGGGGTTGGCGGAATTCCGAGTCTGGTCTCGGCCATTTTTTCAACGTGGCGAGGCGTGGTCGTTCGCGCCCCGAGAGCGGAGGGTGGTGTTTTCGGATCGTGGCAATATTGCTTGGTTCGACGAAGTGCTCGACACCTGGATGGGGCCTTGCCGTGCTACAGGCGTGGTCTTAAAACAGGGCGATGCATGGCGCATCGCGCACTACCAGCTCAGTGTAACCGTTCCCAACGACAGCATCCACACCTTTCGCCGTTCGATTTGGGGGTTGGGGGAGTAGAGAGGGAGTAGAGGGGGAATAACTTTGCGCCGCCCACCAAAACTCCTTCTACGACTGCCCTCTTATGATCGACCACGCCGAAGCCATAAACCGCATTGAATCGCTGTTGCGCGTCATGGATGCCTTTGTGCATCAACACCGCGAAACGTTGGAATCCGTCCACCCAATCCATCGCGAGAGTGCGCAAAATTTGGCTTGTTATCTGGCGCTCAGGGCACATTCGATCGAAGATTTGCAAGATTTCTTGAGTACCCGGGGGCTGTCCGCGCTGCGGTTTTCGGAGAGCGATCCCTACAACAACCTCAAGTGTGTATTGGGGTGGCTGAAGGAGGACTACGATCCCCATTGTACGATTCGTTATCAGGAAGCGTCGGATCGGTTATTGCGCAATACGTCGGCTTTGTTTGCGCAGGAGGGGCCGTTTCCGATTGCCATGGTGACCTTGTCGGCGAAAAAGTTCGACAAAGATCCGCACATGATTTCCACCTTGCTTTCGGCGGGGATGCGGGTGGCGCGGATCAACTGTGGGCACGATGCCCCCAAAACGTGGATCAAGATGGCGAGGGCGGTTCATCAGGCAAGCGATTCGCTGGGGTTGCCCTGTGCGGTCCATTTTGATTTGAGTGGGCCGAAGATGCGCATTGGTCAGTTGTTTTCGGCCGATGGGGGTCCGAAGCGCAAGGCGGGTTTTCGGTTGGGGGAGCGGATTGTGTTGAGTACCTACAAGCCCGGAAAGGCCGATTTAAAGTCCTTTGATTGGTGGTTGATTCCAGCCATGGAGGGATTGATTGAACACCTGGAGCCGGGGATGGAGGTGTTTTTTGACGATGGCATTGCGAGTGGTTCTGTGGTGTCGGTTTCGGGCGATTTGGCCTGGCTCGAGTTGAGTTTTGTCGAAACAGAGGTGGTGCGGATCAAGTTAGATGCGGGTTTGAATATTCCGGGCATTTCAGACCGCTACAAGGCGCTGACGGAGGAAGATCGGGAGCATCTGGCAGAGGTTCTTTCGTTTGCGCAGAGTGTGGGCTTGAGTTTTGTGAATACGCCTCAGGATATTGAGGATTTGGTGGGGGTTTTGGAGGCTTCGGCCCATCGCCCGGGTTTGATTGTGAAGGTGGAAACGCCCAAGGCATTTGTGGAGTTTCCGGCTTTGTTGTTGGCGTTGATGCGGTACGAAAAGGCTGGGGTGATGATTGCGCGGGGCGATTTGGGGCTTTCGGTGGGGTTTGGGCGTTTGAGCGAGGTGCAGGAAGAGGTTCTATGGTTGTGCGAGGCGGCCAATATTCCGTCCATTTGGGCGACGCAGGTGTTGGAAAAAATGTTGTCGAAGGGGGTTCCGAGCCGGGCCGAGATTACGGATGTGGCGACGGCCGTGGGGGCGGAATGCGTGATGTTGAACAAGGGCGACCACCAGATCGAAGCCCTCGGCATCCTCCAGGATATTCTAAGCCGTATGCAGGGCCACTACCGAAAAAAACGCCTTGTGATGCGGCCGTTGTCCCTGGCCAAGGCTTTTTGGGAGGGGTAGGGGGGTCCCGGTTCTTCCGGGATGAGATTCATCAGGTGGCTAAGTACAGTCCGCCATAGATGTGAAAATGTTTCATAATCGATACAATGAATTGTGTTTTTGTATCGTTAATGATGCATTATGCCCAAGAGTACATCGCTTCTTTTGCCCAGAATGGTAGCCCTTCTCGAGGAGTTGGGAGAAAACCTGCGTTTGGCGCGGTTGCGCAGACGGTTGAGCACTGTTCAGGTGGCGGAGCGGGCGGGGATGGGGCGTTCTACGTTGCTCAAAATCGAGCGGGGACATCCGGGGGTGGGGATGGGGCAGTACTTGAGTGTGCTCAAGGTCTATGGTTTGGAGCACGATGTGTTGCTGTTGGCCAAAGACGATGTTTTTGGACGCAAGTTGCAGGATGCGCAACTTTCGGTGCCCCAACGAGCTCCGAAAAGAAAGAAGACTCCGGGAATCTCAGGGAGGCAAGAATAATCGACTGTAGCTTGTTAATTCCATGAAGTGGAGGACGCGCAGTTGCGTATCCGCTGAGCAAGGGTTCATTTTAATCCGTTTCTGCCACAGCATTTCCGGCCACTACCGCAAAAAACGCCTCGTGATGCGGCCTTTATCTCTGGCCAAGGATTTTTAGGAGGGGTAGGGGGGATGTAGGGGAGTGTTGGGGAGGGGTGTACATTTGAGTTGATCGTGATGTGATCGACTAACCTTCATGTCTTGCGATTGAAGTAAATTTAACCGCAAAACAGAAGGATCAATGGAATCAGTATCTTCAACTCGTATCGTGGCAAAGGAACCGAACGAGAAATTGGCCCGCAAGCGGCTGAGTGTACTACAGCTGGCGGAGAATTTGGGCAATGTAACCGAAGCCTGTCGTAGGATGGGTATGGATCGGACGAGTTTTTATGCATGG
>WGMI01000036.1 GCA_016125155.1 bacterium
CGAAACTGTGTAACGCTCTTTAAGTGCCTCTAAGACAACCTTTACCTTGAACGCCATCGTCAATTGCCGTCTTTTACTTTTCATGACAGAGAAATTAAGAAAGTTCAACTTTTCTGTCCAAAAAAGTTAGACCACTACAGCCGCCTCAAAGTACACAAACAAACGCAGCACATGGGTTTGCACATAATCGGACCCGGAAAAAGTCTGTTGGTAGATCCCCAAATAGCCCAAATCAAAGCTCCAGTGTTCGTCTATTTTTTGCCGAAAGCCCGCGTAGATGCGGTTTTGATCCATGGGGTTGTAGACCACCTCCGGCCCCATCTGCATGAGAATTTCATCGTATACCAACAGCTTGGGCAGTTTAGGATTGCGAAAAACAGGGACCGTCAAGGAGATTAAAAACCGCGTTCGGTTGGTAAAGCGCACCACGGGATCGGCATCGGCGGGTCGCCGTTCTTGCCAGCGCTGTTCGTTGCGCAACCGATAGCCTATTTGAACTTTCGAGGCGGTGGTCCCCGTTAAGGGTTGACTCCAAACCCACTGTTGATAGAGCCGCCGTTCGAGCACTTCGGTTCCTGCCGATGGAGGATTGAAAAACAGAGCCCCACCCGCCGCAACCGTCGAAGACCCCTTGAGACGATAACTGAGAGCAGCCCGCGCCACATAAACCCCGGGGATTTCGGAGAACTCAAAGCGACGGTGGTGTACATCGGCCATAACCCCCCAATGTTCATTCCACCGATATTGACCGTGCAGCCCAATCCAAATTTGTTCGTTTTGAACCACTCTTTTCTCGGTTTGGGCCATGATGGAGCCCGAGACTCCCACGGTAAGAAACATCCCTAAAAACAGGAACGGATGGTATTTCATAACGCGAAATTATATAAATTCTATCGATAAAGTAGGATATAGACATTCTTTGTCCATCTTATCTTTCTCACGTGATGAGAGCCCATTTTCAGACCCAATGTATCGAAGCAGCCCAGGACTTTCAGTCCAGCTGCATCCCCATGGATCAATGGAACCACGAAAAGCACTTGATGGTCGGATGGGGGCTTATTTGGCAAAAACGCAGAGAAACAAATTCTTCTCGACTGAATCCGCTGGACTTTGAAGCACTGTTTGCGGACTTTAGCCGGACTTTGCGCCGACTCAATGAATCGCACGGCGTTCCCAACAGCGAGACACGAGGGTATCACTATACCCTTACCCGATGCTGGTTGAGTGTGATCGCTCAAATCGATCCAGACCATCCCGATTTGAGCACCTGGTTCAAAGACCCGTCGTGCTCCGGAAGGAATCTCCTCTTGCAATGGTATCGGGCCGAAGAACTGATGAGTCGCGAAGCGCGATTGGGATGGGTTCCGCCCTCCATCCCCTATCCCCATCCCCTTGTTTATGCCTGCCGCTGAACTGGTTTCAGAGAACAGACCTTTTCGCGATCGCCTGACCATTCGGGGGCTGAGGTTGTTTTACATCACCGCTCTGATGAGTATCGGGGTGTTGAGCGCCACCGGAGGCTGGATCTTGAACCGGGCCATTCAAAAGCAAAGTTCGGCCTCGCGGGTGGTCAACATCAGTGGACGGCAGCGGATGCTGAGCCAGCGACTCGTCAAATGGAGCCTGTTGCTCGCCGATGCATCGGCCACCCCCGATCAATTTCGCAACTGGAACCAGTCGCTCCGCGAAGATCGCTTTGCCTGGATACGCGGGCATCGGGCGCTCAAATACGGAGACCCGGACCTCGGAATTCCACCCTTGGTGTCCGATCCCGCACTTCGGAATCTTTTTGAAGAAGTAGAGCCCCTGTTTGGAGCCCTCCAACACCACTATAACAACGCAGACAGGGCACTGCGCAGCTCTGTTTTTCACAATGCCCAACCTCCCAAAGCCGAACTGTTGCAATTGGAAGCCGACTACGTCGTATTGATGGACGCCATTACCTTTCGCTTTGATGAAATTTATGCCTCTCAAATTGAATCGCTCCAGTAACTGCTGTGGCGCATTTTGATCGCGTCCTTGTTGGTCTTGCTCGCCGAAGCCTTGTTTATTTTCCGCCCCATTGTGCGGCTGCTCGACAAGCGACTGCTCCAGTTGGAGCGGACCGAGCAGATGTTGAAACAGTCGAACGAAGCGTCTCGCATCCTCGGCGAACAGCGACTCGCCGATCAAAAGGCCCAATTGGGAGCGGTGGTATTGGCCGAAGAAGGCGAGCGCCGGCGCATTGCCTACGACTTGCACGACAGCCTCGGGCAAATGCTGCTCGGGGTTCGCATGTCCGTATCCACAGCCACCCAGGTCGATCCCCAACCTGCCTTGGAGTTGATGCAGCGCTCGCTCATGCAGCTCGACGATTGCACCACAGAACTCAAACACATCCTCACCAACCTAAGCCCCCCTTCACTGGATCAGTTTGGATTGGCTGCTGCCATGAGCGAAGAAATCCAAAAGTTTCAAATAGCCGAGACAGGGTTGTCCGTTCGGTTTCAGAATACTTCGACAAACCACCGTTTTGATCGAAAAATTGAGTTCCTGATGTTTCGGATCTTTCAGGAACTGCTCAGCAATGCCGTGCGTCATGCCCAGGCCGAAACAGTGGAGATTCAATTGATCGAACACCCCAGTCAACTGACCTTGATGGTGGAAGACGACGGGGTGGGTTTTGTATCGTCTGAGGTGTCTGCCTCCCCGAATTCGAATGGCATCCGCCACCTCAAATCGCGCATGGCGCTCTTGAATGGGACGCTTACCTTCGACAGCAAACCCGGACAGGGTACTACGGTCATCGCCCAAATACCCCTGCATTGAAACCCATTCAGATATTGTTGGTTGACGACCACCGGATTTTGCTCGACGGTCTACGCACCTTGCTCGATCGGAACGAAGAGTTTAAAGTGGTGGCCGAAGCCTCTGAAGGGCATCAGGCATTGCTCAAACTGCGCTCCTATTTGATCGATGTCGTTTTGCTCGACATCCGAATGCCCCAGCAAGATGGATTCGAAACGGCCAAAGAAATTATGGCGCTTTTTCCCTCGGTGCACATCCTGGTTCTGAGTATGCACAGCGAACGGAGCTATATCGAGAAAATGTACCACTTGGGCGTGGCGGGCTATATGCTTAAAAATTCCGGTCGTCAGGAAATCCTCGAAGGCATTCGAACCGTGGCATCGGGCAAAAGGCATTTTCCAACCGAACTGCTCCCGAGTTTGTTTGACGAAGGCAAATCCCGGGGCGCAGGGGAGTTGACGCGCAGAGAGCGCGAGGTGCTTAAATTGATTTCGCTCGGTTTGAGCAATGTAGACATCTCGCACAAGCTCAATCTCAGCGTGGAGACCATCAATACGCACCGCAAAAACATGATGCGCAAACTCGAGGTCAACAACACGGCCAGTTTGGTGCGTTTGGCGATTCAGAAGGGCTGGTTGGAAGCCTAAGCGGGATTGGGACAGGTTATGGGGGTGTTTCTCGCCCAGTGAGAATATCCCCAATAAGGGGGAATCGGTGTTTCTGGTACGTTAAGGGAAGGTGACCACATTAATTATTATATCACTGATATTCAAGTAACTCACCTAAAAAGGGGAGGGGCAAAAATCCCCTTTTCAGGGCTGGCGAGCAGGGGAGGTTCGGGTTTAGGTTTGGCCTCCATCAACCCAACCCCAGTTCGCCGTATGAATGCTTCTCGACTCTCCACAAGCCGCCCTCAGAACGGTTTTGCCCACAACGAAGGCAGCGAAACATATTCCGCCCAAAACGACCGTCGGAAAATCTCCGAAATGTTTGCGGAGAATGTGTTCAACCTTCAAGCCATGAAGGAGTACCTCACCGAGAGCACCTACTACAAGATGGCTGCGGTGATCAAGAACAACGAGAAGATCGATTTGCAGACGGCGGAGAACGTTGCCAAAGGCTTGAAAAAATGGGCCACCGACAAGGGTGCCACGCACTATACCCATTGGTTTCAACCCCTGACGGGAACCACCGCCGAAAAGCACGACGCCTTTTACAAGCCCTCGCTCGATCTCAACATTCAGGGCATGGAATCGCTTACTGCCGCCGAATTGGTGCAGCGCGAGCCCGATGCTTCGAGTTTTCCGCATGGTGGCCTCCGCTCGACCGCCCAGGCACGGGGCTATACCATTTGGGACCCGAGCAGCCCCGCATTTATCCTCGAAACGGCCCTCGGCAAAACCCTGTACATTCCCTCGGTATACATCTCTTATACCGGAGAGTCACTCGACTACAAGACCCCGCTGATGAAGAGCTGCGAAGCCCTGAACCAAGCGGCCACCCGGGTATGTCATTTCTTTGACCCTACGGTGCACAATGTCATCGCCACCCTGGGTTGGGAACAAGAGTACTTCCTGATCGACGAAGAGCACTACCGCGAGCGCCCCGACTTGATGCAGAGCGGACGCAGCTTGTTCGGGAACAAACCCGCCAAAAACCAACAGCTCGAAGACCACTACTTTGGCAGCATTCCGGAGCGGGTTCAGAATTTTATGGTCGATTTTGAACGCGAAGCCCTGCGTCTGGGCATTCCCGTGCTGACCCGCCACAACGAGGTGGCTCCCGCCCAGTACGAATGCGCCCCGATGTTCGAGGAACTCAATGTGGCCGTAGACCACAACCTGCTTGTGATGGATTTGATGAACCGCGTTGCGATTCGGCACGGACTCAAAGTCCTGTTTCACGAAAAGCCTTTTGCCGGCGTCAATGGTTCGGGCAAGCACAACAACTGGTCTATGGCGACCGACCGGGGCAAGAACCTGTTGAATCCGACGGAATTGCCCGGAAGCAACCTTTCGTTCCTGACCTTCTTTGTCAACGTGATCGCCGCGGTAAAGCGCTATGACACCTTGTTGCGCGCCAGCATTGCCACCGCGGGCAACGACCACCGCCTCGGTGCCAACGAAGCGCCTCCGGCTATTATTTCGGTTTTTACCGGCACCATTATGGCCGACGTGCTCGAACACTTCAAAAAGCACGGGCTGACCACTGACAGCAATGCCAAAGAGATGTTCGATTTGAACATTCCCAAGGTGCCCGAGGCCAAAATCGATGCCACCGACCGCAACCGGACGTCGCCTTTTCCGTTTACGGGCAATAAGTTCGAGTTCCGCGCCGTGGGGTCTTCGGCCAACTGCAGCTCGGCCATGACGGTGCTCAATGCCATGGTGGCCGATCAGCTCCACACCTTTGCCGAAGCCGTCGAACAGCGCAAGGCCAAGGGAGCTTCGATCGAAGCCGCGGTTATTGCGCAGTTGCAGCACGATCTGGGCGAAGTGGAGTCGATCATCTTCAACGGCGATGGCTATTCGAAAGAATGGGAAAAAGAAGCCGCCAAACGAGGACTTCCGAACGTGCGCAGCACTCCAGAGGCGCTCGATGCTTTTGTGACCGCCGAATCCAAGGCCTTGTTTAGCAGGCTCGGTATTTTCAACGAACGCGAATTGGAAGCCCGCCACGAGGTGTTGCTCGAGAACTACATCAAGAAAAACGAAGTGGAGGCGGAACTCTATCTCGAGTTGATCCGCACCCATATTTTGCCCGCGGCCTATGCCCAGCAGTCGGTCTTGATCGAGAATTTCCACGGGGTTACCGCCATGGGGCTGAGCCGCGCCGCCGACAAGCTTCGCTTGGAGTCAGAACGCCTCAATGGGCACATCGACAGCCTGAGGGAGTCGACCGACGAACTGGCCGATGTCCTCGAAAAGGCGCATACCAAAAAAGACACCCGTTCTGTAGCCGTCTATATGGCCACCAAGGTCCGTCCGCTGTGCGAGTCGATTCGCGTCCACGCCGATGCCCTGGAAGGTCTGGTCGACGATGCCGAATGGCGCTTGCCCAAGTACCGCGAAATGCTGCAGCTCTGCTGATTCGCTGAATCGATTCCCTTTCTTCTTATCCCATCCTCGCGTTTATGGCCACTGCGACAGGAGCAGCACGCTCCAAAAAATCGAACCCGAACCCGGTGCCTTCCACCCCGGAAGGGCTGACCATCGAAGGCGATTTGCTCAAGCTCTTCAACGCCCTCGATCTCGAGTCGGTCGGCAAGATTCCGCTCAGCCGTTTGCTGAGGGTGCTCGATTCCATGGGCATCAAGGAGAACGACCCGCGCATCAAAATCGACAGCCGGCGTTCGGTGGAAGACGAGGATTCCAATGCTACGCTCGATTTTGAGGAATTCAAGAACATCATCCACGAAAGCAACGGCACCCTGATTAAAGACGCCATCGAAGGCAATTTGATCATTCCCGACTTCAAGGAATTCGTCCGGGAGATCAAGGAGGTCTTTGACCGCACCAGGGCCAATCGAGGGGGACATGTCGCCACCTACATCCCTCAGCTGGGTCGGGTCGATCCCGAGCAATTTGCGGTTTCAGTGTGCACCATCGACGGTCAGCGCGCGGCCCTGGGCGATTCGGACCGGTATTTCTGCATCCAGAGCATCTCCAAGCCGATCAACTATGCCATCGCCATGGAGGAAAACGGGGTAGATCGGGTCCACCAACACGTCGGACGAGAGCCGAGCGGAATTTCGTTCAATGGGTTGGTCTTGAACGAAAAAGGCATTCCGCACAACCCCATGATCAACTCGGGGGCCATTATGACCTGTTCGCTCATCCACCCGGAAAAGGACATGTCGGAGCGCTTCGACTATGTGCTCGATTTGTGGACGCGTCTGAGCGGGGGGATACCGGCTCGGTTCAACAATTCGGTCTATTTGAGCGAACGCCAAACCGCCGACCGCAACTTTGCACTCGGCTACTTTATGCGCGAAAACGGGGCGTTTCCCGCAGATACCGATCTGATTGCCACCCTCGAATTCTACTTCCAGTGCTGCTCGATCGAGGTGAGTACGGAAGCCATGGCCATTGTGGCTTCGACCCTGGCCAATGCGGGGGTTTGTCCGATAACGGGCATTCGCATTTTCAAGCCCGAAACGGTAAAGAACTGCCTGTCGCTGATGTACTCCTGCGGGATGTACGACTTCAGCGGAGAGTTTGCCTTCAGCATCGGATTGCCCGCCAAAAGCGGAGTAGCAGGGGGGTTGATGATCGTCGTGCCCAACTTGCTCGGCATGGCTGTCTGGTCCCCCCGGCTCGACAACCACGGCAATACAGTCCGCGGGATCGAATTCTGCAAAGAACTGGTCCAGCGCTTCAACTTCCACAACTACGACAGCCTAATCGAAGGGGTCAGCAACAAAATTGATCCCCGTTTGCGGAAAAACGAATCGCGGATGAACAGCCTGATCGATCTCTGCTGGGCCGCGAGCGCGGGCGATGTATACGAAGTGCAAAAGCTCATCGCTCGGGGGGTCAACGTCAACGACTCCGACTACGACCGCCGTACGCCCTTGCACATTGCCGCTTCAGAAGGGCACGCTGCCGTGGTCGATTACCTGCTTTCGCACGGAGCCTCGATCGACTCCGCCGACCGATGGGGGAATACGCCTTACGACGACGCCTTGCGCAATGGACACGAGGCCGTTGTAGAGCGCATGAAGGCCTACCGAGCCGAAGTTCAACGCTAAGAGATCGCCCCGATGACCGAAGTCTTTGTACCTGCCGCCAAGCGCAAGACCCGATCGCGCACCTTGGGTCGGATTGCGCTGGTGCTGTTGCTTTTGCTCAGTTTGGCCTCCAGCCTCTATCCCAGCGAGCACCCCGTGGCCATGGCCGGCTCCCTCAATACCGGAGATGTGGGTTGGATGCTGACTGCTACGGCGCTGGTATTGCTGATGACCCCCGGGCTTTCGTTTTTCTACGGGGGCATGGTGAGCCGTAAAAACATGCTTTCGACCATGCTCCAGAGTTTTATTGCGCTGGGCGTGGTGAGTTTGATCTGGTATGCCATTGGGTTCAGTCTGGTGTTTGGCGACAGCTTGGGAGGCATCATTGGGAATCCCATCACATTTGCCTTTTTTGACGGAGTGGGCACGGCGGCGCATCCCAGAATAGCTACGGGCATTCCGTTGTTGTTATTCGCGGCCTTTCAACTCAAGTTTGCGATTATTACGCCTGCCTTGATTACCGGTTCGTTTGCCGAGCGCATTCGGTTTTGGAGCTATTTGATTTTTATGGTGTTTTTCACCCTGTTTGTCTATTGTCCCGTAGCGCACTGGGTCTGGCACCCCGATGGATTTTTATTCAAAATGGGGGTCTTGGACTTTGCCGGAGGGGCTGTGATTCACCTCTCGGCCGGGGTGGCTGCTTTGACCGGGGCTTTGGTTTTGGGAAGGCGGCATTCGCATCGGGAAGGGGCGGTGCACCAGCCTTCCAACATTCCGTACATCTTGTTGGGTACCGGACTGTTGTGGTTTGGTTGGTTCGGGTTCAACGCGGGCTCTTCGCTCGGGGCCAACGAGGTGGCCATCAATGCGATGGTCAACACCAGTTTGGCTTCGGCTTCAGCCATGATGGCCTGGATGCTCCTCGATGTCATCAACCATAAAAAACCGTCTACCGTTGGGGTGTGCATCGGGGCGGTGGTCGGATTGGCCACGATTACACCCGCCGCCGGATACATCGTTTCCGGGCACAGCTTTTTGATCGGAGCCCTCGCGAGTTTGGCGAGCTATGCGGTGGTGCATTGGAAAAACCGCAGTGAGATTGATGATACGCTCGATGTGTTCCCCTGCCACGGCGTAGGCGGGATTCTGGGGATGCTGTTTACGGGGATTTTTGCGACCGAAGGCGGTGCGTTGTACGGCAGTTTTTCTTTGCTGTGGGCCCAGACTGTAGCCATCGGGGTGATTGGGCTGTATTCCCTCGGGCTTACCTGGGTTTTGCTCAAGTGGACCGACCGAATCACACCTTTGCGGGTCAGCGTGGAACACGAATTGCTGGGTCTCGACCTCAGTCAACACGACGAAACCGCCGTGCCCGCCTTGGAGTACGCCTGACGAAGCGACGATGGTCTATCCATCATGAAGTGACCCCATCTTTCAAGGGCACCAGGTTCAACAGGTCAACGCAGAGGTGCGATGCCTCCCAGTTCGCAGGCTCATACGCATCGTAAAGCACGATGCCTCGGGGCTCGGAGGCTACAGCGACTGCCTCCAGCGCAGACCGAGGACAAACCCCCGGGTGAGGCCGTCGGGACGCACTTCGCGCACCAAGAGGGGAAAGCCCAGATCGAGCACCAAGGCTTGGCTTTCGGAAAAATTGCGGCGCACGGATCCAGTCAGGTTGAGCGTCAACCCATCCGATCCTGCAATCTCGATTTTTTCGCCTTCGGGGCTTTCGTACCGATCCAAACCGAGGTGGTAAATACCCAGCGCTGAAGCGGAAAAGACCCAGCGATCTTTGTCTTGACCAAACTGCCTTCCGAATCGGGCCACGACATCGCCCTTGCGCTCAAAATTCCGGGTCGAGGGAAAGGGCGTCTCCGATACGCTGTCGTTCTCGGCCAAATACCCGTTGCGGTTCGACGTAAGCGGTTGTTGATAGCCTGCACTCATCAACCAGTTGTTGCGGCGGTAGCTGGCTCCCAACAACAAATCCACCGTACCCAATGTGGTTTGATAGGGCATGGGAAGCGCCATTCCGGCCTCCGAGCTGCCGTTGGCATCGCCGGTTGGAATGCGGATTCCCAGCGTACTGCTCAGTTCAGAACCTTCGACCACAGACCAGTTGCGTATCCATGTAGCCTGCACATCAGCCAAGCCCGAAACATTGTCCAAATCGCCGAAAATGCTCCGAAAAGGAAGGCGGAGGTCAAAGCGATTCGCGTCTCCCCAGGGCAGGACAACCCCCAATTCGGCATCGAGGTACAGGATTCCCTGTTCGCCTACCCCATAGTTGAGTCCAAGGTTCCATTGGGCTTGTTCAGAGGGACCATGTCCCAAACTGCCCGCGGTGCACACCCCCGCATCGCTGCAGCCTTGGGCATTCGAGGCAAGGGGAAATCCGAAGGCTAGGGTGGCGAGTGCCAGCGTGGGTAGGGGGTGACGATTTATCATTGTACGATAAGGAGTTGCGGTGGAAGTGTGATTTCTGACCGCAATTTCAGCAGATACGTCCCGACCGAAAGTCGGGGCAATGACATTTCGTACAACCCAATCGATGTTGCTTGGAGTCCTAGCTCTTCAACCTGTCTACCGCTCAAATCGAACAATTCGACACCCTCCAAGGACCAGGGGCTTTCGAGATAGACCTTCCCGACCTCCGCTTCGACAGGGTTGGGATAGAGCTTCCAGTTGGCCCCTGAGGCGTCGTCCAAACCAATGCCCCAAATTCCGATGCTCTGCACGGCGGTATCGGCACCGCATTCGCTCCATCCCGTCAGGCGTACGGTGTAGGTTCCGCCCGTGGCATACTGATGAATGGGCTGGCTCGCGGTCGAAGTCGTTCCATCGCCAAAGTCCCATTCGAATTGGGTGGGCAACCCCTGCAGAATCTCGAAAAACTGCCGTTCGAGGTTGTTTTGGGTGGGTTGCGAACCAAAGGAGGCGGTCACCGGACCCCGAATGGTCAAAGAGGCATCCAGTTCTGTAAACCCGCCGGGCGCAAGAATCTCGAGGCTGATTTGCGGATTCAAAACCAATACAGCCGTCAGGTCCAGGGGACCAGGTCCAGTGGTTTGGGGCATGCTGAGACCGGGCCCTGGACGCCACGTGTATTGCGCCCCGGGAATCGGCGGCACTGCACTGATTTGGATGGTGTCTCCTTGACAAATGTCGTTGTCGCTCAGCACAATGGTTCCCGTCCCTGCGCTTTGATTCAGGTCGATCCATTGCACATCATCCAAATACAAGTAGTTGCCAGAACCGTTGATGGCTGTGAACGAAAAAATGAGCTCTTCTCCCAAATACGGCACCAGCGAAAGGGTGTCCCAGACCCAATCGGAAGGTTGGGGCACATAGGCCAAATTGCTCGGAGCGGTCGTGGCAAGATCGTTTCCAAAAGCCTCAAACAAGCGGATGTCGTAGTTCAGTCCGCAATCGCGGCTGGCTTCTACCACGAGACCGTCATAGGAAAATCCATTGTTCCCCTGAGCGTGTGCCCGGCGAAAGACCAAAGCCGGCTGACCACTCATGGGCACCTGTAGCGGAAGCGTCAGAAGGCGGTCGGTAGCGCCTACATCGCCGTAGTTTAAGAAGTTCATCCGTACAGAGCGCCTTGTGATTCCATTCGGGTCAGGAGCGTTGGATACGGCCCAGGTGTTGAGACCGTCCGGATTGTCCAACCGCATTCCGCTCGGTGGGAAGCTCAAGACCTGAAAGCTCTGTGCGTAGGGGAAAGGGGCGCTTCCTGAAATGGTGATGTAGTTCGTTATCAAGAGACTATCCGCGCCATTGGCGTTCGAAGCCGCGAGTTGAACCGAGTACACCCCGGGTTGCTGAAAGACCACCACCGGATTGGCCGAATTCGGTCCGGTGCCCTGCACAAAGCCGACCGTGGAGGGTGAAAAACTCCAAGAGAAACTGTCCGGGTTGTGAAGGCAATTTTCGAAGAACTCCATGGGCACCCCTACACAGCCCAGCGTCGATTCCGCGCTGAATTGAGGGGTTGGCGGAATGATCACTTGGGATACGATAAACGCGTCGAGCGCCATATCGCTGTCAAAATCGTTGCCCGTGGTTCCCGTAAAGCGCAGGGCAATTTTCTGACCCATGTAAGGGCGCAAATCCAGCGAGGCCCATTTCCAGACATTGCCTTGGTTCCCGGAAATGGGAGGCAGGGGATGTTCGATGAGTTGACCATCGGCAATCAGGTCAAAACGCAGCGTGCCCTGGTTGGCCCCAAACATATGGTACGCAAATCGCAATTCAGGAGAACTCATTCCCACCAGTTCGATGCAACCCGACTGTAGTACAGCGGTTTGCTGGGTACAGCTCCCAGACGCTTCGAGGTAGAGGTATTTGCCCGCGCTGTTTCCGGGAAAGGCATCGACCGCAGGGCCGGTTCCCGAACTCGGCGTTCCTCCGTTGTCGGTCCGCCAATCGATGTCGTCCAGAACCCCATTGGTCCAGTTCGCATAGAAACTGTCCAGACTGCACACCGTAACCTCGCAATCGCTCGTGCTGGCGCAGTTGGTGAGGTTTTCCAAAGAACTCAAGAACGGGCCGCTTACCGAGGCCAATGGGCTGGTGATGATTTGAACCATCAGACTGTCGTTGTGGACATTACCATCTTGAGCAATTTGGGCTACACCCACGGCGGAATAGGTTCCGGAAGGCAAATTCAAAAAAGCGCTGGTGTAGATTTCTCGTTCTTCGCCTGGATTCAGCGTGTCGGACATCATCAAGGTGGTCGAGAAGTTCACTGGACCGTTCAGCGACAAAATCACCGAATAACCATAGAGCGGTTGGGTGCCGGAATTCCTCACCTTCATCCCCACCCGAACCGAATCAGTCATGCATTGCGAGAGGAGTCCAGGCGCAGGACTCATCCAAGCTTCTGCTTCTATATCCCTTGGAATTTGGCAATTAAACGTTCCTACGGGCTTGTTGATGGCGCGGCTGCGCTGCCCAATGCCGAAGCCGTTCCGCGCTCGAACGGCGATCCAATGCTCGTCCGCTCCTTGAATGCCCCCGATTTTGTACCGAAGGAGTCCGGGTTGGGCGGCAGCGGTGCCCACTGAATCCATGTAGCGGTTGCCGAGTACGAAAAGGTCGTAAGCAGTGGCACCGGGTACTCCAAGCCATTGAACCTCTATGGTATCTGAACAGGCGCTGTTTACAGAGAACCCCTGGGGCACCGAAAGCAAGGGCAAATCCGGGGTTTGTACGCTCAATCCCCCTTGTGTCAACCGGACTCGGCACGATCCGAACAGACTGCTCGGAGGGGTCCACGTAAACCAGCGCGTAGCCGAGGGCATATTCTGTACGATCGAAGTCCAGCTTTGGCCTTGGTCGGTGCTGTAATCGAGGGAAATGGTGCCCGTCGCGGTAGTCGGGCTCCACCAACGCAGTATCTCGCTTTGTCCCGGGACCAAAGACATGCCCTCGACCAGCGATTCCCATCGGGGTTCGTTCCCTTCAAACCGATAGACGATGTAAAACTCCTGTGGTCCTTGGGGAACGGCCGTTCCGACTACCGATAGGTTCAGCGTGGCAACCGGATTGTCGATCGTGATTTGCTCGATGTTGTTGAGGGAGTCCACGGCCTGAACGGCCGGGCTGGCTAGATTGACTGGGTTGGAGGTCGGGTCGAGCACCCAGGGCAAATGCACCGTTCCGCCCGCATTCACCGAAAAGTCGAGGTTGTTGACGAGGTCGCGCTGAGCGACAGGGCTTGCGGCCGGATCGGTCCAAATGAGCATCATCCGCACCCGACTCGTTCCTGGGGGAACATTGAGCACAAAATTGCGGCTTTGTCCTTGGTCGACGGCTTGCGTCAAAAAGCGATTGGCTTCGAGGTCTTCGAGCGCAGCCCGCGCATTGATGCGACCGTATCCATGGATAAAATCCGGTCCTGAATTGCCCAAATCGTCGGCGGTGTTGAGCAAATAGCCCTTGAGCAAAGCAGAGGGGGGATCGGCACCGGCATGGGTTTCGCGGTAGGCTTGGTAGAGCACGGCCAAGGTGCCCGCCGTTCCTGGACAGGCCATAGACGTTCCCGTAAAAGAATCGTAGTCGTTGGGGGGGACGGTGGAATACACATTGGTGCCTACAGCGGCCACATCGGGCTTGATCCGACCATCGGCCGCGGGACCCCGGCTGCTCGAACTGTTGATGCCGTCGTTGGCGTTGAGATTGGCTACGGTAATGGTGTTCTTACCCACTTTGTGCCCACCGGTAATATTGCCCCAAACGTTGCCCGCTCCATAACCGCAGTTTTGGGTGCCGTTGTTTCCGGCCGAAAAGACGTGCTGCAGACCAGGATTGAGAAAGACATCCCCGTCTACCTGGGCCGAGAAGCTCGTATAGCCCGCATTGCACCCATTGGAATACGAAGAATTGGTAATACGAACCCCATATTGAGTAAAGTCGAGATCGACGTCGTTCAGGTTGTCGGGATAGGTATAATAGACCAAATCTGCACCGGGAGCCATGCCAGCGCCCCGGGGATCCAGATTGCCCCCCCCTAGAATGGTTCCCGCCACGTGGTCTCCGTGGGTGCCACTGCTGGGACCGGATTTATCGGCCAGCATCCGTCCTTGATAGTCGATGTGTGGACCGATGGCGCCGTCGTCTCCGTGCCCTACCACAACACCGCTACCGTTGTATCCCAACTCGATGCGGGGTTGAACCGAATTGATCCGATGCGAGGAGCGGGCATTGAAGTTCTCGGGTTCGCCCGGTTCCTCGGCTTCCTGAAGGTACAGCACGAACACAGAATGGCCCAATATGCCCGGGTCTGACGGGCCGAGCACATCGACCCACATTTCGTTCCCCGCAGGGTGTACCGCCTCTACTGCATACCCCAATTGGCTCAATTGATTCAAGTTCGGCTCCAAAAAGCGCCCGCCCATCAACAACACCCGAAACCGCGCCCGATCACTACCAAGCAGGGCCCATTCAGGACATCCTTGATCGAGGCGCATCGATCGACGATCGGAGCCAAGCCCCACCCAAGTCAAAGAGGAATTGCCTTCCCAAACCGCTCGGGCCTTTGCCCGGGGTAGGACAGCATAGTAGGCCGATGCCGCAACAGCCGTGCCCAGGTTCAAACCTTTTTTTTGCCACTCTTCCCGCTCAAGGCGGTTCAGGGGCCGGTTGAAAACAGCCAAGCCGTAGAAGGCATCACTCACTGGGTCATAGATGGATAAATCGCTTGCAGACGGCGGTTTAGCCTGAAGGGGAATGATGCGAACCCCCCGTTCCAGAGGGAGGCGAACCGACTCCTGAGCCCAAGTCGAAAAAGGAGCGGCCAAGAGAGAAACAACCGAAAATGTCAGAAAGAAGCGGGTAAAAGAAGTCATGGGGTGGGGGTTCGAGGCGTTAACGCGAAGTTAACATGCCGATGCATAACGTTTACAACGAATCTAAACCGGACTTGTTCGTGTACAAGTCGGCCGGCTGACCTTGCTTTGCATTCTGCAAACCCATTCTACCATGTTGGAGGCCCGTAAAAATGAAATTTTGGAAGTGCTGAACCATTGGGGCACGGAGACCTTGATGAAAACCCTCGGCATTCGGTATACCGATTTGGGCGAAGACTGGATCGAAGGCGAAATGCCCGTCAACGGTCATGTGCATCAACCTCTGGGACTTTTGCATGGAGGAGCCACCGCGGCTTTGGCGGAAACCCTCGGAAGCGCCGGGTCTTCGCTGCACATCAACCGAGAAAAACAAGCCGCTTTGGGCATTGAAATTCAGGCCACCCACGTGCGGGGATTGCGGGAGGGCATCGCCCGGGGCAGGGCGCGACTGGTCCACAAAGGCGCCTCTTTGCATTTGTGGGAAATCGAGGTGCGGGATCAGAATCAGCGGCTTTTATCGCATTGCAAACTCACGGTGATGATCGTCCCCTTGCGCGAACGCTAGCGCACTTTGCGTTCCTTTGCGCGATGGACTCCACAAGGCGAAATTTCGGATTGGACTTGTTGCGTTCTGTGGCAATCGCGGCCGTGGTGTGGGCGCACAGCCGTCGCAGTTTGTTTCCGGCCTTTGGCGATGGCTTGCCAGGGCTGTTTCCCATCGACGGGGTCAGTTTGTTTTTTGTTTTGAGCGGCTTCTTGATCGGCCGAATTATATTCCGCACTGTAGAGGGCAAGAAATCTGTGGAATTGCTTCGATTCTATCGGAGGCGGTGGTGGCGCACCCTGCCCAACTACTATCTGTTTTTGGTCTTGCACATCGCCGTTTATACCGTTTTGGGCATCTCTGAACTCATCGACTGGCGCTGTTGGTTTTTCGGGCAGAATCTATTTACCCCCAACACCCTCTTTTTTCGGGAGAGTTGGAGTCTGGCCGTGGAAGAGTGGTTTTACGTGCTCTTCCCCTTGCTGTGGTTCATCGGATTGAAAATGGGGTTGTGGCACACCACCCGCAGTTTTTTCTTTCTGATTCTCGGGGTATTGCTGCTAATGAATATCGGGAAGGGATTCTATTTCCTTTCGGTTCAGTCGCTCGAGCCTTTTGCCGCGCATCCCGGTCTGAGTCGACTTCCGGTGGTGTTCCGCATGAGTTCGATCTTATGGGGGGTCGCCATGGCCGCCTTGTTTATCCACCGCCCTCAGGTGAGGCGCATGCCTTGGGTTTTTGCCCTGTCTGGAGTTCTGGTGCTCACCATCGGGGTATGGCTCTTGGGGCAGGCAGGGGGTTATTGGTATCGGGTTTTCATTTATGATGTGCACAGCTTAGGTGTGGCCTTGCTCTTCCCACTATTGTTGCGAATCCCGGCACCCACAGGAGAAACTTTCGGACGTTTTCGCGGTTTTATAGAACGAATGAGCAAGTTTTCCTACAGCACTTACCTCATCAATTTGCCGTTGATGAGCTTGGTTGCTTGGTGGATTGAACGCGAACAGTGGACAGACCCCCCAAGGGTGGTGTTGCTGGTAGCAGCGGCTTATGCGATCCTCTGGTTTACGTCCGCTCTGGTCTACCGTCGGTTTGAAAAACCCTTGACCGATTTACGCGATCGATGAAGCCAACTTCAGAAGGGGACGCGGTTGAGTCAAAGGAACTCGTACACAGTGGTATTTCAGCATTGCTGAACGCCAATAAGTCTTTTGCCTGCGTTCGATGCCCAGACCAAGACACCGCGACGATCTATGTTTCCGACCCCCAAGGCCCCATTGGGCTGCGTCTGCGGCCGTTTGATCTCCAACTGAACCCCATCGACGTACCCTGTCGAAAATGGTCTGGAGAAGCCATAGACGCCCTGCCCGATTTTCTTCCTCAAAACCGAGGGGCGGGTCAGCAGGAAACCGCCAAGTCGGCGTACTTGGATTCCGGCGTCCATTCCCTCGATCAACTCCGAAGCGGAAGGATGGCCAAGGTGGTGTTCAGTGCGGTGCGCAACCTTCGGGTACAAGAGACAACGGGTTTAACAGCGTTTAACACCCTGTGCCAGAACAGGGCAAGCGATGCCGTGTTCTGGTTTCGCTGGAAGGGGATAGGGGAATGGATGGGCAGCAGTCCAGAATGCTTGATGCAGCGCTCCGGGGCGCTCGGTTGGTGCGATGCCCTCGCGGGAACCAAGCCTTTGGATACTCCTCGCCTGTGGACGGCCAAAGAAGTAGCCGAACAACAGTGGGTAGTTGACGATGTGCGCGAAAAATTGGCTCGGCTCGATTTGTCATGGACCGAAACCGCCTCAGAGCGCGAACAAGGCGCCCTGATCCACCGCCTTACGCGGTTTGCATGGGAAGTGCCTGATCGGCTTCAAAATCCATCGGCAGACGGCGCGGTACTCGAACAATTTCACCCTACTCCGGCCGTGGGGGGGTGGCCCCTCGGGGCCGCCCTAGAACGCATTGCCGCTGCAGAGTCGCACCAACGCCGGCTTTATTCGGGCTATTTTGCCGTGCTTGAACCCATCCAAACCCGCGCTTACGTAGTACTGCGCTGCGCGGAACACACCTCGGCTGGATGGCAGGCCTATGCCGGGGGAGGGTGGACGGCCGATTCAGTGGTCGAAGATGAGTGGACCGAAATTCAACTGAAAATGAAACTCATACAGGACGCCTTTGAATCCTGAAAGCGCACCAATGCCTAAGACCACCGACAAATTCGGCGTGGATCTCGCCGTGCGTCGGTTGAGCGAATATGGGGTGCTCGATTGGGTCTTTTCGCCCGGCTCGCGAAACGCGCCCATGGTCTTGGCCGTGCGCGCCTTGGCCGAAGCCCGAATTGAAGTGGTGGTCGACGAGCGGAGTGCGGCTTTTACGGCATTGGGAATGAGCCTGGCCACGGGAAGACCCGTGGTGCTTTGCTGCACCTCGGGCAGTGCGGTGGCCAACTATGCTCCGGCTGTGGTCGAGGCTTTTTACCAAGGCATTCCGCTGATTTTGCTCACCGCCGATCGCCCCGCTCACCGCATCGATCAGTTTGAGGGCCAAACCATCCGGCAGCAGGGCATCTTTGGAACACATGTTCTGTACGAGGCGGTGTTAAACGAACAGTGCACTTCGGCCTCAGAAAGGGCAGGACAAGAGCGCCACCTAGCAGAGGCCTTTCGGGCTGCCATGAGCGGAGGCCCCGTGCACCTCAACCTCCCCTTGAGCGAGCCCCTGTATCAAACGGTACCGGTGGCTGCGTTGCCTCGGTTGCGCATCGAGTACACCCAAGGGATTTCGAAGCTGTCTGACGATCATATGCAATCGCTCGTGTCTGAGTTGTGCTCTTTCCAGCGCATTTTGGTGATCGTGGGTTCGCATCGGTCCCGGTCGCCCCGGCGAACAGCCTTGTTGAAGAAGTTGCTCGAGCACCCTGGTGTATACCTCTTGGGTGAAAGCCTGAGCAATTTGGACGCCGAACTCGGCTCGGCGCATATTGATCGAATTGTTTTGACGCTGAGCCCGGAAGAGCGCGAACTACTCAGGCCAGGCGCGGTGCTGGCCATGGGGGGAGAGTTGGTATCCCGCAAACTCAAACTCTGGCTTCGCGAATCCGAGGGATGGTCGTATTGGCAAATCGGACGTCCGCTGCCTGGAAGCCGCCAGGTCCCCGATCCCATGGAGCGACTGCACCGCGGCATAGAGGTGGATCCCGAGGACTTTTTGGAGGCCGTCTTGGCCCATCCGGCCTGGAATCCTACTTCGGTGCACAGCGACTATTCGGCTCTGTGGCAGCGCGCGGCATATCGAAGGTCCCAAGCCCATACCGAGTTTCTCAAACAAGCCCCTTGGTCCGACCTCACAGCATTTGACCGCATTGTTCAAACCCTACCGGCCCATGCCCACGTTTGGGAAGGGAACAGCAGCCCGATCCGCTATGTCCAGTTGTGCCCTGCCCGGACCGATTTGACGCATTGGGCCAACCGTGGGAGCAGCGGCATCGACGGGCTGACTTCTACGGCCGTGGGTTTTGCCCGGCGCACCGGGGGGCCCGTCTTTCTCTTGAGCGGAGAGCTCTCTTTTTTCTACGATTCCAATGCGTTCTGGCAAGCCGATCTCCCGAAACAACTCAAAGTGGTCGTGATCAACAACGGAGGAGGCGGGATTTTTCGGATTATCGACGGACCTGCTGGGAGCGGATGGCTCGAACCCCATTTTGAAGCCGGACCCCAGCGGAGCGTTGAAGCCCTGTGCGCCCAATTTGGCTTGGCTTATTTTCGCGCCTCCGACCCCGATTCCCTGAACAAGGCGCTTGCTGAGTGGTTGAATTTCGAAGGATTGTCCGTGTTGGAGGTGGTAACCCCCAAGCACCAAAATCCCGAAGTGCTCAAAGCGTATTTTGAAACTTTAAGCCATGTCTGAATCACGCTCCTGGCAACCCATCAAGACCTATCGCGACATTCGGTTCGAGTTCTTTCAAGGGATTGCGAAGATTACCATCAACCGGCCCCATGTCTACAACGCTTTTCGCCCCGAGACCAACCTCGAGATGATCGACGCCATGGACCTGGCCCGAGAGCGCCAGGACATCCGCGTGGTGGTGCTGACGGGAGAAGGCGACAAGGCCTTTTGTTCGGGGGGCGACCAGAATGTCAAGGGCATTGGCGGTTATGTAGGCGAAGACGGGGTGCCTCGGCTGAATGTTCTCGATTTGCACAAGCGCATCCGCTCGCTCCCCAAGCCTGTGGTGGCCATGGTGAATGGATACGCGATTGGAGGTGGGCATGTACTCCACGTGGTTTGCGACCTCACGATTGCGTCCGACAATGCCCGCTTTGGCCAAACGGGCCCCAAGGTGGGCAGCTTCGATGCCGGTTTCGGGAGTTCGTATTTGGCCCGGCATGTGGGGCAAAAGAAGGCCCGGGAAATTTGGTTTCTCTGCAAACAATATTCAGCCCAAGAGGCCTTGGACATGGGATTGGTCAATACCGTGGTGCCCTTGGAGCAGCTCGAAGACACAGTCGTCGAGTGGTGCGCGCTGATGATGAAGCGCAGCTCGCTCGCATTGCGCATGATCAAACGCGGACTCAACGCCGAACTCGATGGTCAGGCCGGCTTGATGGAATTTGCGGGCGATGCCACCTTGTTGTACTACCTCACCGAAGAGGCGCAAGAGGGTAAAAAGGCGTTTCTCGAAAAGCGCGAGCCCGATTTTAGACGCTATCCGCTCTTTCCTTGATGACGCGCTCCAAAACCATCCCGATGTCGGTCTGGGTCGGGGCCGCCCGTTTGCGGACGCTTCCGCTGGCCGTGGCGGGAATCGTGCTCGGAAGTCTGTTGGCCGCAGCCTCGGGGGGGTTTCGATTGTGGGTGGCCTTGGGCTGTGTCCTGTTGGCCGTCCTCTTTCAAGTGCTCAGCAATTTCGCCAACGACTACGGGGACGGTGTTCGCGGAACCGATGCCCTGCGCACCGGCGAACCGCGCATGCTCGCCTCGGGACGCATCGATGCCACTGCTTTGTTTCGGTCGGTCGTGCTCCTCGCGCTGCTGGCCAGCCTCGCCTCGGTGGGCTTGAGCTATTTCGCACTGCGCTCTCTGGGGTGGGCGGTGGTCGGGTTATTCTGGGGCTTGGGGGGGGTGGCCGTTTGGGCAGCCATTCGCTACACCATGGGCAAAACAGCCTACGGCTACAAAGCGCTGGGCGATGTGGCGGTATTTCTGTTTTTTGGTTGGCTGGCTGTGGGGGGCAGTGCCTTTGTACAAACCCTGCATTTCGACCCGCGCCTATTGCTCCCCGCTTCGGCCCTCGGGGCTCTGAGTACAGGGGTGCTCAACCTCAACAATATGCGCGATATCGAAACCGATCGGGTCGCGGGAAAAAAGAGTTTGGCGATGCTTTTCGGACTTCGGGGGGCCAAGTGGTATCAGGCTGTATTGGTGTTGCTGGCCTTTGACGCTGCCTTGCTCTTTCAGGCCGGTACCTCGGGCAATGCGTGGAAGTATTTGTTTTTGATGGCCTTTGTTCCTCTGTTGTACAACCTGAATCGCAGTTTTAAGGCCCGAACGGCTTCGGAATTCGATGTGCTCCTCAAGCCGATGGCGCTCTCGACGTTGTTGTTTGCCATTTTGATGGGATTGGGGAGTTATTGGTCTCAAAACCTTTGATTTACCGGGAGTATCAATATCGGTTTGCCCAACCCGTTGGCACTTCACGGGGCGTCTTGACAGACCGGCCCGTGTTTGTGGTCGAAGAGGTTGCAGAAAATGGAGGACGGATCTGGGCCGAATTGGCTCCGCTTCCCGGACTCAGCCTGGAAACCCGGGCGCCCGATTGGCTGTCTGAGTATCGAAATGTCTTAGACTGGGTGTGCCGACTTGGGTTGGAAGCTGCTATGGAGGAAATAGACCGCTATCGGGCGGAGTTTCCCAGTGTGGCCATGGGATTGGAATCGTTGGAAGCCCAGAAGATTTCAGGCAGTCCCGGGAAATTGTACGATTCCGACTATGCACGAGGACAAGCGGGAATTGCCATCAATGGTTTGGTGTGGATGGGAACCCCCGAGGAAGAGGGGCAAAGGGCCCGGGCCTTGGTCGAACGCGGGTTTGGTTGTTTGAAATTCAAGATCGGCGCGGATTACTTCGAACGCGCAATGCCTATGCTGCGGTCGGTGCGCGCTCAATTTCCCGGGGTGGAAGTCCGCGTAGATGCCAATGGAGCCTTTGAATTGCAGAAGGCGATTGAGGTGGTGCACGACCTGGCGGCACTGGGTGGTGTTCATTCGATCGAGCAGCCGTTGCCGGTGGCGGCTTCCGAAGCCGATTGGAAGCGCCTGATTCGCACGAGCCCCATTCCCATTGCTTTGGACGAATCCCTGATTGGGCGCAATCCTGAGCTTTCGGCCGATTGGCTCAGAGCCCTTAAACCCACATTTTTGGTGCTCAAGCCCAGCTTGCTCGGTGGGTTCGAGCGCTGCGAGCGCTGGATGAATCTGGCCGATCTTTTGGGTGTGGGCTATTGGTGCACTTCGATGCTCGAAGGACCTTTGGGCCTCGATGCCATCGCCCAATTTGCCGCCGCCAAGGTCTTGCCCCGCCAAGGCAATGTCGGTTTGCAAGGGCTGGGAACAGGTTCGATCTTCCGCCTCAACGAAATGCCCGAGTTCGACTTTGCGCATCGAATCGAAGCGGGATCTTTATGGAGAATCGCCCGTAGCGCAAACTGACCATGAGCGCTGGCCCTAAACGAAAATCACCGCCCCTGGGGACGGTGATTCGAAAACGGGTTTGTGTCGCAAGTCCCGGTTTAGAGAAACCAAATACAGAGCCATAACGAACCAATGATGAGGAGGGTTGGGGAGAAAGACAAAAAAGATACTTGTACCATTCGCAGTGGCGATCGTATTTACGTACTACCCACGTATACAAAAGATTACATTGACAGTCTCGATCCCGAATCGGCCGACATTCTCGCCTCGTTTCTCGAAGAATGGTTTGGATCGGCCGATTTTGTGCGCCAAAAAACCTCGGGCTCTACGGGGGCGCCCAAAGCATTGAGGCTGTCCAAAGCAGCCATGCGGGCCCACGCCCAACGGACCAACACCTTTTTTGGCATCGGGAGCACCCATCGCTTGTGCACCCCCTTGCCGGTTTCGAGCATTGCCTGGAAAATGACGCTGGTCCGCGCTCAAATCGCAGGAGCCGAGGTACTCCACCTTGAGCCCTCCAACGCGCGCTGGCTGGAACGCCTCGATCAAGCCGATTTTTTTTCTTTGGTCCCGGCTCAATTGGGCGCTTTGCTCGAGACTGGGCATATCCCGGTAGGCAAGGTGTTTTTGATTGGGGGGGCAGCCGTTTCCCTGGATCAGCTCCAACGGTTGTCCGCCCTCGACCCTCCCTCCGAATTTTGGCAGAGCTATGGAATGTCTGAAAGTCTTTCCCACATTGCGTTGAGGCGCTTGCACCCGCAACTACAACCGGGATTTGCGCCACTTTCGGGGGTAGAACTCTTCGAGGGGTCCGAGGGTGCCTTGGCCTTTGTCGACCAGGTAACCGGCATCGAAGGCACCACGACCGATCGGGTGGCCTGGCTGGAATCCGGTCACTTTATATGGGTGGGGCGACTCGACGCTGCGCTCATTTCGGGGGGATACAAAATACTGCCCGAACCGCTCGAACGCTTTTGGAGCGAACGACTCGGGACCAGGGTGCTGCTCGGCGCTTTGCCCGACCCGGATTGGGGCGATGTACTGTGTCTGGCGATCGAAGGTTCTTTCGATGTGCAGCGCTGGGCGCAGGTTCTCGAACACAGTCTCAAGCTCCCAAAACAAGAAAGACCCCGTGCGGCGGTCTTTCTGGAAATGCTGCCCGAACACAGTGCGGGCAAGTGGAATCGGGAAGGGCTTCGCAGGATGCTGCAGCAGCAGTCCTTTGCGGTTTATCGGCTTTAAGTACGGTCTGCCGCAGAGGGGTTTCTTTGCTGGTCGATCAAGACCGCGAAGAAGAAGAGCGCTTCGTTTTTGGAGCGGGTTCCGTGGATTTCGCAGAACATCTGCTCGTTTGCGACGCGATAAAGCATATCCACATTTCCGCCTTCGCTCCATGCGCGCTTGTAGCTCATTTCGCGTTGCTCTTTGGGGTTGCCTTCGGCCTTGAGTCGGAAGTACTCCATGCCCGGAGCCAGTTCGCTATACTTGCTCCAATGGGTCCAGCGACCGAGCGTATCGCCCTCGACAACGCCTACCAATGCTATGACATCTTCCTTCTGCTCGATGCGGTAGGCGACCTCGCCACACCAGAGCAGATGGCCGTCCCAAAAGGCTTGCGTTTGACCTGACTCGTCCGTAAGACGGGCTTGGTTGTTGGACAGGTTGCCCACTCCATAATAGGCTTGGGGCGACGATTGGGCTTGGAGCGGGGCGGTACACGCCAGGGCACCCAGAGCCAGCAAGAGCATGAGGTGTTGGAATCGCTTCATAAGGGTTGATTGTAGGGGTTGAGGGTTTTGGATGTGCGGATTTTTCATGGGGTCTGGGTGGGCAGATTTGAAGGGGAAAGGGCTGAGGGTTAGGACGGCTTCAGGGTTGGAACATGGGGTTGGGAATCTTGAACGGGCTGTCGATGCCCCCGAATTCGAGTTCGAGGGTTTGACCGGGGTGGTATTGGGTCAAGGCGGTGTAGCCTTTGCGCGGTGTGCTGAGCAATTTCCACATCCCAAGAGCCGTCAATTCGCTCCATTCGAGTCGGTTCAGACTGGCAAAGCCCGAACCTTCTATTCCGAGTTTGAAATGGGTCGTGGTATAGGCTTCAAGGGTGCAGCGGAGGTCGTGGGGTTTTCCCAATTCGAGTTCGAGGTGGTATTGGGGCTTTGCGATGGGGAAGCTTTTCAGTTGGGCTTTCCACCCTTCTGGCCATTGAATGCGGCAGCTTCCCCACCAATTTTGACGGAGTTCGAGGACGCGTCCGCGCCCATCGTTGAACACACGGCGTCCCCAGCGGTCGGTGGTGCTCAAATAAAGCGAGCGCCCAATTTCAAAACGGGGGCTGAAGCGATTCAACCCGAGTCGGAACAGGGGCGTTCCTTGGTGGACCACCGCCACACTCGGTCGAACCGAGGGATGGATCCAAAGCGGGTTGAGCGGATCGCTTTCCTTCATGGGGTTTGCGAGAGACGGTTTCATGAGACAAAACTGATTCGACCTTGACCCCTCTACAAGGCGATGAGGATGAACGCATCGGCTTGGGGATGAGCGATTCTATAGCCCTGTTTTCTGTTCCGACCTGCGTACATTGCCCATCCAACCACCAACTGAATTATTGAACAGACTATGAATCAAGCCTCTTGGATCACCGTGTCGACGGAGCTTCCCGCCCCTCCTGAAGTGGTATGGTTCCACTACACTCAACCCGAGTCTATCGTGCACTGGAATCAGGCCTCTGACGATTGGCATTGCCCTGAAGCCCACAACGCATTGGAGGAAGGGGGTCGCTTTGAATACACCATGGCCTCCCGGGATGGCGCACATCGATTTGTCTTCGGCGGGGTCTTTGGAGCGTTGAATCCTCCGTTTTCGATGGATTATGTAATGGACGATGGGCGCAAAGTGGAAGTTCGCATCAAAGCCCTGCCCGAGGGGAGTTCGATTTCTGTGCGCTTTGAACCCGAATCGGTGCATTCCTTGGAACTGCAACAGCAAGGCTGGCAGGCTATTTTGGATTCGTTTCAGCGCTTTGTAGCTCGGTTTTCGTAGGAACTGGACCATTTTCAGCGAACCTCGAGGGAGGCGTCTATGCTCGACCAAAATGGTCTTGAAGCGCAAAACGGCTGGCGAACATTAAATCTTTGTAAACCCAAGCAGTGCACCGGGGAAGACGGTACATTTCACGACCCGTTGGTCTTATCCTTTGAAGGATAGAACGGGTCTAATCCACCGTTCACTTTGGTACAAAAACAGGTTCCATGAAAACATCTACCCTATTGGGGCATAGCACCTTTGAAATCAAACGCCTGGGCTTGGGCTGTATGGGGATGTCGGAATTCTACGGCACTTTTGACGAGGCCGAGTCCATTCGCACCCTGCACCGCGCCTTGGAGATGGGTTTGAATTTTTTTGATACCGCGGACATGTACGGATGGGGAGCCAACGAACAATTGCTGGGTAAGGCCTTTCACGACCGCTGGAATCAGGTAGTACTGGCTACCAAATTCGCGGTGATGCGCGGTCCCAAGGGCGAGTTTCTCGGACTAAACGGCCGACCTGAATACGTCCGTCAAGCCTGCGACCAAAGCTTGAAAAATCTGGGTGTCGATGTCATCGACCTCTACTATTTGCACCGTCAAGATCCCCATGTTCCCATCGAAGAAACCGTTGGGGCCATGAGCGAACTGGTCGAGGCGGGCAAGGTAAAATACCTCGGCCTTTCCGAAGTCGATGCACCCACCCTACGCAAGGCCCATAGGGTCCATCCCATTTCAGCTTTGCAATCAGAGTTTTCGCTTTGGAGCCGAGAACCCGAAGGCGCTGTATTGGAAACGTGCGAAGAATTGGGGATCACTTTTGTGGCGTACAGTCCTTTGGGCAGGGGGTTCCTGACCGGGGCCATCCAAAGCCGGGCCGATTTTGAACCAGGCGACTTTCGATTAAACAATCCCCGTTTTACCGACGAAGCCCTTCGACACAATGCCATTTTTGTAGAAATATTGGATCAAATGGCCCAGAGAAAAGGGTTGAGCAAGGCTCAGTTGGCCTTGGCCTGGCTGTTGCATCAAAACCAGACCCTAGCGGTCATACCTGGTACCCGCAATACAGGGCGTTTGGAAGAAAACTGGGGGGCGCTTCAGGTAGAATTGACCACGGCAGAGCTCGAGGAGATTCGAAGCCATCTTCCGGACCAAACCCTCGGTGCCCGCTACTGAAAAACGCACAACAGGACTCCTCTTGCCATTGATAATCGCCATAACAATCGAAGGATTCCCTGTTTTTGGGATTGCTCGTTGGCCCAAAGAAAATCCATCCTGTGACCGCGCTTTCTAGAAAAGTGCTACATTCCGATTCAAAGCCGCCTATGGATTCCGATAAAGCCCTCGTTTCTATGATCGAAAATCTCCACAAGACCACGGGCAAAACCCTGGAAGAGTGGATCGAGATTGTTCATCGCGCTGCCCATGCGAAACACGGAGAGGCGGTGGCCTATTTGAAGCAGGAACACGGTATGACCCATGGCTTTGCGAATCTGGTGGTCCACAAAGCCCGGAGTAGCGACGCGGGTTCCGCGGCTCAGAGCGAGGACCTCATCGAGAAGCAATACGCGGGAAAGCCGCATTTTCGGCCTTTGTATGACGCATTGATCGCTGAAATACAGCGCTTTGGAGCCGATGTAGAGATCGCGCCCAAAAACACCTATGTCAGTTTGAGAAGGGCCAAGCAATTTGCCTTGCTGCAGCCAGCCACCAAGACGAGGTTTGAAATCGGACTCAATCTCAAAGGAGAGCCCGCCGAGGGGATCTTAGCGCTCGAAAAACCCGGGGCGATGTGCTCCCACAAAATCGCCCTTTCCACGGCCGAGGAAATTCAGGAAGTCCTGCCTTGGATTCGAAAGGCCTACGACCGGGCGGGATAGGTTCGCGGATTTGGCAGGGGAAATCAACCCAACCAAGAGGCCGCCCAGCTGCGCTCGAGGGGTCTTTCAAATTCCGACCGAAAAGACGACAAGGCGCTGATGCCCGTATGGAAGACCGAACGGGGCTTGGTTTCGACCGTTTTGATCCAGGCGCGAAAATCGGCTAGGGTGCGCGCCTCGATGGCGCCGGATTCCGAGCGGTAGTACGCCCAGTTTCGGTCGAGCAAATCGAGGTGATGGGCCTCGCACCATTGACGCAAGAACCGGTGGGCAGAATCGATCGAGCACCCGCTTGGGTGTCCCTGGGGATCGGCCACGACGACCCAAAACCGATCGTACAACCCATCGGCCCCAGAACGAACCGGCGTCCCATGGCTTTTCCAGCCCTCGGCAAACCGCGTCCAATCGCTGCGCAACTGCAGCATGGTCTCCGAATCCAACGGTTGAGGGCTCGCAAAAATCCAGAGCGGAGCGTGGTCGGGAAACGAGGCGAAATTGGTCATGAGGAGGGCTTGTCGCTCTGATAAGACTGCTCGAGCAATTCTGCCACATCGTACACTTTTACCTGGGCCTCGCGACCCTGGTGCTTGACTCCATCGGTCAACATGGTGTTGCAAAAAGGACATCCCGCGGCCACCACCGAAGCACCGGTTTCAAGCGCTTCTCGGGTCCGAGCATGATTGACATCTTCGCGCCCCAGCTCGGGTTCTTTGAACATTTGCGCCCCCCCGGCCCCACAACAAAATCCCTTGCTCTTACACCGCTTCATCTCCACCAAATCCGCTTCCAGACTGTGGAGCAGAGAACGGGGAGCTTCGTATTCCCCATTCGCGCGCCCCAAATAACAAGGATCGTGATAGGTGATTTTAAGTCCTTCAAATTGCCCCCCTTCCACTTTCAACCGTCCAGTTTTGAGCAGATTGTCGAGGAACTGGGTGTGGTGCATCACGGTATACTGTCCGCCCAACGCGGGATATTCGTTTTTAAGGGTGTTGAAACAGTGCGGACAGGTGGTCACCACGTTTTGTACCCCATACCCATTGAGCACTTCAATGTTGGTCATGGCCTGCATTTGGAACAGGAATTCGTTGCCCGACCGCTTGGCCGGATCTCCCGTGCAACTCTCTTCGGGACCGAGCACGGCATAGCGCACACCGGCGCGGTCGAGCAAGCGCGCAAAGGCCACCGTTACTTTTTTGGCGCGGTCGTCAAAACTCCCTGCGCATCCTACCCAAAACAGCACTTCGGGCATTTCTCCAGCTTGGGCCCATTCGGCCATGGTTTTTACGTTCATCATCCAAAGGGGTTGCTAAGGGGCTTCTCGAAAATAAATCAGGCTGTCGATGGTCTGAAATCCCAACAGTTGCCCGGTGGAGTCGATCAATGCTTGCATTCGGCTTTGGGAGGGATCGCTCAGGCGATAGACCCGGTAAAAAGCCCGGTCGTTCCACCGAAGCGTATCCGCCGAGAATTCGGCGTTCAAGGAGTCCCGAAAAGTCGGGAAGAGCTGAAATACCGATTCGAGCCATACCGGCCCATCGGGTTGTTGGCCAAAACGCACTCGGACGTAGTCTTTTTTGCCATCGGAGAGATCGTTGCCCAAAGGAACGGTCCAGGCCCGCACATCGAGGTAGAGGCTGTCGAAAAAATAACGGGTTCCGAGGCGGTCTACTTCGCCTCCCGACTCCACAAAGTTATCCGCATAGACGGGAAAAGGCACAACGGTATCGCCAAAATCGTCGTACCACGGGTCGATCGAAGTGGCTTCGACCGCAAAGGTCCGCGCATCAGCTCCGAGCGGAACCCAGTAGCGGTCTTCTTCTCCACATCCCAACAAAACCACCGAAGCCCATGCCCAACCGAGTGGGTAGGCCCTAAAGAAGGCGCGCCCGATCATCCCTGTTCGGCCCACTGTAGTCGATCGGCTTGATTGAAGGGCCAAGGAGCCCCATTGTTCTCGATATTGCCCATCATCCCATTGAGCTCCTGGGGGGCAGCCGATTCCTCCATTACCAGATAGCGCCGCATGTCGATGATGATCGAAAGCGGATCGATGTTGACCGGACAGGCTTCTACACAGGCATTGCAGCTGGTACAAGCCCAGAGTTCTTCCCGGCTGATGCGGCCGTCGAGCAGGGGGGTGCCCGCTTCGGTCGGAGTCTCGTGGCCTTGATCAATCCGTCGGCCTATTTCTTCAATGCGGTCCCGAACATCCATCATGATTTTCCGGGGCGAGAGTTTTTTCCCGGTCTGATTGGCCGGGCACACACTGGTGCAACGACCGCATTCCGTACACGAATAGGCATTCAGCAACTGAATCCGGTTCAAGTCCGGGGCATCTTTGGCGCCAAACCGAGCGGGAGCCGCGCCCGAATCGTCGGTGGCATACGGATTGGCATTGGGGTCGAGCATTTTGCGCACCTCTGCTTCGACCTCGGGCATCGAGTCCAACTGCCCCTTGGGCTCGAGTTTGGAAAACCATACGTTGGGAAACGCCAAGACAATGTGGAAGTGCTTCGAATAGGGGAGATAGTTGAGAAAAGCCAAAATCCCCAAGATGTGAAACCACCACAGCCCGCGTTCGGCAAGGTGCAGCGCTCCCGGATCCCAGCCGGCAAACAAGGGCATCAGCCAACGGCTCACCACATAAGGAGGGGCCCCTTCCGGATGCGCCGGGTTCACGAGGTGGGCTTCGGCGGCATTCATCAGCAACAAGGCCGACATCAACACCATCTCGATATACAAGATCAAATGCGCATCCCGATTGGGCCAACCGTTGAGCTCTGGCTGCTTGAACCGTTCGATGCGGCCCCCATTGCGGCGAATCAAAAAGACCACGCACGCCGCCAAAACACCCACGGCCAAGATTTCAAAAAAGCCAATGACTACGGGATAGAAAGACCCTAACGGGCGGGCAAACACCCGATGCGTGCCAAACAAGCCATCGATGACAATTTCGAGCACCTCGATGTTGATCAGGACAAAACCCGCGTAGATCAAAAAGTGGAAAAAGGCCGCGAGCGGACGGCCCCCCATTTTGCTCTGTCCCATGGCCACCCGGGCCATCAACGCCCAGCGTTCTGAAGGCCGGTCGCTGCGGTTGATCGATTTGCCGAGTTGAATATTGCGCCTCAAGGTGCGCACTTTCCCGGCGAACAACACCCCCCCCGTGCCCAGGGCCAAGGCAAACAAAAGGCTCGAAATCCACTCCATGGCGTTGGGTCTGGGCGGTTAGGGCTTCACGGCTTCGGCTTCTCGCCGTTTCTGTTCGGCTGCTTCAATTTCCCGTATTTCTTCGGGGCTGTAGTCGCGGCTGTTTCCGAATAACGAAAACTGGACGTAACGGTTCGGATTGTACTTCATATCGATCAGCAATAGTTTGAGCTGATCGGCGGCGGCACTGAGGTTTTCGTACAGAGCAGGGTCGTTGACCATTTTGCCCGCAAACCCGTAGCCGTCGTTTACCTTCTGCACAATCGAATCGGTGTTGCTGAGCACCCGATTCAATGTGGCAATGGTCTTGCCAATGTTGGCTTTGGCCAGCGTATCGGTGATTTGCTCGGTGTTTTTGAGAATCCCGCTCAATTCGCTCTCGTTGTTCTTGAGGTTTTCCACAATCGAATTGATGTTCTCGACCGTCATGACGAAAGGTGCCCGGGTTTCGTCCAGCATTCCGTCGATGGTTTTCACCGAGTGTTCGAGCGTCTGGATACTGCGCCGCACGCTCGAAAAGGTCTCTTTGAAGTTGTTCCGGGTGTCGTCGGTCAAAAACCCATTGATGAGGGTAATTGTCGTGTCAATGCTCCCGATCAGGTCTTCGGTCTTCTGCTTGAGCGGGGCCACCTGCCGGTTGACCTCGTCGGTCAGGCTCATAGCGATATCGCTTTGGAGCGTATCGCCCCACTCAACGAGTTCGGGGCTGTCTCCCGCGATCAAATCGACGCTTTTGTCTCCGAGCAAGCTTTGGGCTACAATGCGGGCCACGGAATTGCGCGCAATCGGAAAATCGGTGTTGATGCCGAGTTCTACGATCAACCGACCATCCATGGCCGGGTGGAAAATGATGCGGTTCACCTGTCCGATCTGGAAGCCGTTCAAATTGATGGGCCTCGCCGCGCTCAGTCCATCGATGCGGTCGTACACGGCATAGAGCACCTTGCTCTTGTTCAGGACATCTTTGCCTTTGAGAAAGTTGAATCCCCAATACAACAAGGCCAAAGAGGCAATGGCCACCAATCCTGCGAGGACTTCTCTGGAAAACAACCGATTGATTCGTGCCATACGGGAAATAAGGGGCTCAGTAGGGAAAGTACAATATTAAGCCATCCGCTGTCAGCCGTTCTCGGGCCCAAAGCATCTCGGTTCGGGCAATTCCTCAGCGTTTTTCGAGGGTGCGCGCTTCGTCCAAACCGATGCGTTGGCCGTTGAATTCGGCGACTACAAAGGCGTCTCCGAATCCCAGGGCTTTGATTTTTCCGAGTTCTTTTTTGCAGTCTTCGTAGTGTTCAAAAGCCCCATAGGCATAGCGATAGCGGCTCCCTTCGACCAATTCCACAATGGGATTGAGCCCTTTGAATAGCTCGGCATCGGCAGGGTCCAACGCTTTGGCTGACGTCCGCAATTGGATGCGAAACAGCGGTTTGGCCACCGCTGCGGGGTTGGCCTTTTCGGGTTCAGGGGTCGGAATCGGTGCTTCTACCGCATTGCCTAATTCGGGTTTGTTCACTTCGGGCAGGGCCGTGGCCATAGCGTTGCGGTAGTCGCGCACCGCTTCGGCGATCTGCTCGCTCATAGCCGATTTGCCTTTGGGGCTGTTGAGGAAGTCTTCTTCGGCCCTGTTGGTCAAAAAGCCCAACTCGATTAAGACGGCAGGCATACTGGCCCGGCTCGTTACCCACAATGGCTGTTGTTTGACGCCTCGGTCTTTTCGCCCGGCCTGTTCCCGAAATCGGTTTTGGATTCGGTCGGCCAACAAAATACTGCGCTCTTGAAAGTGGTTTTGGTACAGCGTCAGGGCAATGTAGGTTTCGGGTTTGGACGGGTCAAAGCCCTCGTACTGCTCCTTGTAGTCTTTTTCGAGAAAAATGACCGAATTCTCCTGTTGGGCGACCCGCAGGTTTTCGTCTCCATGGTCTTTTCCCATTACGAATGTGGATGAACCGACAGCAGCAGGACTGGTAAAGGCGTCGCAGTGTATCGAAATAAATAGATCGGCTTTGTTGCGATTGGCGAAGGCTGTACGCTCGTGGAGGGTCACAAAATAATCTTTGTCCCGGGTGTACAGAATCTCGACCTCGGGCATGAGTTCTTTGATCTTTTGCCCGGTCATCAGCGCGACTTGAAGCGCTACGTCTTTTTCGCGGCTCTTGTAGCGACCCGTACCCGGATTGCCCGCATCCTGCCCCCCGTGCCCGGCATCGATCACGATTTTTTTCAGCGCACCCGAAGCGGTGCGCCAACCCCAGACCTCGGGGCTCCAAGCCGAGAGCAACAAGGCGAACCCTACGAGATTCCAGCGCAGGATCGCTGGGTTTAGGGAGGGCTTTCGACCAGTTGCGGGCATTTTTTTGATTGTAGTTTTGACTGTTTCGATCAAACAGGGTCGATTGGCGCGTTTGTTGTACAATTCCGTCGCCTATCCACTTTGGAATCGACGCATCATGAAATACACACAGCGGCTCGCTGCTCGACCGTTCTTGAACCTCTACAAAAATAAGACCCTTCGGTGCGGGCATTTCTGATGACGGCGCTCTTTGTGAGCGGTTTTTTCCACAGTAGCGCACAGAAGGACACGGTTTCCGCCCCCCCGGACAGCCTGCGCACCCCGACTTCAGGTCTCAAGAGCAAGGTGCACTATCAGGCCAAGGACAGCATTGCCATCAGTCCCGAACTCAATCAGGCTTATTTGTACAACGAAGCCTCGGTCGAATACGAAAGCATATCGCTCAAGGCGGGTTTTGTACGCCTCGATTGGCAAAGCGACGAAGCTTTTGCCCGGGGCATCAAAGACAGCTCAGGCATCATGGTACAACGCCCGGTATTTGTGCAAGACGGCAAGGAATTTCTCTCCGACTCTATTCGGTACAATTTCAATACGCGAAAGGCACGCATTTACCGCATTGTGACCCAAGAAGGGGAGGGGTACTTGCATGGGGAGCAGGTCAAAAAAATCGACGACAAGGTGTTTTATCTTACAGGGGGGTCCTATACCACGTGCAATCTTGAACACCCTCATTTCAGCATGAGGACCAACCGCACCAAGGTGATTGGAGGCGATCAAATTGTCACAGGACCTGCGCATTTGGAAGTGTTTGACATTCCGACCCCGATCATTCTCCCGTTTGGCTTTTTTCCCACGACCGAGCGACGGCATTCGGGGATCCTGATCCCGACTTGGGGAAACAACCTCGAGCGAGGTTATTTTCTTCAGAATGGGGGGTATTACTGGGCGGTCAACGACTATATGGACTTGACGTTTCGCGCCGATATTTATTCGATGGGGGGCTTTGGGGTCAACACTTCGAGCAACTACCGCAGGCGGTACCGCTATTCGGGCAGTTTTTTGGTGAGTTTGAACCGCATCATCATCGGAAAACCGAGCTATGAGCTCATCGGAGGTCGCTATCAGAATTCGACCGATTTCAACGTCACGTGGAACCATACGCAGGATCCCAAAGCCCGTCCCGATTTGCGATTTTCTTCTTCGGTCAACATTGCGACCAACTCGTACTTCCAAAACACCCAACAACAGGCCCAACAGGTATTGACCTCCCAGTTGAGATCGAATATATCGCTCAACAAAAGCTGGACAGGTCGTCCGTATACGCTATCGGGCAACTTTGAACACAGCCAGAATCTCCAGACCGGAGATTTGAGTCTGACGCTTCCGCGGTTGGCGTTCAACCTGCAGCGCATACAGCCTTTTGCTCCGGGAGGCAAGGCTGTGGGGGGCGGACCTTGGTACGAAGACATCGGGTTGACTTATTCGGCCAATGCCGAAAATCGAATTCGCGCCAATACCCTCGAGGAGGAGTTTGAACTCTCCGACATCTGGAACCAATCGAGCTATGGTTTGCGGCAGGTCATGGATGTGTCGACCAGTGTTAAATTGTTTCGCTATTGGTCGTTTACCCCCAACATCAACTTCTCGAACCGCACCTATCCCTTCCGATTGAGTACGCGTTGGGACGAGGATTCTCAGGCCGTTATTGTCGATACGCTCAACGGTTTCTACAACGCCTTTGATTTTAGCGCCAATGCCAGTTTGTCGACCAAGATCTATGGACAATTCAATTACCGCGGAAAGGTTCGCGCATTGAGGCACGTCATGACACCCAACGTCCGGGTTTCCTACGTTCCCGATTTTGCCGATCCTTTTTGGGGTTATTACGAAACCTATCAAAATCAACCTTCGGGTGCAACGGTTACCCAGTCGGTCTTTCGACAGGGGATATACGGCAGTCCTGGACAGGGATTGCAGGCCAATCTGGGACTCGGATTTGACAATACGCTCGAGATGAAAATCCGAACCGACAAGGATTCTACGGGATTGCGCAAAATCAAAATTTTTGAAGCTTTTGGATTCAGTACGTCGTACAACGCGTCCGCCGAGCAATTCGCCTGGGCTCCCTTAAGCCTGAACGCGCGGACCCGATTGTTCAAAGAACTGGTCGGATTTCAATTTACAGCCAGCTTTGACTTTTACGGAATCGATCCCAATGGTCAACGGGTCAATCGATCGGCCTACGAAGTAAACGGGGTTTGGATGCGCAATACGGCTTCTCAATTCAGCCTCGACATCAAGCTGAACGATGCCATTTTGAGTGGTACTCCGGCTCCCAAACAGTCTCAATCCGCGAATCCGGCCGATGCCCAAGGACTCGGGCTGGAACAAGGCTATTTTGACTATTACGGAGTCAATGGTTTTATGGATTTTTCGCTCCCGTGGAACGCCCGGGTAAGCTACAATCAGCGAATGTCCAAGAGTGGATTGAATACGGTGACCACCCGCAGCATGCGGTTCAATGGGGACTTTGAACTGACGCGCGCCTGGAGGGTTTCGTTCGATTCAGGATACGACTTGGAACGCAAGCAAATCACCCAAACTTCGATTTCGATCGACCGCGATTTGCACTGTTGGCAGCTGCGTGTTTTGTGGGTTCCCTTTGGATTCCAGCGCAGCTATTCCATTGGATTCAATGCGAAGGCATCGATATTGAAAGATGCCAAAGTCGAGCGCAGACGAGGCATCGGCGATTTCGAATAAAGGAGCTTCCCAGCCCGCGGAGAGATCAAGGGCATGGGGTAAAAAAAAACCGCCCCGGTTTCCCGCAGCGGTGTGTACCCTGTGGTTGAGAAATTATTTCTTCACCAAATCGTACCCCATACCGCCAAGCAATTCCCGATAACGCTCGATTTCTGCCTCTTTGCGACCTTCCATTTCCTTGCGGATCGAATTCGCGAGCATTTCGAGTTCTTCAGCGTCGAATTTAGAAAGGAACTGTGAACCGAAAACCGATTTGAGAACGCCGCGGTTGCTCAAGTTCTCTTTGATTTTCTTCGCGATTGCTGCAGGGGTGAGATTGTCAGCCATGTTCAAAATAGATTGGTGAAACAAACAGTGGACAAATGTACAAGGAAAACGTAGAAAATGTACCAAAGGTTCATGGGGTTGTCTTCCTCGAAATGTGAAAGTTTCTGTCCCAACCCCTTTCGAATGCGGGGAAAATAAGCGCAAATTCCAATGAAATCGGAGTGCGCGAGCGGTGATATACACCGATTGCTTGATTAACTTTGAGCAATCTAAGGACTCATTTTCCGATGCTCAAGCGCCTGTTGGATGCCTATTCGGAGAAGTTCGTGTCGCGTTGGGTGATCCTCGCCATGGACTTTGCGGTCGTTTGCGTGGGGTTTGGAGTAGCCAGCCTCCTGGTCAACAATTTTGAGCTCACGCCTCAGCTCATCTTGGACATCCAGATGCAGGCGATCGTGGCCGGGGTCGCCTATCTCATTGGATTTATCATCGCGGGCTCTTACTCGGGCATCATACGGCACACCTCGATTACCGATGCGTATCGAATCCTCTATGCCAGTTTTATCGCTGTCCTTATTTTGCTTTTGCTCAGTGCCTTGGTTTATTTGACGGGCCGTCCGGATTTGTCGCTCTACATCAAGCGCTCTATTATTATAGTGCATTTCTTGATCGTGCTCTTTCTGCTGTTGGGGACGCGGTTCGTCGTTCGGGGGGTGTATCAACGGCTCACCAACAATCAGGTCAATGGCCGCAAGCCCGTGCTGATTTACGGCGCTGGTTCTTCGGGATTAGTAACCAAACAAACGCTTGAAAACGAGGTTGATAAGAAATACCAAGTCATCGGTTTTATCGACGACAATACCTACAAACAAGGAAAGACGCTCGAGGGCGTCCCGGTGTATGCCCCGGATAAGGTCTTTCAGCGGGATTTTATCGAAAAACATGCAGTATCACAGATTATCCTCAGCATCCAAAAACTGACCCCTGCGCGGAAAACCGAGATCATCGAAAAAAGCCTTGAGTTCAATTTGAGAACCAAGGTGGTTCCCCCCATCGAAAAGTGGATTCACGGAGAGCTCAGTACCCGCCAGATCAAAGCGGTAAACATCGAAGACTTGTTGCAGCGCGATCCGATTCGCCTCGACAAAGCCCATGTAGCCGAATCTTTAAGGGGTAAAATTATCTTGGTGACGGGCTCTGCCGGTTCGATCGGCAGCGAAATTGCCCGGCAGGTGCTCCACTATCAGCCGAAAAAAGTCATTTTGCTCGATCAGGCAGAGAGTCCGCTCTACGAGATTGAAATGGATTTGAAATCCAATCACCCTGAATTGTTTCCCCTTGCGGAATTCGTCATCGGTAGCGTGTCCGATCCCATGCGGATGCGCAAGCTGTTTCGCGTGCTTCAACCCGAAATTGTGTTTCACGCTGCGGCGTACAAGCACGTACCCTTGATGGAGGACAATCCCTACGAAGCCATCAAGGTCAACATCCTCGGTACCCGCACCGTAGCCGATTTAAGTATAGAGCACCGCGTCGAGAAATTTGTGATGGTGTCTACGGACAAAGCGGTCAATCCCACCAACGTGATGGGCGCCTCCAAGCGCATCGCCGAACTCTACACCCAGAGCCGGCATCTAAAGCCGCGTTGCAAGACCCAGTTCATCACAACGCGATTTGGCAACGTATTGGGTTCGAATGGATCGGTTATTCCCTTGTTCAAAAAGCAAATCGAAAAAGGAGGGCCGATCACCATTACCCACAAAGACATTACACGCTATTTTATGACCATTCCCGAGGCGTGCAACCTGGTGTTGGAGGCGGGTGCCATGGGCAAAGGGGGCGAAATTTTCGTCTTTGATATGGGTCAGAGTGTGCGCATACACGACCTCGCCAAAAAAATGGTCAAGCTGTCCGGGCTGGAAGAGGGCAAGGACATCGAAATTGTGTTTACAGGGCTGAGGCCGGGTGAAAAACTCTACGAGGAACTGCTGGCCTCATCGGAGAATACCAAACAGACCCACCATCCGAAGATTCTCATCGCCAATACGCATCCCGAAGACCCCGAGCACATCGAGTTTTCCATCAATCAATTGGCCAATACTCTCGCCTCTACCGAGGACAATTTTGCGCTCGTGGCGGTTATGAAGACGCTGGTACCGGAATTCGTCAGCAACAACAGCGTATTTGCCACCCTCGATCTGAAAAAGACCGTCGTCAACGAATGAGGGCGGTATTTGCCCTCGCCTTGCTTTTAGGGGCCAGTCTGGTTGCCCCGATTCAGGCCCAGTACGATTTCCACCGACTGAGCCTCGAAGAAGAGCGATTGCTCGGCCCTGTTTTGTATTCCACAGAGTCACACACTCATACCGCGGTCAAACCGTGGCGCAAAAGCCATACAGATACCGTGGCCCCTCTGGACACCCTGTTGTATTCCGAACCCGTCTTAGGGCGTTTCTCCCGAACCTGGGTGGGTAGAAAGCTGCTGAACGAGCGGCTTGTTCAGGTGCGCACTCCTGATTTTGACCTCAGTTTGGATCCGGTGGTCGACCTGACCGTGGGCCGGGAATCCAACGCCAATCTGTGGGTCAATACCCGAGGTGTGTTGGCAGAAGGACGCATTGGGCGTCAGGTGAGGTTTCAGACGAGCTGGCTCGAGAGCCAGGCGGTGTTTCCCGAATGGGTGCGCCAGAGCATAGACAGCAACGGCATTGTACCCGGCAATGGCATTGCCCGTCCTTTTGGTGAAACCGGGGCCGATTTCAACATCGCAACGGGAATGCTGAGCTATACGCCCAGCCGTTATTTCAACATCTCTTTTGGACACGGCCGCAACTTTTTTGGAGAAGGATATCGCTCGATGTTCCTGTCTGATGCGTCGTTCAACTATCCGCATTTGCGCATCGAGACTACGGTGTGGAAAATCAAATACATCAACCTCTACAATTGGATGAGCGATCTGCGTCCGGAAGTAGCGGTCGATGGAGTGTACAAGCGCAAGTACACCGCCATGCACTATTTGAGCCTCGATTTGGGCGACCGCTGGAACCTCGGTTTGTTTGAAGCCGTTATTTGGGGGGACTCCGTCTTGCAAAGAGGGTTCGATGTCGATTTTATCAACCCAATCATCTTTTACAACGCCATCGAATTTGCGCGGGGGTCTCGGGGGGGGAATTCGCTCGTCGGCTTCTCGGCTTCGTACAAAATCCAATCGGGTTGGATGGCCTACGGGCAGTTTTTATTCGACGAATTGAGCACCAAAGACATCGCGGCGGCTTCGGGCTCTTGGAAGAACAAATTCGGCTATCAAATCGGGAGCAAATGGTACGAGCCCCTGGGATGGAAAGGAGGCTTTGTGCGCCTCGAATACAACGCGGCACGGCCCTATACTTATTCGCACAAAGAAGTGCTGTCCAACCATGCCCACTATGGACAGCCTTTGGCCCACCACTGGGGCGGCAATTTCCGGGAAGGCATCGTGGAAATGGCCTATGACCGGGTTCGCTACGGAGCTTCGGTGCGCTATCACTACGGGCGGCAGGGGAACGACAGCGCCGGGGTGTATTACGGTCGGGATGTGTATACGTCCTATACAGAGCGCCCCTACGACGACGGCCATTTTATTGCCCAAGACAATCCTTCAACCATGCACTTTGTCGATGCCCGGGCCTATTGGACGGTCAATCCGCCCATGCGGCTTCGGTTGGAAGTTTGGGCCAACTACCGCAGTATGCGCTTTGATCAACCGGTGGACGGACTCTATGAAGACCAAAGTCAATGGGCGCTGGGCGTCGGATTGAGGACGGTCCTGTTCAATCGGTATTTTGACTTTTGAAGATGAAGAGCAACCTCTCGACGACGGTCTTTTTTTTAATGCGGTTTTTTGCGGTCTATCTCGCGCTCAGCTGGATGTACGGTCGCTACATCGCCCACTATGATACCCTCGACCCTCCGCGCACCGATCCTTTTACGCGAGAAGTGGTGTACGAAGTCACCCGTCTGGCCTCTTGGCTCGGCTACGAAACCGATGTCAAATTGGACGACCATTTGATCTATCCCGCGGCCGAAGAACAGACCTACGACAGCATTCACCTCAATGGGCTGATCGGGGTCGGGGTGGAAGAAGGGTGCAATGGGTTGAGCATCATGATCTTGTTCGTGGCCTTTGTCTTGTCTTTTGGGGGAAATGCCCAACAAGCCGCATGGTTCGTTCCGGCGGGTTTGGTCTTTATTCACCTCGCCAATCTGGGGCGCATCTTATTTCTCGCCATTCTGAACGTCGATTTCGGGGGCAAGCACTTCCATTTTTTCCACAAATACGGTTTTACAGCAGTCATTTATGCCGCCGTTTTTGCCCTGTGGTTTGTATGGGTTCAAGGCATCCTCAACCGAAAGAACAGTGCAAAGGCTTAAGTTGTCGAAAGACCGTTGGTTTTGGCTCTTGTTTGGAACGTTGGGCCTGCTTTTGACCTATCTCTTCCAAGAGCACCTCAACCTCTACAACGCTGTCTTGGGTACGGGATCGTGGAAGATGCCCTACCACGGAACCGACTACTACACGGGACCCCCCATCGAGTTTGTGGTCAACAAGTGTTTTCGCTATATGCTCAACGATGGTTTTGCGCTCGCCTTGGTCCACGGATTGTTCGCGGAAAAACGCTTTACCCGTTTTGCCATCGGTGTCTTTGGGTTCGGCATGTTCGTGTTGTTGCCCGTGTATTTCTTTGTTTATCTGCAGCGTCCCCCCGGTATGAGCTCTATGCTCAGCCATTTGCACCGCATTGTTTTCAACCCCGTGCTCATGATGCTCCTCATTCCGGCCTTTTGGAATCAAAGGCGGATGGAGCAAGAGGGGCAGGCTTAATTTTTTCGGGCTCGGGGATGAAAGTCCCGCAGCGCCTGTCTAATGCGGTCGCTGTCGAGGTGGGCGTAGAGTTCCGTGGTCGTGATGCTGCTGTGTCCCAAGAGTTCCTGTACGGCCCGCAAATCGGCTCCGTTGTTGACCAAATGCGACGCATAAGAATGCCGAAACGTGTGCGGTCCTAGGGTTTTGTGGATCCCGGCCTTGGCTGCCAGGTCGCGCAGCATTTGGAATACATAAACCCGGCTTAACCGCTGACCCCGCAAATTCAAAAACAAATGATTGCGGTAGCCGGGATCGACCTTGCCCAACGCCCGCACTTCATCGCGGTACAGGGCGATGCACTCCAGCGTGGTAGAGCTCAAGGGAACGAGCCGTTGTTTGTCCCCTTTGCCAATGATGCGCAAAACCCCTTCGCGCTCGAAGATGTCCTGGAGTTTAATATCGAGTAATTCGCTCACCCTCAAACCGCAACCATACAGAGTTTCGACAATGGCTTTATCTCGATGCCCCCCCGGTGTTCCCAGTTCGATGCAGTCGATCATGGCATCGATTTCAGACAAATCGAGCACCACAGGCAGTTTGCGGCCCAGGGTTGGTGCGGGTATATCCGCAGCCGGATTGGAGCCGACCTTGTCATTGAGTGCCAAGAACGCATAAAAACTGCGCCATGCACTGAGTTGTCGAGCCATCGAGCGGGGGTGGAGCCCACCTTCGACCAAACTTTGGGCATACGCCTCCACATCGGTCCGGGTACATTCCTCAGGGGCCCTGTGGCGCTCGGTGGCGAATACAGCCAATCCTTTTAAATCGCGCCCATAGGCTTCGAGGGTGTGGGCACTCAAATTGCGTTCGAGCATCAAATAGGTTCGAAAAGCCTCGATTTCGCGAATCCATGAGGGGCTCAAGGGATCGTCCGTGGAACGTTTTTTTGGGGGAGGCATGCGTCGGGGGGTATCCAGTCGAAATAATCGTTTAAACTGCGTTCAAAGGCTTTGCGCTCTGCGACAGAAAGCGACCGAAGTTCGCGCCTTTCGGCCGACCAAATCTTGGGCGGTTCGCCCTTGGCCCTAAACCGACGAGCCAGAGCATAGGCCATCCGCCAGTGTTGTTCGGCATTTCCCGTATCGGCCCGAACAGAGTCCGTCCCATAAATCAGCACGGTGTTCGGCGCATCGGACTCAAATCGAATATAGGCCTCGCTCTGCTGGAGAGCATAGACCAGCACGGGCCGGAAGTAGGGGGCAGTGAGGTTCTGAAAGGCTTTATGCCTCAGTAGGGTATAACCGTGATCGAGCGATTCTTGAGCATAGTGCACGCTACGGAGGTTCGTAAAACGCAACCGATTGGATTCCAAACTTCGAAAGCACGGCTCGGTTCTCCGGATGGATTCTTCGGAAGTAGGCGGAAAGAACAAGGCCACGAGCAGCATCAACGCAGGCAAGGCGAGCAATCCCCACAGCAATTTCGGTGGAAAGTCTCTTGGGCTTTTGTTGGGCATCAATCGAGGGAAAGGGGGGATATACCGAATTAGGTTAACTCCGGCGTCTAGCGAAGGGTTCGACGATCGGTTCGAACCTGGACAATCAAGGAATGGTTCGAGGTCAGTTCGGCGACGTGAACAAGGATACGTAGGACTGCAAAACCGATTCCAAATCAATTCTTTGAACCTCGAACATCGGGACAAAACCTCAGGTCAGAGAAAGACTGGAACGCCAGAAACAACCTTTTCGGGCAACGGTTTGGTCTCGTTTATGCGTAGATCAAGGAGGAAAGCAGGGCGGACCACAATGGACTGTTTGTACGTCTATTTTGTTCAAAATGAGTGTCTTCTCATATCCAGATTTCGGATGGTGGATTGATATTCCTACCGAAGAAGTGACCATAACACCCGTGCTTCATCAAAATTATAGACTTGAATTTCAGGATTACACCACCTACGAATTTCGAGTATCGGATCATGGGAGCGGGGCATGAGGAGGCGGATATATACCAACGCAATCCAATCGAGATATTCCGTTGATTTCGGCACGATGCGAAGGGGTTAGGAGCGCCGTCCCATTCTCAGAATCCCCTCAAACCTTATCGACCCCCTGTGCGTTCTTTGCACCATGCACACAGTTGGCATTGTCGGGGCGGGAATCGGTGGACTGGCGGCTTCGATTCGACTCGCGCTTTCGGGGTTTGAAGTCACCGTTTTCGAAGCCCTTCCCGGACCTGGAGGAAAGTTGGATCAATTTGAACTCCGTGGATTTCGATTCGACAAAGGCCCTTCTTTGTTTACCCTGCCCGATCTGGTCGAAGAGCTCTTTCAACTGGCGGATAGACCGTTGGCCGACTACTTCGAATACCAGCGCATCGACGAGGCCTGCCGCTACTTTTGGGACGACGGCACCCGGCTCACGGCCCATGCCGATATCGGCCGGTTTGATGCCGAGGTCAGCCATATTTTGGGCGAGAAAAAGGGGGCTGTGTCGCGCTATTTGGCGCAAAGTGCTCGATTGTACGGGCAGACCAAGCCGCTTTTTCTCGAGCGTTCGCTCCACCGGTGGACAACGTACGTGCAGTCGGGCGTATGGTCGGCCCTGGGCGCTCTTGGGTCGCTGGGGTGGAACCGCAGTTTGCACGCCCACAATGCGGGGCTTTTTCTCAACCCCAAGACGGTTCAACTCTTTGACCGGTTCGCGACCTACAACGGCTCCGATCCCTATCAGACACCGTCGATCATGCAGCTCATTCCGCACCTCGAACATGGGTTGGGAACCTATTTGCCCAAAGGGGGGCTCCGGGCAGTCCCGCTGGCCTTGCATCGGCTGGCCGAGGAACTCGGGGTGCAGTTTCACTTTTCGACCCCCGTGTCCCGGATCGCGCTCCGACAAAACACCGCCTTTGGGCTGGAGCTTTCGGATGGATCGGTACGTCCTTTTGACCGGATTTTGAGCAATGCCGATGTGTTTAGCACCTACGCCCATTTGCTTCCCGATCTCGAAGCCCCCGCTCAAATCCGCCGCGCGGAACGCAGTTCTTCGGCTGTATTGTTTTATTGGGGCATCGATCGGCGCTTTCCCGAACTCGGTTTGCACAACATTTTCTTTGCCCGCGACTATCGGGCCGAATTTGACCACATTTTCCGGCACAAAACCCTGTCCGGCGATCCGACGATTTACGTCAACATAACCTCCAAATTCGAAACAAACGACGCTCCTCCAGGGCAGGAAAACTGGTTTGTGATGGTCAATAGCCCGGCGGCCTACGGACAAGATTGGGCCGAAGCCCTTCCCCGATTGCGCGCCCAAGTGCTCGATCGGTTGAATGCGGTTTTGAGCACCGATATCAGTGGACATATTGTCTGCGAAGAGACCCTGCACCCCAACCAAATCGAGCAATGGACACGCTCCCATCGCGGGGCGTTGTACGGTACCTCGAGCAACAGCCTGTGGTCGGCCTTTCTGCGTCACCCCAACCGCAGCGAGCACATCAAAGGGTTGTACTTCTGTGGAGGCAGCGTCCATCCTGGAGGGGGCATTCCGCTCTGTTTGCAATCGGCGCGCATCGCCAGTCAATGGATTATCGACGATGCAGGCCGATAAGCTGGGAGCGCTTGTGCGCAGCCCCATGATCTGGCTGGTGGCACTGCACAGCATCGGAGCCGCATCGGCACTTTGGGCTCCGGAACCCTATCGCAGTTGGGTGGTGGGCGCAACGCCCGTGCATCTGGCGGTCGTTGTCGGTTTAATGGCCTTGGGCGAGCCCCGACCGCTGGGCGCTTTTGGCCGGGCTGTGGGGCTTTGTTTGGCCTATGGGTACGCCCTCGAGTGGATCGGGGTGCACACGGGTTGGCCCTTTGGCGACTACCGCTACGGAAATGCGCTGGGTCCCAAGTTGATGGGGGTTCCCATCATCATTGGGCTCAATTGGTTTGTCGTATCGGTCTCGGTGCGGCAATGGATTCCAAAGTATCCCGGCCGATGGTGGCGTGTGCTCAGACACCCCGTTGTGTTTTCGGCGCTGGCTGCGTTGGGCATGGTCGGTCTCGACGCACTGATCGAACCCGTGGCGCCCAAACTCGATTATTGGTATTGGGCCCACGGCACGGCCCCAATACAGAATTTCCTGGGGTGGTTTGCCGGGGGCTGGATTCTTCAAGTGTTTTTGCAATCCGTGCTGCCCCTCCGCGCGAACCAAGTGGCGCTCTGGACGTTTCCCATTCAAGTAATTTTCTTTGTACTTCTGAATTGGTTTTTATGAGTGTGGTTCTCTGGATCGGTTTGTTTCTACTCACGTTTGTGGCCATGGAATTCGTGGCTTGGGCTGCGCACAAATATGTGATGCATGGCTTTCTGTGGTCGGTGCACCGAGACCACCACGTCAAGACCCCTGGTTTTTTTGAAAAGAACGATTTGTTCTTTTTGATTTTCGCCATACCGAGTTGGCTGGGCATTATGCTCGGGATGATCTATCAGCACGATTGGGCCGTGGCCGTAGGGTTCGGCATTGCCGCCTACGGATTGGCCTATTTTGCGGTCCACGAAGTGTACATCCATCGCCGTTTTTCTTGGTGGAAAAAGACCGATAACTTTTACTTCCGGGCCGTGCTGCGGGCGCACAAAATGCACCACAAACACCTCGGGAAAGAAGACGGAGAGAGCTTCGGGATGCTGCTGATCCATCCCCGGTATTGGAAAGCTGAACAGGAGGCCGAACTACAGGCGCAATCGCGGTCGGCAAGTCGGCAACCCAAGGCGGTTTCATGAACGAGCAGTGGGTTTATGCCGGTTTGATGCTGTTCACCCTCTTGGGCCCACTGAGCCGGAGTTTTGAATCCCGCATCGCCTATTACAAAAGCTTTGGTTCGCTGTTCAAGGCCATCGTTCCCGTTTCGCTCTTTTTTGTTGGATGGGATATGGTTTTTACCCATCTCGGCGTCTGGGGCTTCAACCCGCGTTATCTGCTCGGAATCCACCTCGGGAATCTTCCTGTCGAGGAAGTCTCTTTTTTCATTCTCGTTCCCTTCGCCTGTGTATTCGTTCAGAAAGTAGTGGATTTGTTCATCCCTTCCGAGCCCCCGGCCTGGGTGCGCGACAAAATGGTGCCTTTTCTCGTTTGGTTCCCGCTCGGGGTGGCCGCGCTCAACTGGGGGCGTTGGTATACGTTCTGTGCCATGCTGCTCCTCGGATTGTTGATGGGTTGGATGCACTATCGGGTCAAGCCGCCTTGGATGGCGCGCTTTGTACGGGGGTATGCGTGGGTGTTGATTCCCTTCTTGCTCATCAACGGGGTTTTGACGGGGACTGGTCTCGAAGAACCCGTGGTATGGTACAATTCGGATCACCATTTGAACCGCCGCATTGGAACCATTCCCTTTGAAGACGCTTTCTACGGAATGTCTTTGATGTTGATGGTCACCGCGCTTTACGAGCGGTTTGAGGCCCAAAGGCGCTTGAGTCGAACGTAGGTAGGGTCGAACCGGTGATAGAGCGCACAGGCCCGACGGAAAAGCCACAGTCTGAGCCCACCGAGGGACAGGGACTTCCAATCTGTTTCAAACTGAATTTGAGCGGCTTCGTACAGCGCGTAGTCCCATTGTAAAACCCTTCGGCATTGTTCGCGCTCTTCAGGGCTCATCGCGGGCTTGCCGATTTGGGCATTCAAACGGTGGTAGACAGGGCTCCGCCTCCAACGCAGGGTATTGTGCAACCAAATCAAGGCCTCGTCGAACCGTTCGGTAGGGGCCAGGAGTCCAAAGCGTTCCAATCGCTGGTCGAGGAACGCTTGAAGTACCGAAGCTTCTCGGCCACGAATGTCTTCGACGCCCGAAACAAACCGCAGTTGGAGGTTGTAGCCGTAGGGTTGATCGAGAAAGTCGACAAACGAAGTTTCCCTCGCCAGCTGTCGGCGCTTTTTGAGGTAGTGAAAATGGCTCCAGGCGTGTTCAGAAGGCTCTCGGACAAAGGCGACATAGGGGCTGTCGTCGCCCCAGCCAATCAAGCGATGAAACCCCCATCGAAAGTGTCCCAGACAGGCCCGAGCCGCGCCCGGATCCATTCCCTTGCGCACGATTTCTGGGTCGTACACCCGCAATAGACGATCCCGATACTGGCGCTCTAACACCAACCCCAGACTGGTTCCCGCGGTTTTGGGAATGTGCATAAAGAGAATCCGCTCTCCTGATCGCATCGTCCAAAGTTCGCAGTTTGGAGGGCCTTATGCGATACAGCCCGCGCAGGCGCCCTAATTTTAACCTCGAATGCGCACCAACCTCCTTTTGTACAGCGTGCTTTGTTTCGCCCTCGGGTGGACGCACAATCTTCAGGGACAGACCGAATCCATCCCGTTGGGACTCGAGGCCCAGATTGCCGCGGTTCGAAAACTCCAGCCGCCCTTGCGCGTCTTGTATGTGGCGGCTCATCCCGACGACGAAAACACCCGGCTCATCGCTTGGCTCAGCCAGGGCCGATCGGTCGAAACGGCTTATTTATCGCTGACCCGGGGCGATGGGGGACAGAACCTCATCGGTCCGCAACTCGGGCCCGAACTGGGGGTCATCCGCACCGACGAACTCATGGCCGCTCGATCCATCGATGGAGGGCTACAGTACTTTACCCGAGCCGTCGACTTTGGATATTCCAAGAACCCCGAAGAGAGTCTGGAACACTGGGGCAAAGACTCGGTGCTCAGCGATGTAGTGTGGGTCATCCGCCACTTTCGGCCAGACTACATCGTGACGCGTTTCCCAACCGACGGTCGGGGTGGGCATGGACATCATACGGCCAGCGCACTCTTGGCCGAAGAGGCCTTCGATTTGGCAGGCGATCCCTCGGCCTATCCCGGGCAACTGCGCTGGGTCAAGCCCCATCAATCCAAGGCCGTCTATTGGAACAACAGCCCTTGGTGGGACAAAACCTTAGCCGATCAAAGCAAGGCCAATCCCGTGCAAGTGGTCGAAGTCGAAGTAGGGGACTACGACATTGTTTCGGGGACCAGCTGCAACGAACTGGCTTCGCTGAGCCGGAGCATGCACAAGAGCCAGGGATTCGGGATTCCCATGGCAAGGGGGGAAATGAAAGAGTACCTGATTTTCCGCAAAGGCCAACCCGGAATCCATGCCATTGCGGAGGGTCAAGATCCCCGTCTTCTGGGGCATCCGGGTTTATCTGGACTCGAAAACTTTATTCGCACGGGGCAGACCGAAGCTGCGCTTCAAGGGTTGTTTGCGCTCCGTTCTCAAATTCCTCAGGAATCTGCACACCGCATCGACCTGTTGGCCGCTGGGCTGTGTGGGGTCTACGCCGGATTGCGCTCTGAGGTAAAGGAGGTGGTTCAAAATGAAGAGATCAGCCTTTATCCAGAACTCATGATCAGGGCCCAGACCGATGTACAGCTCGTTTCGGTCGAAGTGCTGGGAAAGCGGGACTTATATAACAAGTCGTTGAAATACAATGTTTTGTGGTCGGATACGGCACGTCGAGAAGCGCGGGCACCGCTCAGCAGTCCGAGTTGGCTCGAAGACAACGACGGGCGGCTGTACCACAGATCACAGGCCCTGCGCGCAATTCCGGTGGACTCGGCTTCGGTCGAGGCTGTATTTCACCTCCGGTGGGGCGTCGAAGTCTTTTCGGTACGGGCAGCCGCCGAGTATCGGTGGACCGACCGGGTGCAAGGGGAATTAAAGCAACCGCTGTCCGTGGTTCCTCCAGCTACAATAGCCTTTGATCGGCAATGGGTCTATTCCTCTGGAACCCCCGTAAATACTGTAATCTCTGTGCAGTGTCACAGCGGTCAGTTTCATGGAAATCTGGGGTTTGAGGTACCGGAGGGCTGGACGGTTCAACCGAAGTTTATCCCCATTGACGCTGGCTACGCAGGAGAAATTCAGCAGTATACGCTTTCGCTGATCCCCCCAGTCCAAGCGCGCAATGGGCTCTCTCAAGGGGTCCTGCGGCCGTACTGGGATCCTTCTGGAAGCCCTGTTCGAGGGTTTTCTGAAATCGACTATGCGCACATACCCCATCGAACCTTGTTCGTCCCGACTCAATTGCCCGTTCGGGCATTTGCGCTCGAGGTATGCACCGGAACCATCGGCTATATCGAAGGCGCTGGAGACGAGGTAGCTTCTGTACTGTCTGAACTCGGTTTTCGGGTAGAAGTCCTCGACGAAACGACCCTGCTCGAGGGCAACTTGAATCGCTACACGGCCATTGTGGCGGGCATTCGCGCCTACAATACCCGGGAAGTGTTGGTTCAGGCAGAACCGCGTTTGCTCGAATATGTGCGACAGGGGGGGACCTATGTGGTGCAATACAACACCAACGGCAGCGACCTCAAGTTGCCCAAACTCGGTCCGGAAGCGAGCATCGCCATCGGTCGAGAGCGCGTTAGCGTCGAGACGGCTCCCGTGCGCTTTGTCGACCCAGAACATCCCTTATTGCTCGAGCCCAACCGCATCGGTCCTGCCGATTTCGAAGGTTGGGCGCAGGAGCGGGGTTTGTATTTCGCCTCCGATTGGGATGCCCAAAGCCAGCCTTTGCTGAGTTGGAGCGATCCGAACGAGCCCGCCCGCCTCGGCGGATTGATTGTTCGGCCCTACGGAAAGGGAATCTACGTCTACACGGGAATTTCGTTTTTTCGTCAACTCCCGTCTGGGGTTCCGGGCGCCTGTCGGTTGATGGCCAATTTGCTTTGTGGTGAACTTTAACCGTTTCCGCTTCAACAACTGGAGCGAGCTCTATTCGCTGGTTTTGTTTGTCTTGTTTGTCGAAATGGTGTTGCTCTATTTGTTGGGTTTGATCTACGGAGGGCTGTGAACGCGTTCGACTATGCCGTTTTGGCCCTGACGCTGGTCGGGGTGTTGCTTATCGGGCTCTACCAAATTCGAACCACCCAGGGCGCCGAAGGCTATTGGAAGAGCGGTCAACAATTGGGTTGGTTTACGGTGGGCCTGAGCGTGCTGGCCACCCAGGCCAGCGCCATTACCTTTCTCAGCGCTCCGGGTTTGGGCTACGAAAGTGGGTTGAGGTTTGTTCAGTTTTACCTCGGTCTGCCCGTTGCCCTCGTTTTGATCTCCGCCTTTTTTCTTCCGTTGTACTACCGATCCGGGGTATTTACCGCCTACGAATACCTCGAGAGGCGCTTCGACTTGCGGATGCGCCTGCTGACCTCGGGTTTGTTTCTCATCCAGCGAGGGTTGGCCGCGGGTCTCACGATTTATGCTCCAGCCATCGTTTTGAGCACCGTGTTTGGCTGGGATTTGGACTGGGTTATATTGGGTACCGGGGGGTTTGTGATTCTCTACACGGTCGGAGGAGGCGCTAAGGCCGTCAGTATGACGCAAAAAGGGCAAATGGCCGTCATTTTGCTCGGAATGGTTCTGGCCTCAGTCTTTTTGTATCGGGCGCTGAGCAAGGAATACAGCTTTCACGAAATGCTCTCGCTCGCTGGGCGCTCGGGCAGGCTTATGGCCATCGATGCGCGCTGGGATTTGAACGAACGCTATACCCTGTGGTCGGGTTTGCTGGGGGGGCTGTTTCTCTCGCTTTCGTATTTCGGAACCGATCAAAGCCAGGTGCAGCGCTATTTGGGCGGAGCCAATCTCAAGCAAAGCCGCATGGGATTGATGTTCAATGCGTTGATTAAAATTCCGATGCAACTGGGCATTTTGTTTATCGGGGTCTTGGTGTACTTGTGGTTCTTGTCCGAACGGCCGCCCGTGCACTTCAATGTTCAGGCATTGGATCGGCTCAAACAAACCCAAATGGCCGAGCCTTTGGCCTTGGCTGAGGCGGAATTCGACAAGAATTTCAACATCGCCCAAATGGTGCGGGAAGACTATCTCTCGGCCTTGAGACGGGACGATCCCTATGCGCGGAAGATGGCCTCAGAAGGGCTCCAGCTCTGTGCCGAGCGCGAAGGCATGATCCGGGAAGAAGTCCGCGCCATGATCGAAGCCACGAATCCGGGGCAAAAGGTGAAGGATACGAACTATGTTTTTCTGTATTATGTCCTGAACTATTTGCCTCATGGTTTGATTGGGTTGTTGCTCGCGGTCATTTTGAGCGCGGCCATGTCGTCTACTTCAGGAGAACTGAGCGCTTTGGCTTCGTGCACTACCATCGATTTCAGGGATCGGCTTCGACCGGGTTCGGACCGACAAACAGAGGAACAAAAGGTGCGCAATGCGCGCTGGGCCACAGCGCTTTGGGGTGTATTGGCGCTGGTTTTCGCGTTTTCGGCTGAGTTGTTTGACAACCTGATCGAAATGGTGAATGTGCTGGGTTCTTTGTTCTACGGCACCATTTTGGGCATCTTCGTCCTGGCCTTTTTTGTCCCCCAAGTGGGCGCTCGTTCGGCTTTTTATGCCGCTCTGTTTGCCGAAACCGCGGTTCTGTTGGTCCACTTCAGCCAGGTATACGAATGGCCGGGGCACGAGCGGATTGCGATGGAGTATTTGTGGTACAATGTGTTGGGATGCGGGTTGTTGGTGGGGGTGGCCTGGGTGTTGGAGGGGGTCTCTCAGGTCCGAAGATCTCAGAGTTAAACTCCATCGGAGTAAATGAGGTAGTCTACTGAAGTAAATAGCCCGATGGTTTCGTTATTATTCTCCTTGTTTTGACTTGTCATTGATTCTGTCTCATAGTTTGCATCTATACCACTCATGAGTTATGTTTACACACACCAAAACACCGTCTATCATGAATCGATTGTTTACTTTCTTTGTATTCATTGCTGTATCATCCTTGAGCAATAAGGTGTTCAGCCAACAGCCAAAGTATGTTTATTGTCAAATTATTGCCAAGGAGAAGTTTCTTTCTAATAAAGTGACTGTAGAGTTGGATTTTGGACAGAAAATGAATTTTTTCTCGAACCATCGATTGAAAGACGAAAATGGTAAGACTGTTGTATTCAATACGGTTGTTGATGCCATGAATTACATGGGTAAGCGTGGATGGGAATTCGGACAATCAAATATCATGTTCGTAGATAATGGCCTCGGTAGCACTACAGTTGTTTACATAGTTATTATGAAGAAGCTTTTTGATGAACTTGACGAAGATGCTAAATCAGAATATTTAAAAGAGTTCAATTAAGGCAGGAAGGCTATGTGCGACATTAAGAGATTGTTTTTTGTCATATTTCAGGTCTTACGTGGACCCGAAATCTCGGCACAAGAGAGAGTTTTCATAAAGGAATATCGCTATCAGGCCAGTGAAATGGATAGTCATGCATCATGCCGAACGATAGCATCTGTCCAACTCAGGGCTGAATTATTAAATGAAATTGGCGTATACATTCAAAATGACATTAAGTTGATTACAAAAGAGGTTGGTGGTGAATATACCCAAGATTTTAATGAGAGCATCTCAACCTTTAGTGCGGGCGTAACGAAGTTCGTTATTCTTGATGAGTCTTGGAATGGAAAAGAGTACTGGTTAAAAGCTTCAATAACAATCGATCAAAATGAGTTTAAGGAAACTTTAATAGAATTGAAGGAGAATGAAGAATTAAAAGGGCAATTGAAGACTATAAATGATCAATTACAACAGGCTCTACTTAACATTGCTGAATTGCAGAAATCTGAGAATAAAAATTCCTCAACAGAGACTTCTTTCAATAATTTAGTGAATACTCTGGATGTAAATTCACATCTTCTAAACGGCAGTGATTTGAAGAATAACAATGATCTAAGAACTGCAATTCTTGAATATGATCAGGTTTTACTACTCGACCAGAATAACCCCATTGCTTTGCTTAATCGTGGAATATTGAAAGCAGAGATTGCTGATTTTAGTGGCGCGATTAATGATTTTAATACACTTGTTCGTCTTGAGCCAGACAATGTTTTTGGCTATTTTAATCGGGGTATGGTGTTCGATGTAGAAGGACGATACAAGGAAGCTATCAAAGATTTTAATAGAGCGATTGAATTGCGTTCGGATCTTCCTGATTTGTACAATAGCCGAGGGCTAAGTCATTTTCACATTCAAGATTTAAAATCGGCAATCAAAGATTATAGTCGTGCAATTGAATTGGACAAGAATAGTTCAATCGCCTATTACAATCGAGGTCAAGCTCGGTATAAACAGGGTCAGTTTGATATGGCTTGTAACGATTGGAAAGAATCTGACAGATTGGGTTTCAAAAAAGCAAAAGAGGTGCTTTCTAAGAGATGTAATTGAGTGTAATTCATTTTGCCTTTAGGTCTCGTGGTTTTTGTACTTCAGAGATAGCTCTAATTTCTGGTTGAAATATCATATGGATGACTAAGGCCTCCTGTGAATTTGAGTTATGTTATATTTCTTTTTCAATAACTCCGCGCATACCGAGCACTCAAGGGCGCTCTCTGTAGTGAGCGCACACTCGGTTTGGAACGCAGTGGATCCTGGGGTCACAGGATATTTCTGGGGAGAGATGCTTTTTCATTCAATTGTGTTTTACCCCTTGCCCTATAATAAAACCTACAATTGACTAATTCAACCAGAGTCTTCCAAGGTAAACCCGGGCCTCCGGGTAGAAGTCTTCCGGCTACGCCGAAGAGCATTCAAAGAAGGCCTGCGCTGTTCATTCCCTGTCTACGACTCGGCAG
>WGMI01000035.1 GCA_016125155.1 bacterium
ACTCTGCCATGCTCTCACGCTCCTTCAAGGCCTCGATAGCCACCTGGGCCTTAAACTTCCTCCGGGTCATTCTCATCGTTCTTTCAGGTTAAGTTAGTTCCTCTCGATCACTTAACCACCCGGTCGGATTTTTGAGGAGTATTACAGGGAGCTATGTTGGCCAGATAATCGATTTCAATCAGCCCTATGAGCTTCTGGCATCGCTGTGGAGCTGTCTAAATAACCACCTTCCCCTCGGTATCCTTGTAGAGCATTTGGTACACCACAGGCACGAAAATCAACAAGATGATGGTCGCAAAGAGCAATCCGAAAATGATCGCAATCGCCATGGGCGACCACAACAAGCCGCCCCCCGTCCACAACGGAATCATACCACAGGAAGTGGTCAGCGTGGTGAGCATAATCGGGCTAAACCGGTCGTTGGCCGATTTGCGGATGCTGTCGAGCATGCTGTTCCCCGCCTCCAATTCGGTCCCAATTTTATCGACCAACACAATGGCATCGTTGATGACAATACCCGCCAGCGAAATGACCCCCAAAAAGGCCGTAAAGCTAAAAAACGACCCCGCCCCCAAAAGGCCCCCGGCCACCCCAATCATCGCCAAAGGAATGGTCATCATAATAATCGATGCCTTGCGAATCGAATTGAACTGAATCACCAACAATAGGATGATTATAAAGAAAGATAAAGGCAGATTGAGCGCAACAGCCCCCATGGCATCGCTGCTGCCCTCCGCATCGCCCCCGAATTCGTAGGCAATATCATCCTCCCATTCCGCAGACACCTCCGTCATCATAGGACGGATGGTCTCTTTCATGATTTCGCTCGAAAGGTAGCCATCGGCCACACCCGCTTGAATCGTAATACTGCGGTCCAAATTGCGCCTCAGAATCTTTGAATATTGCCAGGGAATATCGATATCCGCCACCTGAGACAGTGGAACCCCCGTGCCCCTCGATTGAGAATACACATTCAAGTTTTGGATATCGCTAAAAGACAGATTCTCGCTGCCCTGTCTTTTCATCGTAATCGAGATGCTCTGATCCTCGTCCCGAAACTCCCCAACATCAAAACCATCCAAAGAAGTAAGCAGCGAAACCGCCACATCCTGATTCGTCAACCCCGATCGGGAAAGCCGATAGGGATCAATGCGTACGAAAATTTTCTTGATGCGCGAGCCCCAGTCGTCCGTAACGTTGATCACCCCCCGGGTCTCAAATAACCGGGTTTTGATGGCCTCTGCCGCGGCATACAAAGCATCGGGATGGTCGCCCGACAGTCTGATTTCGATCGGAGCTTCGGCCCCTCCAGACCCGACCAACCTACCCACTTTCACCTCTCCATCGAGCATATGGTGGTCCGCAAACCGCCTTATTTGGGCAATCACCACATCGTTGGCCTCGTCAGAAGTCGTATTGATCAGCATATGCGCATAAGACGAATTGGGCTCGCCCGCAAAATAACCGAGGTCGTAGGCCTCTGGACCTTTGCCGATATAGGAAGACCAACTCACAATGCCCGATTTCCGGGATTCCGTAACCCCCAGACTATCGCGCATAAACGCCTCGAGAAGGGCCACCTTGGAATCGGTCGTCTCGATGTTGGTCCCCAAAGGATAATTGATGTCCACCACCACCAGGTTTCGGTCGCTGGGGGGCATAAAAATGCTCGGAATAAACCGAAAGCCCCAAAGAGAAAGCACCAAAAGCGCCGAAATGGAAAGCAGGACAAGGCGCGGATTATCCAATGCCTTGTCCAATAAGCGAGTATAGTGCCCTTTGAAGCGATCAAAGACGGTTTTGTGCGCCTCGGCACCGTGCACTACTTTGAGCAAATAGATGCCAAAGAGCGGGATAATCGTAAACGCCATCAGCCAAGAAGAAAGCAGCGCCATGCTGACGACCAAAAAGATGTTCCCCATCATTTCCCCCATGGCTCCATCGGCCAGGTAAAAAGACAAAAACGCCGTGCAGGTCGTCAACGTCGAAATCAACAAAGGGGTCATAAACTCCTTGGCCGAGTTGACCGCGGCTTCAAATTTGGATTGCCCCACTTGCATTTTTTCGAGCAGCGATTCCACCATCACAATGCCGTTGTCGACCAACATGCCCAGGGCCATAATCAACGAAGCCAGCGTCACCTGGTTCAACCCCACCCCGAAGATGCCCATCAACAAGAAAGTCAGGATCATGGTGCCGGGCACCATGCTCGCCACAATGATGCTCGGCCTCCAACCCAAAACGAGCAGGATAACCACCAAAACAATCACAATGCTCTGAATCAGATTCTCGACAAAGACGTTGATCTTTTTCTCGACCTCCAAATCTTGAGAGGCAATCCGCATAGCCTGGATTCCGAGCGGCAGTTTGGCTTCGTTGTATTCCTCGAGCACCCGATCGACATCGCGCCCCATTTGGATCAAATTGGCCCCTTCTTTGACTGTAATAAACAGGGCCAATGCCTGCTTTCCATTGACGCGAACTATGGTCTCTTTGGGGCTGACGTATCCACGTTTCACTTCTGCTATATCGCCCAGCAAAACCGACTCCCCTGAAGGACCCGTGTCGATGACCAAATTCTGAATGGCCTCAATGGATTCAAAGTTTCCAGACGATTCCAAAATGACCCGTTCTTCGCCCAGATTGATCTGCCCCGAAGGGATGATGATGTTGCTCTCCGAAATGATGTTTTTCAATTGACCCGCGGTCAGTCCCACCCGGGCCAGACGGGCATCGTCGTATTCCACATACACGCGTTCTTCCGCAACCCCCCCAATTTCGACCTTGGCCACGTCTTCCAAAGCAATCAAGTCGTCCCGAAGCGGGTCGGCATAGTGTTTCAATTCGTTGTATTCGAAGCCCTCCGATTCCAGTCCGACAAAAATTCCGTACACAACACCAATATTTTCGTCGTCGAGATTCGGGCCATAAATCCCTTCGGGAAGCTCGTTTTTGATGTTTTCAATTTTTCTTCGGGCCAGGTCCCAGACGGACTGCAATTCGCTGGCAGGAATGTCGTCGCGAACCGTCATTTTGACGATGGAAACCCCGGTTCGGCTCGTACTCGCAATGGTCTTTACCTCGGGCATTTCCTGAAGCACTTTTTCGATTTTTTCGCTGATCAGCGATTCGATTCGCTCAGGACCGGCCCCTGGAAAATGGGTAATGATGGTCGCCACGCGAACCGTAAAAGGGGGCATACTGTCCCGAGACAGCCTTCCATATTCCAACAGCCCCATAATGACAACAACCCCCAAGGCCAAGAGGGTGATGCGGTTGTACTTCAGCGAGAGCCCAGTAATGTTCATCGGGACTCGTCTTTTAATAGGCTCACTTTCTGTCCCTCATATAGCGATCTCAACCCCGCCACGGCCACGAGTTCGCCCTCCTTCAGTCCGGCTTTCACGACATATCCAATCGGCGAAAGCGGGCCCAGTTCCACCGGGATTTTTTGAATCACGTACACCCCCGGTTCCGCTTCGGGAAGGAGTTTGAAGACATAACTCCCATCGACCCCATTGGCCACCGCTTTCAGGGGAACCACGACCTCCTTGGGGGCAGCTCCCGATTCCGAACGCACCTTAAAATACACCTCGGTGGCCATTCCAGGCCTGATTTCGGCCTTGGGGTTGAGAATTTTGAGCGTTACCGAATAGGTCGTAGATCGGCCCGATGCAAAGGCAATTTCAACAATTTCGGCCTCGAAGGCGGAGGCCGGCAAAGCCGAAAACTTCACCTGCGCCCGTTGACCGATGCTCAGTTTGTTGATGGCCACCTCGGGAATGCCCACTTCTACTTCCGGGAGCCCCAAAGCACTGACTTTGGCGATCAGCATACCCGCGTTGACCACCTCGTTGGCTTCGACCTCGACCGCGGTAATGATCCCGTCCATGGGGGAGGTCAAACGGGTATAGCTCAATTGATTCCCCGCCGCTTTCAGCTGTTGGTCGGCCATATCGATTTGCGACTTGGCCGCTTCGTATTGGGCTTGAGCGGCGTCTACACCGGCTTTGGCCTGCTGATACTCGCTCAGGGAAACGCTGTTGTTTTCGTAGAGCCGCGCCACCCGGTTGTAGGTGGCCTTGGCGTTGATCCATTGAGCCTCTGCCGCTTTGGCATTGGCGATGGCCCCCTCTTTTTGAGCAGACGCCTGGTTGCTTTGAATGGAGTAATCGATGGGATCCATCGTGGCGATCAGCTGCCCTTTGACCACCTGCTCTCCGAGCCGGACGTGGACCGAAGCCAAATTGCCAGCCACTTTAAAGCTGAGGTTTGTCTCGTTTTGCGCCTTGGTGATTCCGGAAAACGCATAGGTTTCCAAGCCCGAAAGCAGCACGGCTTTTTCGGATTTTACGGGTCGAACCACCGCCGGACCCTCCTCGGCTTTTTTCGCGCAAGCGCCGAACAGCATCAAGAAAAATGGCAGGTATAGTTTCATCTTTATTTCGTTTTGAATTCCATAAAGCGCTGAAGGAATTCGGCTCTTTGGGTTTCGGTGCCGAGGTAGGTAAACTGACCGATCGAGCGCTGTAGGGCAAAGAAGTCGATCATGAACTCAAAAGAGGCATTGGTCGCATTGAGCTGGGCGCCGAGCAAGGCATTTTGCGCATCGACCAGGGTGATGACATCAACCTGGCCCGTTTCGTAGAGGTCTTGTACAATGGCAATGTTTTTCTCGGCCGCTTCGGCGGCGCTCTTCGTGAGCCGTATGTTGTTGTACGAGGCGTTGACCAATTCCAAATTGGAACGGACCTGGAGTTCCAAGAGGTTGTTGAGTTCAGCTTCTTGCACTTGCAGTTGCTGCAATCCCAGTTTTGTTCGCTGTTGTTCGGCGATTCTCGACCCCCCGGCCAAGATGGGAATGCTCACATTGAACCCCGCGTTCCAACTGGGCAAATTGCCAATCTCAATCCCCGGAAGGGGAGGGGGCTCGCTGGGGTCCACCGTCAGCACAGGATAGTCGTAGTTGGCGCCGAATCCGACCGTAGGCAGATAAAACGAACGTTTGTTGGAACGGAGCAAGCGCTCTTGTGCCGAGATGGCCCATTGGATTTGCTGCAATTCCGGAAGGTTGCGCCGGGATTCGCTCACCATAAAATCCGAGAACACCTCAAAGTTTCCCTGATTTTGAATCATTCCGGTTAGGACTTCATTCAGCGACCCGACAAAGCGATCAAACCGCTCTGTGCTGTCGATCACAAACACTTCGTCAATCGGCCGGTTGAGGGCTTCGTTCAACTGATATCGAACGGCCTTCAATTGGGCATTGGTCGTATACAACTCGGTCTTGGCCAAATCGAGCTCGGTCTGCCAGCGGTGCACGTCGCTGGCCCCATTGTAGCCCACCGATTCTTTGTTTTTGGCGATCTGCAGGTTGTGATGGACCGCTTTGACATTGTTGTTTTGGAGATCGGCCACCGCGAGGACCTGCAAATAATTGAAATAGCGTTGAGACACTTCCAGAATCACATCGAGCTCGGATTGCTTCTGCGCTTGCGCCTGACTTTCGTACAGCAACTTCTGGATGGCGATGTTGGCCATGGCGGGCTCGGACACAATCAACTGAGAAAACGTGGCACCAGCGGTCCAGTTGAACGTGCCAACCGTACCAAACGCGCTGTTTACCGTGTTTTGATCGAGGAAGAATCCGTTCGACTCCACGTCCAACCGAGGTAAATAATTGCTCCGCGCCAAGTCGACTTCTTTGTCGCTGATTTCGGTTTGTTTTGCTTCAATCTTATAGCCCAAATTGTTTTGAATCCCCAGCGCAATGGCCGATTTGAGACTGAGTACATTCGAAGAATTCGGTTGGTTGATGTTGACCAACAAGGCATTGTCCAGAACGGTCCAGTTGGGGTAAAGCCCCGTCTTGTTGACCGTTTGCATATTGATGATGAGTTGGTTCGAAAAGGATTCAATTTGAACCGGGAGGTGCATCGCGTTTTCCCCCCCGGCTATGCGCTCCACGTTTAAAGCGATGCGCCGGGGTATTTTGCGCAGGTTTTCCTCGATCGAAAAGGCGGCATAGGCTCCGTACCCCAGCATCGGAACGTCCAACAGCGAAAATGTGGGCAACTTTCGGTCGGTCAGGGTCGAGAAAAACGTTCGGATTTCTTCCGGGGAATAGGGGTTTAAGGCAGAGAGAATATAGATCCCCTCTGCATCTGAGGGAATTTCCTGGGCGGTTTGAGCCAAACTTGCTTTCAGTTCGATCCAGCGCACCTCGGTCCCAGAAGGGGCGGGGGGGAATTGGTCTTCCAAATGCAGCGCAGCGAGGTTGGGGGGGGTGAGAACCACCAGTTTCGAGCAACGACAGATTTCGCTCAGGGCCTTGAGACCGGCTTGAACATAGAAGGGCGATTGGATGTAGGTGTAATTATACATGCCGCTTCCCGTTTGGTCCGGGGCCGTCGTATTGCGCTCTACGCCGAGCAATTGAATCGAAGAAAGGGTGGGTTTGGGATGCTTTCTTTGACGGGCAATGATGTCCCCCGTCAATACGCCGACTCCGATGAGGACATCGACGTTCTGGTCCGCGTATACTTCAGCGATGGCGCTGCGTATAATGGCGGTGTCAGCATGGGTATACCGCTCGGTGAACTCGAGTCGATATCGGCTGGACAGCAGGGTGCGGACCTCCGTTTTGATCGCTTCTTCCAGAAGGTGGTTTTCTTGTTGCGCGGCATCGGATACGATGGCCAATCGCAATGGGGTTTGCGCTGTGCCCTGGGTCCAACCGATGAGGAATCCCACCCCAAAAACGAAGCGAAACAATCGTTGAATGACCGACTTGGGTGAAGGGTGCATGGTTGATGTTCAATTTTCTAAAGAGGTCTCCAGACGATTTCTCTGGAGTACGTACGCAAGCCCCAGCCCAATATACGCCGATGCCATAGGGGTTCTGTCCACAATGGCGTCGTTGGTGTCGATCAATTCCAACCTTCGGCCCACCACGGCACCCAGACGAGCGGTTAAGCGGAGGGAGGGGGTTGGCTTATAGACCACGGCGGGTCCCAAAAGCACCCGGCTGTAGCCCACTTCGTCAATGGCTGTGTTGAGGGTTGGTATTTCGCTCGTATTGTTGAAGACCCCTCCGTTGACTCCTCCTTTCAAGCCATAGGAGAATCGGCTCTCTGGAGCGGTGAGCATGACGGACACCGAATTGGGCAAGAGAATGTCGAGTTCGATCAAGCGGTTCTGATACCGCACATAGCCCAAGGGAATAAACTGTTGCCGTCCCAGGCGGGTGGTATAGGCCAGTCCCGCGCCATAGCTGACTTTCCCCGGGGTATGGACCACCAAGGCGCTCATTTGAAACAGCAAATCGTCCCCGCCTAGGGGCGCCGCAAAATCGGATGCCAAGGTGGGGACCAGGTGCACAACGCTGGTCCAGTTCGTATCCCATCTTTGAACGACCCCGAAATCGTACAATGCGGTGTGGTAGTATTGTTCGGATTCAACATCCACTTGTTGAACTTGGGCTTGGGTCATCACCTTGAGCTGCGCATAGCTCAGCTTGTGGACGAGTATGGTGCCACGGCTTTTGGGCAAAACCTGAGGAAGCGCGATGTGCGCGCCCCATTCAATAAATCCGATGGTGCCGTCGATGGCAGACTCTTCTACCCTTTGGCTGGGATAATAGGCAGATTGAATCTTGGCGACTTCGAAGTCTTGTGCGTTGAGTTGTTGTGCGCCGAGCTTGAATACGAGAATGCCGATACTCAGCAGATGGGGGCGCATCGGGTGACGGAGCCAGCGGAGTTAATCCTTAGTCCACTCGACGGTTTTGCTTTTGGGACCGGCCTTTACCGTTACGAGAATCTTGTCCCCTTTGGGTTGGAGCGTGGCATCAAACCATTGACCTCTTTTTGGAGCGTACAGCTTCCCAGTATACTGGGTTCCTGAGGGCTTTACTTCTTTCAAGATCAAGTTCCCGATGGGGGCTTTCTTGTTGTCGGAGGCCACAATGCGCCCTTCGTACTGCCCGTCTTTCTCCTTTATCTCAATCTTGGTGTTCTCTTGCTCCATGGTCCAGACCCCTTTGAGCGATTCTTGGGCGTGCACAATGGGGGCGCAGAACAACAAAACGGTCGTACATACTAGGCTAAACAGGATTTTCATGGCCGCTGTGGGTTTAGACTGCGAACCTACGATTTGTCTGACAAGCAGGGTGTTAACAAAAGATAATTTGCGTTGTCTATCGACGCTTGTGGGCGATTCTCCTTTTTATTCGGCTTAAAGAGACGGGTGTTATACCCAGGACATGGGCTATGTATTTATCGGGTACCCTATTTACCAGGACAGGATGATCTTTGGCGAATTTCATGTACCGCTGTTCGGGAGATAGAAATACAAAACTCTCTACCCTTTGAAAAGCCTGCTGTATGATTCGTACGCCGAAGAAAGTTCTGTTCCATTCCAATAACTCTGAGTTCTTTTGGGTTATTTCCATCATGGTGGTGTAGGGAATGGTGTAGAATTTGGAGTCTTCCAATGTTTGATAGTTGAATTGGGATGCTGTGCCGAATAGAACGCCGTGCACATTGGAGAATACGCTGTTTTCTGCGTACAGTTGGAAGGTGATTTCTTCCCCTTTGTCATGGATCGAAAAACTCCGTACGATTCCTTTTCGAATAAAAAACACTTCTTGGGTTGTGGCGCCTTGAGCGATGAGGATCTCTCCTTTGCGGGCCGACCGAATTTTAACCGATCTCAGTAGTGTGAAGAGGTTGATGAGGTTCATGCGAATTGGGTCGTTGAGGAGTCTGCGGAAATTTCTGGGGACTCCACGAATGTGGGTTCATTCCAGCACTCTGGAAACACATGAATAAAAAGACTTCGCGAGGGCAAGGATGTTTACGGTCTCAATTAAGTGATATTCATAGGTTTAGAAGTAAATTTCGCTAATTTGAACAACTCACCTTGACGTCTTGCGATTGAAGTACGTTTATCCGTAAAAAGGCAAAAGAACTGAGTCTTAGGAACCGTAAAGTCGATCAAGCGCAACGCGCAATCTTGAGCCTCCAAAACCATCGAAGCGAAATAGACCAACCAATCGGTCACCTCCATGTCGAGACTCGCCCGATGCAACGCTTGGTAATACCGCTACTTGCCCTGTTCCAGAGCATGCGACAACGCCAAAAGCGCAGGCCGCCCCGAAACTAAAATCAGGGCCTGAGCCAACGCCTTTTCGGAAATCGCTGACCCAAACGACCATTGCCATCCTCGAACGGATGAATGCGCTCGAAATACAGATGCCCCAAACCCGCCCGGGTCAGGGGAGGGTAAACACGCGCATCGCACCCCAAGAATCAGTGCAAATCCGCCAAATAGCGCTCGGCTTCGAGGGCGGCCATACAGCCCGTGCCCGCAGCCGTAATCGCCTGCCGATAGACCTTGTCCTGGGCATCGCCCGAAGCAAACACCCCCGGTAGACGCGTTTGGGTCGTACCTGGTTTGGTGATCAAATAGCCCACCTCGTCCATATCGAGTTGCCCCTTGAACAAATCCGTATTCGGCTTGTGCCCAATGGCCAGAAAAAAGCCCTGAGCCGGAATCACCTTTTCTTCCTGGGTCAGCACATTGCGCACCTTGACCCCCTCCAAAACCTGATCGCCCACAAGGTCCACCGTCTCGGTATTCCACTCCACCACCAAATTCGGCGTATTGAACACCCGGTTCTGCATCGCCTTCGACGCCCTGAGTTGATCGCGGCGCACCAGCATCGTCACCTTGGTACACAATTTGGCCAAATAAGTCGCCTCCTCGGCCGCCGTATCGCCCCCGCCCACAATCACCACCTCGTGCCCCTTGTAAAAAAAGCCATCGCAAACCGCACAGGCCGAAACCCCGTGCCCAGCGAGGCGTTTTTCCGCATCCAACCCCAAGTATTTGGCCGATGCCCCTGTCGAAATAATCAACGTGCGCGCCTCGATTTCGGTGTTTTCATCGATCGTAAGCCGATGCCACCCCCCCGGTTCGCTGCTCAACACCGCCTTGGTGACCAAGCCAAAGCGCACCTCGGTCCCAAAACGCTCAGCCTGGGCCTTGAGGTCCTCCATCATCATCGGACCCGAAATGCCCTGCGGATAGCCTGGAAAGTTGTCTACTTCTGTGGTGGTAGTCAGCTGTCCGCCCGGCTCCAAACCCGTATACATCACCGGTTTCAAATCGGCCCGGGCCGCATAAATCGCCGCCGTATAGCCCGCGGGTCCACTTCCAACAATCACACATTCCAAGCGTTCCATAATAGACAAAGATCAAAGGGGTTTAAGCTCCAAACGCCTCGGTACTCTTCCCAATACCGCCTTAGAGCGCCCCAAAGTTCGTCTTCAGAAGCGGAAGAAAGTGTATCGCAGGTGACCTAAAATACCAGGTCAATCCATCCAAGGTAAACCAACCATATCCCTCAAAAAAAGACCCAGCCCATGTCAGTACACAGGATGGGCCTTGACCTCGGTCGGGATGACTGGATTCGAACCAGCGACCCCTACGTCCCGAACGTAGTGCGCTACCGGGCTGCGCTACATCCCGAGATTCCGCTCCTGGCGGAAGTAGATTGAATAATGGTCGGGATGACTGGACTCGAACCAGCGACCACACGCCCCCCAGACGTGTACTCTACCACCTGAGCTACATCCCGAAATTGCAAAGGGCTGCAAAGCTACAACAGAGTAGGCTTTTTTGTGCAGAGTGCTCAGAGAGAAAAACCCGGATCAAAACGAGCCGATTCCGACTGACTTTTTCGGTGGTCTGCTCCCAATGACCGAACTTTACACCGCCCTGAAAGGAAAACAGGGAACCTAAGAGGTCGACAACGGTTAAACGCATGGATCGTTTTGGTGTCTTAGCACAGTGGCACCAATACATCTTCCATGGGTTCGCTACAAAATGGTCTTCGCTTAGTTAGATTCAACCCCCTCGTTCTCTTGATCTTATCTCAAAAGGTTCGCCTGTTTCTCACCAGTTTTGGGCTTGTACTGGCCACCCTCTCTACAGCGGTGGCTCAAACGGCCGGGCTGAAAGTTACCGTGGTCGACGAAAAAGACCAGCCTTTGGTTGGCGCTGCGGTCGTCCTCAATCAGTCAGGGCCCGAGGGCAAGCGAATCGCGGCGGCCATAACCGACGTCAACGGTCAGGCTCAATGGAATCAGCTCAAGGCCGGTGACGTCATCGTCAACGTTCAGTTCATCGGTTACCAGGACGAGCGGGAGTATCTGTCCCTCAAGAACGGGGTCGTCAAACAAAAGCGCTATCAACTCAAACCCTCGAACGAGTTGTTGGCGGAAACCCAGATTGTCGGGCAGATGCGGGCCGAAGAACTCCGGGGCGACACCAGCGTCATCAAAGCCGATGCTTTTACGACGAATGCCGACGCCAATGCCGCCGAGTTGCTCAATAAAATGCCTGGTCTCAATGTGCAAAATGGCACTGTAGAAGCCCAGGGAGAAAGCGTAGGTCTGGTATTGGTCGATGGCAAGCCCTTTTTTGGAGAGAATTCCAAGGCCGCACTCGATGTACTTCCGGCCGATATGGTCGACGAGGTCAAGGTATACGACCGTCAAAGCGATCAGAGTCGGTTTACCGGATTCAAAGACGGAAACACGACCAAGACCATCGACATCATTACTAAGAAAGACAAGAAATTCAGTCACTTCGGAGAAGTCAAAGCCTTTTATGGCAGCGACGATCACTACGAAGTGGGCGGCAACCTGAACTGGTTTCGCGGGAGCGAGCGATGGACCTTGACCGGCAATGCCAACAATGTCAATATCCTCGGATTCGATGCCTTTTCCGGGGGAGGTCCGGGCTTTCGCGGCTCGGTGGCCCCTCCGATTCCGAGCGGCCAAATCGAATTGGGCGAAATCGGTTTAAACTACAGCAATTCCTGGAGCAACAAGCTCGATGTACAGGGCGGTTATCGGTTTTCCGATCGGAGCACCCGGAGTGGGAGCGACGTCCTCCGGCTGTACACCCTTCCCCAGGATTCTGGTCAGGTTTACCGCGAGACCAACCAAGCGCTCGACGAACGCCGTCAGCACAGTTTCAACCTCGATGTGGAATGGAATCCCGACAGCGCGAATACGTTTGAGTTCAATCCGAACCTGAGTTTTGCCGAATTGAGCAATCAGAACACGACCTTGTCGGATATGCGAAATGCCAGCGATTCGGTGCTCAACTCGGTACAGCGCACATCGACATCATCGACTTCATCTTGGTCGCTCGGGGGGCGGGCCCTGTACGGTCACCGCTTTCGTACCCCGGGGCGGACCCTGAGCACGGCTTTGTCGCTCAATGCCCAAGGTAGTACGGGCTCGGGATCGCTGTTTTCAGAGAATCGCTTTGGCGGTCAAGCTGATACCCTCGATCAGCAGTATCGTTCGACGTTTGAAGACCCGGGATGGAGCCTCAACACCACCTATACCGAGCCGTTGTTGGGGGGGATTGGGGAATTGAGTTATGAATTCAGCCAAAACCGACAACAACAGGACCGCAGGACCTTTAACCTCGACGAAAACGGAACCGAGACCCTCGACTCGACCCTGAGCACCGTGTTCTCCAGCCCATTGACGACCCATGCCGCCGGAATGGGGTATTCGTATACCGACACCGTCTGGGAGGTGGGATTCCGGCTGCGAGCCCAACAGTCGACCCTCGACAATGCGCAAACCCTGCCCTTTGCCCTCGATCTCGAGCGCCGGTTCGATGCCCTTTTGCCCGAGTTCAACGTCGAATATCAGGCCCGGGAAAACCTGAATTGGCGGCTGCGCTATCGGACATCGACTCAGTTGCCTTCCATAGATCAGCTTCAGAATGCCATCGACAACAGCAATCCGGTTTTGCTCAGCACGGGCAATCCGTTGCTCCGTCAGGCGTATTCGCATTCGCTTTTTACGCGCATGGTGTTGAACAACCCCAGAGAGGGCAATGGGATTTTTGCCATGTTGAATTTCAATTGGACCGAGGACTACATCGGAACCAGCACCCTGATTGCGTCCGAAACTTTTCCTGTGGAGGGGTTGAATCCCGGTCAGCAGTTGAGTTTGCCAGAAAACATGCAAGGTGCATGGAGTGCGCGGGCTTATGCGAGTTGGGGATTTGCTTCAAACCAAGGGAAGTTGAAATGGAATGTTCGGGGCGGGGTCAATGTCAACGAAAATCCGAGCCGGATCAATCTGGAAGTCAACCGGGCTCGGAACATCAATCCGGAGGCCAGTTTGAACGTTTCAAGCAATTTGAACGAGTTCATCGATTTTAACTTCAATTCGCGCTTGGCCTATTCGAGCATTTCCAACAGTTTGAACACGGCGGCCGACAATTCCTTCACCAACTTCACGCAATACGGCAAGGTGCGCTATCAGACGCCCTTTGGTTTGGTACTCGAAACGGATCTCACGTATCAAGGCTACTTCGGTCTCAACGAGGGATTCGACGACCACTTTGTGTTGTGGAATGCGGGTGTTGGGTATAAGTTCCTTAAGAATAGACAATTGGAGGCTAAGGTGCGCTTCTTTGACTTACTGGGTCAAAACGCCAGCATCAGCAGAACGTTTAGCGCCACCTTTACCGAAGACCGCAGCCAGCTGGTGCTTGAACCTTATGTGCTCTTTGGGCTGACGTGGAAAATAGGACGAGGGTCGAATGCTTCGGGCCGAGGGGGCAGACCGGGAGGAGGCCCACCTCGTTGATTCCTCTTGCCGCTATGAGCGTTGCCACGAGGGCTTCCTGACTCAAGAAAGCAACCTCCAACGCCGCTTTTTGTCGGGCAAGGGGCAGTGGGAGGCGCGCCCGAACCAACCGATGCGGTTGTGGGCAATCCAGCGATACAGCCGCGCCCGAAGTCCGGGTGAAATGAGGTAGCCCGCCTGCAGCAACGGTCGAAACGGAGCGCGCAGGTCGGAGGCACAGTGAAGGATGGCCTCGGCCCCGGACCAAATCTGTCCCCGATCGAAGAGAACGACGGCTTCTGGGTCAGAAGGTCTGATGGAACTGCCCAACAAATGTGCAGCCGCAGTGCCCTGTAGAGGCGCGAATGTCAGTCTGGAAGCGGTGCGCAAACGGGGCAGGAGAAAGCCCACCGCTCCGTGGCATAAAGCGCAGTTCCCGTCGTAGAACAGCACCCGCTTCAGAGCCAGTGCATCGTCTCCCTCCTTAGCGGAGGATCCAGCGGGCGTGTCGGGGGGGATAGACTTCAAGGGTGCGAATCAGGTAGACGCCAGAAGCCAGGTCCACGTACACTTCCTCGGCAGGATGGTATTCAAATCGGGAGAGTTCTCGTCCTTGAAGATCAAATAGACCCAACATCGATCCTTCTACAAGGCCCTCAGAAACCACGCGGAAGCGTCCCGAGTTGGGATTGGGCAGGACGATCAAGCCCGGACTGGGGCGTCGAAACTCGGGCGCCGACAAACCGGGGACGTATTCGGTCCCTTCAAAATAGCGCAACCCTCCACCAGCACTGCCCACTACGAGGTCGGGTTTGCCATCGGCATTCAAATCGCCCAGGGCCGGGGCGAGGTATTGTCCCGTATAGTCGTGTTGCGCCAAAGTGCGCACTTCAGGACGCACGACCCAGCGCATATTCGGGCGAAGAGAAGACGAAGCCGCAAAAGGCTGGGTGCACCCATTCGCCGTATTGGTGTTATGATTGCTGATGTCGCCGTAGGCATTGGCCTTAAAACCAGCATCGTGCAAACGGACGGGAATGTCGATGGACGTAGAATTGCGGCTAAAGCAGATTTCTACGAGTACATCAGAGGCTCCATCCCAGGTAAAATTCCGATGCAGCATCAGATCGTTCCATCCCGAAGTCAGAATAAGGGGTTGAAATCCGTCCTGAATGACCTCCGTAAATCCAGTGTTGTCAAAGGCCGTAAGCGAGTCTCGATCCGCAACGAGCTTCATACGGACCGAAACCCCTTGATCGATGGGGGCGTGGTTGGAACCCGAAACTTCGAAGCCCAGGCTTTCGATCGTCCCCATGACCAGACCTGAGGCACTCAGCTCCGAAGCTTTGATGAGAAACTGGTTGCGACCGCTTTTTTTAGATTCTCCGAATGGCGTAAGTGTGTAATCGGTGCTGGTTTGCGTTCCATTTCCGAGGACGCCGGTTAGGGTCGAAGGCATGTCCAAACCATTCGACAAACTGTCGAATTCTGAGATGCCAAGGGCATAGCTGCCGACCATCAAGCGCACGCCATCGGCCCCGTTATAAAGCGCGGGCACACTCCGTCCGCTGGACAGGGTGCGCTTCATATCGATGGCACCGAAGCGCTCGTTGGTGAGTGCAAAGGCCGGAAATGTGGCCCCGATGAACTGCTCGAAGTAGTTGACGTTGCCGTTGTCTTCTCCCACCAATAAATCGAGCAGGCCATCGCCCGTCAGGTCGAACAAGGCGGGCGCCGCCTCGTTCCCCAAGTCCATCCCATTGATGTTGGAGGGCATCAGCGCAAACCCCCCGTTGGTCAATTGTTCGAACACATAGAGCTGGCCTTCTCCCGTGCCCAAGACCACATCGGGCAGACCATCGCCGCTCAATTCCCCAAAAGCGGGATGCAGCCGCGTTCCCAGATTCAGGCTGGAAAAACCGCCAAAGTCCTTGGTTTGGAGCTGAAAAACAGCCTCGGTCGAATCGCCTGTGTTGCGGAAATACCAAATACCCTCCCGGTATACACCGGTGGTGATTAAACTACCCGTTCCACTCACAAACAGATCCAGCAGACCGTCCCGATCCCAGTCAAAGAGCACGGGACGCGCGCGTTCGCCGATATCAATCATCTCCGATTGGAGCCCGTTTTTGGACTGAAAAGAAAACACCGGTGCTGTATCGGTGCCCAGGTTCCGGTAATACCACGCACTCGAATCGTTGACCGAAGCATCGACGTTGGGCCCTATCAACAAATCGCGCTTTCCGTCTCCGTCAAAATCGATGTGGCTGGCAGCCGGAAAAACAAAAATGTTGGCCGGAACATCGTAGTTGGGAAAGGTGCTGTCTTGAACCGAAACATGGGCGGTATCGATCGTTCCGTCGTTGTACAGCGCGGTGACGTTGGTGTACGAAACGTCTCCGAGCAACAGGTCGAGTTGGTTGTCTCCGTTCAAATCGAGGGCGGTGAGCGTGCTGCCCGCGTGTTGCACTTTTTCCGAAATGGGGTCGTCGGACTGGACAGGGTCGTCCCAAGGGGCTTTGCCCGCAATGCACCCATCGATCTGGACCGAATTGTTCGAAAAGTTTTCGAGTACTCCGCCCCAGCAGTTGGTCTTTAAGTAAAAATCCAGACCACAAGGTTGGAGGTTGCGGTGGTGCTCGATGTTGATTCCGAGCTGGGAAAAGGTCAAAATATCGACGGCATTGTCTCCGTCAAAATCGGCAATAGCCGGAAAGTCGGTCACGGGAACCTTGAGATTGGTGACCCCGGAAGTGCCCCCAAAATCGGTGGGCAAGTACTGCCAATTGCCCAGGGCCCATTCAAAGCGCAGTTGATTTCCCGATCCGCTGTTTCGATAGACCCCGACGCCATTGGAAACCGAACAAAAAATGTCTTTGTGGCCATCGCAATCGTAGTCGTACAGGATCAGCCAATGCTCGACGCGCGGAAAACTGTCGACGTATTGAGCGGCATAATCAAAATGTGGATTTTGGGCGGAACGTCGAACAAAGGGCAGCAGCCGGTGCTCGCTTCGGTCAAAGACCACCAAATCTTCCAACCCATCAGCATTGAGATCCATGGTCGAAAACTGAGGGTTGTTGAACCCTCCGGCAAAACCCACCTCGAGGGTGTCGGCCCCGATGCGCACCACAGGTCCGGGTTGCCCCTTGAAGGCCAAGGGCTGAGCGGAAAGAGAAAGGGAAAGAGAAAGAGAAAGAGAAAGAGATAACAGCGAGCAACCCGAGAACAGGGCGAAACCACCCTTCCCAAGGATGGATAGAAAGCGGAGATTGAATGGGCGCATAGATTCGGAGAAAATGAGGGCGCGTTTCTGTGGGTACATCGTAAATTTAAGCATGAACGACATGGCCTTGGTCTGCGGAACGGGCTCGTTCAATCATTCGCATCCCCCTCTGAGGATTTTCGCACGAAATCGTGCCGTGTCAATGCGCTTTCGGAATTTACTTTGAGTGTTCTTAGATGAAACGAAATCGCATTTCGTCGGGTTGGTTGTTATTGGGCATGAGTCTGGCGACACTCGGTCTGGCGGGCATTCAATGGTATTGGATTACAGGGGCACTCAAGGTGCGGGAGAAACAATTTGAAACCGCTGTGGGCGAGGCCTTGAGCCGTGTTTCGAAACGGATCGATCAAGACGACCAGACGCGCCGGATGTTGGGCGAGTTTGACCTCCGCTCCGATCCAGACAAAGTCATTGCCGCCTTGGCGGACTCTCTGTTGTTCGGAGAACCCGATTCGGTTCGTACCGAGTATTACTACGACGAAGGCCTGTCGGAATCGGGGGTGGCGGAGCACTATGACGCCCCGATTCATAGCGGTGGCAGCCGGCGAATAAGCCATTACTCGAGCAAGAGTTCCAACTACAGCCGCAGCGGACGCGTGGAACTCAAAACAACCGTGGGGCCACAAGGGGTTCGGATTATTCGGAAAGTGTATCAACTCGACAGTCTTTTTCAGAGTTTGGTTCGCAGTGGTCTTCACAATCCCCCTTTGAAAGAGCGCATTGACGAATCTAGACTGCGGTTGTTGTTGGACGAGGAACTATCCGGTCTCGGCAAAGGGGTCGAATATCGCTTTGGGGTATTCGATCGGGGGCTGCCCACGGCGATCGGCGATTCGACCGTGGCCAAGGTCGAGGGCGTCCGATCGGTCAAGCTGTTTCAAAGCGATGTGCGCCCGGGAAACATCGAACTCCGTGTTCAGGCCAGGGATTCGGCCGGCCTTTTTGACTTTACGGGCCTGTGGGGCTTGGTTGCCCTCGGACTGATCTTCACTTCAGGGGTGGCTTTTTTATTTGCGTATACCCTGCGCGAAGCCCTCGATCAAAAGAAATTGTCGGAGATGAAGACGGACTTCATCAACAACATGACCCACGAGTTCAAAACCCCGATTGCCACCATCAATTTGGCGTTGGATGCTTTTGAAAATCCCGGTGCCTGGGCCGACCCGGAGCGGATGCGGCGCTATACCCAGATCATCCGTCAAGAAAACCAACGAATGAACCGGCAGGTCGAAGATGTGCTCCGTCTTTCCATGCTCGACCGCAGACAACTCCAACTCGACTTTGCCGCAGTCCACCTGCACGAAATACTCCGAGAAGTCTTGGGGCGTTTTGAACTCAAATTGGAAGAAGCCAAAGCGGCGTTGATCTGGGATTTGAAGGCCGAATCGGACCTCGTTGAAGCCGATGCAGCCCAAATGAGTACCGTTTTGCAAAACCTCGTCGACAACGCCCTTAAATACGCCCAAGGACCGCTGGTGTTGACACTACGCAGTTGGAACGAGACCGATCGAATGTGTTTGGCCATAGGCGACAATGGTCAGGGCATGGACCACCAAGTGATGAGCCACCTCTTCGATCGATTTTACCGAGGCCAATCGGGCAACATCCACACCGTAAAAGGTCATGGTCTGGGTTTGTCCTTTGTCAAAGAGATGATCCACTTGCACTCGGGCACGGTTTCCGTCATCAGTGCCTTGGGCCAAGGCAGCACCTTTACCCTTCAACTCCCCCTCTATTATGCAGAAAGAAATCGAGACCGATAAACGAATTCAAGGGCGTCTTTTGATCGTAGAAGACGATCCCAATTTCGGCTCCATTCTAGCAGACTATTTGAGTCTTCACGGTTTGGAAGTGGAGTTGGCCACAGACGGTCAATTGGGTTGGATGGTCTGGCAGCGCGGTTCGTTCGACCTGGCCTTGCTCGACGTGATGATGCCCGAAATCGATGGCTTCAATTTAGCCCGGATGATTAAAGAGCGCGATCCTGAGTTTCCGTTGGTTTTTTTAACGGCCAAAGGCATGAAAGAAGATATTTTGGAGGGCTATCGGATTGGTGCCGACGACTATCTCGTAAAACCCTTCGATTCAGAAGTGCTTTTGCTCAAAATCAAGGCCCTGTTGCAGAGAACCAACCGGGTAGAAGAGCTTCCTGCAGAATTCGTCTTTGGGCTGTTCCACTACAATCCGAAATTGCGCATTTTGAAGGGACCCGAGGGCGAGCGCCAACTCTCGCCCAAAGAGGGAGAATTGCTCAGTTTGCTCCTCTTGAAAATGGGCGATTTGGTGCGCCGCAGCGATGCCCTGCGCAAGATCTGGAAAGAGGACAACTACTTTACAGGGCGCAGTATGGATGTCTATGTAGCCAAGCTTCGCAAATACCTGAAGGCCGATTCTCAACTCGAGATTCTCAACATCCACAGCGAGGGCTTTCGATTGGTACTGCGCTCGTGAAGAGTGGAAGTTCTACTTTAGGGTTCCAAACGACCTGAGACCCTGGAACATGAAGTGGACAGAACAGCTCTCTAGGGATGTGCCCGCAGGATTGGTCGTGTATTTGGTGGCCTTGCCGCTGTGCCTCGGCATTGCATTGGCCAGTGGGGCTCCGTCCATGGCCGGAATCATCAGCGGGGTTGTGGGTGGCTTGGTGGTTGGCGCCTTGAGCGGCTCGCCCCTTTCGGTCTCTGGTCCCGCGGCTGGACTCACCGTCATTGTCTTTACCGCCATCGAAGAGCTGGGTTCGTTTCCGCTGTTTTTAAGCGCGGTGTTGTTGGCCGGGGTCATCCAGTTTGGGTTGGGATGGTTTAAGACGGGTTTTGTGAGTGCCTATTTTCCGGTTTCTGTGATACGCGGTATGCTCGCGGCCATTGGTTTAATCTTGATTTTAAAGCAAATACCCCATTTGGCCGGGGTGGATTCCGACGCCTTTGGAGAATTTGAATTCCACCAGCACAACGGGTTTACCACCTTTAGTTTTCTCGAGTTTGCTCTGACCCATGTCCATCCCGGAGCCTTGGTATTGGGTTTGGGGTCCGTTGTTTTTCTATGGGTATGGGAACGACCCTTTATGCAGCGCTGGAAGCTGTTTTCGCTGGTTCCCGCTGCCCTGGTGGTCGTTGTTCTGGGGATTGTGGTCAACGAATGGTGGTTTGCACAACACTCCGCCTGGTATTTGACCGAGGAACACCGGGTGCAGTTGCCGCTGTCCGGAAATGGCGGTGGGGGTTGGGAGCGCTTTTTCACCATGCCCGAATGGTCTGGCTTGTTTCGTGCTCCGGTGTGGAAAACGGCCGTAACGCTTGCCATTGTGGCCAGCATTGAAACCTTGTTGAGTTTGGAAGCCATAGACAAATTGGATCCGCTCCGCAGGGTAAGCCCTGCCAACCAAGAGCTCAAGGCCCAGGGTATCGGCAACATCGTGAACGGGCTCATTGGGGGGTTGCCGGTTACCTCGGTGATTGTGCGCAGTTCGGCCAATGTGACTGCGGGTGGCCTTACCAAAACATCGACCATGGTCCACGGTTTCCTACTCCTTATTACCGTAGTAGCCGTGCCCGGCTTGCTCAATCGAATCCCCTATGCAGTACTTGCGGCGCTGTTGCTTCGGGTGGGCTACAAGCTCACCACCCCGGCCATCTTTTTGCGCAAATGGAAGTTGGGCAAGGATCAGTTCATCCCTTTTCTCACCACCATTGTGGCGATTGTCTTGACCGATTTGCTCATCGGGATTGCCATCGGCATGGCGGTGGGCGTTTTTTTTGTCCTCAAAGCCCACCACGCAGAAGGCTTTGTCCTCGACTCGACCATCGATGACGAGGGGCGGGCTGTTTTGCGCATCGAACTCAACCACCACGTGAGTTTTATCAACAAGGCCGAGCTGACCAAGACCCTCTACGCCGCGCCTTTGGGCAGTCAGATACAGATCGATGGCCATCGGTCGGTTTCGGTCGATTACGATGTGTTGGAGCTCATCCATTCGTTCAAGGCCAATGCCCGCGATCGTCGCATCGACTATCAACTCCGGGCGGTTCCGGAACTGCCGGTCGCCCCTCAGGTAGGGCATTGAACCCGCTTTAACGCCGGGTACGGGTGCGTTCGGTGGTTTCGATGGCCTTCATCAGACTAAGGGCCGAATTTTCCCAACTGTGGCTGCGGGCAAACGCCATCCGCTGCGCGGCTTTTTCCCTCAGACTCGGACTCAGGCTAGCCTCGAGGGATTCGATCCACGAGTCCAATCCTTCGGCTAGGGAACAGTATTCAGCAAAGGCCTCCATCGCCGCGGTACGGGTGGCCACCACGGGCAGACCCATCGAAAGGTATTCGTCGATTTTTCTCGGGTAGTTCCCGATGGTCATGGCGTTGAGGACCTGAGGGTTGACGGCTACGTCGAAGAACTGCATATAATTGGGCAGCTCGACAGGCTTTTTGGCCCCGGTAAAAAAGACGTTGGGCTGCTGATGCAGGGCGCTGCGGCGAAATACCTCGTCTTCCGGTCCCACCAAGACAAAATCCCAGTCGGGTCGGGAACGACTCAGGTTCAGAAGCAGGGGTTCGTCCAAGCGCATGGAAAAGAGCACCCCGACGTACCCGATGATGGGGCGTTCGCCCGACGGCACATCGGACGGCCTTGTCCGATCCGGGTGCGGTTGAAACAACTCGAGTTCGCAGCCCTGGCCGATGTAGTGGCTGTTCGGGTTGTGTTGGGCACACAATGCTGTAAGGTAAAGCGAATTGGCCACACAGACATCGCTTTGTGCCATGATTCGAGGCTCCCAGCGCGGACCGTGTTTTGAAAAATAGTCGGTGCTGATCAGGTTGTCGCGGGAATAATAGACCGATACCCCGGGTTCCAGCAATTCAATCATGTACTGGGCCCGAAACATCTCGCTGTCGTTAAAGAGAATCCAGTTCTGAAACCCGAGTTCGCGCAATACCGTACGATATTCTCGGGCCAATCGGACATTGTTGCGCCGGTTGAACCCCCCAAAAAAGGCTTCGGGCATCCAGTTGATCGATTCGATCACTACGGGAGGATCGAATGTCCACAGCCCTTCTGAAATGCGCTCCAACGGGGGCCTTTGCCTATTCAATACAGCCTTTCGTCTTTCGATAAAGCCCCGGTCTTCCGGTTTGTTCCTGAGCAGGGTGATGCGGTCCAACGGAATATTGACGTAGAGCACCCGATGGCTCTTGGCCAATTCGAGCGCCAAGTTGCGCGCATTGCTTCCGATGCCCAAATCCCAGGGCTGTTGAACCAGAAAAAAGAAATCGCGCCTCGACATGGGATAAAAATAGTCGGCTTCGCTTGGGTGGGCGGCATTCGACCCATTACCTTCGCGCTATCTGGAATCATTTCAAATAACAGCCATGGGCATACTCGAAAGGCTCAAGACCGAAACCGCGGAACTGCACCGTCAAACCGAGGAATACAGCTACGGCGATCTCATCATGAGCGGGAGATTGACCAAAGCGCAGTACGCGGATCTCATCGACAAAAATGCCGCCGTGCACCACCATTACGAGTCGATTTTGATCCAGATCGAAGGCCTCGATGCCCTGTTCGAAGGGCAGTTGCATCGGCGCATCAAGCTCAGTGCTTTGGAGTCCGATAAAGCGGTATTGCACTACCCCAGCCGGTCTTTTACACCCATAGAACATCGACCCGCCGATGTGGCAGAGGCCCTGGGCGCCCTCTACGTGCTCGAGGGATCGAGTTTGGGCGGAGCAGTAATTGCCCGGGCTCTTTCCAAGATTCCGGAGATCGCAGAAACGGGCGCTTTTGCGTTTTACACGTTTTATGGTGCGGAATTGGGTGCCCAATGGAAGGCATTCGGCCAAATTGTGGTTAATTTCGTAGAACACCACGGCCAAGCCGATCGGCTGGTCGAATCTGCCAAACGAACCTTTGAGTCGGTCAAATCGGTCTTCAGCACAGCCCTCGAACCCGTGGCATAAACGGGATTTTTGGTTAGGGTCGCTCGCGCCCATCGCCTTGGTTGCCCTGCTCGTCGGTGGGGTGCAGTGGTTGATCGAAGGTCAGTTGAATCGTTGGAATCAGGCGCGCCTTGAATTGCGCTCCGTGGAACATGCGCTGGAAGCGGGCGATGTGACCACTTTGAATCCCGTCGAATTGGAGCGCTTGTCCGAAGCCTTTGCCGGAATGGGTGGGGCCAAGACAGCGCTTGACATTTCTGCGGAACTCTCCAGACTGGCGGTTCAAATCGAAACCAACCAAATACGACTCGAGCCCCCCGAAGGGCTCAGGGCCAGAGCGCGAAAGTTGTATGTGCTCGACGGCGGGGTACTGGCTGAGTTGAATCAGTGGAATCGGCGGTTGGCGTGGTGGGCTGCAGTGATGTTTGTTGCCTTGGGTATTCTGTGGATGTGGTGGAAGGAGAAGCGCATGGCCACTCGTTTTTCAGACGATCAAAGAGCGCAAACGGCCTTGTTGGACGAAGCCCTAAAAAACACGGAAGAAGCCCGTTTCAAACTGCGCCAATGGGAGGCACAAGCCGCCGAGTTGGAGCGCGAAAAAGGCCTGCTGCTGCGCGAGCAGTTGGAAGTAGGAACCATACTCGATCGGACCGAGGCCCTCGTTTGGACCGTCGATTGGGACCTCCATCTCCACTTTGCCAACCGCCGCTTTAAAGAGGTGTTTATCAATCGGTTTGGGACAGAAGCCAAGCCGGGCATCTCCGTACTGACCGAATACCTTTCCGAGGAAGAAACGGAATATTGGAAAAGGGTGTATCAAAACGCCGGACAAGGAGAAAAACTCCGATTTGAAGGCCGTTTTGGAAGTCTTGGGCAAGCCGACAGGGTCTATCGCATTACGGCTTATGCGGTGACGGATGCCCACGCGAACTTCAAGCGATTGGTCTGTATTGCCGACGATATTACCGCCGAAGCGAGTAAGGACGAATTGGTCCAGGAAGCTTCGGGACGACTCAAAATGGCCTTGGCCAACGCGCAGCACGGACTTTGGGACCTCGATTTGCGCTCGGGCGCGCTGACGGTCGACGCCCAGTGGACCCGTTTTTTTGGCCTAAAGCTTGACGCTTTTGAAGGCCATCTAGAAGGATGGAGGCAACGCATTGATTCAGAAGATCTCGTGGCCTTTGATCTGGCTTTTTCTCGGGCGGTTGAAGACGAGCAGAACGGAACACTTACGGTAGAATACCGCATCAAAGGCCATAAACCCTTGCCGATTTGGCTCAAGAGCATGGGGAGGGTGGTGGATCGGGACGAAGAAGGCCGGGCCATTCGGCTGATTGGAACCAGTTGGGACATCAGCGGCTCCAAGCATATGGAGGACCGGCTCAAGAGTTTGCTCCGCAGACAGCGCGAGTTGAACGAAGAGCTCTATGAGGCCAAGCAGATTGCCGAAAAGGCCAGCCAGGTCAAGTCCCAGTTTCTCGCTACCATGAGCCATGAGATTCGCACCCCCATGAACGGGGTCATCGGCATGACGGCTCTGTTGCTCAAGACCCCCCTGAGCGAAGATCAATTCCAGTTGGTCAATACCATCCGCTTGAGCGGAGACACCCTGTTGGCGGTCATCAACGATATTCTCGATTTCTCCAAGATTGAATCGGGCAATCTGGTCCTCGAAGAAGTGCTGTTCAACCCCGAAGAGTGCATGGAGGAAGCCCTAGAGCTTTTGAGCGGACCCGCGGCCGAAAAGAACCTGGAAGTCTATTACACCATCGGTTCAGGTGTGCCCCGTTATGTTCTTGGCGACCTCAATCGCTTGCGCCAGGTGTTGATCAATCTATTGAGCAATGCGATCAAATTCACCGATCAGGGCGAAATCGCCATGGAGTTGATCCAGGTACGGGAGTGGCCGGATCGGCACGAATTGCAGTTCAGCGTACGCGATCAGGGCATCGGCATAGCCCCCGAAAAAGCCGCCAAACTGTTTCAACCCTTTGTGCAAGCTGAGCTCTCTACCGCGCGCAAATATGGGGGGACGGGCTTGGGATTGGCCATCTGCAGTCGTTTGGTGGAATTGATGGGGGGTGAGATCGACGTCGAGAGCACCGAGGGCGAAGGTTCCAATTTCTTTTTCACCATCGTGGTGAAGCGCTGCGCCTTGGAAGCGGAGCGCACCGAAGGGCTGAGCGGTTTGCAACTCTTGATGGCTGGGGAACCCCAAGGTTCGAATACCATGCTCCACAACCAACTCGAGCGCTGGGGCATGCAATTGCGTTTTGAATCAGAGACGCAGCAGTTGTTGCGCATTCTGGAGACCGAGACCATTTCTGCCTTGTTTATCGACCAGGCGTGGGCGGGCGACGGACTCGATGCCTTGGCACAGCGGCTCAAGACCCATTTCAAGGTGCCCTTGCTGTTGCTGGCCTCTTCGTTTACCGAAGAAATGGCGCTCGAACTCGAGTCGGGGTTCGATGCGGTCTTTGTCAAGCCCTTGAAGTTTTCGCTCGTCAAATCGACCTTAGAGCGCATCTTGATCGACCGCCCCCGCGCACACAGCGCTAGGAAACTCGACAAAGAAGAACTCGGCAAAGAATTCCCGTTGCGCATACTTGTGGCGGAAGACAATCCGGTCAACCAACAACTGATCAATCTGTTTCTGGCTTCACTTTCCTACGAGGCCAAGGTGGTCAACAACGGGGTAGAAGCCCTGGAGGCTGTTCGCGAGGGCGGATACGATTTGGTTTTGATGGATGTGCAGATGCCCGAAATGGATGGATTGGAGGCCACTCGCTGCATACGGGCGCTTCCCGATTGTTATGAGCGTCCCGTAATAATTGCCATGACCGCCAATGCACTCAGTGGAGACCGCGAAAGGTGCATCGAGGCGGGCATGAACGATTATATGAGCAAACCGCTAGGGCTGGAGGCCTTTGTGGGGATGATTCAGGCCTGGGGCGGTTTTATCGCCAAACAAAAGGCCGATGTCTGATGGGCTCCTCGACCGCTGGGTCGACTTTTGGACAACGCGATTTGCCGAGGTTCCTTTTTCGGCCGTACTGAACAGTTGTGGGCAAGAAGATCCCCTTGGAGAATTCGTTTTGCTGCTCGCCTGGGGTCAGCACGGGTTGGAATACTACGAAGACACGATTCTACCCATCAACCCCTGGTTGGAATCGAATCCGAATTGGGTGTTTGGGGTCTTGTCGTACGATCTCAAGAATGCGTTTAAGCGTGTGCATACCCAATATGCAGACCCACTCGACCTGCCGTCGGTTTCGCTGTTTTCGGCCGAAATGGTCGTGGGATTTTCACGAGCTCAGCCTCATGAAGCCCTGTGTCTGTGGGGCGATGCCGCGTTTTTCGCTCAACTGTGCGCAGAAGTAGATCAATACCAAGGGAGGGAGCCCTCAGCCTTCGGCGCTTTGCCCTTGAAGCCCGTTACTGGTTTTGCCCAATACCAAACCGCGGTCGCTGAAATTCTCGAGGGCATCCGTCTGGGTGATCTATACGAAATCAACTTTTGCCGTCAGCAACTGGGCGAAGTCTCGGCTACCGACTTCGATCCAGGTTGGGCCTATCGCCAATTGTGTGCCTACAATCCCGCAGCGCAGTCGGTTTGGTATCGGTCGGGTCGCAAAGGCCTTATTTCGGCTTCTCCAGAGCGGTTTATCCAGAGGCAGGGTTCGATGTTGCGCAGCCAGCCCATCAAGGGAACTGCGGTGCGCAGCCCCGATCCGCTCGAAGATGCCCAAGGGTTGAATCGGTTGATCAACAGTCCCAAGGAGCGAGCAGAGAACACCATGATCGTCGATTTGGTGCGCGACGACTTCGCCAAAATCGCGGTCGAAGGGAGCATCGCGGTCCCGGAATTGTGCGCGCATCGATCGCTGGCCCGGGTGCATCAGATGTATTCGACCATCGAATGCCGTATCCCAGCGTCTTGCGGTTTGCTCGATATTATGGCGGCCTGCTTTCCGATGGGTTCCATGACGGGCATGCCCAAATATGCGGCCATGGAGTGGGCCGATCGGCTTGAGGGTTTTCGACGCGGTTGGTACAGCGGGTGTTTCTTATACCGCAAACCCCATGGTGATTTTGATGCCAATGTGGTTATTCGCAGTGTATTGTACAACCAAGACAAGGGCGTCTGTTCGATGGGCGCGGGAGGAGCCATTACGGCCTTGAGCCACATCGAAGCCGAGTGGGAAGAGACCGAACACAAGTTTCGATCGGTGCTTTCAGCCTGGAACCCTCTGGTCACCCAGGTGACATGGGCTCCCGGCTCAGACTGCTAAGTTTGCGTTCATGACCTCATCCCCAATTGCGGAACGCGTGCGAAAGGCCTTTCAGGTCCATTTCGGAGCACAACCGATGCGCCCGGTTTTGGGGTGCAGTGGCGGGATGGACTCTATGGTTTTGGCCTTTGTCCTCGATGCGTTGGGACTCCATCCGGTCTTGGTGTACATCGATCACGGATTGCGACCAGAATCCAAGGCCGAATGGGCTATGGTAGAGCGTTGGGCCAAGGAACGGGGTCTTGACTTTCGCGGGTTTGCGCTCGACCCAGACTCCCTCAAAAAGGCGGCGGCAGGCGTTCAGGCCGAAGCGAGAAATCAGCGGTATCGCTGGCTGAAATCGGTCGCCGATTCCACGGAAAACGGTGTAGTCACGACCGCGCATCATGCCGACGATCGGCTCGAGGGGTTTTTTATCAGCATGGTTCGTGGCGAGCGCTGGGAATCGCTCTCGGGAATGGAGCCGTGGAATGGAAAGGTCTTTCGACCCTTGCTTGGGTGCAGCCGAGAAGAAATTTACGCTGTGGCCGTGGCCGAGCACATTCCGTGGATGGAAGACGCCTCCAATGCCTCCGATCGCTATTTGCGCAACCGGATCCGCCGTGAATTGACACCTTTTGTGAAAAGGGAGAACCCTTCTTGGCAGACCGCTTTAGACGAACTGCAGTCCCAGCTCAGGCGCAGAGTAGAGCGTGAGATGGCCGAGGCCGAGCGCTGGGCGGAACAAGCGGTGCAAACCTCGGTTCTTCCCGCACACGGTCCCATATACCGAATCGACGATCAGGGCATGGACGAGGCCCAGTCCGTGGAGCGAGCGCATTTTGTTCGCTGGCTTCGGCAAATGGGCGTCCATTCGGGTTGGACCGAAACGTCGCTGTTCAGCGCTTCCCTGGGAGCCGAGTGGCACAGTGGAAACTGGCGTTTGTATCGGGAACGGGGCGCATTCGAATTGACCGAGGCCCCGGTCGAGCGGGCCTCTATTTGGTTGGGCGAACACCTCCATTCCATACGCTGGCCGCTGCCCCTCGACTGGGGGGCAACAGACCGATTGGAGCGCGCTCCAGAGGTCGCGGTGTTCGACCGTTCCCAGCTCTCTTTTCCCCTCGAACTTCGGCAGCCGTGCGCGGGCGATCGGTTGTTTCCGGTAGGAATGAAGGGGTCTAAATTGTTGAGCGATTTGTTCCAGGAATCAGGATGGAGTCGGGCAAGGCGCCATGCGGCTTGGATTTTGTGCTGTCAAGGAGAAGTGCTTTGGTGGATTGGTCAGCGCATCGATCGCCGCCGCGCCGCAGCAGACGACTGTTCTGACCTCTGGCAAATGCGTCTAAGGGCTTCTTCCGATCTTTAACCTCTAATTCGATCGATTCATGGTGTTCTTCAAGGTCTTTTCATCGTTGTTCGACAACGCGGGTTTATTGCTAAAGCAGCCGTTTCGCGTCCTGCCGATGGGCTTGTTCTCCCTGCTTGCTTTGGGGGCATGGTCCTCTGTACAGGCGCAGGTGTTCGATCCGGTTCAATGGAGTGTAGAAGCCGTACGGGTTCCGGAAAGCGACAAGGTCGAGCTCAAACTCACGGCCACCATCGAAGAGGGCTGGCACCTCTACTCCCAGCAAATACCAGAAGGAGGGCCCATCCCGACCACCTTCAGCTTTAAGCCCGACACGCACTATTCTTTAACAGGCACGGTGAAAGAGCCCAAGCCCATTGTCGAATACGACCCCAACTTCGAAATGGAGTTGCGCTATTTCGGGCACAAGGCGGCTTTTGTGCAAACCATTCGGTCCAAAACCTACGACGCCTTTGACATTGCAGGAGAGGTCGAGTTTATGGTGTGCGATGAAACCCAGTGTCTTCCGCCCAAATACGTGGAGTTTGTCTTCCGGGTTCCCAAGGGAACGCCTCCGTCGGAAAAGCCAGCGGTTCCAGGAGAAAATTCGGTCGACACCCTTGAAGAGAGCGGGCTCCCCACAGAAGAGGTGGGCGACGCTGGCCCTCCCGAGCCCTCCGACGAAGCGGAATTTGAGGCCCGACCCACCGAGGCCAAGAGCGGCAGTTTGTGGGGCATTTTCGCCTTTGGTTTTGGCGGAGGGCTTTTGGCCTTGCTCATGCCCTGTATTTTCCCGATGATACCGCTCACGGTGAGCTTTTTCACCAAACAGAGCAAGACAAAAGCAGAAGGGGTCCGCAAGGCCTTGGTATACGGCATCAGCATTGTGTTGCTCTATGTCGGGCTCGGTATGCTCGTCACCGTGCTGACGGGCAATTCCTCGGTACTCAACCAACTCAGCACCAATCCCACGTTCAACATCGTCTTTTTCGTGCTGTTCGTGGTGTTTGCGCTTTCGTTTTTCGGGGCCTTTGAAATTACCCTCCCGAGTGCTTGGGTCAACAAAGCCGACGAAGCATCGAGCAAAGGGGGGTGGATCGGCATTTTCTTTATGGCATTCACCCTGGCACTGGTCTCCTTTTCGTGTACGGGTCCCATCATCGGATCCTTGCTCGTCGACGCGGCTACTAAAGGGCAATGGTTGGGCCCCGCCGTGGGCATGTTGGGGTTTTCGCTGGCCTTGGCCGTACCGTTTACCCTGTTTGCGGCTTTTCCAGGCTGGATGAATAGCCTGCCGCGTTCGGGAGGATGGCTCAACACCGTCAAGGTGAGTTTGGGATTTATCGAATTGGCCTTTGCACTCAAGTTTTTATCGACGGCCGATATGGCCCTGCAGGCGGGCTGGCTCAAGCGCGAGTTGTTCTTGGCGCTGTGGATCGGCATTTTCCTTTTGTGGACCGCCTATTTGCTCGGGTTGTTTCGTTTGCCACACGACAGCGAATCCAAGCACATTTCGGTCGGTCGATTGGCGCTGGCCATTGTATCGGGCAGCTTTGCTTTTTACCTCATTCCCGGCCTATGGGGCGCGCCGCTCAACGCGATCAGCGGTTTTCCGCCCCCGATGTTCTACAGCGAAAGCCCCAACGGACTGGGGGAAAATGGAGCCCACCCCACTTCGGCCTCTGCGGATCTTCCGGAAGGGGCCGACCCCGAGCATTGTCCGCATGGATTGGCTTGTTTTCACGATTACGAACAGGGCTTGGCCTATGCCAAATCCGTGAACAAGCCCATCTTGCTCGATTTTACGGGCTGGGGCTGCGTCAACTGCCGGAAAATGGAAGAGCAAGTGTGGATCGATCCTCGGGTTTTGCAGCGTTTGAGCGAACAAGTTGTCCTGATTTCGCTTTATGTAGACGAGCGCACGCCTCTACCCGAAAGCGAACAATACTATAGCGAGGTGCTCAAAAGCAAGGTCCGCAATATCGGAAACAAGTGGAGCGAATTTCAAACACTTCATTTTCAGACCAATTCCCAGCCCTACTACGTTTTTGTCGGGCACGATGGTTTGAAGCCGCTCATTCCGCCAACGGCCTACGATCCCGACGTTCAGTACTACGTCGATTGGCTGGATGCAGGGATTCGGACGTTTCAAAAAGCCCCCTCCAGCACGGCTGTGGTGGCCGATGCCTCCCAACCCTAATCTAAACCCGATGGACGAAATCCGCCATCGGCTGCGCAAAGAGCATCAAGTACTCGGCTACCGTCGCGAGATTGGGGGGGGCATGGTGTTCTACAGCCGAGACGGATTTTGGTGGTCGGGCAAGCCCATCCCCTATGCTCAGTTGGACGAATGGGTGGGGTGGAAGGACCGGAATCGCCAACATATTTTTGAATTCGATATCATTCGGTGCAAGCTCGACCCCGACGCCGACGATTGTTTGGCGGCGGTGTTGTGGGAGGCCAACCGCAAGCGTTTCGTCTTAAAGTTCTGGGAAGAAGACGTGCATTTTCCCTTGGTCATGGAGGGTATTCAGCTTTTCGACGAACGCAAACTCCAGGTTGTGAGTCATTTGTTCCTCAACCCGGATTTGATGCACCGGTTGGGGGTGGTGGAATGAGCGACGGTCCGAGTCCGGACGATTAATTCAGGGCATATTCCAACCGGACGGTAATACTCGCCCGCTTGCGTTTGTCGGACACGTTGAAGGTGCCCCCCCAGCTAAAGTCTTCGCTGCTGTTTTGGGCGGTGATTTGAAACACCCCCATCCGAGCCGATTTCAGCTTTCCGAGCCGACCCTTGCCACTTTTGGCGATGTTTTCGGCGCGCAATCGGGCATCTTCGGTGGCTTTGGAAATCAAATCCACTTTGAGCTCCGCAAGTCCCGTAAAATAGTATTCTGGGGATTCGCTCCTCAGCTCCAGTCCCTGGTTGATCAGCTCTGTGGCTTCTCGGCTGATCACCTCTACCTTGTCGACCTCTTGGCTCTCAACGGTCACAGTTTGACGCAGTTCATAACCTATAAAAGTCCGAGACTGGCCGCCGTTGTTGTTGTAAAAATACTCGTAGACCTCCTCTGTCGAAATGGCCGAAAACACGATTTGCTCGGGTTTGACGCCTTTGGAAATCAAATATTGTTTAAAGACCTCTCGATCTTGATCAATGGAGGCATAAGCGGATTTCAGATCCATCGAGCGCCGGTCGAACGTTGCGTTCCACACGACCAGGTCTGCTATAAAATCGGCACTTCCGAGTCCGGTCACTTGAATGCTGTCTTCGGCGGCATTGCGATTTTTAAAAGCGGAGCCAAGAATCCACGCGGTGGCCATCATGCCCAAGGCGATGGCTAGGGCAGGTCCGAGTCTACGTGCAGGGCTGTTTTCCATAAAAATAAAGCGTTGAGAGGGCAAGGTATGAATCACAATTCGGACAGCAAACGCTGACGGAAGGCCTCATACAGCACAACGGCTGCCGAGGCCGATACATTGAGCGAATCCATCGATTGGGCCATGGGAATTCGGACCGAGCGATGCGACAGACCCGTCTGTTCGAGCGCGTCTGGAGTCCAAAAATCGCTGAGCCCGGCGTGCTCCGAACCCAATACAAAAGCCACTTTGTGGGGCAAGGCTCTTTCATATAGCGGTTCGGATCCATCGAGTCGGAGCAGCACTGCGTTCAGCTCCCATCGGATCAATGCTTCAAGGGCCTCCTCATTGCTCAACGCCGCGCAGGGCAACCGAAACACTGTGCCGACGGAACTCCGGATGCAGTTGGGATTGTAGAGATCAGCTCCTGTGCCCGTGGCCAAGACCGCGTCGATTCCCGAAGCAAGGGCGGTGCGAATCAGGGCCCCCAGATTGCCGGGTTTTTCGGCGTTCTCTAGCAGCAAAACGCGCTCGGGAGCCTCGGGCAACGAAGGGGCGGGTTGTCGAAAGACTCCGATCCACCCGGCCAAGCGTCCGCGATAGGCGAGTCGATCGAACAGCGAATCGCTCAACAGAATGGTTTGAACCCGAGACAACTCCGCAGGGAGCGGTGGAGATTGGGCGTGAACCAACCAATCGACGGGCTCTATTCCTCCTTGCAGGGCATACCGGCACTCTTGTTCGCCTTCGACCAGAAACTGCTCTGATTTCCTCCGGCTGCGGGGGTTCTTTTGGAGGTCCAGCCAAAGCTTGAACCGCTCATTGTGCGGGCTTTCGATTCGGATGGTTGACACGTTTTTTGAAAACTCTGGATTACAATTTGAAGCAGAATCGGAAAGAATGCACTTATCTTTAGACCGCTTCTCTCTCCCTGTTTAGGACCTCAAAACGAAGGTAGCTTATGAACCCCATCCGCCCTCTTTTCGCGCTGATTGCGCTCGCATTTTTGGGAACCTCTTGCGTCACCAAGAAGAAGTTCGACCAGACCGAATTGCGCAAGAATAAGTTGATGGTTGACAGTGTCTCCACCCATGCGGAGTTGGATGAACTGAACGCGGCCAAAGCCAAATTGCTCGCAGAGTATCAGCAGTATCAAGGGAGTACAGAAGAAGAAAAGGCTGCTTTGCTGGCACAGCTGGGGCAGAGGGACACCGAATTGCAGCAACTCGACGGCGCCCTCAAAGCCCGGGCCGAAAACCTGCGGCAATTGCAGTCGCGGATAGATCAGCAAAATCAGCTGGTCAGCAAACTGCAACAAACCGTATCGAACGCGCTCATAGCATTCGACTCCGACGAACTTACGGTTGAGATCAAAGACGGGGTGGTCAAGGTGTCGCTGGCCGAGAACCTCTTGTTTGCACCGGGTTCTGCGAAAATGGACCCCAAGGGGGTGGAAGCTTTGGGCAAACTGGCCGTAGTGCTCAAGAACAACCCCGATGTCAATATCTCGGTGGTAGGGCATACCGATTCCATTCCGATTCGCACGGCGCGCTATACCGACAACTGGGATTTGAGTGTCGATCGGGCGGTGACCATCACCCGTTTGCTCAGCGACAAATACGGTGTCGATGGAAAGCGACTCCAAGCCACGGGGCGGGCAGCCTATTTCCCGGTGGCAACCAATGCCACCAAAGAGGGAAGAGCCCTCAACCGCCGGACCGATATTTTGCTCACGCCCAAGTTGGACGAATTGCTTAAGCTGATCAGCAACGATCCCAATACGCCCGAAGCAAATCCGGGAGGTCAATAAGGAGGGCTACGCCAATCGCTTTAGGAAGCGCAACGCGTGGGTGTGCCGATTGAGTTCGGCGTTGAAAATCCCTGTCTGATCGATGCGGTCTATGCGCACCCGGCCAGAGGCGTGAACGATGCGGTGGTCGCCGAGCAACAGACCTACGTGGACAATGCGTCCTTCGGGGTTGTGGAAAAACGCCAGATCCCCGGGTTCAGCTTCGTCGACAAACCCGAGCACGGTGCCCAGCTCTGCCTGCTGAAAAGCATCTCTGGGAAGGTCTCTGCCAGCGCGTTTGAAGGCAACCTGAACCAAACCGCTGCAGTCAATCCCCCAAATGCTCCGCCCGCCCCACAAATAGGGCGCGTGGAGGAAATCCAAAGCGGCCTCGGCCGCAAAGGCGGTCGATCGCGTCTCGAAGGGCTCGAAATCGCCGTTGAAAAAATAAGGGTGACCCTCCAGGTGTCCGATATGTGTATCTGGTTTGAAATGAGGCAATTCGGCCCCCATCGTCACATTGATCGGCAAGGCGTCTCCTTCTCGCTCGAGCATGCCCAAGAAACCCGAATGCACAAAGCGGGGGCCGGGGTCGTCTGCCGTGGTCAGGAGCCCCAAATCAGCGGGCATCCAGCCCTCATAGGCTTCTTTGCGCGCCGCAATACGGAGCCAATCTCCTTCGACTGCGCGTACTTCGAACCTCTCCCCGAACAGCAATTGATCGACCATCTCGGAACGATGGCTGGGCTCTTTGCGCACCGCGGCCAGGCTCAAAGCGGCTATGCCGCGGGAAGTGGGCTTCCAATCGCTCAAAACGGGGTAACTAGGGCAGGAGCGTCCAGGGACGATCAGAGTTTTTCAATCACCATGGCGCTGGCGCCTCCTCCTCCATTGCAAATGCCAGCCGCCCCATAGCGACCGCCATTTTGTTCGAGCACATGGAGCAGGGTCACCAAAATCCGGGCTCCCGAAGCGCCGAGGGGGTGACCCAGAGACACCGCTCCCCCGTTGACGTTTGTCCGGTCCGCCCTGATGCCGAGCAGCTGAATATTGGCCAAACCGACCACGGAAAAAGCCTCGTTGAGTTCAAAGTAATCGATATCGGAAAGGCTCAAGCCGGCTTTGGCCACGGCCAAGGGGACGGCTTTGGCAGGAGCTGTGGTAAACCACTCGGGCTCGTGGGCGGCATCGGCTACGGCAAGAATCCGAGCCAGCGGCTTGAGTCCGAGGGCTTCGGCTTTAGAACGCGACATCAACACCAACGCAGCGGCCCCATCGTTGAGCGTAGACGCATTGGCGGCGGTAATGGTGCCATCTTTCTTAAAAACAGGCGCCAGACCGCGGAGCTTGTCAAAATTGACGTTTTTGTATTCCTCGTCTTCGGCTACCACCACAGGATCACCTTTGCGCTGAGGCACCGAAACCGGAACGACTTCAGTAGCGAATTTGCCCGATTGCCATGCGCGCGCGCTGCGCTCGTAGCTCTCGATGGCAAAGTTGTCCTGGTCTTCCCGGCTAAAACTGTGTTTTTCCGCGCACAATTCGGAGCAACTTCCCATATGGATCTGGTTGTACACATCGGTTAGACCGTCGTGTACCATGCCGTCGATCAGTTGGGTGTTGCCCAGCTTCTGTCCGTTGCGCATCCCCTGCAAATAATGGGGTACCGCGCTCATGTTTTCCATGCCACCGGCCACGATTACTTCCGCCTCGCCTCCGCGAATCGACTGGGCGGCCAGCGCGACCGCCTTCATACCCGACGCACACACCTTGTTGATGGTAGTGCTGGGCACCGTATTGGGCAACCCCGCAAACAGCGCCGCTTGACGCGCTGGAGCTTGTCCCAAACCCGCCTGCAACACATTGCCCATCATCACTTCCTGAACCTGGGTTGGATCCAGATGAATTCGCTCCAAAGCCGCTTGAATGGCTGCTGCGCCCAATTTTGGGGCCGGAACCGTAGACAAACTTCCGAGAAAACTGCCGATCGGGGTTCTGACGGCCGAGACAATAACAACTTCGTTCATGATGGAAGCGATGGGGTTGAGTAGTATTGGGTTTCGAAAGTACGCCTTGTGCTTGGTTTACGCTTGCCGAAGGACAATTCCGTGCTGGCTTTCAAGGGCGCGGAGCATTTTTTGGATGATCTTCTCGACGCGCTCGTCGGTCAGGGTGGTGTTGTCGTCGCGCAAAACCACGCTGATGGCCAACGAACTCTTGTCAGAAGGAATTCGATCGCCTTCGTAGACATCGAATAACTGAACCGACTGCAAAAGCTTTGATTCGGTTTGATACAAAGTGTTTTGAAGCAGAGCAAAGGGAAGGCCCCGGTCGACGAGCAGGGCCAGATCGCGCCGTACCGCCGGATAGCGGGGGGGCTCAACGGCCGTCGCCTTTTGATTCAACGCCCAATGGCACAACTTGTCCCAATCGAGCCATACCGAAAAAGCCGGTCGATCGATCTCAAAAAGCTCGGCTTCTTTGGTGGAAATGGGGCGCAGGCGACCGATTTTTTGACCGCCGATGGACCATATCAACGCTTCTTCGGTCGTTTCGGAACTCAAGGGATGTTTCACGAGCCTTTGGAGCAGTTGCTCGACCAGTGCTTTGAGTTCAAAGGCATCGGCTGGGCCTGAGGCATTGCGCCAGTTTTCGGGAGAGCGGGCTCCGATCAGCCAAAGGCCCAGCCCTTCGGTTTCTACCGTCTTGCCTTGGCGCAAAGCATAGGTCTTGCCGAATTCGAATATGCGGAGGTTTTCGCTTCGGTAGTTCAGATTCCGGCGAATGGCTTCCCAAGCCCCCGCATCGAGGTCGGAGCGCATTACGTCCAACTCGGCGCTCAGCGGATTCGCAACTCGAATGCGCTCGGATTCCGCATCGGCGGCATAGGCACTCGAACGGTGAAGCGAGTTGTTCATGATCTCGGTGCACCCCAGTCCTGCCAACATCAAAGAAACCTTCCTCTTCAAATCCCATCGGGGACCCAAGTCTTCTGAGCCCGCATTGTAGCGCAGTTTTTCGGGAAAGGGCACTTCGTTGAGTCCATAAATGCGCAGTACTTCTTCAGCCACATCGGCTTCTCTCTGCACATCGACCCGATAGCCGGGAACCCTGAGCAGCCACTCTTGAGCGCCTTGCTCTTCCACGGCTATTTCCAACCCGTGCAACAAAGATTTGAGGGTTTGAGCGGGCAAATGGAGTCCAATAAAACGGAGCATCCGCTCGGGTTGAATCCGGACCTGATGATGGGTCAAGGGGGGGTGCCCAGAGCGGACCATCGGAGCGCAGGGCAAGGCCTCTCCGCAATCGTTCAACAACAAGGCGAGGCGCTTCAACGCGTACTCCGCCAACACCGGATCGACTCCTCGCTCATACCGAAACGAAGCATCGGTGTTCAAACCCTGCCGGCGGGCGCTTTTGCGAATGCGAACCGGATCAAACCAGGCCGATTCGATAAAAAATTCAAGCGTATCCGATTGAACCCCGCTGTTCAGCCCCCCGAAAATGCCCGCCAGCGCCATGGGCTCGTAGGCATTGGCAATGATGAGGTCTTGGCCATTCAGGGTCCGCTCTTTGCCGTCCAGCGTAACAAATCGGGTGTTTTCGTCTGCATTGCGTACCACGATGGCATCGCCGGACATCGCTCTGCGGTCAAAGACGTGCAAGGGTTGACCACATTCGTGCATCACATAGTTGGCGGCGTCAACCAAGAAATGTATCGATTTGATGCCGATGGTTTCCAGGCGTTTCACCACAAAATCCGGGGTCTCTACGGCACAGGGCATCCGCATCGAAAGGCCCAAATAATGTGGACAGGCCACGGAGTCTTCAACCGTCAATCGGACGGCGTCCTCGGTACTCGAAGGTTCCATTAGGGCAAACCGTTCCACCTCGGGCTGACGGAGTGCAGCGCGAATGCCACGGTGGGTCGCCCAAGCGTGTAGGTCTCGGGCTACGCCGTAGTGGCTCATGGCATCGGCCCGGTTGGGGGTGAGTCCAATTTCGATGCAGACGTCGCTCTCCAACCCCAGGGATTCGGCTGCCGGAGTTCCCGGAACCGCTGATTCATCGAGGACCCAAATACCCTCGTGTCCCTGGCCCAGCCCCAGTTCGTCTTCTGCGCAAATCATCCCCTCGCTCACTTCGCCCCGAATCTTGCTTTTCTGGATCGTAAGCGGGCCTCCTTCTGTGGGATGGAGCACAGTCCCCACCGTGGCCACCAGCACTTTTTGACCTCGGGCCACATTGGGGGCTCCGCATACAATGCGCAAGGGCTCGCCCGTGCCTACATCGACGCGGGTTAGGCGGAGTCGATCTGCATTGGGGTGCGGAATACACTCGAGGACCGCACCGACCACGACCCCATTCAAACCGCCTGGCACGGCGTGGACCTCTGCCGCTTTTTCCACTTCCAAACCAATGGAGGTAAGTGCTTCCAGAAGGTCTTGAAGCGGAAGATCGATCTCAATGAGGCTGCGGAGCCACTGCAGGGATATTTTCATGAAGCCGGGGTCAGTTGCGCATTCGAAAACGCTCGACGGGAAAGCGCGCGGATTTAGCGGCCCAAAAGTAAACCGCGCTTGCCTCATGCCGCTTTTATCTTTGGCCCCATGCGAAAATCCAAGCCCGAAGTGTGGGTTGAAGTCGAGGTGGAGCGGGCAGGGGCCAAAGGGGTTGGCATTGCACGTACCGAAGAAGGTCAGGTCGTTTTCGTCAAGGGAGGCATTCCAGGCGATCGGGTTCGCGCCAAGGTGATCAAGCGGAAAAAGCAATACCTCGACGCGGTGCTCGAATCCGTACTGAGGCCTTCCGCACACCGGATTGCACCTCCGTGTCCGCATTTTGGGGTGTGCGGAGGTTGCTCGTGGCAACAAATGGCCTATTCCGAGCAATTGGTTTGGAAAGAGCGCGAAGTGCTCGATCACCTCCAGCGGCTCGGGGGTCTGATCCCCCTGCTACAAGATCCCATTTTGGCGGCTCCAGAGGTCTATGGATACCGCAACAAACTCGAATTTTCCTTTGCCGCCGAACGATGGTTTACGGCCGAGGAGCTCCGTGAAACCGAGTTGCCTGCCGAGCGCCGTTCGCTGGGCTTTCATGCCCCTGGGCGCTGGGACAAAGTGCTGCACTTAGAGACCTGTTTGCTCCAGGCTGATCCCTCCAATCGGATTCGGGATTTTGTGCACGACTATGCGCTCAAAAAACAGTGGTCGTATTATCACCCCCGAAACAAGACCGGATTCTTGCGAACCCTTACGGTGCGCATCGACCAATCGGGGCGGATCATGCTCATTGTTCAGGCTGCAGAAAACCGCAAGCGTGAGGTACTCGAATTGGTCGAAGCCCTGGCCGCCGAAATCCCGGGCATCGCGTCGGTATGGTGGTCCTACAACCCAGGCAACCACGATTCGGTCTATGCCCTCGATCTCGAACACCTCTTTGGGGCCGAGGCTTTGGAAGAAACCATGTCCGACTACCGGGGAGGGGCGCCGCTTCGCTTTCGGATCGGTCCAAAATCGTTCTACCAGACCAACAGCGTTCAGGCCGCCGCCCTCTATCGAATTGCCCTTGATTTTGCCCAGATCGAAGCGGATACTTTGGTGTACGACCTCTACACCGGCACGGGCACCCTGGCCCTGTTTGCGGCCCGGGTTGCCGGGAAGGTGGTAGGCATCGAAGGGGTGGAAGCGGCCGTAGAAGATGCGCGCAACAACGCCCTTTTGAACGGCATCGACAACGCTGTCTTTTGTGCAGGCGATATGCGCAAAGTATTGGATCCCAGTTTTGTCGCCGAGCATGGGCGCCCATCGGTAGTCATCACCGATCCCCCCCGCGAAGGCATGCATCCCGATGTAGTCCAGAGCCTCTTGGAAATGCAGCCGGAGCGCATCGTCTACGTCAGCTGCAATTCGGCCACCCAAGCCCGGGATCTCGCCGTGCTGTGCGAGGCCTACGAATTGTCGCGCCTGCAAGCGGTTGATATGTTTCCCCAAACGGCCCATGTAGAAAGCGTCGTTTTGCTCTGCAGAAAATCGGAAGAACCCCTGTAAACCCCGACCATGCCGAATTCTCATCCCCCAGAACTCGATGGAACTTATTGGAGTCAACGGTATCTCATGAATACCCTGGGTTGGGACATTGGCTATGCCAATCCAGCCCTTTTGGCTCCATTGGAGTCGCTCGATCGATCCGCGCGCATTTTGGTCCCCGGAGCAGGTCGGGCATGGGAGGTGGAACAGCTCTTTCGCTGGGGATTTCAACAGGTGTACGCCCTCGATGTCGCCCCAGAAGCCCGGGCTGCTTTTTTCGAAAGGGTGCCCGATTTCCCCGAAGAACACTACTTGATCGGCGATTTTTTCGACCACCGCGGTACGTACGATCGCATCGTAGAGCAGACTTTTTTCTGCGCGCTGCGTCCCGATTTGCGCGGGGACTACGCCGCCAAGATGGGCGAATTGCTGCGTCCAGGGGGGATTTTGAGCGGGTTGTTGTTCGATTTTCCCCTCGACGAACACGGTCCTCCTTTTGGGGGGAGTTCCGAGGAATACCGTTCGCTGTTTGAATCGCATCCCGAACGCTGGGGCGCGCTGAAGCTCGAAAAGGCCACCGAGGGCATTCCCCAGCGGCTTGGGCGCGAATTTCGATTCGAGGTCGTCCGTATTTGAGCGGGTCGCCCGATGGCTTAATTTGCACCCATGCAAGCGAACCAGACGGTACTGTTGGGCGCCGAAGAAATCCGGTGGAAAATTCGGCGCATGGCTTGGGAAATTGCCGAGGCAGGGCAGGGGTGTTCCAAAATGGTTTTGGTGGGCATCGCACCCCGCGGAAATGTGCTGGCCGAGCGGTTGGCCCAAGAAATTGCGCGAACCACCGGCCTCGAGGTGGAATGGGGCGTTCTGCACATCGACAAGGACGACCCCATTGGCAGCCCCCTAAGGCTCGAAATCAACCTCGAATCGTGCCGAGGGGCCACGGTGGTTGTGGTCGACGACGTGCTCAATACCGGGCGAACGCTGCTACACGCCCTCAAGCCTTTCCTCGACATACCCCTGTGCAAATTGCGCACGGCGGTTTTGGTCGACCGAGACCACAAGACCTTCCCAGTCCGGGCGGACGTGGCCGGAATGGTCTTGTCCACCTCGCTCCGAGAACACGTCAGGGTAGAGTTGGGCGATCGAGATTCGGTGGTATTGCTCTGAATTCTTCGCTCAGGCGATCGAGGATTTCACTTCGGCTCAACCCTTCTACTTTCAGGGTGATATGCGCCTTTTCATAAAACGGCCTTCGTTCGAACAGATGCTTGGCCACAAATTCCGGAAGCTGTTCTGGATCGAGGTCGCGCAGCAAGGGGCGCTCGGTTTGCGCATGGTTCAAACGGTGGGCGATGAAACCAGGACCCGCGCTTAGGTACACACAGCGAGAGGCTTTCAAAAGTCGGTCGGCATTGTCGTAGTAGCACGGGGTGCCCCCTCCGCAGGCTAAAATGCCTTCAAATCGCTCGAGCAGGTCGTGGAGGCAATCGCGCTCAACCTTTCGAAATCCCAGTTCCCCTTTTTCCTGAATCCATTGGGCAGGGCTCCGTCCAGTGCTCGCTTCAATTACTTTGTCCAGATCGGCAAATTCGCAGTCAAGTTGGTGGGAGAGGGCTTTGCCCAGTCCGGTTTTTCCCACGCCCATATACCCCCACAGCGACAAAAGGTGCATGCTTATTTTTATTGATAAAAGTACATTTAGAGATTTTCATTCTTCGTATATTTGCAGCCCGAATTACGATTCCGTAGCTCAGCTGGTAGAGCACGACACTTTTAATGTTGGGGTCCTGGGTTCGAATCCCAGCGGGATCACGGTTGGTAAAGGCGACTTGGCCTTTTTTACGTTCTTTTGGCCTAAGGAGATCGGGCCGGTTTTCATGGTTAGGTTGGCACAAAGCCTGGCGTCAGCTTTGATGGCGCTCCGGTTCCGGTCTCTTCCTTATGTCTTATCGCCTGTTTGCACGACAGTGGTTTCGCTGAAAGGCAATAGACGACACCGGCCCAGGTGGTGAAATTGGTAGACACGCTACTTTGAGGGGGTAGTGGCCGTTCGGCTGTGCAGGTTCAAGTCCTGTCCTGGGCACATCAAAGAGTTTCGAAATCCGCAGTGTAAAGAGGTCTTTGGGCCTCTTTTTTGTTTCCGGAAGGGAGAACGGAGCGCCGAACTTTTTCACCAGACTTTTTCTATGAGTACCCACGAAGCACGCCCTTCTACTCCCCAAAATTCGGTCCCGTTGACCCAGGGGTATACCCTGCCCAATTTCGTTCGTTGGGCGGTTGGAACGGCCTCCAGAGTGTATCCATCGGGGGTATTGCCTTGGCTCGAACGGCTGTTCTTTACGCCAATTCGGGTCGATTACACTGCTCGGCAAAAGCGATTTGATGCCGACGTGGAACGCTTCTCCCTGTCTTCGGGAAACGCGGAGATTTCCGTGTATCGGTGTAAGGCGGATGGGCCTCGGTTGTTGTTCGTCCATGGCTGGAGCGGTTGCGGTGCCCAGTTTCACGAGATGATGCTCTATTTCAGTCAAAAAGGCTACGACTGTTGGACTTTTGATGCCCCGGGGCATGGGCTCAGCCGTCGAGTGGCTACAGATATGCCCGCTTTTGCCCGTGCCGCGGTAGATGTTGCCCGTTTTTCGGGCGGATTGTACGCCGTGATCGGCCATTCATTGGGGGGCATGGCTTTGCACTTGGCTGCATCTGAAATGATGGGTTTGAAGCACATTATTACGGTTTGTGCGCCCTACAGTGTGGACCGGGTGGTACAGGAGTTTTGCGCGCGCAGCGGTGGTGGAGAGCGCATGGAAGCGCTTTTGATGAATCGACTCAAGGAGCGCTATGCGGCCCAGGCTGCGTTGTTTGACCCCGATGTGGCTTTCGGACGGCACGGGCTGTCGGGACTCATCATACACGACCGGGACGACCCGGAAGTGTCATACGACAATGCCCGTGATTTGGTCGCCCATTGGAAAGGATCAGAACTGTTCGAGACGCGGGGACTGGGGCACCGAAAACCCTTGCGAGAGGGACCCGTTTGGGAAGCCATCGAGCTTCATCTCAAGGTCACCCAACCGACGTAAATTCCGAATAAGGCGAGAGAACTTTGGGGCATAACAATCGTTTATCCCTTATGCGCACTGTGTTTCTCAACCTCTGTTTGTCCGGAATCGCCCTGGCCTCTTGCGATGCCCAAACCCCACCCCAGTCTGCTTCCCCTTCGTTCGAAGTGGTCAAAACACCCCAAGAATGGAAAAAGGCGTTGGGCGCTGAACGCTACCGCATATTGATTGAAAAGGGAACCGAGGCCCCATGGAGTGGGGAATACAATCTTCATTTTGAAAACGGCATCTACCACTGCGGTGCCTGCCAGTACCCGCTGTTTGAAAGCAGCAGCAAGTTTGATTCACACTGCGGTTGGCCGAGTTTCGATGCCCCCATCGACGAACACCGCATCGTTGAAACCGTCGATCGATCGCACGGCATGACGCGCACCGAAATTCAATGCGCGCGTTGTGGCGGCCATCTCGGTCATGTGTTCAACGATGGTCCTACGGCCACGGGTCTGCGGTATTGTGTGAATTCGCTCAGTTTGGGTTTTGAGCCCCAGAGCGACTCGGCCAGTGCAAAACCGCGTACTTCATCCCAGCCCGTCCACCGCTGAGGCATAGCCCCCAAAATCGAAGTGGAAACGCTCGTCAAATTGGAGCAATAGATCGTAGAGTTCGTCGGGCAGGGCGCCAGCCACCGCTTTGCGTATCCCTTCGGGGATGCCGTGATAATGGGCTTCGCACAGGGCTCCAACAACTCCGTAGTAGGCCGGACCTGCTTGAGAAAAAGGACAGAGTTGTTCCATGGCGGAATCGAAATCGTCGGTCCAGAGAAAGCACGAAAGAGCTTCGCGCATACCGATTTCCGACCGTTCGCTCTCTTCGAGTTTGCGGACGAGCGAAGGCAAATCGTCGGGCAACAACAACTCGAGATCGTCCCGCAAAAAGCGTTCAATTTCGACTTTGTCTTGGCCGATGCGCGCCAAATAGAGCGCCCCACAAACGGCTTTAGTCCATTTTATACTTTCGGTCAATCCATGGCTGATTCCCGCACTCCGCTCGGCGGCCAACAGGGTGGCTTCCAAACCATCTTCGGTATATCCCAAAGGGAGGGTTCGGAATGCCACAGAATTCGGGTCAGTACAAAATGGTCGGCTGTCAAGGGTGCTCAACCACGCTTTGAATTCGTTGGAATATCCAGCACCGGGGTACCGTCGACACAAGGCTTTGATATCTAAGGCTTGATCTGATTCGCGCAGCAGCGCTTTGACAAGTCCCAACAAAGAAACCGTTAAATCGGAATAACGCATCGCGCTTTCTTTGAGCGAGCGCAGGCCCTTGCGCCTTTGATTCGCGGGAAGCGATCCTATGATGTCTCCGGCAATGGCACCGAGCAGCAGCAGGGGTTTTGATAGGCTTTTTTCTCGATGCTCCAAATACTCCTGGGTACTGGAAAATACCAAGTCGTCTTCCGGGGTACACACAATGATCCGCGTCTGAAATTGGCCGGGCAAACTCATGGCTTCCACCCGATGTCCTTCCAAGTAGGGCAACACCTTAAAACGCGCACTGGGCGCGTCGTTGATTTCGCCCACGACCGAATGCAAGGGCCCTAGAGGCACCTTGTGGTCCCGATTGTTGCTTTGGCAGGTCGTGGAATGCGGAAACGGAATCACCTCCTGCCTCAAAAGGCAGAAATCGACTTCAAAGTGTTTGCATTGACCGCAATGGCTGAGGGCCTCCGTATCCATGTGTGCGCGCTGGGAAAAGTTTGGAAAGACGCGCTGTACAAAGTTAGGGGGCGTTGGGCTCAATTGATGTCAACCCAGCGCGACATTCCAAGCACTCAATCTTCGATGCGTTCCACATTCCGGGCCACCGATTCTCCTTTGTCGTTGATGCCCACATTGTACCGCACGCGGTCACCAATGGCCAAATCCGAAAATTCGGTGTCGATCAAATCGAGGTAGTAGAAAAAGAGGTTGTCGGGATTGTGCCGAATAAAACCGTAGCCTTTGTTTAAAGTGACCACGTCGCTTTCAAAAATCTCACCACTGGTTTCGGGCGCCGTTCCTTCGTCTTCGCCGACAAATTGCGTCTGGCGAACCGGTACTTTGCGCTCGGTCTTTTGCTGAACAAACAAGTTGTTGACCAACAGTTCCTGACCCCGAACCCGATCTTCGATCACTTGATGCATAGCGATGGGGTACGTCACTTCTTCGAGCAGGTCTTGAGACGTCCGGGTCACCATGCGCGCTCCGTTGTTGTTCACGTATTCAAAATCCCAACTCAAGACCATCACCCGCGTTCCCAAGGTGTTGAGTTTGCGGACCAATGGAACAAAATCGCCATCGGACGTGATCAAGACAATAACGTCAAAACGCTTTAATATAGCAAGTTCGTAGGCTTCGAGCGCCAACCATACGTCGACGCCTTTTTCTTGCTTGGTACCTTGAGCGTTGTGCCGAATGGGCAGGTAATGGGTCGATACGCCTTCCATCATCATGATATCGTCGAACACCCGGTCGTAATAGAGTTGATTGTCCCGTTGGTTGGCCTCTGCAGCGGTCAGGCGACCTCGGAAGTAATGCGCGTCAATAATCTGACACAGATGCGGTTCTTTGTTCTCTTCCCGGGCAACTTGGGCGCGCACAAACTCATGCAATCCAGATATGCTGATCCGGGCTTGTCGCTCGTGAAACCAGTTGTAGTAGTTGCTTACGTGCAGGAAGTAGCTGCCATCGTAAAAAACGCCGATACGCGTCAGTCCGGGGATGGGGTCCAAAGCCATTTGTTTATTTTTATTCGGTGATTAAAAAAGAAGAGAATCCGTTGTAAAGATAGGTATTGCCCCTTCTTTTTCAAGGCGGCAAATATAGAGCGCACATAACAACTTAACCGAAATTTAACCTCGGTCTATTCATTTTTTACGACGAGGTATTTTTGCCCTGTGAAGATCGATATCATCACCCTTTTGCCCGACTTGCTTCAGGGGCCCTTTGATGCCAGCATTGTGCGCCGCGCCCGCGACAAAGGGCTGGTCGACCTACGGATTCACGATGTGCGTCCCTACGGGATGGGTCGGCACCGACAGGTCGACGACTATGCTTTTGGGGGGGAGGCTGGAATGGTGATGCGCGTAGAACCCTTGTTTGCGCTGATTCGCGCCTTGCAAGAACAGCACACCTACGACCACGTCATCTATTTGACCCCCGATGGTGTCCGTCTCGACCAGTCCATCTCGAACCGATTGTCGCTCAAGGGATCGCTCCTGCTCATTTGCGGGCACTACAAGGGCATCGACCAGCGCGTGCGCGATCGCTTTGTCGACTTGGAGATCTCCATTGGCGACTACGTATTGTCCGGTGGAGAATTGGCGGCGGCAGTGCTGGTTGACTCGGTGGTTCGCTTGCTCCCCGGGGTGTTGTCCGACGAAACGTCTGCCCTGACGGATTCGTTTCAGGACGGCTTGCTGGCTCCGCCTGTGTACACCCGCCCCGCCGTCTATGAAGGCATGGAGGTTCCCGAGGTGCTGCTTTCCGGCGATCCGGCCAAAATCGAAGCGTGGCGCATGGAACAAGCCTTGGAGCGCACCCAGCGACTCCGACCGGACCTATTGGAGCCCGAGGCCTAGGAGCCGCGAGATCGGGCCCATTTCAGCCGATTTTCGAGGCTAACTTGCGCCGCTAAGTGGAGAAGATACTCTTGTTGTGGCGCAGCCAGCGCGTGCAATCCCTTTTGGGAATTGGGTTAACAGCGGTCATGGGCGTGTTGGGGTTTGCCTTACTCGCGCGCGGCCTCTCTGAAGGCGATTTGGGTCAGTGGGCGTTCTTTCTAATGCTGTATACCCTGTTTGATGTTTTCCGTTCGGGGCTGATCTCCAACGGTTTGATTAAGCTGTACAACGAAACCACAGATCCCCTACGCCGTCAACGCATTCGCTCGGCGGCATTTGAATTGTCTTGGGTACTGAGTCTTTTGGCCGCTTTTGGGGCGGTCACGGCGACTTGGATCTTTCGCGAATCATGGGGGGAGCACGCGTTCGCACTGGGCGTTGCGGGAGGGCTTTCGGCTTTGGGCAGCGTTCCCTATTCGCTTTCGCTTTGGACCCTCAATGCCCAGGCCCGCTACCGGGAAATCCTGAGTCTGCGCTTGGTGCTTCAGGTTCCCGTATTTGTAGCTTCCATCCTCATTTTTAACCACAGCGTATCCTGGATTGGACTTGTATGGATTTATACAGGGGCCCATGTGCTCACTTCGCTTGTATCGTCTGTGTTTTGCATAGGATGGCCGCGCTGGCTCGGAATGAGGACGGTTCGTGCAGAACGCCAAGAGCTGTTGCAATTTGGTCGCTACAGCGTGGGAACCGTTTTGGGAAGCAGCTTGCTTAAAAGTTCCGACGGCCTCATTCTGATGCCGATTTTGGGGCCTGCCGCGGTAGCGGCCTACAACGTACCAGAGCGGCTGCTCGGATTGCTCGAAATCCCGGTTCGTTCGTTTATTCAAACGGCTTATCCACGACTGGTGCGCATTCGACAAGAAGCGGAATCGGAATTCGCCACCAGTGTTCAACGCGAAACCGGGCTTCTCTTTGTCCTGCTCATTCCCTTCGTGGCAATGGTGTGGGCCTTTGCCCCCAGTTTGGTCGTATTGTTGGGGGGGGCGCAATACCGCGATTCGGCCCCGGTTTTGCGGTTCTTCGCGGTATACATGGCGTTGATTCCCTTTGACCGGCTCAGTGGTATTGCCCTCGATGCCTACGGTCGGCCTCAGTGGAATTTGGTCAAAGTGGTGGGCATGCTGGTTGTCAACTTATTGGGCGATTGGATTGTACTCCATATGGGCGGTGGAATTCGAGAGGTGGCCGCAGTTTCGGTGCTCACCTTTGGCTCCGGCATTGCCTTGGGGTACTTTTTTCTCAGAGACAAGCTTCGCTTTTCCTTCATTGGAATCATCTCAGACGGTTGGAAAGAAGTTCTGCGTTTGGGAAAGCGTTTCACCGGTCAGATTTCTGGCTGAAACAGGTCCGGTCGTGATTGGGTTCAATATTGGAATAAAGAGGGAATTCACTATAAATTTTTTCATTATTGTTCTCAATTGAAGGTGTCGGCGTTTCACTTTCTACCTTTCTAATAAGTTTATAATCAACAACATAATTCTAAGAAGAGGTTAAAATTTCCCTTTTAGGGAACGTTCAGTTAATATTCTTAACTTTTCCCAGGTTCGGAAATTCGGCCTAACTTGGCACCGAATTCAGGACTATAGAATGGCATTGCTCAGGGTCTACATCATCGAGGACAATGAAGTCTACGCGAAAGCGTTGAATCATCATCTGTCCTTGAATCCCGATAACGAAGTGGAGGTGTTCCATACGGGGAGGGCCTTTTTACAGGCACTCCATTCTCGACCCGATATGGTCACCCTGGACTACAGTCTGCCCGATACGACGGGAGAGGAGGTCTTGAAGAAGATCAAAGAGTTTGACAAGGACATTCCGGTGGTTATTGTTTCTGGCCAGGAGGACATCCGCACAGCCGTGAATCTGCTGCGGGAAGGGGCCTACGACTACATCGTCAAGGATGAAAACACCCGGGAGCGCCTCTGGAATACAGTCAATCACATTCGGGAAAACGTACGGCTCAAGGACGAAATCGACCGATTGAGAGAGGAGGTCAACATCAAGTACGATTTCTCTTCGATTAAGGGGAACAGCGAGGTGTTAAAGAAGATTTTCCGGCTTATCGAAAAAGCGGTGATGACCAATATTACCGTGTCGATTTATGGAGAAACTGGCACGGGTAAAGAACAAGTCGCCAAAGCGATCCACTACAATTCGAGCTACCGCAAGCGGCCCTTCGTCGCGGTCAATATGGCAGCGATTCCCAAAGATTTGATTGAAAGCGAACTGTTCGGATACGAAAAAGGCGCCTTTACCGGGGCGAATCAACGTAGAATTGGGAAATTTGAAGAGGCGAACAACAGCACTATCTTCCTCGACGAAATCGGTGAATTGGATCTCCACCTCCAAGCCAAGTTGTTGAGGGTGCTCCAGGAAAAGGAAATCACTCGGCTCGGCAGCAATACGCCGGTCAAGGTGAACAGCCGGGTCATTGTAGCCACCCACCGGAATTTGGCCGAAGAAGTCAAGAAGGGAGCCTTTCGGGAAGACTTGTATTTCCGATTGCTCGGGTTGCCGATCGAATTGCCTCCACTCCGAGAGCGGGGGAACGACATCATTATTCTCGCAAAGTTTTTTGCAGACGAATTCTGCAGAGACAACCAATTGCCCAAGGTGCAGATTTCCCGACCGGCTCAGCAGAAAATGCTCAAGTACAGATGGCCCGGAAACGTGCGGGAGCTCAAGGCGGTCATCGAGTTGGGCGTGGTTTTGTCCGACAGCAATATCATCGAAGAAGAACACCTGAACTTCCATTCTCAGGACGGGATCAAGGAGTTAATTTTCGAAGAAACCAGTCTGAGAAACTACACCCAACAGATCATTAAGTACTATCTCGATAAATACGACAACAACGTCATCAAAGTTGCGGAGATCCTGGACGTGGGAAAATCGACGATTTATCGTATGATCAAGAACAAAGAAATCGTGATGAACACAAAACAATGACAGAGCAAGGGCCCTTGTTTGATCTCAAGCAACTCGATGAATTGTCTGCCGGAAATCCGGATTTCATCAGCGTCATGATTGACACATTCCTGACGCATACTCCCGAGCAGGTGGATCAGTTGGTTTCGGCGTACGAAGAGGGCAATTTGAAACGCATGGGCGAGATTGCTAACAAACTCAAGCCCTCTATCGATTTGTTTGGCATTTCCGGACTTACAGCAACGGTACGTTCGATCGAACAAAAGGGCAAGGCCGAACATCGGGACGACAAGTTGTCCTCGGAGGTATTCGAACTCAAACGCGGCATGACGGCGGTGTTTCAAGAACTCCAAAAAATGCGCCCGCAATGAATCCGAACCCCAAACACGTCCTCATCATTGACGATGAGCCCGTAATGCGCAAGCTTCTGGAACAAATTCTCAAGTCGAAGTATCACGTTACTACGTTGGAGAATGGTCAGGAAGCCCTGAACTGGATGTACTCCGGAAATATTCCAGATTTGGTCGTGGCGGATTTGAAAATGCCGGTCATCGACGGGTTTGAATACATCCAGCGGGTGCGGGAAAGCGGTTTCTTTTCAGACGTTCCGCTTATTGTGCTGAGTGGTGAAGAGAGTAGTTCGGAGCGCATCAAGTGCTTGAAATTGGGCGCGAATGACTATCTGATCAAGCCCTTTAATCCGGAAGAATTGGCCCTGCGCATCGAGAACCTCCTTCGCCTCAAACTCTGATGAGCAGCGCGGCAAAGTCCACAGAAATGGCGCATCGAATTGCCTATATCGGAGAAGACCAAGAGTTGATACAGGCCTTTGAAGGGAGCCCCATGTCTCACTTTGTTCACTTCGCCAACGGGGTGGCCTTTCATCGATATTTTGAGACACAACCCGCTTTGGATATGGTCCTGGTGGAAAGCCAAATACCAGGGCTCAAAGGAGAACCTCTGTTCGCCTTGTTGCGCGAACCGCTCGAAGCGCGCAATGTATTGTTTGTCTTGCTTAAAAAACCCAAAGATCACGTTGAACGAAAGCGGTTGCTCGAGTTGGGGATAGCAGAGCTCTATGTCAAGCCGTTGGATGTGTCCATGGTGCTCGAGCGCATCGATTTTCTCAAACATCTGCGCGCCGAATTGGAGCGACGAAAGTCGGAGGGACGCCCTAAAGCACTAATCCCTCCTCGCGTGCCTTCCTACCGAGTTCCCCTCGACAAACGAATGTTCGATCTGGTCGTTGCGAGCATCGCCCTGCTCTTGGTTTCTCCACTCATGCTTCTTACCGCTTTGGCGATACGCATCGAGAGTAAGGGAAGGGTATTTTACATTTCGAAAAGGGTCGGGACGGGCTATCAAATCTTTGATTTTTATAAGTTCAGGAGCATGTATCCCGACGCCGATCGACGCATTCGGGAGTTTTTACATCTCAATCAGTACACGGAAGACATCGTCTCCAAACCGAATATGGCGCGCAATCCCGAAGTACCCATTGAAAATGCTTCGATGGTCTTGATTCACAAAGACGGCACCCCTTTGAGTGAACAAGAGTATCTGGACTTGAAGCGGAGTCAGAATGCGGCCACCTTCATCAAGTTGAAAAACGATCCAAGGGTCACCAAAGTCGGTGCCTTTATCCGCAAAACAAGCATTGACGAATTGCCTCAATTGTTCAACGTGCTCAAAGGCGATATGTCCATTGTCGGCAATCGTCCGTTGCCTTTGTACGAAGCAGAACAATTGACGTCCGATGATTGGGGGGAACGCTTTTTAGCGCCGGCAGGCATCACAGGTCTGTGGCAGGTGATGAAAAGAGGGAAAAATAAAATGGACGATGAAGAACGCAAATCCCTCGACAATCAGTATGCGCGCAATTACTCCTTGGGCAACGACATAAAGTTGATATTGAGAACCATCCCTGCTCTTTTTCAAAAAGAAAGCGTGTAATGAGAACTCCTGTTTTTTACCGAGCTTGGATGCTCTTCGCTATGATGGGGCTTGTCTCTTTTGTACATGGTCAAATAGCCACTACAGGATTGGATTCCCTTCAAGAAAGGCTGAGCACCATAGAGCGCTCGAACGATCTGTCCAATGTCTTACCCCCGTTGAATGTGCTGATCGATACGGCCTTGGTGCATTCCCCAGAGCTCAACTACTACGATTCCCGAATTAAGGTACGGGAATACGAAATCAGCATGGCCAAAAAGAGCTGGACCAACGATGTGATTTTAGGGGCCAATGTCAATGCCGGTTCCTTTGGCAATGTTACCCTCGACAACATCACCATTGGGCAACAATATACCTTTGGTGTGCGCATGCCTTTGTCGACCATTTTTACCCGAAACGATCGCATCGGTATGGCGGAAGGTTGGCTCGAAACCGAAATTCACAAAAGGGAAGAGGCACGTCGTTTGGTTCAAGATCAGGTGATCGAGCTCTACAACAAGTTGTTTCTCATTCGCCGCCTGCTTGAAATCCAAAGCGAAGCCAAGGAAAGTTCGGAACTGATTAAGGAAATGGGCGACATCCGGTTTATGGATGGAGAATTGTCTATCGAAGACCTCGGAACCACGACCGAGCTTCGCGCCAAATACTACAGTCAATACGAAGAATTGCGCACCGAATTCAGCAACACGTACTTCCGTCTCGAACGATTGGTCGGCGTGCCCTTCAGCAAATTTGAAAAGGCTCAACTTCGATGAATGCCATCCATCTCCTCAGACTGTTTAACAAGAATCTGAAGATTTTTGTACTCTGCTCCATCCTGTTGGGTGGATTGGTTTATTTTTTAACCATCAATAGTCCGAGCCAATACCAGAGTGAAACAGAAATTTTTACGGGTTTGGCTTCTGGGGTAAACGTTGTCGATGTTGAAAAAACCACGGTTGACTACTTCTCGACGGCCAATGCCTTTGACAACCTCATCAACGTAATTCGTTCGCGCCAAACGCTCGAGGAAGTGGGTGAACGGCTGCTGGCCGAGCACCTCGCATTGGGCCTGGGCGATGGGAAAAGCCTAACGGCAGATTCCTATGCTGAATTGCAGGAAATGCTCCCGCCCGAAGAAATGGATGCGCTCCGGGGAGAGGGCAACATTGATAGCATCTACCGACGCATTCAGAAATACAAAGTTCAATACCCGACCGAGGACCGAACCGAGCGGTTGTTTTTTTCTTCCCAATCGCCGTACAGCTACCAAGCCATTTCTGGAATTGATGTATATCGAGTGAGCAATTCAGACTTGATTCGAATCAATTATCGGTGGAGAGATCCGGGAATATGTCAACAGACGCTGGCCATTCTCAACAAGGTATTTACCCGTAAAATGTCCGATATCAAATTGGGTCAAAGCAATGACGTGGTTGAGTATTTCCGTCAAGAGACTGCCTCGGCCTTTAAAGAGCTCCAAGACGCCGAAGAACGACTCAGGGTCTTTGACGCCGAGAATTCGATCATGAACCACGAAGAACAGACCAAGTCTTTTGTGGTCTTGAAGGAAAGTGTAGAAAGCGAATACCAAAAAGAACTCCAAGCCCGCTCTTCTGCGCAGGCCGCCCTGCGCAAACTCGAAAATAACCTAAGCCTCAACAAGGAAATCCTCAAGTTTGGATCGGAAATCGTACAGCAGAAAAAGAAGTTGGCCGATCTCAATTCCAAGATTGCCTCCATGGAGGTGTACTCCCAGAACCGGAAGGAACTCGACGAATTGCGGATGCAGGCTACCGAATTGAAGGCCCAGTTGGAGACAGAATCACTCAAGCGATATCAATACAGCCGAACCAAAGAGGGGGTTGATGTCAAAGATCTGCTGTCGGAATGGTTGCAGCAGTCGTTGGCCGTAGACGAGGCCAACGCGCGAATCGAGGTCATCGAAAAGCGCAAAAAGTACTTCAATCAGGTGTACGAAGACTTTTCGCCCTTGGGGTCGAAGCGGAATCAGATGCTGCGCGAAATCGAAATCGACGAGCAGAATTATTTGGAATTGCTGCACAGCATGAACCAAGCCATCCTCAAGCAGAAGAGCGAGGCATTGACCAGTGGGGGATTGGTGGTTACGGTACCCCCCTATTACCCGCTCAGTCCATTGAAAAGCAAGCGTCTTATGCTGGTTTTGGCCGGTTTGGTTTTGGGATTCTTCCTTCCATTGGGCATCGTATTCGCCGCCGACTTTTTCGATCAGAGCTTGCGCAAGGCCAGCCGCGTAGAGGAGTTGACGGGTTTGAGCATGCTGGGGGTCTATCCCATTATCAATTCGAGAATTGGCAAAAAGGAGCGGGTGGATCTCAATGCGCTGGCCACGCGTTCCATCAGCATGATCGTGCAAAATGTTCAACTGGCCATGAAGGGAATTTCAGAGAGAACCAAGTATGTCGTGGTGTTCGGAACGGAACCTGGAGAAGGGGCGGGACGCATCTCTCATGAGTTGGCCAACGAATTGGCCAATCAACAGGAACGCGTTGAAATTTGGCGAGCCAAGCCTTTTGAAATAGAGGGCGAACGCGCCTATCAAGAACGGATTTTTAGACCCGACAGCCGCTTTTATTCGGCGGTCGACTTCTCGTCGATTCGACTGGAGCCGACTTCCTCGTCACAGGGGTCGCCCGATTGGGTCTTGTTGAATTTACCCCCCTTATTGGAATCGAGATTGCCGGTTAAGTTGTTGGAAAAGGTAGACCTGAGTGTAGTGATTTTCCGCGCCAGCCGGGTGCTGCGCAAAGCTGACGAGAACGTTTTGGACGTGTATTTGCAAAGCGTTGAACATCCCCCCATGTTTGTCCTCAACGGCTGTATGCCCGAGGACATGGAAGAAGTAGTGGGCGAAATTCACAAGCAGCGTTCCGGTCTGCGTCGATTCCTCAAGCGCGTTTTGCGCTCCGAGTTCAGCACCACCGGGGGTTTTGGGAAGTAAAATTGGGATTCGCGGACATTGCAGTTAAACCTGCTGCGTTTTGATTCCAAGAAGCCTGCTTTTGAGCGCCCTTTGATGCACGCAATTTTCCGAGTCGTTTATTGGTCAGCGGATATAGGTCAGCGGAAATTTTTGGGGACAGCACCAGGAATGCGTCATAGTGCTGTAAGGACACCCTTTCGATAAGAAACCTTGAAAGGCGGAATCCCTTTGATTCAAAGAGTTTTTCTGAGGTTACCGTCAGGGAATTATAAAAAAGCACTAGAAGACAACGAGTTGTCCAACTATCAAGGTGTCTAAGGCCTCTCAACTCCGGTTATGGTGTTTTAGAAAATCCAAGGGCAGCGACGCCGAGTCGCTTCAAGCCGCAACGGCCCGGTAGAACCGCGATGCTTCGCGGTTCGAGAAAAGGGTATGTAGAGGACGTTGCGGCTTTGTTTGAATGAACCTCGGCCAAAGCGCTCCAAAAAAGAATCATGAACGGGGTGGACAAGAGAGCGCACCTAACGGTCAAATGAG
>WGMI01000039.1 GCA_016125155.1 bacterium
ACTCTGCCATGCTCTCACGCTCCTTCAAGGCCTCGATAGCCACCTGGGCCTTAAACTTCCTCCGGGTCATTCTCATCGTTCTTTCAGGTTAAGTTAGTTCCTCTCGATCACTTAACCACCCGGTCGGATTTTTGAGGAGTAACACAGACTTCCCGTTTTGGCTTGGTATTAAAGTGGCTTTTGGGAAGGAGCATGAGCGTCTGGAGAGAGGGGTGGAACTCGTCACCGACTTAGGCGGCTTTGCTTATCAGTATTTCCACTATGCGCCGTTTGGGGATTGTAAGCTTCCCCTCAAACCGGGCCATTCAAAAGTAGAGTTTCCAAGAGCTACTGGTTGAGCGGTGGTATGATGGGTGAGCAGCACCGTCCATCCGGTCTTCGGGATGATCGGCTCAACAGCAGGTAAAAGCGACATTCAAAAAAAAACGGGGAAGCGAATTGGAGTTTCACTTCCCCGTGGGGGTGGTGCCAGCTGGAATCGAACCAGCGACACAAGGATTTTCAGTCCTTTGCTCTACCAACTGAGCTATGGCACCTTTTTTGAATCGGGCTGCAAACATAAAACAAAAAACAAACCGTTCTATCATCGTTCACAACTCCTACCCCCAATGCAACTTATCCTCGACATTGGCAATACGCGTACCAAATTCGGACAATTCGACGCCCGTATCCTCCTCGCGCACGGCATCTTACCTCAGGAGAACCCCAGAGAGAAGCTCCGGGAACTCCTCCACAACCGCCCCCCGGACGCCATTCTCCTCAGCCGATCGGGTCAAACCGACGACTGGATCGAGGCCGAATTGACGGCCCTCGGACAATCGTGGAAACTCCTCGGGCAAAACCTTCGTCTGCCTTTTGTCAACCACTACGCCACCCCCCACACCCTCGGAACCGACCGCATGGCCTTAGCCGCCGCCGCCGTGGCCGAATTTTCCGGCACACCCTGTTTGGTCATCGACGCGGGCACCTGCCTCACCTTCGATTGGATCGATGCCGAAGGCCACTATTGGGGCGGAAGCATCCACCCAGGACTGAAGATGCGGCTCGAAGCCATGCACCGCTTCACCGATCGGCTCCCGCTCGAAAGCCTGCCCGAACCCTTTGTTTCTCCTGATTTTGGGAGCCAAGATGCGCAGACAGCAATCCGCGGATTGAGCACCCGAGACGGCCTGATCATTGGCAGCGTACAAGGGATGGCCGCAGAAATCGACGGGATGGTCGGTCTGTATCGAGCCGAATCGCCCGACCTCAAGGTCGTTTTGACCGGAGGAGACGCCCCCCGTTTGGATGGGCTGCTTAAAACACCGACTTTTGCCCGCCCCGATTTTCAGTTGCACGGTCTCAACAGCATATTGCTATTCAACTCTCTCGCCCCGCTTTGAAGCGAGCCCTTTACCTCACCATCAGCCTTTTTGCCCTCGTCGAATCCGTCCTGGGACAGCAGGCTACTGTATCGCCATACTCTCGGTACGGACTGGGCGAACAGCTGACCCCTTCCTTGCTCCAGGGCATGTTGATGGGCAACACCGGAGTGGCTTTGCGCAACCCCTACAGCCTCAATTTGGCCAATCCTGCCTCGGCGGATGCCCACGCACTCACGACCCTTGAAATGGCCTTTCGGGCGGGCACGGTTCGGCAGAGCGCTCAAGAAGTGCCCTCCGTAGAGCACGGAACCGCCTTGTTCAACTATTTCGCCCTCGGCATTCCCGTGAGCAAGCGATACGGTTTTATTGCCGGATTCCTGCCCTATTCCGCCGTGGGATACAACAACAGCGAATCCCAACTGCTCAACGGAGAAAATGTCACTTTTCGGTACGAAGGCGATGGGGGCGTCAACAAGGCCTTTATTGCGCAAAGCCTCGGCTTCTTTTCCAACCGCCTGCACCTCGGTCTCGAGGCCTCGTATCTGTTCGGCAGCATCGACTATGTGCAGCGGGTGGATTTTAGCCACACCGCCACCCTGAGTTCGCTCTTTCGCCGCAATTACGTCCTGAGCGATTGGAATTATGTCCTCGGGCTGCAATACGTCCAACCCATCGGCAAGAACGAACTCGTTCTCGGGTTGTCCTACGACGGAGAAGCCCAACTCGATGGTCGATACACCGAACTCGCCTATACCATAACAGGAACCACCGCCAACCCCCGTGGCTACGATACCCTCAGCACTTCCGAAACCCCAGTAGCACTCAATTTACCCGGTGCTTTTAAAGCCGGTTTGAGCTGGGGCCGTAGACACCCTGATTTGCTCCAGAACGCCTATACCCTTACGGCCGATGTGCAGACCACCGACGCCTCCGGATTCATCGGGTTCAATGGACCTCAACCGCTGGGAACCGGAATGCGTTATTCGTTTGGGGCGGAACTGATTCCCGCCTATGCGTTTGGATCGATGGTGCGCAGCCGAAATTACTTTGCTCAAATCTCCTACAGGGCGGGTTATCAAATCGTTCAAGGTCCTTTGGAATTGAAGGGAATCCGCATCGACAGCGAGACCTGGACCGCGGGACTCAGTCTTCCGTTGCGCTCCAAAAGCTCGATTCCGGGCGAACAACGACAGAGTTTTGTCCATTTGGGCATGCAGTGGATGGATCGTGGCACAATTGATGCAGGCTTAATAAGAGAGGAAAGCGTCCAATTTATTTTTGGCGTTACCCTGAGTGACAAGTGGTTCATCAAATACAAATACCGATGATGCGCAGTGTGAATGTTCTGAGCCGGATTGAGACGACCGTACTGGCTCTGTTGGTGGGAATGGGTACCCTGAGCGCCCAAAAGCTCAGTTTGGCCGATAGCGTCAAGTGTTGGGAAAACACCCAGGTGTACAATCAATTGTACAAATCGAAGCAGTACAACGAGGCCTACGACGCCTGGAAAACCGTCTACGACCTCTGCCCGGGCAAGACCAAGAACACCTTTATCTATGGTCCCACCATTGTCGAAGCCCGCATCGCCAAGACCACCGATGCCGCGGCCAAAGAGGCGTTGGTGCAAATCCTCCTCGAATCGTACGACAAGCGCCTCGAGTATTTTCCGGAAAAAACAGGCTTTGTTCTGAGCAGCAAGGCGGTGAGTCTGCAGAAGTACAAACCGGATCAAGTCAAAGAGGCCCATGCACTCTACATGAAGGCCTACGAAGCCGATGGATACGACTTGCCTGCGGCAGCCTTCAACGGTATGTTTATGACCGGTGCCCAATTGTACAACAGCAAGGACTACAACATCAACCAAGTGTTTGAGGTCTACAACCTGGTGAGCGAGGCCATCGAAAAGAACAACAACAAGCTCAATACGGAACTCCAGGTATTTACCGATAAAATCGAGCAGGGAGGGGTCTTGGACGAAAAAGAGCAGAAGGACACCGCCCGTTTGGGTCGGGAGCTGAGCCGCTACACTGTTGTCGATCAGAACATCGAAAAGACCCTCGGCCCCATTGCGACTTGCGAAAAGCTCAAGTTGTTGTACGACGACGCCAGTTTTGAGGCCAACAAGGAGAACCCCGATTGGTTGCGCAGAGCCGCCAAGATGTTGCAAAAGGAACGCGTCAATGCCGAAGGGGACGTAGAAGACTGCACCGAGTTGCCCATTTTCTTCAAGATTGCGGAAGCCAACTACCGTCTCGAACCCTCGGCTGTCTCGGCCCGAGCGGTGGGCAAGCTGGCGTGGAGCCGTAAGGATTATGCCAAGGCCGTCGAGTATTTCGAGGAAGCTTCGAGACGCGAAATCGACCCGGTGAAAAAGGCCGACGACCATTTGAAGATCGCCATTAGCCATCAGCGGCGGGGCAATCCCTCGGCTGCCAAGGCCTCTGCCCTCAAGGCGGCCGCTTTGCGCAAAAACTGGGGCGAACCTTATGTACTCATCGCCACGCTCTACGGTTCGGCCGAGGGCAATTGCGGGGGCGCCAACGTCGTGGAGAACAAAGCGGTTTATTGGGCAGCCATGGACAAGCTGAACTACGCCAAGAGCATCGATCCTTCGGTCGCCAATAAGTGCAATCGTCTCATTTCGAGTTACCAAGCTCAATTGCCCCAAAAGAGCATCGGCTTTCAACTCGGGGTCAAAGACGGAGACCGCATCAGCATTGGTTGTTGGATCAACGAAATCGTAACGGTTCGCTTCTAAATGATTTTGAACTTCTTGAAATGGAGCATCGTTCCCTTGGGAGCGATGCTTCTTTTTTGGGGATGTTCGAATTCCAAGGCCGATATGGCCGCCTTTCAACCTACGGAAGATCAACCGATTGAACAACAAAAAGACCTCGAATTGGTCTATTCCGATTCGGCCATCACCCGAATGCGGCTCAAGGCTCCAGAGGCGCTCAACTACCCCCAGATCAAACGCCCCAAACTGGAGTTTCCCCAAGGCATTGACGTAATATTTTTCAACGCCATGGGGCTAGAAGATTCGCACCTCAAGGCCGACTATGCAGTGCGCTTTCCCGGAGAACTGCGCTGGGAAGCCTCGGGCAATGTGGTGGTGACCAACCGAAAAGGTGAAAAACTTGAAACCGAGCATTTAGTGTGGGACGAGCCCTCCGAGCGCATTTACTCCGAAGTTTTCGTTAAAATGACCACGGCCAAACACATCATTTTGGGCGAGGGCTTTTCCGCCGATCAGAACTTTACCCAATACGAAATCAACAAAGTGACCGGTCAGATCTTCCTCGAGGAATAAAAACCACTCGGAACCCAAGCCGTACTTTTGATTTCGAAATCTGAACATGAAGCGTCAAACCCAATTCCTTCGCGTCTCTGAATGGCTCTATTTTGTCATCGGGGCGGTATCGCTTGTCGAAATGATCTTGGTCTGGACCAGCGATCGAACCAAAGCCCTCATTTTTGGCGCGTTCTTGCTCCTTTCCATTTTGATGGTGTATGTGCGCAGAACCGCGCGCAAGCGATTGGAGCGATCGGCTCCGGGTTCTGAATCGGATTCCAATTCCCCCCGATGATTGCGACCGAGCTTGTCGTAGTCTTGTTAAGCCTGTTGTTCAGCGCGTTTTTTTCGGGCATGGAAATCGCCTTCCTGACCAACAACCGCCTGCACATCGAGCTCGAAAACCTCAAAGGGAAGTACTCGTATCGGTTGCTCGCCAAACTGAACCGAAAGCCGGCCCGGTTTATTGCGACCATGCTGGTGGGCAACAATATTGCCTTGGTCGTCTTTGGTCTCTACATGACCCAGATATTGCTCCCCATCGGGCATTGGCTTTCGCAGCCTCTGGTGTTGGCCGGCGTCCAAACCTTGATTTCGACGGTGGTTATTTTGGTCCTGGCGGAGTTTCTGCCCAAGGCTTTTTTCCGGCAAAACGCGGATTTTTTAAGCCGGGTCTTTGCGATACCCGCTACGGCCATTTATTACGTCTTTTATCCAGTCGTCAGTTTGATGATCGCCCTGTCCAATCTCGTGATGCGTTTTCTGGCCCCGGGTTTTCAACGCGATGCCGAACCGGTGTTTGGGCGCATCGATCTCGACCACTACATCCGAGAGCGCACGGAGCTTACGGACCAAGAAGAATCGATCGACGAAGAGGTCAAGATGTTTCGCAATGCCCTTGAATTCAGCAGTCGAAAGGCGCGAGAGTTTATGGTGCCCCGTACGGATATGGTGTCACTCGAGCAAGGCGTTTCTTTAGAGTCATTGCGCAATGAGTTCATCAACAGCGGTTTAAGTAAGATTCTCATTCACTCGGGCAACATCGACGACATCCGGGGTTATGTCCATAGCTACGAGTTGTTCGGGCATCCCAAAGACATTCAGAGCATTTTGCGCCCGGTTTCGTTTATCCCGGAGAGCATGGCCGCCAGCGAAATCCTCAAGTTGTTGTTGCGCGAAAAGCGCAGTTTGGCGGTGGTTTTGGACGAGTTTGGCGGAACCTCGGGTTTGGTGACGGTGGAAGATGTGGTCGAGGAGCTCTTTGGCGAAATCGACGACGAACACGATGTCGAAGAATTGACCGAAAAACAGATCTCCGAAGACGAATTTCTGTTTTCGGCCCGGCTCGAAATCGAATACCTCAACGAACAATTCAGTCTTGAGCTGCCGGAGTCCGAAGAGTACTCGACCTTGGGTGGGCTCATTGTGCACCAAACGGCGAGCATCCCGGTCAAAGGGCAAAAAGTAGTTTTGGAAGGGTGGACGGCAACCGTCACCAAGGCGGGACGTTCTCGAGTAGAGGAAGTACGCCTCAAAAAGGCCGAAGCCCCGACCCGGGACTAGGCCGTTTCTGCCAGAGCTTGCCCCAACACTCCACAGGCCCAATCGATTTCGGCTTCCGAGATCGGCAAAGGAGGGGCAATTCTCAAGGCCGAAGGCTGGTGCAAAAACCAATCGACCAGCACGCCCTTGGATCGGGCCGAGGCCACGACGTTCAGGACACGCTCTGGACTGTCAAGCCCCACGGCCAGCATTAAACCCCGCCCTTGAAGGGTATTCACCCCGGGCAAACCCGACAACTGCGCACGGAAACGCGCTTCTTTGGCCGCTACGTGAGCGATCCAGTTCGATTCAATAAGCACTTCCAATCCCGCCAAAGCCGCGGCACAGCTCACCGGATGGCCTCCAAAGGTGGTGATGTGCCCGAGCACTGGCCGGTCTTTGAGCACTGAAAAACCCTCCGAGCTACCCGCAATGGCCCCCAGTGGCATCCCCGCTCCGAGCGCCTTGGCCAAGACGATCAAGTCGGGTACCACCGCTTCTCGCTGGAAGGCGAACAACGAACCCGTTCGGCCCATGCCTGTCTGAATTTCGTCGAACACGAGCAAGGCCCCGACCTCGGTGCACCGCTCGCGCAGCGCTTTCAAGAATCCCGGCAAAGGGGTCCGGCAACCCGCTTCGGCCTGAATGGGTTCTACCAGCACGGCGGCACAGCGGTGGTCGAGGTGCTCAAGACAATCAAAATTGTTGAAATCCAAAGGAATAAACCCAGGAACCAAAGGGGCGAACGCATCGGTGTAGGAGGCATCGTGCATGGCCGCCATGGCGGCATGGGTACTGCCGTGATACGATTGGCGAAAACTACCGATGTGGAACCGCCCGGTGCGGCGCTTGGCCAGTTTGAGCGCTGCCTCGATGGCCTCGCTCCCCGAATTGACAAAATAGACGGTTTCAAATCCCGGTCCGAGCAGCGAAATCAGCCGTTCGGCCAAGAGTACCTGAGGGGTTTGCACATGCTCTCCATAGACCATGGTGTGCATATAGCGCCCAGCCTGATGCCGAACGGCATCGACCACCTTTTCGTTTCCGTGTCCCAGGCTGGCCACCGAAATGCCCGATATCAAATCGAGATAACGCTGGCCTTCGGTGTCGATGATGGTGCACCCTTCTGCCGAGTCCACCTCCAACCCCATCGGAGCGTTCGAAGTCTGGGCTACTCGGTTTAAAAATCGATCGTACAAGGTCATTATTCCCGCAATTTGAACTCCTTTCGGCATGCCCCAGAGCGGGTATAAAGTTCGTTCAGGGACGCCCGCGCTCGGCCCGCTTATGGATTTGCTGAATCACCTTGCGCTGAAAATCGACCTCGGCGGCATACATCAAGGCTACTTTTTTGGCGCTCAGCACTTTTCTAAATCGCTCGTGGTAGGTTTTGCGCAAAGCGGCAATTTTTTCTTCCGCATCCATCGACTGTTTGACGAGCTCTTCAAACTGTGCGTCGGTCAAGGTTTCCTGCTCGTCTTGTACTTTGCGCATGGCATCAAACCGACGGCGGTGTTGGGCATTGACGTTTTGTTGAAACTCGTTGTAGATCGGCCAAAACTTCTCGGATTCGGCGACGGTCAAATTCAGTTTTTGGGTAATGTAGGCCGTGCGCAGGGCTTTGACCTTTTCGCTTTCCTCGTGGGGAGGAGGGGCGCCGGGTTGCGCCAAGACGGGCAGGTTGGCCAATAACAGCCCAAAAAAGAGGGTGCACAGTTTCATAGTCATTCGGTTTACATCACATTTCATAGAGCAACAAACCCGCATCGTTCCACTGCAGCGATTCGATTTCTTGGGGATCCAAGTCCCAATCTTCGAAGCCTTCATCGGTCAGGCCCGCTTCATCCGCCACGTGGAACAACACGGCGGGATCGAGTTCGAGCAGGAGCGCATCGGTGTCGATGTTTTCCAAAACGGCCCAATCCAAGTTTGACTTCAGGGATTCGGCGGGGGTTTGGGTCGGGTTCCAACCGCGAAACGCTCCCCACCCCATCAACAAGACTGCAGCAGCGGTCCAAACCGGCCACAGAGCCCGCAAAACCGATGGCTTTTTGTCAACGCCCCGCGGATGCTGTGCCGGAATGCGCAACCATTCCGCAGAAAGTCGCTCGGCAGAGGTCGTCCAGTCCTGATCCGAAAGGGCCGGAGGGGGGAGTCGATACGCTTGCTCCCACCGTTGGCGCAAGGCGTTTAACTCGGGATCGGGTGTAGGGAGCAGTGGGGGATTGGAAGCGTTCATACGATGCCTATTGAGACGGAGGGCAAGGACAAAGGTTTAAATCGAAGTCGGATCGAAGACGCGCATCAGGGTGGAGCGAGGGCTTTGAGCGCGAGCTCGATTTTTTGCACGGCATGGTGAAAACTGGCCTTGAGCGCCCCCTCGCTCAATCCGAGCAAAGAGGCCATTTCCGCGTAGGGCATTTCGTCGAAGTAGCGCAGTTCAAACACCTGTTTTTGCCGTAGGGGCAAGGTGCTCAACGCCTCGGTCAGGGCTCTTTGGGCTCGGTCGCCGTCGAAGTGCGCATCGCTGGCTATGGAGTGCTCTTCGGCCGTAGCACTGCTCTGTTGGGTGCGGAGCCGCTGCACCTTCCGCAAATGGTCCATGGATTCGTTGTAGACAATGCGGTACAGCCAACTCGAGGGTTTGGAATCAAACCGAAACTGCGGCAAGGACTTCCAGACCTTGATCCAACTGTTTTGAAGCACATCCGCGGCATCGTCTTCGTCGCCTACCCACCGAACCACTTTGCGGAGCAAATCGACTTTGTGTCCGTGGATCAAGAGTTCAAAAGCCCGTTCCCACGAGCCTGCCTCCCAGCATTGTTTGAATCCGGTTTCGTCGAACGACACGCGGTTGAGACGTTCGAATTGCATGCAGGTTTAATGCCGTCCCGGTCCGAGGAGATTTCCTCAGGCGTTTTTGCGCCCCAAGGCCTTTCGCACCGCTTGAGCAACATCGGCTTGACCCAATCCGTATTTGGCCATGAGCCCTTCTGGGGTTCCGCTTTCGCCAAATTGGTCATTGACGGCTACATATTCTTGAACCGTAGGCAGATGCCTGGCTATAGTCTGGGCCACTGCATCGCCCAACCCCCCGTTGCGCTGGTGTTCCTCGGCCGTCACCACGGCACGGGTCTTGGAAGCCGACGCCAACAGCGTTTTTTCGTCCAAGGGCTTGATGGTGTGCATATTGATCACTTCAGCCGAAATCCCTTCGGCCCGCAGCATTTCGGCAGCCTCGAGGGCTTTCCACACCAAATGACCACAAGCGACAATGCTCACATCATTCCCTTCGACCAACACCTGGGCCTTCCCGATTTCAAATCGCTGATCGACTGGGGTAAAATTGGCCACTTTTGGCCGGCCAAATCGTAGATAAACAGGACCTTGATGATCGGCAATGGCCAGGGTTGCGGCCTTGGTTTGATTGTAGTCGCAGGGCACGATGACCGTCATGCCCGGGAGCATCCGCATCATGCCGATGTCTTCGAGAATCTGGTGGGTGGCTCCGTCTTCACCCAGGGTCAAACCGGCATGGCTGGCGCAGATTTTGACGTTTTTACCCGAGTAGGCAATGCTCTGACGAATCTGATCGTACACCCGTCCGGTAGAAAAGTTGGCAAAAGTGCCCGTAAACGGAATCCATCCCCCGATGGTCAACCCGGCTGCAAGCCCCATCATATTGGCTTCGGCTATACCCACTTGAAAAAAGCGCTCGGGGTGTGCGTCGCGAAAGGCGTCCATCTTGAGCGATCCGGTCAGATCGGCGCACAGGGCCACGACCTTGGGGTGGGAGGTGCCGAGTTGGGAAAGACCGGCGCCAAAACCGGAGCGGGTGTCTTTGTCGCCCTGATTGGGATAGGCGTTCATGTGTGCGGGATTATTTGAGTTGAACCAGGGTGCTCCCCCCGGATTGGATGCTGAATCGCTTGGAGACGCTGTAGAGCGTGCTCCGCGCATTTTTGGGTCGGAAGATCAACACGTAGTCGCCGGGTTGTAAATCGAAACTGAAGCGATTGAGTCCCTGGGGGAGGTCGGTTACCCATTCCAGCCGATCGCCCCGTTCCACAAACAACCCTCCATAGCCTCCGGCGCTGGCCTGTACACTCACTTTTCCCGAAGGAGGGATGCTCAAGGTGGTGGTCTTGGCGGGGTCGATTCTGAGACCCGTTTCCACATAGCGCGGCAGGGTGAGAATTTCCACGTCGTAGGTACCCACCCGATAGAGTTGGGTTGAATTGAGCGATTGGACGTTTAGGGTTTGGTTTTGACCGCTCAGGCGAACGATGCAGGGTACATCGCTGCCTTCTACCCGAACGCCGGGCTGTTTGAGTTCGAGGGTGCCTCGGGCGGCTTCTACCCCCACGCGATTGTGCCTCCCCGGAACGAGGACAATGCTGTCCCGGCGCACCGGAGGGAGGGTATGCACCACCAGATCGTAGGTGATCAAAGGGTCGAGAATCAAGGTGTCCGAAAAGCCCAAAGCGTTCAGCGTGTGTACAAAATGATATTGTGGACGACCCGAAACCCGGTTGTACAGCGTCAAGGAGACATCGGTTTCGCTCGGTCGATTCTGGGCATCGAGCAAATCGATCTGGGCTGTGGTATTGTCGAGTGCTTGGCTGATGACGATTCCAAGCACATCGGAAAACGACTTTTCGTCGGCCGCATCAAAATAGCGCCCCACGCATTCAAACCCCTTTTTGGCCTTGTCTTCAATACCCACCCCAATCACGAAGGGCTTGAGGATGATGCCTTTTTTCTGGAGCATCCTCGAGGCAGCACAGGGGTCTTCGTCGCAGGCTTCGATGCCATCGGTAATGAGAATGATGATGTTGCGGCAATTCGCACAATCGGGAAAGTCGTTGGCCGAGCGCAAGAGCGAACGCGCAATGGGCGTCGTGCCTTTGGGCTGGATGCTCTGAAGCGCTTTTTTGATTTTTGGGATGTTCCGCTCAGAAAAAGGGACTTCCAGCCGGGTATCGTCGCAATCTTGGGGAGGGACCGGACTTTGATGACCATAGACCCTGAGCGCGAGCTGGAACGACCGGCTGTCGAGGCTGGAAAGCGAGTCGAGCATACGCCCCATCAAAAGCTTGGCGACGTCGATCTTGGATCCGCTTTGCCAGCGTCCATACATGCTTTGGGAGCCATCGAACACGAACAAAATTCGGGTCAGTGGAGGTTCGTATTGGGGTTTTTTCGGAACATCCCCTCTCTGGCTCCAAAGGGGCGTTGCCGCCAGGAACAGCGCCCAAAATCCGATGTTGCGAAGTCTCTGCATCAATAGTCGCCGAGGGTTTCCGGCAGTTGTGCCAGAGCGCGGTTGAGTTGTTCGTCGCTGGGGGCAATTCCGTGCCAATGGTGGGTGCCTTGCATAAAGTCGACCCCGTACCCCATGGAGGTGTGCAGCAAAACGCATACCGGACGTCCTTGACCGAGTTCCGCTTGGGCCAGCTCCATACCCAATGCTAGGGCATTCAGATCATTCCCTTGTTCCACCGAGACCACGGTCCAACCAAAGGCCTCGAACTTGGCGCGGAGATCGCCCATGGGCAATACGTCCTGGGTGGCCCCATCGATTTGCTGACCGTTGACGTCTACCGTGGCGATCAAATTATCGACCAGGTTGCCCGCGGCGTACATCGCGGCTTCCCAAATCTGCCCTTCTTGGAGCTCTCCGTCGCCGTGCAGGCTGTAGACGGTATGGGTGTCTCCGTTTCGCTTTTTCGCCAGCGCAGCCCCCAGAGCCACACTCAATCCTTGCCCGAGCGAACCCGAAGCAATCCTCACTCCGGGAAGTCCCTCGTGGGTAGTGGGGTGCCCCTGCAGGCGGGAGTTGATTTTTCGGAACGTGGCCAGTTCGGAAATGGGGAAGTGCCCCGATCGTGCCAAGGCGCTATAAAAGACGGGGCTGATGTGGCCGTTCGAGAGGAAAAACAAATCTTCTCCGATGCCGTCCATCGAAAAGGGATGGGCGGTGTAGCGCATGCGGCGGAAGTAGAGGTCGACAAAAAACTCAGTGCAGCCCAACGAACCTCCGGGGTGTCCCGATTGTACCGCGTGGACCATTCTCAAAATGTCTCTTCGAATTTGGGTGCACAAGGCGGGGAGGTCGGGGTGTTTGGTCATTTCATTATTCACGTAGATGGAAAGGGGAGGGGCTTGGCGCTGTCCTTTGCCGGGTTGGGGTTAGGAAATGTGGGCAAAGGGTCCAAGGGGCAAAAATAAGGTGGGTCTTTGGGTGGGATGGGTTGGGTGGGTTTGGAGATGTCAACAGGCTATGATCGGTGGGGATGAAATAGGGCGATACCTTCTTACTGCGCCAATGAACCTTTTTCTTTGCTCCTGATCTGGGTCTTTGGGGCGATGACTTCCGGCTACGCCGATGAGCATTCAAAGAAGGCCTGCGCTGTTCATTCCCTCTCTACGACTCTAGTGTGCACTCCGCTCCCTCGGGGGGCTTCTTTTTTTGCTGCTCCAAGGAAAGAAGGAAAGAAACGAGCTTTTTTTAAGCGGAACTTCTTGGTTGACGGCCTTCGGCCGGGGTTTGTCTTGAGCCGCGGCTGCGATCGGCAGCGCCGCGATGCTGCGCGGCGTTATATCGCGGCCGTACATCGCGGGTCTTCGGTTCGAATAGGTGTGCACCGATCTCAGGATAAATTCATGGGCCCCACAATACCTTTGGATCAAATTGAACGCCTTGAGCCTCGACCTTTTTCTCCAGCCCGATCTCTGGATCGCCTTTGCCACCCTCGCTTTTTTGGAAGTGGTCCTCGGCATCGACAACATCATATTTATTTCGATTCTCACGAACAAACTCGCGGAAGCCGAGCGACCCCGGGCGCGTTTGTATGGCATCTCGCTGGCCTTGATTTTTCGGATTGCCATGTTGTTGGGCATCACCTGGATTATCGGTTTTACCCAGCCGCTGTTTCACCTTGGCGAACACGAAGTAACGGGGCGCGATTTGGTGTTGTTTCTGGGGGGCTTGTTTTTGCTGTTTAAGAGCACCTCAGAGATTCACCACAAGATGGCGGAGGTGGAACATCGCTCTGAAGGAACGGCACAAGCCAAGGCGGTTCAGAGCTTCATGGGGATTATTGTCCAAATTGGCCTCATCGACATTGTCTTTTCGTTCGACAGCATCCTGACGGCCATTGGAATGACCGAAAGCGTAGGGGTGATGATCGCCGCCGTCGTGGTCTCTTTGGTTATTATGTTGCTCTTTGCCGCCAAAATCGCGGATTTTATCGAAAAACGCCCCACCCTGCAAATCCTGGCGTTGAGCTTTCTGATCCTGATTGGTTTTGTCCTGATCGCCGAATCGGCCCATATCCACGTGCCCAAGGGCTATGTGTATTTCTCGGTAGCTTTCTCGCTCGGAGTCGAGATGCTCAATATGCGGTTTCGGAAGATGAAGGTGTAAAGAGGCGGATGGCAGCAGGGGTTTATATATGGTAATAAATGAGCAACAGTTTCATAATAATCACATAACATGCTTTTGACTTTTTTTTTTCAACTAGCCTAAATCAAAATTTCATTACTATGAAAAATCTCGTTGTTGGTATGTTGGTGATGGGTGCTTTGAGCTGCACCAAAGAGAAAGTGGAACAAGGAATCCAACCAGTTCTACCCGAGGCTGCACTTAGTGGCACTCGAACATTTTTCGATAATGGAGGCCCTGTTGAGGGTTTAGATTATGGTTGCCATCCGCCAGCGGGCAACTGTCTCGACGACATCATCGTACTCGGCTCGACATATTCTCAGATTGAAACGGGCGTCGGTGCGGTTAACTCTGGTACTTTCGATGATTTGCTTGATGAGGAGTACGCCTTCTGGTGTGATATTCTGACACAGGATAACGTCGACAAGATTTTGGATGAAATCTTGACCGTATCGGTTCTGGGAATTCCCTCTGAAGGAATAATATACTTCATTCTCAGAGACTCAGGCAACGATATCTATGGTGTGTATCCTGTCCGTGAAGGATAGTTGCATTGTGATTGTGCGTTGTTCGACCTTGTTAAACCAACTAAATGCAACCCTGTTCGAAGGTTTGTGTTTTTTTATTTTAACCTGCTGTAAAAATTCTACTGAGAGAAATGAATATCCACAATCCCTAGATACGATTAGAATTAAATCGGAATTGTCTCTCAATGGTCCTGTTGCAGGTTTCTTTATTGAGGAAAACAGGACATTAATGTATTTGAGTTCTACAGTAAGCAATCCTCGGATTGAAGTGTATACACTATCAGGTATCTCTTTAGATACGATTGTACTTCCACAGTTTCCATCCACAGCCAATCCGATTCGATTGGTCATGCAGGGTAATGACTTAGTGTATTTTTTTATAGACCCTAATTTGTTGGTTTCCTATAATCCTATTACTCAGGTGTTGGATGAAATTCCTTTTCCCTATATCAATGCAATAATGTTGAGTGATTCTATAGAATATCTTAGTGCTTCTTTGTCATCGCGTTTCATGGAAGAGTCTTATGTAGTTTTTCATCCATCATTTCGGATACACAGCAAATCCAAATACATTAATGAACTGGCATACAAGCAGATATTAAAACGCCTACAGTCCAATTATTATTTGGTCTTTTCGTACGATGGCATTGATTCAAATTGTTTTGGTTTAGGAAAGAATTTATACCAAGATCGTCTTAACGATTCGTTGTTTGCATTTGATTTACCCTATTATACAATCAATGCTCCATATCTGTATGGCTTATCCCCTTTTTCTAAGGAGGTTCATCGGATTGAATTAAAGCAAAATGCAAAGACAGAGTATTGGGAAATAATTTCTAAATATACTTCACTGGGAACAGGTTGGCTTTCACTAAAACGCAAGGTGTACGGTAGAGAAAATATCAGCGATATTTTGAGAAATGGAGGCTCATTGTTCAGGGTTTTTCCTTCAGATAATAATCAGTATGGATTGATTTTTATTCTACATGATTGGAAATATGATCCCAAAGGAAGGCGACCCTGGTCTGTAGTTCGAATTGATTTTAAAACAGGGGAACAGAGGGAATGGAATTTTAGTACGACAGATTTGAATCCATGGTCGTGCCAGGTGTATAGGGATACATTGTACATATCAGAACACAGAGAGAGTCTTCAGGAGGACTTGATTATCCATAAATACTATGCGGCAGATTTTTAAAGTATTTATTATATTATTTTTAGCAATGGGATGTTCAACGGACATGAGTGATTGTCACATTCCGAATGGGGCATTTGGTTTGCAGCAAGGAAGGCTCAGTGATAGTGTGATATTTGTCTTAGATCACGTGGGTTGCATTCCTTGCAATGTGCATTGGTCCGAAGCATTGCTTGACGCTGAGGTCTATATGGATTTTCCTATTGTCGTCCTGGCCAATAAACAAAGACTGAATCTCGATGCCTGGGACAGCGTGCGGACGCAAGCAGGTGTGTTGTTCTCCGAAAACCGGGATTGGGGCGAAGGATTTATCGAGCGTTCCGGCTGGCTCGTCTGCAAGGGAGGGAAATGGGAACAGTTGCAACTCGATTCGGAAAATCTGGACAGTGCCATTGCGGCATTGAATCAATGGGCGTCGCTCGCGCACGTTGAAGTGCCATAGTTCATAAATTGTATAAGGTGGGATTCCCTTAGCTTTGGGCCCCTGAGAGGGCTATCGTTCCAAACCGGCTCCCAAGTACATTCTGAAAAACAAGACCATCCCCACAATAGAACTACAAACTGAGAGCTGAAAACCAAACACTGAAAACTGAACACTAAACACTAAACACTAAAAACTAAACACTGAAAACTAAACTGTACGACTAACCTTGATGCCTGACGAATTTACTTCTTTTTCTTTGTGAAAGAAAGTACGGTGTCGATGGGTCGTTTTCCGAGATTTCGGTAGCCTCTGTGTGGTCGTTCATAGTTGTAGTGTTCCATCCATTTATCTAAA
>WGMI01000016.1 GCA_016125155.1 bacterium
TAACAGGCTGATCCCCCCCAAGAGCTCACATCGACGGGGGGGTTTGGCACCTCGATGTCGGCTCGTCACATCCTGGGGCTGGAGAAGGTCCCAAGGGTTGGGCTGTTCGCCCATTAAAGTGGCACGCGAGCTGGGTTCAGAACGTCGCGAGACAGTTCGGTCTCTATCTATTGTGGGCGTTAGAAACTTGAGGAGGGCTGACCTTAGTACGAGAGGACCGGGTCGGACGCACCGCTAGTGCACCTGTTGTGGCGCCAGCTGCATCGCAGGGTAGCTATGTGCGGATTTGATAAGCACTGAAAGCATATAAGTGCGAAACATGCTCCAAGATGAGGTTTCTTTTAAGGGTCGTTCTAGACGAGGACGTCGATAGGCTGTAGGTGTAAAGGCAGTAATGTCAAAGCCGAGCAGTACTAATTACCCGTACACTTTCTGATCACCAAACAACTTCATGCATTCCTACCTGTATTTCATCGTTATTGATGATTTTGGGTGACTATAGCAGCGGGGATCACCTCTTCCCATTCCGAACAGAGTAGTTAAGACCGCTTGCGCAGATGGTACTGGGGTAACTCCTGGGAGAGTATGTCGTCGCCTTCTTCAGCCCCGATTGGTTCGCCTTTCGGGGCTTTTTTATTTCATGATCGGAGATCCGAAGAGAAGAGTCGATCGAGACCCCATTCAATTTCCTGCAGCCAGCGCTTGAGTATGTCATCCCATTGCACACCATTTTCCGGTGCGAGTTCAAGCCCTGTATCGAGCAGTCCACTTAAACGGTTTTGAAGGTGTTCAGAGTACTCATTGGTTTGACATCGGATCAGGCCTAGATGGTCTACATAGAGGTACACCTGATAAAGGCTCCCCTCGCAATAAGCAGCAATCACAGGATTGGATACCCTATGTTGGATGAGCCAGTGTTGTGGAGACTTTTGCACATATTCGATTTCTAAGCTCTGTGTGCGATGCCCCAATTCCTTGATGCCAAAACGAATCAATTCCATTTCTTCGGCACAAGTGGTTCGGTCGAGTGTGCCTCTTTGAACTTCAAGCAGCAGTCGGCGTATCAATTGTTCGATTTCATCGTGGGTGTGCCCCACGCCCCAATCCAGACGAGTTAAGGTGCGCTGAAGTTGTTCAGCCCAATGGGATGCATCTGCCCAGTGTTGGGGGGAGTTGTAGGAGGCGAGTATTCCAAACAGTCTCGGGCTGTTCAGCGCCCAAAACCAAGGAATTTCGCCTCCTAGCATTCGTATTTGTGAATTGAATTGACGGCTCAACCACAGAATTTGAGCAAGAAGCAATCCACCATCCCTGGAGAATCGCGTTCCCATCGCGGCGAGTGCCGGTTCGGATACTTCATCGATCGCATCCCCGGCTACGGGATAGGCCGGGTCAATGGCCACCCCGAAGGTTCTTGCAATTTTGAGATATTCTTCGAGTGGAATGTTGATTTCACCCCGCATTTTGCGTTGGATTGTAGTGGGTGACTTGTTGAGCAAGGCGCCGATTTCCTTGGGGAGATTGCTGTTTCGGGGAATGGCGCGTTTGAGTCGGTCAACAAAGAGTTGCAGTTGCAGCTGGTAGTCATCTGGCTTCATGTTGTGCGAATAAGCGCACAAGTTTAACAAAAAAGTAATATTAGTGTTAATATTTATTCAATTTTTATATTTGTGCTCGATGCATAAAAAGTCAGAATTTGTCGAAAACAAGTTTTATGACTTTTCCTTGAGATATGAACCGTTTTCGAATTTAGAATTATGAGAATATACATACATCCCAGAGGTGCAGAGGGTTGGATGGTATACGTTGAAGACCACCTTCCCTATTTTCTTTCTCGTTATTTACGGAGCAAGCGAAGAGCGCTGAAAGGAAGGGCTGACATTCTTTTGCCCATGTTGCTGGGGCGCAAGGCTCATCATTCGGTTCAAAGTTGTTTTTCTTTCAGCGCCATGCCTATGATTGCCGCCAACCATGAACACAAGGTGGCGCTTTGGGAAGAATCAGAAATGATCGATGGCTCTTTCATGCTGGATCTCGAGGCATTCCGTCGCAAGGGGATGTTGGAATGCGCCGGTTATGTCGTTCTTAAAATCAAACCGGCGACTTCTCTCCAAAAGCAACTTTCGGATTTAAAAGAGCAATGGAATCAGAAATTGCTGGAAGCGGATCCCTTGTTTGATGCACGTTAGGCCATAAGCTACAACCCTCGCTGCCACCGCTATCTTTGCGCGATGCGCGGGAGTGGGTGGATTTTGTTGTACACCTTTTGGGTATTGGGTGCGGGGGCACTCCAGGGACAGACCCCGGGCATTGCGCATCAGTCTTCAACCCTCGGTGGGGCGGTGTGGACCCCAATCGATACGGCCTTTGCGCTGGATCCGTTCTATCGGCAAGAGCCCCTGCTCGACGATTGGTTTGGGTACATCCCATTGGGCAATCAGGGGTCGCCGAGGCAATCCCTCCTCTGGCAAGATCGGCAGCGTATCGGGGCCCACTTCGGACATCCCGGGCTCGATTTGCGTTTTAGAGATCCCAAAGACTGGAAGACCTATCAAGTCAAAGCACCTTTGAGCGAGGCCGATTACCGACACGGCTATGGACGTGGACAGTCGTTTCACATTTTCTTTACCCAAAACGTCAACGAGCGATGGAATTACCTCGTCGACTTTACCCGACTCAACAGCTTTGGGCGCTACGTTCGTCAGCAGGTGCAACAAAGCGATTTGGTCTTCACCACGCGCTATGCCTCCAGCGACAGTACCTACGTACTTAAAATGGGATTCAATACAGGGCTGATCGAAAACCAGGCCTCTGGAGGAATCGCCTTCGATACGGTCTTTACACTGGGCACGCTGGGGGACGAAGAGCTCGTGCCCGTGAACGACAGCAATGCAACGCAGTTTTCGCGCAATAGGAGGCTCTATTTTGACCAGGCCTATCAGCCTTTTGCCAAACCCGATACTGCGCGAAAGAAAACATGGTACAGTGGTTTTGGACTGCGGCATGAGTTCGATTATTGGCGGCAGTCGTATGTGTTGATCGATGGACCAGACGGAGACCAGTCTCCACCCCTGTTGCAAGAAAACGCGACCATAGACAGCACGGCCTTTGAACGGGTGCGGAACGGGCTCAGCATCATCAGCGGGGGGAAGCTGGGCATGGAAGTTGGGCTGTGGTCCGAGGTTTATCGATACGAAGGGGTCAACCACAGCAAGGTGGGAACCCATACGGCCTTGGTGGGGAAGATCGATGCCAAAGTGTTGCGCAATATTCCGTTCCGCGCCCAAGCTGAGCTCATTTTTCAAGGGGAGCGGGCTGGAGATGTCCACATACGAGTCGAAACGGGTTTTGAGCGGGCCACGTTTGCCTTTTTGCCCTATGCTGAACTCGAACGATCGCAACCGGGTATGATTTACCAGCGGTATACCTCAAACTACCGCGCCTGGAATCGGCTTTTTGACCCCCAGACGCGCACTGAATTTGGAGTGCGGCTGATACAACCTTTTTTTGGACAGTTGCGATTGCGGGCATTGGTCCTCGACGCCCCAGTCTATTTCTCGGAAACGGTAGACCCCATTCAGTCGAACGAGGCGCTCACCTACATCGGATTGAATTGGAAGGCTCGCTATCAGATTGTGCCGTGGTTGTACATGGGAACGGATCTGCAGGTACAGAGTCAAGCCGGGGTAACCGATTATATTACACTGCCCGGATGGTTGGGGCGGTTGAGCGTAAACGGCCAATTCCGCTTGTTCAACCGAAGTTTGGAAATGCAACCGGGCTTTTCCGTCTGGGCTTTTGATCGTTACTCTATGATGGCTTATCAGTACGAAATGGAAGTGTTTACCCATCAGGACAACGCACAACTGGGCGGCTATCCGTGGCTCGATGTGTTCGTGAATTTCAAGCTGCAGGAAGCCACCTTTTTCTTCGAACTTGAACACCTCAATGCGCTGTGGTCGGAACGCAATTACTGGGCGGCACCCGGCTACCCCCTCAATGGCTTCGCCTTTCGAACGGGCATACGCTGGCGGTTTTTCGACTGATCTGCCCTCTTTCCACTCCCTTATTTTTTACCCAACCGCAAGAGGTCTTTTTCCAAATTGAATTCAAGGGAGTAGATGAGGCCGTGGACGTCCACTAAATCGTATTCAAACAAGTTGACCCGATATTCGAATCGACTCATTAAGTAATTGTTGAACTGATAGTCGAGCCCCAAAGAGAATCCATAGGTATAGGGTGCGTCGTTGTTCTCGAAGAATGGATCGTCGGGGTCAACGAAGAACTCCTCATCTCCAAATATTTCCAATCGAGCATTGACGAACCATCGATGGTCTATGCTGTACCGCGTTTGAGCCGTCAAGTGCGTTTGCCTCCAGTCTGTCGTCAATAGACCGAAGGCTAAGCCACCCGCAAGTTCCCAGTGTGTGCCAAGAGTTCCTCGGGTCCAGAGGTCAACTTGGACGCGTTCCCTAACAAAATTGGGATAGCGGTCTTCTCGTCGACGTCCATAATATCCGTTAAAGTTCAATTCCCAGTCCGATTTCCATTTGCGCTTGAGGGTATATCCGAATCCAAACTCAGAGAGCGTGTCGGGCGTTGAAATATTCTGCCACCCATTCAACGCCAAGACCGACCACGACCACCGGCCCGAGGGACTGATGTGACTCAATCGGGCGCCCGTTTGGTAATAGGGGGTATATTCGGAATAAAAGCTCCGGGACAGATTGAGGTTGTCCATGCCGTACACGCTTTCCCAGCCCAAATGTCCCGGCAAGACCCCCATATCCAACCACCAGTTCTGTTTTTTGCTCAGTTTTAGCCCCACCGAGGCTTCGTAGACGTTTTGCAACCCGGGGGGTTCTTGAGCGTAGTTGCGCACGGCGTAAGAGCCCGAAACCAAACCCAAACTCGATCGCACTTTCGAGGAGGTGTAATCCAAGCGAAGGACAGCTGAATTCACTGAAAAGGAGTTATACCGGTCGAAGTTGTAGAATTCGAGCCCGCCGGGAATGCGCTTTTCGTTAGACCAGCGGAAATAGGGCTGAAGGTGCAGACCCAGTTTCAATTGAGCGGTGGTATCGGCGGGGATCTCGGCTGCGGCGTCGTTTTGGGCCCTCAGTGAGTATGCCGCCCACAGCATGAGATTCAAACAAAAGAAAAGTAGTGGACGCATTGTGGATATTTTTAAAGAATTGGAAAAGTCAACATCCAATGAGTAAAAATTACTATAAAAAGGATGATCGCCGTATATCATCCATGGAACGATTGAGGATAGGGATGGAGGTAATGGGAAAAGCGCCACAGGGTCGCCCTCAACGAAAGGTTCTTGTGCCCGGCTTAGGAAACCCCCTGACCCGGGTGGCAGGCCTAGAGGTCAGGTCTTTTGCTTTTTCTTTTTGGCCGCTGGAAAGAGAATATTGTTGAGAATCAGTCGGTATCCTGGTGAATTGGGGTGTTGGGCCAATTCGGTCGGGGGATCGCCCACCCTGTGCTGGTAGTCTTCCGGATCGTGCCCTCCATAAAAGGTCCACGTTCCCTGTCCGAGTTCTCCGTGGATGTAGCGCGCCTCGCCCGCTGGTTTGTTCTCGCCCAGAATCAGTACGCCCGATTTGATTTTTTCGGTGCGAAAGGCTGTGGTTTGCCCCATAAATCCGGGGACAATGCGGGTATGGTTCTGGCAGAGCATGGTGGGTACCACATCCCATTTGGCGGAAAACTCGAAAAGCGCGAAATAGTCATTTTCCGGGGCCACTTTGCGGGTGTCCGTAGCGTCGATATCGCTGAATTCGTAGCGAAGCGGGTCGCGCATTAGGGAGAAATCTTCGAAAGCAAAGCAGCGATCGTAATTGAGTTTGTCGTAGTCAGAAGGGCGGGCGGGGTCTCCGTCGTACATGCTCTCGCAAATGTCGAGCCCCGTGGCCGCCAGTGCGATGTCGTAGCTGTCGGTAGCAGAGCACATGGCAAACAAAAAACCGCCCCCGATGACAAACGCTTCGATTTTTTGGGCCACGGCGTTTTTCAGTTCAGACACCTTGGCAAAACCGAGCCGGGCGGCGTCGGCTTCCATGTCCTTTTTCTGCTGAATGTACCAAGGAGCCGACCGGAATTGGGCGTAAAAACGGCCGTATTGCCCCGTGAAATCCTCGTGGTGCAGGTGCAGCCAGTCGTACAACGGCAACAAGTCAGACAGTACCTCGTCGTCGTAGACCACATCGAAGGGAATCTCGGCATAGGTCAGGACCAAGGTAACGGCGTCGTCCCAGGGTTGCTTGCCCTTGGGCGAGTAGACCGCAATGCGCGGGGCCTTTTCGAGTTTGACCCGCTCCATATTCTCATCGGGCCGGGCGATGAGTTCTTCCAAACCCGCTCGGTCTGCATCGCTCAAGGTTTCGAAAGACACGCCCCGGATGCGGCACTCTTGGGCCAGAGGGTCTAGGCTGGGCAGGAGAAAACTTCCGCCCCGATAGTTCAACAACCACTCGATTTCCACCCCGTTTTGCAAGGCCCAATAAGCGATGCCATAGGCTTTAAGGTGGTCTTTTTGGCCATCTTCGTCCATCGGAATGAGCAGGGAGGCTGCGCGCAAAGGGCCGCCGAGTCCGAAGAGGATCCAGGCAATGGCCCAGGTGTGCCTCAATGTCCGTAGGGGTATATACAACATAGGGGGCAGCGTTTTAAAACGGATCTCCACCGGGTTCCACCCGATTTCCATAGGCCGGGGGCTCGTCGCGTTCGGGTTGGTTCATTTTCGATTCGTAGGTCTCGAATTGATTGGGCAGGGATTTCCAATCAGAACGCTGCAAATCCGAAAATCGCGCCATCTCTCCATCGAACCGCAGCCGAACGTTTTCGACACTTCCGTTTCGGTGCTTGGCGATCATCAGTTCGGCCTCGCCCATGCACGGGGTGCCATCTTCCCAGGTTTCGAGTTTGTAGTACTCCGGACGGTAGATAAAGGAGACGATATCGGCGTCTTGCTCAATGGCTCCCGATTCGCGCAAGTCCGACAGAATGGGGCGCTTGGTGTTTCGCTTTTCGACTTCGCGGCTCAACTGAGAAAGCGCGATGACCGGAATGTTCAACTCCTTCGCAATGCTCTTGAGCGACCGGCTGATCTGAGAAATCTCTTGCTCCCGGTTTCCACCGGGTTTGGAGGCGCCCGCGGTCATGAGTTGGAGGTAGTCGATAATCACCACCTCCACCTTGCGTTCCGAGACCAGCCGTCGGCATTTGGCGCGCAGATCAAAAATGGATAAGGCCGGGGTGTCGTCGATGTACAGCTTGGCTTTTTCCAGTCCTTTTACTTGATTCTGAAGCCGAACCCATTCGTCCTTGCTCAAGTTTCCTTTGCGGAGCTTCTCCGATTGAATGCCCGTTTCTGACGAGATCAAGCGGGTAATGAGCTGAACGGAACTCATTTCGAGCGAAAACACGGCCACAGCACGGTTGTGTTCCACAGCCATATTCCGCGCCATGGACATCACAAAAGCTGTCTTGCCCATACTCGGACGGGCGGCAATAATAACCAAATCCGAAAATTGCCAGCCCCCGGTAATCTGATCTACCGAGGAGAAACCCGAGGGAACCCCGCTAAAACCACTCTTTTGTCCAATTTCTTCGATGCGTTTAATCGCCTGCATCAACAGCGATTCGGCGGTTTCGTAGTTCTTTTTGATGTTGCCATTGGTCACTTCGAACAACCGTGATTCGGAGCGGTCGAGGAGTTCGAGGACGTCGGTGGTCTCGTCGAAGGCGTCTTCGGCAATTTCAGAGCCGATGCGGATCAACTCCCGTTGAATGTGCTTTTCGACGATGATGCGCGCGTGAAATTCAGAATGCGCACTCGAACTAACCCGTTCGCTGAGCCGAGCCAGATAGTGGTCGCCTCCCACCGATTCGAGCAGCCCTTTTTTGCGCAAGGCGTTCGATACAGTGAGCAAATCAACGGGTTCCGACTCCCCAAAGAGGGTTTGAATGGTCTCGTAGATTTGCTGATGCGCCTCTTTGTAGAAACTCTGGGGGCTCAAAATATCGACCACCTGGCTCACCGCTCTGTTGTCGATCAGCATGGCGCCCAGTACCGCCTCCTCCAAATCGAGTGCCTGGGGCGGAATTCGGCCTTGATCGAGCAAAACACTGCGGTTGCGCTTGGCAGGACGAGCCAAACCGGGACTGGAAGGAGCATTCATGGTCGTTCAAAAATAGCCCGATTGCAGGCCGGGCGGTTTGCGTAATTGTCAATGGGTTGAAAAACTTCGCGTTGCGTTATCCACATCCGATTTATTCGGGAAATCCGTACAGGGTTGCCCGGGGATGGAATCTATCTTTAGCCCCCCCGTAGCCCCTCCCTTTATGAATCGTTTTTTGCTCGCAATTTCCTGGGTCATCGGTTCTGCAACGGCACCGATTGTCGCCCGTGCTCAAACGTTGTTTGCCGCTCCCTTGGCGCATCAGTTTCAAACATTGGACGAAAATGGCACCGACAGCACCACGGTGTTGTTGACCAACCCCGGCAACGACAGCCTGAAAATTCGAATCCGGCACTTTCCCTCTCCTACGGGCGAATACGTCTTTTTTAATCAGGACAGCATTGTTGTGATGGGGCCCGGGCAGTTGGGTTTTCTGAAAATGCGGTTCTCGAGCCGGCACAATATGGCGCATCAAGGTTGGGTGCTGTTGGAGAGCGATCGCTATGGGGCCCAGTTGCTCGAGCTGAACGGGGATGTCCAGTATTCCAATCCGTATTACGCGACGACCTTTAATTTGACGGGTCCCGTCCTGCTGTCGGCATTGCGGACGCGGCTGGCATTGGGGTATATCAACTTGGGCTACAACACGGCCCGGGACGAGATGTACGCCGATTTGGACAATACGGGGGGGCAGGTGGAGTGCGTTTATACAGGGCGTGTTGCCACGTTCAACGACCGCCCAGGAGCCGTCAACAACAATTTTAATTGCGAGCACACCTTTCCCCAGTCGTTCTTCAACAGTGCCGATCCCCAGAAAAGCGACATCCACCATTTGTTTCCAACCGACGAAGGGGCCAATTCCGTGCGGAGCAATCATCCCTTTGGGGTCGTCAACAACCCAACCTGGCAACAAGGGGGCTCGAAGTACGGTAGCAGCACGTTTGAGCCCCGAGATGCGCATAAAGGCACGGTGGCGAGGGCCATGATGTATTTCGTAACCCGTTATCAAGACTACCAAGGCTTTTTTGCCGGCCAGCAAAGCCTGCTTCGCCAATGGCACCAGCAATATCCGCCTTCGGCCCAGGACATTCAGCGCAACCAAGGCATTTTTGCCCTCCAGAACAACCGGAATCCCTGGGTGGATTACCCTCAGTTCGGCGAGCGCCTACACAGCATTACGGGCAGCGGCAGTTTTACGCCCGTACGGGGATTTCACATGGGTCCAGACACGGTGCGCATCAGGCCTTATGAGCCCATTCGGGTGGGTTTCGTCAACTATGGGGATGCGCCAGTCAACATTGTGTCGGTGCAGTGTTCTGACCCTGCTATTCAGTCGATTCAGCCTTGGTTTGCCAGTGTGCAGGGGCGCTCTGCTGTACTCGATACCTTGGTGCTTGACCCGATGGTGGCTCAGTCGGGTTCGACCTTTGTGGAGTATACGGTGAGCGATCCGCAGCAGCCGGTGCGTCGGGTTTACATTGAATACATTTCGACGCTTTCGGCCCAAGACCCGACTCCGGTTCCGGTGCTTCGGTTGTTTCCGAATCCGGCCCAAGACTGGGTAACCCTGGCCGGCTGGACCCCGGACATGATACTGCGCATCACCGATGCATCGGGTCGAGAATGGGTAGTACGTCAGGAACCCAATGGCACAAGGCTCGATGTGAGCGGGTTGCCCTCAGGGGTATACGTTGTGCACCATCAACGGCAAGGGGCCATCGGCACCCTCAAATTGTTGATTGCCCGCTAACGGAGGGCCGCTGTGGTTCGGTTGTGCGCAAACTGCACGTAATGCCCAGCCTCGATTTTGTGTTGGGCGCAATAGCCCCCGGCGACTTCGAGGACGTACAACGCCGGGCCTTTGGAAGGCAGGCTTTCGTCGGAAAGGGGTTTGGCCTTTTCCACAATACTCACAATGCGTTTATCGGCATTGATGTAGAGGATGTCGAGAGAGACGTAGGTGTTCCGCATCCAGAAGGACTGCAACTCTTCCCGGGGCATAAAAAAGAGCATTCCTGTGTTCTCGGGGACGCTCATGCGATACATCATACCGAATTGAAGCTCATCGGGTTGCTGTACCACCTCGATGTCGATAGAGGCCAGTGTGTCGCGTTGGTCGGCATTGAGGAAAACGAGCCAACCATCTTTTCTAAACTGGGGTTCGTAGCTTTTTTTCGCCTCTTTCTTGGGCTTCCCGTCTGTTTCTGAAGCCGAGTCGCAACCCGCCATCAAAGCGATCAAGACCAAGGGATGCCACGCCTTCATTCTGTGGGATTTTGTATCGGTGGATAGACCATGGCCGGACTGCGCAAAGCGCGGATCACAAAAATAAGTCCGACCGCCACCAACGGTATGCTCAGGCTTTGGCCAAGGTTGAGGGCCATGTCTTTTTCCGCTTCCACTTGGACCACTTTGAAGAATTCGACGGCATAGCGATACCCGAACACTGTAACCAAGAACAGCCCAAACAGCAAACCCTGTCGGGTTGGGGCCGAGGTGCGTTCGTACAGATACCACAACAAAAAGAAGATCATCAAATAGCCGAAGGCTTCAATGAGCTGGGTGGGGTGTCTCGGGATGCCCCACACTTCGATTGAAGCTTTGAGGGGTGTCCCTTCGGCAAAGACCAATTCGGCCTGATCGGGAAACACCAACTGTCGGTCTTCTTCCGCACGGTTCGACAAGAAGCGAACCTGGTCCGCAAATTCGAGCGCTGCGGCTTCTTGACTGGTCTCTGCGGTATAGGTGAATTCGAGGGTGTAGCGCGGGTGGTTGAGTCCGTTGCGTTCGGCCTTGCCTTCGAGGGGCACAAAAGCCACGGACTCGATCGATTTGTCCCAATAGCGCAACAAATCCTGTCGGGGCAGGTCGAGGTAGACCGTTTCGATTGCGCTGTTGCCCGGTTTGCCGTAGATCTCCGAATTGAACCAATTGCCGAGCCGGATAAAACAGCCCGCGAGCGCTACGGTGATCACAACCCGGTCGAGGATCCACAGCGGAGAGCGCTTTGACACCTTTCTCGAAAACCAAATGAGCGCAATCACGATGGCGATAGCGGCTCCATGGCTCGCCAGACCTCCTTCCCATACCTTGAGAATCTCGTCGGGATGCAGTTTGTAATAGTCCCATTGGTAAAAAAAGACGTGCCCCAAACGAGCGCCGATAATGGTGGCGATGACCATATAGGTCAAGAGACGGTCGAGCCAGTCTTGCGGAATTCCTTCTTTTTTAAAGAACCCGAGCATCAACCGATAGCCGGTCACGAAGCCCAGAGCAAAAAAGATTTGGTAAAACCGAAGCGTGTAGCCCCCGATCGGAATCCCCTTTCCAAAGTCCCAGTTCAGGGTAGCGAGTACCTCCGAGGCAGTGTGCATCATGGTCGCGAATTTAGCGGAAATGCTTTCCCGGCGTCGGGTTCGGAAGGCTGATTTGCCGGGTTGGTGTTACTTTGATTTAAATATCGAATTATGTACCGCAGTATTGTTCGAGGCGTAGGGCATTATGTCCCAAAACGCGTGGTGCGCAACTCCGAACTGGAGGCCCTGATGGATACCAGCGATACCTGGATTCGAGAGCGGACGGGCATCGAAGAGCGCCGATTTTCCGATTTAGCCACCGAGACAACCAGCGCTATGGGTGTGCAAGCAACCCGATTGGCGTTGGAACGAGCGCGTATGGAGGCTTCAGAAATCGATTTGATTGTCTTTGCCACCCTGAGTCCAGACTACTATTTTCCTGGGCCCGGGGTCCAAGTTCAACAGGCCTTGGGTCTGCCCGAAATCGGCGCCATCGACATTCGCAATCAGTGCTCAGGATTTGTCTATGCCCTTTCGGTCGCCGACCAGTTCATCAAAACCGGAATGTATCGCACGGTTCTGGTGATCGGGTCCGAGCTCCACAGCGGGGGTCTTGATTTGACCGATCGGGGCCGGGCTGTGTCGGTCATATTTGGCGACGGGGCCGGGGCGGTCATTGTGCAGCGCGCCGGAGAAGGCGAGGCGGACCGGGGCATTTTGTCGACCCATTTGCACAGCCAGGGCGAGCACGCCGAAGAACTCGCTTTGCTCGAACCTTCGACCCGGCACTGGGTGCACAAGATTGTGGCGGAACAAAGCGCGGAAAACACGGGTTATTATCCGTACATGAACGGGAATTTTGTCTTCAAACACGCCGTGACCCGATTTATAGAGGTAATTGAGGAGGCGTTTACCTATAACAATTTGGACGTTAGTCAATTGGACTTACTTGTGCCGCATCAGGCCAATCTGCGGATCAGCCAGTTTATCCAGCAGAGCATGGGGCTGGGCGATCATCAGGTGTTTAACAACATCCAGAAATACGGCAATACAACGGCCGCTTCCATTCCCATAGCGCTCAGCGAAGCCTGGGAGCAGGGACGGGTTAAACCGGGGCAGTTGGTCTGCCTGGCCGCGTTTGGTTCCGGATTTACCTGGGCCAGTGCCCTGATCCGTTGGTAGAGAGCGCCTTGCTATCGCGCTTTGCCACCCTTTCGTTTTTTCGCTACGCGGATCGACGGTCTCGTTGGGAAGCGTTTGTCCGCATGGGGCAGCCCCCTCAGGGCGGGTCCGCAATCGAAGGGCTTCGACTGGTCAAGCCCTTGGGCACCGGTGGCGGCGCCGGTTTTAGCCTGTGGCCCGATTGGAGCACTTATGCACTGTTGTTGGGTTGGGCTGCGGAAGCCGATGCCCGAAGCGCCATGGAATCGAGCGCTTTTATCGAGGCTTATCGGAGCGGGGCCGCAGAGGAACGGGTTTTTTGCCTCGAGCCGTTTTTGGGCCATGGATGTTGGGACGGCAGCCCTGTGTTCGAGTATTCGGGCCGTTCACCTGCCGGGCGCGTAGCGGTACTGACGCGGGCCAGAATTAAAAACGTTTGGGCGCCAGTATTCTGGACTCGTGTAGGGTCCGTCAGCAAGCGCCTTCAAGGCATGGAAGGTTTGCACTTTGCCAAGGGAGTAGGCAGTTTGCCCGCCATTGAACAAGCGACGTTTAGCGTTTGGGAGAGTCAAGATCCACTCAAACGTTTTGCTTATGCGGGCAAGGCCCATTCGGCGGTGGTTCGTACTACGCGCAAAACGGGTTGGTATTCGGAAGAGTTGTTTGCTCGATTCTCGGTGTTATCGGAGGAGGTCCGCCGCTTGGGTTGATCCTCAGAGCGCGGGGCGGTCGATCCAACCCTCGACGCGCAGATAGAGGGTGTCTTTTTTTTGAAAATGCCACACCCGGTTGTCGATGTCTTTGCCCTCTGCATCGGTTTCAACGGTTTCCCAACCGCCCCGGGTCAACTTGAAATACAAGGTGGGTTTGACACGGCGCACCCAGATTCCATGGCGCCCGCTGACGGGGTCAAATTGGAGTCGGTGGGCTTCGCTCGAAGGGTTCCAGTTGTTGAAATCGGCGGCCAAATAGAGCGCCTCCTCCGAGCGCATGGGTTTGGGCACTTCAACCGATAGGAACACCCCCGGATGGACCCGGGCAACGCGATCGGTCCAGTCATCAACCTTGATTTCCTCGGGGCTCGAAGCCGAGGGATGGTCCAATACGCGCACCACCGGAAGACCGTTCGAATCGGCTTCAATGGAGTTCCAATTGCCCCGATTTACTTGGTATTCAAGTGGCCCTGCCCAACGGGGCAAACGCACCTTCCAAACTCCGGTGCTGTCCTGCTGAAATCGGAAGCGCTTGTCGCCCAATTTCCATTCGTTGAACGGACCACAGGCATACAGATCGTCGTTTTTCGGGAAGGGAGGGGCTTGAACCAAATGGACTTCGACAAAATCGCAGCGGTTGGAACTGTAGTCTTTCCAGTGTGAAACCTGAAGGCTGAGTGCGGTCGAGTAGCGAATGTCGAATTGGTGTTCTAAATCGTTGCCGCACGAATCGCTCTCCAGGGTTCGCCAACTTCCGCGGTTCAATTTGAACTTGAGCCTTCCGGCCATTCGGGGCAGTCGGGTATGCCATCGACCGTCGGGCAGCGCTTTAAACCGGAATTGCGCATCGGCTTCTTTCCATCCGTTAAAGTTGCCCGTCGCATAGATGGGTTCCGAGCCACTGGTTTCGGGCGGCCATTCTGTGATGTAGAGGTCGACCTGATAACACGCGGTGGTCAGAGACAACAGAGCCAAGACGGTCCATAATGGAAGAGAACGCTTCATCGGTCAAACCAGACTTCAAATTCTTTGACCCGCCCCCGGCTGACCAAAATTCGATCTGGGGTGGGGGGATTCAGATGGAGCAACCATTGGCCTGAGCCGTAGCGCTCCATTTTTTGTATGCTGTCGGCGTGCAGCATAAAGCCGCGGTTGATGCGAAAAAATTGTCGGGCATCGAGGAGGTCTTCCAACTGGTCGAGGCGGTAGTCGACCGACATTTTCTCCCCTGTCCGAGAGCGGAGAAATACTACCTCGTCCTCGATATAGGCATAGGCAATCTGGTCGGTGTTCATGTGCAAGACTTTGTTGCCGAGCTTGCCCAATATCCGCCTCCGGGTTGTTTGGGCCCCCATTTGGTTCATCACGGCATCAAAAAGGGCAGAAAAATCGCGGGTGGGGGGCGCATTGTGCTGAAAAGCCGTGCGGAATTTGTGGATGGCCTGTTGCAGTCCCTGGGGATCGACGGGTTTGAGGAGGTAGTCGACGCTGTATTCTTTGAACGCCCGCAGCACGAATTGATCGTAGGCCGTGGTAAACAGCACGGGGACGGTTGGCCTCATCGACTCGAGAATTTCAAAGCCCAATCCGTCGCTCAATTGAATATCGAGAATGAGCAAATCGGGTTTGGGATGGTGCTCAAACCAGTGCACGGCGCCTTGAACGCTGTCGAGTTCCGCCACCCATTCCAGACCCAAGTTGAGCTCTGTGTTGAGACGCTTCAATACGGCCCGAGCATAGGGCTCGTCTTCGACCAGGGCAGTCTGGATGGTAGGTTTGGCGTTATCCATCTTCATCGGGTTCGATTGAGCAGCGGCAAGAGGACCTCAAAGTAGCCGTCTTTATGCAAAACCTCTGGGCTTCTTCCTGTCAGGTGCACACAGCGATCCCGGATGTTCGCCAGCCCCACTTTGGTCGAAGGTTCGAGCGTGGTCTTGGGGCGCAATTCATTGCGGACGCTGATTTGGTCGGGTTCCACAAACCGGATTTCGATGTGGAGGGGGTCGGCTAGCGAGGCCCGGTTGTGCTTGATGGCGTTTTCGATCAGCATTTGGAGACTGAGCGGAACCATGTGCAAACTGTGGGCTTGGGCCGGGATTTGAAGATCGATAAAAATCGACCCTTTGAACCGGGTTTGTACCAAGGCGATGTAGTCTTGGATCATTTCGAGTTCTTCAGAAAGCGAAATCAAATCTCTGGACCGGGCATCGAGAATGCCCCGGTATACATTGGAAACATTGTTGAGAAAACGCACTGCCGTATTTGGGTCTTCGTGGATGAGCCCCGAAAGCGTATTGAGGCTGTTGAATAAAAAATGTGGATTGATTTGGGTTTTGAGGACCTCGAGCCGCGCTTCGGTATGCTGCTTTTGATAGCGTTCGGCCTCCGCCAGCGACAGTCGCCATTTTCGAAGCAATTCGAGCCCCAGTTGAACCCCGACGTGAATGGCGATCAGCAATCCCCACAGCAAGGCTTCCATCCAAAAGACCGATAGCAAAAAGACCTCTTGGTATTGGTGTTGCAAATACAGCCACCGCTGTTGGGCCCCGAGGATGAACCAGCCGACCAAGAGCAAGGGCAAAAGGAGCCCTACAAAGGCCCTGCCCAGACTTTGATCTCTGTTGAGGACCGTTTGCCGACGACGGTACCAACGGTCAAAGAGCAACCAGGCAAAGGGGGGCAGCACCGTGCTCCAACCAAAGTGGTAGGCGTAGGGGAGCCCGAGCACCCAAGCGGTAGCCTTGCCCAAAGCCGGAAACAAAACGCCCAGAGCGGTGGCGGAAAGCGCCATGCCCAGGGCGGGCTTGAGCAGTTTGACCATAGGGAACTAAGGTACTCCAGCCAGAGGGGAAGGACTAGGCGTTGGGGCGGGTCTTGATCTCGATGTCGGTGGTTTTGACCAATTGTCCATCGGCGTAGAGCCGCAGGGTATAGTGGCCGGGAAACAAGTCGGAAAGCTGGTAGTGGGCTGTGTATTCCAGCCGGTGCTTCCAGGTTTTGCGGTACATCAAATAGCCCTCGGACGAAACAATTTCGATCTTGATGCGGGCCCCGAGGGGGTTGGTAAAAGCGACGAGCGCGAGGCTTTCGTCGACTACATTTAGTTGTGTTTCGACCGCGGCGGCGACTTGGGGATTGCCGGCAAAGACAGGTTCTGCGGCCCAAAACGAGGCGGTCATGGCGAGGGTGAGGAGGGTGGTTTTCATGGCGTGGGTTTCTTGATTTGCATCAAAGGTGCTCCTCTGCCAACCCCTATTTCAAACCGTGTTCCGCGAATGGACGGACCGAAGGGCTGAGCGGTCGTTTCCGGCAGTCGAGTGGAACGCTGCACGAGGAATTCTGCCGGAGAATTCCCTTTCCCGCCCTTGTTTTTCGCCCTATGAACAACCGATTGACCCGGTCAATAATAAGCCCAACGGTTCGTTCAGCTAGGGTCCTATCGACGTGTTTAAAAAGGGTCTATCGACCTACCCAAAACCAGGGATTGAGCAGGTCTTCCTTATTGTACTTCACAGGGGTTTTTTCGGGCCAGCGCAACACCCGAAATCCCGCAGCCGTGCATACGGCGTGGCCAGCGGCGGTATCCCACTCCATGGTCGGGGCAAATCGGGGGTAGACATCGGCCAAGCCCTCTGCGACCATGCACAGCTTGAGACTGCTTCCTTTGGAGAGGACGTTTACCGTGCCGTGCTCGGCTTCGAGTTCGCGGAAATAGACTTCGGTTTCGGGGCTCATATGCGAGCGGCTGCCTACAGCTGTAAAGGGGCGGTCAAATGTCTGGGGCAGGGGCAGACCTTCGGTTTTGAGGCGATCCCACTCGACGCTTTCGCCCGGTGCAAGGGTCATTTTGTAGGCGCCGTGCCCGACCCATCCGGCATAGACTTCGCCGGTAACCGGAACCCATACTACACCCGCCACAGGATCTTGCCCATTGATCAAAGCGATATTGACGGTAAACTCCCCATTGCGCTTGATGAATTCCTTGGTCCCGTCGAGGGGGTCGACCACCCACAGCCAGGTCCAAGGGGCGCGTTCGGCGTAGGGAATACTCCTTCCTTCTTCGCTGAGTACCGGAATATCGGATTCGTTCAATACCGGTTGAATGGCCAAATGCGACCGCCTGTCGGCCAGGGTCAACGGAGAATTGTCGCCCTTGGTTTCCGTTTCAAAATCGGCAGAGGCATACACTTCGAGAATGGCCTGGGCGGCCTGGGCAGCGGCGCGCAGCGCGAGGTTGAGTTGCTCGGTCATGGAGATTCAAAATGAGGCTGCAAGCTACTACGCCTCGGGTGCATCCGCTTTCGGAGGCATTGAATTTCTCCGGCCCTATCATTCAATTCCTCAATGTGTAGACCACGGGCATGACAAACCGCATGCGCACGGGTTGAAGGGCTTGGTTGCGCGCAGGTTCAAGCACGGGTAGGGTTTTGATGGTGGCCAAGGCCGCTGCATCGAGCAAGGGGCTCACCCCGCGAACGACTTCCGCCGATTCTATGTGCCCTTGTTTGTCAACCACAAATTCCACATAGACCTTGCCCTGTTCGTTCAAGTCGCGCGCGTGGGCCGGATAGACGAGGTTTTTGACAATGTGTTTTTGCAGCTCGATCTGGAAACACTCGAACCGCTGGTCGTCGTCGCTCAGCGAGGCGCATTGCACAAAGGTTACCCGCCTGGCCACATTGAAGACGTCTTTGATGTCGTCGGCTCCGTCTTCTTGGCCTATGTCGACGGTTTTGATCCCGCTGGTGTCGGTATTGGGCTCGGTTTCAGGGCCTGTTGCGGTATCCGAAATGGGATTGAAGGGATCGGGCTCCGGGCTGGGCGCGGGGTCTGCCGGACGGAGGGGGCGTGCGGTCTTTTTTTCGGGAACTTCTCTGCGAATTACTTCGGCTATAGGCGAATCGTCCAAAACCGTTTTGAGCGATCGAAAGTGCACGAGCCGCTCGGGGCTTTGAATTTCAATCAACGCAATCGATAGGCCGATGCTGAGGCTCACACCGAGCCAAAAGAGCAGGGGACGCATCCGTTCGATGCGCTCAGTGGGTTGTTTGCGATTGGGGGTATGCATCATCGAGGGATTGGTGAGAAAGAACGCGCTTTCTCCCTCGAACGCCGGGGCAGTTTTTTTGGTATAGCCGGGGTTCATCCACGGCAAAAAAAAAGAAGCCGTCTCGATAGGGATATCGAGGCGGTTTTTTTGTTTTATATGGTTTTCTCAGCGACTTAGAGTTCGACGATGCGAATGAGTCTGTTGGTTTCTAGAATCAGTCGATGCGTGTCTAAAAAGGGACTAAAA
>WGMI01000040.1 GCA_016125155.1 bacterium
CCGAAACTGTGTAACGCTCTTTAAGTGCCTCTAAGACAACCTTTACCTTGAACGCCATCGTCAATTGCCGTCTTTTACTTTTCATGACAGAGAAATTAAGAAAGTTCAACTTTTCTGTCCAAAAAAGTTAGACCACTACAATGGCGAAGCCAATGTACACTTGCTTTGGGGTTCACACCAGCCCTAGCGCAAGCCTGCTTCATAACGCACTGTATACTGCGCGCGCTCACTGTACTGTGCCCCCGTTACCTCCCCCTCAAACAACCACACCTGTGGCCGATGCCCTTTGAGATACGCACACAACATCGTCAACCCACCCTATTCAATACCCCAAAATCTTCAGCATACTCTTGTAACTCTGCTCCTTGGCAAACAGACGGGTATGGATTTCACCTTCCTCGTCTTCATGAATCACCACATGCTTGGGGGCAGGCAGCAAACAATGCTGAATTCCGCCATAGCCGCCTACCGACTCCTGGTAGGCCCCCGTGTGGAAAAACCCGATGTATTGGGTTTCCCCATCGACAATTTTGGGCAGGTAAATCGCATTGGCATGCTGCTCGGAATTGTAGTAATCGTCGCTGTCGCAGGTCAGCCCCCCGAGCAGCACCCGCTCGTATTCCCGTTCCCAGTTGTTGATGGCCAACAAGATAAAACGCTTGTTGATGGCCCAGGCATCGGGCAAGGTCGTCATAAACGAACCATCGATCATATTCCAGTTTTCTCGGTCGTTTTGCTTTTTCTGGTCCATAATCGAGAAAAACGTCGCCCCGCTCTCGCCCACCGTGTACGAACCAAATTCGGTAAAGATGTGCGGCTCCTTGATGCCCTGGCTGTTGCACAACTGCTTGACCTGCGCAATAATCTCCTCTGCCATATAGGCATAGTCAAAATTGAAGGTCAAGGAGTTCTTGATCGGGAAACCGCCCCCAATGTTCAGCGAATCCAGGCTCGGGCAAATCTTTTTCAAATCGCAATACACATTGACACACTTGAGCAGTTCGCTCCAGTAGTAGGCCGTATCGTTGATCCCCGTATTGATAAAGAAGTGGAGCATTTTGAGCTCGAACTTCGGGTGGTTTTCAATGTGCTGCTGGTAAAAAGCCACAATGTCTTTGTAGCCAATCCCCAGGCGAGAAGTGTAGAACTCGAATTTGGGCTCTTCCTCCGAGGCAATCCGAATGCCCACCTTCATCTTGTTCAGCCCCTCGGGAAGCAAGTCGGCATAGGCCGCCAACTCCCGCTTGTTGTCCAGCACCGGAATGGTGTTTTCGTACCCCATTTCGAACAACCGGACAATGTTCTCGATGTATTGGGGTTTCTTGAACCCATTGCACACCACATAGCTCTTTTTGCCCAGTTTGCCTTCGGCAATCAGCGTTTCGACAATATTGATGTCGAAAGCCGAAGATGTTTCGATGTGCACATCGTTCTTGAGCACTTCTTCCAACACAAAGCTGAAGTGCGAACTCTTGGTGCAATAACAATATTGATATTTGCCCTTGTAGTCCGCTTTGGCCATCGCCACATTGAAGAGCATTTTGGCCTTTTGAATCTGCTGGCTGATTTTGGGCAGGTACGAAATCTTGAGCGGAGTCCCGTATTGCTTGATGATGTCCATCAAGTAGATGCCATTCCACAACAGGTTGTCGCCTTCGAGGGCGAACTCATCTTGGGGCCATTCGAAGGTCTGCTGAATGAGGTCGTTGTATTTATTGCGCATGATCGGGGTATGGCTTTAATGGAGTTGAGAGCGAAGGCAAAGCGGGCTTGCAAAATTAATCGGACTGAGTTGGATTCGCGTTATGGATGGAATCCGATTGAGTTGGAATGGAAAAAATTTAACACTCAGGTTACTTTGAATATTCAGAACATCGCTGGGAAGGGCCGTGCCGTACCCCAAGATATGCACGTCCAGTTCGAAGCCTTTGGGCGAAAACCTGTAAGTTCACAGCCCAGAATCGCGTAAAGCAAGGATGAAGTCGTTCAGAATACACCCGGTAAATTGGCTTTCCGCTGCGGCTATAGTCCTATTCGCCACCTCCATTACCCTCTTCGATTTTGGAGATCCCGATGCTCCGGGGAATGCCAAAAGTGCCATTGGGATCGCTCTAGCCATTGGATTGACGCTCTATCGCAATTGGAGTAACCGGAAATCAAGGGTTTGATCCTTACAAGCCAATGGAAAACACTTTTTATCGTGCGATAGAGGTAGAACCATGAAAACGAAAATGGCCCATTTATTTTTTGGAAACACATCGCCTTGGGGAGTCGTCCTCTTTTGGGGTGCATGGATTTTTTTCGGCATTTCTTCTGGATTGGCCCAAACCGAACCAAGCGAATCGGCTTCCTCTGGTGGAATCCATCGGATTACCTTGGGATTGGGGCATACCCAATTGTCCGGCTCCTTTGTGGGTGGCGAAACCCAGAGCATTCCCTTGGCGTCTTGGTCCCTCGACTACGATTACGCTTGGACTCCGCGTTGGAGGGTGGGTATGCAATTGGAGTGGCTCCTGCAGACCTTTGTGGTCGAGAACGACAGGACAGGGCAGAACCTAGAGCGCACATACCCCTTGTCGATCATACCCGTGGGTTTGTATCGCCTTGACGAACACTGGACGGTGGCGGCGGGTGTGGGGGGCGAGGTATCCGAAGGAGAATTTTTGGCCCTAACCCGACTGGGAGTAGAATTTGGGGTAGAATTGTCGGGTCCCTGGGAAGTAGGTGCCACCTTGGTGTGGGACAACAAATGGGATTACTACAATTCTTGGGGGTTTGCATGTACCATTTCCCGTCTGTGGGGAGGTCGTTAGAGGAAAAAGCCCACGGTACAGGCTGATTTTGACGTTTCGGGCATACGGCTATCTTTAAGCCCAAAGACTACGATCGCACATTGTGCGCTTTCTCGTTCAGAATCAATCACTCGCCCATGTCTGCCCCCATCAGCGCCTTTATTGAACGACACTACCGCCATTTCAATTCCGCCGCTTTGTTGGATGCGGCTAAAGGGTACGTTACCCATCTGGACCAAGGGGGCCAAATGATGGTGACTTTGGCGGGCGCTATGAGCACGGCAGAATTGGGCCGGTCGTTGGCCGAAATGATTCGGCAAGGCAAGGTGGACATCATCAGTTGTACGGGGGCCAACCTCGAAGAAGATTTGATGAATTTGGTGGCGCACAACAGCTACAAACGCGTTCCCCACTACCGCGACCTTAGCCCTGCCGACGAACGCGAATTGCTCGACCAAGGGTTTAACCGCGTTACGGACACCTGTATTCCCGAGGAAGAAGCCTTTCGAAGACTTCAAAAACACATTCATCAATTGTGGAAACAGGCCGAGACCTCGGGTCAGCGCTTTTTTCCGCACGAATTCATGTACCAAATGTTGTTGTCGGGGGTACTGGAACAGTACTTTGAAATCGATCCCCGAGACAGTTGGATGCTCGCGGCCGCAGAGCGCAATCTGCCCATCGTGGTTCCGGGTTGGGAAGACAGTACCATGGGCAACATTTTTGCCTCGTATTGCATCAAGGGCGAACTCCATGCCTCCACGGTAAAATCGGGCATCGAATACATGGTGTGGCTGGCCGATTGGTATGTGCGCAACAGCGAGGGCCAAGGGGTCGGATTTTTCCAGATCGGCGGGGGCATTGCCGGCGATTTTCCGATCTGCGTGGTTCCGATGTTGTACCAAGATCTCGAAATGGAGGACATCCCATTCTGGAGTTATTTCTGCCAAATCAGCGACAGCACAACGAGTTACGGTTCCTATTCGGGGGCGGTTCCCAACGAGAAAATCACCTGGGGCAAACTCGATATCGATACGCCCAAGTTCGTGGTAGAGTCCGACGCAACGATAGTTGCTCCGCTTATATTTGCTTGGGTCCTCGGTTGGTAAGGTCAGAGGTTTCGCTATGGAAAAACGAAGGGTTATCGTCGACTATCGCAACATTACCCAGGAGCTCCTCGAGCTCTTGACCACGACCTATCCCTATGGATACGACGACGCCGTTGTGCGGTTTAAAAATGCCAAAGGCGAACTGGTTTCTTCGGTTCCGCTCGAAACAGACGATACGCGTTATTTGGTCAAAGTGAGCATGGAATTGGACCGCAAAGTCGAGGCTTATTTGGACGATTTTGAAGAAGATTCCAATCAAGAGGAAGCCGAAGACAAAATGGATGAAGGAGCCGATGTAGAAGAGGCCTCAGAGGAAGATACCTACGATTTGGACTAAGAGAAGTGGGCCGGAGTTCGCCCTGTTTTGTGGACAAAGGCTTTGAAAAGTGCGGGCAACGGTGCGTTAGAGCCCTAGGGGTTTCTCCGATTTTGGCAGGATGAAGTGGTGGAGTTCAAAAGGGGTCCTTTGGATGGGACTTGCATTGAGTATGCCCTTGATTTCGGCCGACCGCGGTGCTTTGATTGCCTTTCGCGCCAAGGTGGTCGGTGTGCGAGACGCGGGACACATCGAGGTGCAGTTCGAAGGAAACAAGGCCTGGGTGCGCTTGAGCGGTATAGAAATACCCCCAGCCGACGATCCCTATGGAGCGGAAGCCAAGTCTTATGTGAGCCAGCGGTGCTTTGGCAAAACCGTCGAACTCGATGCGCGCAAAGACCCGGAAGGGGTCGTTCGTTTTGTGGCGATGGTCTATACCGTCACCAACGAGAAGCGAGATGCGCTATCGGTCAACGAAGGTTTGATCGCGGGGGGATTGACCCGATTCAAATCGGAAAACATCGATCTCTCAGCGCTGGAAGCGGTTCAACTTCAAGCAAAGGCGCAGAAAAGGGGGCGTTGGGCTTCGGAATAAGGGGTCACGGGGTGTTTCGGGGCAGAGCGGTTCATTGAAGCATTTTGAGGTTCGGTCTCCCTCTTGGTTTCTGAAGAGTTGAAAGCGTGGTGTATCCTGAATTCCTGGCCCAATGCGACGATAATCGGGGCGGTGCCTTTTACAGCATTCGCTTTGAAAGGATTTTCTGGGTGTCACGTTAAAGCCGTTGTACAGCGGTCCCCAGAAATTTCCCAGTCCACTCCAAACTCAAAACGGACTACCATTCCCCCCAGCTTCCAGAAATTCCCCCTGCAAACTGAACACTGAAAACGATCTCCCCTGGTCCCCGGCAATTTCTGCTACCCCGGAATAAGCCCTGTCAGAGTTCGGTTTTAGAAGGAGTCCGTTTGGCTTCCCGAGCCGTCCCAAAAAACCAGACGCACTGCACAGAGCCCCCTCCCATCCATCGCGATTGGGTGGAACCCGCGCTGTCCCAGATGGGCACATTGCCACGGACCCCGAGCATCCATTGGTTCTTATACCAGTCGGCCCCGAAACCGACCGATGTTCGGACAAATCCGGTGTTGTGGAGTTCTGCGCCAAATTCGCGGTCCCGGGCAGAGCCTTCGGTGCGCAAGGCGACGTTGCCGATTAAAAAACTGCGTTTGAGGTCGGCATAATACAGGGCAAATAGTGCTGTGGTCCACTGGTTTCCTACCTTATAGGTCTCCTCGTTCTCCGCTGAAAACACCGCAGCGGCTTCGGCCATGCCGCCCCAGGCTCCCCGTCTGTAGCCAAATTGGGTGGCCAAGGGAAGGGCGTAGGCACCAGTGCCAGTTTGGAGGCCGATGGGCAACATGGTGCCGTCGGCATCGCGCTGTCGGTACAACCCCGTAGGAAGTCTCACCCCGGCGGCCGCATTCCACTGTAGGCTGTGGTTTTTATTTTCTTTTCGCCACAGGGCACCATTGAGCAGAAATTGGGCATCGCCCGGACCAGAAATCGACGTGGTCGGACCTTCGTCCAAAACCCGTTGGTGGGTGGCATAAGACAGGTTCACAAGGAGTTGCAAGCGGGCGTTTACCAGAATTCTCGACCACAACTCCATGCGGTGGTAGTGGTCTTTTCCGGGGCCACTGATGGCATAGCCCGGAACCGCCGGCACCGAGAACCCTTGATAACTGTAGCGAATCCCCAAAAAACCGCTGTCAAACCGCGGAAGGACGCCCAAGCCCGAACCTGATGCAGCACAACCGCACACATCGCAGGCACCTACCTCCAGAAGGACACCGAGAAGCACCCCGATCAACAGGCTAATCCGGATTCGCAAAAAGCGGGTTTTCGACAAAGGCTTCATCGGTCAAGGCGTTCAAAAATTCGAGAAGTTGGTTCTTTTCTTCGGGGGTGTAGTGAAAACCTCCGACGGATAAAGGGGCATCAGCCTCAGGGCCAATCGTTTCGGAGTAGTGATCGATCACTTGGCTCAAGTCGCTTAGGCGGCCATTGTGCATATAGGGCGGACTGAGCGCCACATTCCGCAAATTGGGCACCTTAAAACGGCCTTTGTCCTCGGGTTTCAGACTGATCAATTGGCGTCCTTCGTCGTTCACCGGCCCCGCCAATCCATTGCGCTTGAAGGAAAAGTCGGTGGTCAAAGGCTCGGCATGGCACGAGGCGCAGTCGCGTCGAAACAAGGCCAGTCCGGCTTGCTGGTCCACGGTAAGGGCCTCGGTTTTCCCGTTGAGATAACGATCATAGGGGCTTTGATCCGAAATCAAAACCGCCATAAACTGCGCCAGCGCCTGGAGCATACGTTGGTCGGTAAGCGTGTCTTCTCCATACGCCGCTTGCACAGCCGCTCGGTAGTCGGGCCGGTGGTTGAGCTTGTGGACAACCCTCCACAGGGTTTCGTCCATTTCAACCGGGTTGGTAATGGGGGCAATCGACATGGTTTCGATGTGGATGGCGCCCCCGTCCCACATAAAATGCGGATACCAGGCCAAATTTGAAAGAGCAGGGCTGTTTCTCGTCCCCAACAGGTTGTCGACTCCATGGCTCAGGTCGTGATAGGGATCCGAAAACCCCCCATACTGTCGGTGGCAGTCGGCGCAGGAAACGGTGCCGTCGCGAGACAGTTCGGGTTCAAAAAAGAGCTTGCGACCCAGCGCCACCCGGGCTTCTGTAGGTTGATTTCCCTTGAAATCGTATACTGGAGCCGGAAAGTGCACGGGAAGGCGAAACGCTGCCTGGCGAGCAACCGAAGCCTCCGGATCAGGGCTGCACGCCCCGACCCAGAGCATCGGCATCAAGGCCAGAAGCGCTCTTGGGCTTCCGTACCGATTCATGGTTTAGTTGTGTACGTGGTCGAACGAGAACATATGGTGATAGTTCTCAGAGATCATCACGGCCATAGCACCCGGCATGACCACGGTGGGGCTGTTCAGTACGGACAGCGCCTGGTGTCCGTCAAAAAATTCTGCCACGTCTACAACATGGTGGAGCACGGGCGTTGCATTGGGAGAAACGGTAGCGGTTTGGGTTCCAAAGGCGAAATTCAGGGTCTGCAGCGCGTTGGTGCCGTTGCTGTTTCTAAATCCGCCAATGTGGTAGGTAAAAGCTTGACCGCCTGTTTCCTGCCCTTCGGCCTTCAAGAAGATGTAGCCGCTGTTCCACGACCAAAACATCTGTTCGGCAGGGCTGAGGGCACCGGTTTGGGCACCGCTGACATTCCGCAGACTGTCGACGCCAATCGTGAACTCGATGGCTTTGTAGTCTCCGCTGGGCACATTTTCGATGTCGATTTCAACGCTGGCATTGGCACCTACTTTGACCAAGTGGTAGCTCTCCTCTTCGCTCCAAACGCTTCCATCGGCTTTGGTGAGTTTGAGGTTGGTCACGTAATAGTTGAATTTGTTGAAGGAAACCGATTCTCCGCTTCCATTGACAAATGTTGCGCTCGGGACGACAAAAGCGTCGCCACCATAGACGTGTTCAAACTCCACCGTCATTGTGCCAAAGGTGGGGGTGGGGGCAGGGGTGTTGTTGTCGTCTTCTTTTTCGCAAGAGATCGACACAAGGCTAAGACTCGTAAGGGCGACAAGGCCCAAAGACCAATTCTTCACGGGTGTAGTTTTTAATTCGAGAAACACAGGAAATAGAGTGCATTGGATTGGACGACTGCTCGTTAGAAATCAGCCTCGAACCAACGCGAACAACGGGCGTTACACCTGCGCTCGGGGGGGTGGGGGCGAGGGCGTGGCCGAGAAGTCCGCCCATTTCGAATCCAGAAATCCACCGTCCATTCGATTCCCTGCTTTGAGCGGTTCATCGATTTTGACGGCATCGCACAGCACAAAAGGAAGTACCTCGGGGGTGTCGGGCAGCAGGGGGCTGTCCGGTGTCGATGGGTTGTCGGCCTCGAGCATTTTGGCCAAATGGCATTGTCCGTTGCAGGCCAATTCCGGGCGATCCTGATTGATACACAAAACCTCGGCGATGTAAGCCCGATTGCCCTCAAACCACATCAGCGCCAAACTGTCTCCCAACAGTCGGGGAAGCAGCGCGCTGAGCAGAATTACAAAGGCAAGCCAACGTTTGAGCATAGTCATACCAAAGGAACAATAGGAACGCCTTGTACAATGTGACTAAAGTCATAGAAATGTGTTGCGGTGCGTTCCCACCGAGTCTGCGAAAACAAGAGTGCAACAGGGGCTTATCACCCCGATGCGAACCACTACCTTTGCACGCCTTTTCGCCCCCCATCCCATTTCCCCGCCCCATGCAATCGATTCGCAACATTGCCATTATTGCCCACGTAGACCACGGCAAGACCACCTTGGTCGATAAAATTCTGCATTTCTGTCAGTTGTTTCGCGAGAACCAGCAAACGGGCGAATTGATTCTCGACAACAACGACCTCGAACGGGAACGCGGGATTACCATTCTGTCCAAGAACGTTTCGGTTCGCTATAAAGATCACAAAATCAACATTATCGATACTCCAGGCCACGCAGATTTCGGGGGAGAGGTCGAACGGGTTTTGAATATGGCCGACGGAGTGCTCCTCTTGGTCGATGCCTTTGAAGGTCCGATGCCGCAAACGCGTTTCGTTCTTCAGAAAGCGCTGCAATTGGGTCTCAAACCCATTGTGGTTGTCAACAAGGTCGACAAGCCCAACTGCGATCCCGAAGGCGCGCACGAAAAGGTCTTCGATCTGATGTTTGCGCTCGATGCCACCGAAGACCAGCTCAACTTTCCGACAGTTTATGGCTCGGCCAAGCACAACTGGATGAGCCACGATTGGAAGGTGCAGACCTCGGACATTTCGCCTTTGCTCGACATGGTGTTGGAGTACATCCCCGCACCGGTGGTCGGCCAAGGGGCCGCGCAAATGCGCATCACTTCGCTGGATTATTCGAACTATACGGGTCGGATTGCCATCGGGCGCTTGAACCGGGGCACCTTGACCGAAAACATGCCCGTAGTGTTGTTGAAGCGGGATGGAAGCGCGGTGAAAAGCCGCATCCGCGATCTCTATTCTTTTGAAGGACTGGGCAAAGTCAAGACCGAGCGGGTTGAAGCCGGCGATTTGTGCGCGGTGGCGGGCATTGAAGGGTTCGACATCGGCGACACCTTGGCCGATGCCAGCCAGCCCGAGGCCATGACCCCCATTGCGGTCGACGAGCCCACCATGAGCATGCTCTTTACGATCAACGATTCGCCCTTTTTTGGCAAAGAAGGCAAGTTTGTGACCTCTCGCCACCTGCGCGAGCGCTTGGAAAAAGAAACCGAAAAGAACCTCGCCCTTCGCGTAGAACCCACCGAAACCGCCGATGCCTTCCGGGTGTTTGGACGGGGGGTATTGCACCTGTCTGTATTGATCGAAACCATGCGCCGCGAGGGGTATGAGCTTCAAATTGGCCAGCCTCAGGTGATTTTAAAAGAGATAGACGGTCAACAATGCGAGCCCATCGAGGAATTGACGATCGACCTACCCGAAGAGGTCAATGGCAAGGCCATCGAAATGGTCACCCTGCGCAAAGGCGAACTGCTCAGCATGACGCCCAAGCTCGACCGCATGATCCTCGAATTCCGGATTCCTGCCCGGGGGTTGATCGGATTGAGAAACAATTTGTTGACCGCCACAGCGGGCGAGGCCATTATGAGCCACCGCTTTTCGCGTTTTGAGCCCTACAAAGGCGAAATCCCCGGCCGCCAGAACGGCTCGTTGATTTCTATGGAAAAGGGCAAGGCCATTGCCTATTCCATCGACCGACTGCAAGATCGAGGTTTCTTTTTCGTCGACCCCATGGACGAGATCTACGGCGGTCAGGTGATTGGCGAAAACAACCGGGCGGGCGATATGGTCATCAACGTGACCCGCGAGAAGAAGCTCACGAATATGCGGGCTTCGGGGTCCGACGAAAAAATGCGGATTGCGCCTGCGCGCAAATTCTCGCTCGAGGAGGCCTTGGAATACATCCAGGGAGACGAATACGTTGAATGCACGCCGCAGAGCATCCGTCTGCGCAAGATCTACCTCGACGAAAACGACCGCAAGCGCTACGGGGGGTCTTAACGGGTTTTGAACACCCCCGATACTCGGGGCGTTTTTTCATGAATCGGGCCCATACAAGCATGAGTCCTCGCCTCGTTGCGCCTTACTTTCGCGGTTACCTCACTCTTGGATCCCCTCAAGCGCATACAACAACCCGTGGCGGCCGAAATGGCCGAGTTCGAGCAGGTTTTTCGCAAAGCCTTGTCGAGCAAGGTGGGGTTGTTGGACCGAATCACCCACTACCTGGTGCGGCGCAAGGGCAAGCAACTGCGGCCAATGTTGGTGTTTCTCAGCGCCAAGCTCCACGGAACCATCGGGCCGACCACCCACCGGGGCGCTTCGTTTATCGAAATGATCCACACGGCCACACTCGTCCACGACGACGTGGTTGACGACAGTTATTATCGACGGGGATTTTTAAGCCTTAATGCGCTCTGGAAGAACAAGATTGCCGTTTTGGTGGGCGATTATCTGCTCGCCAAAGGTCAATTGCTTGTGACGGGTGCGGGCGAATTTCAAACCCTCGAACTGGTCAGCGAGGCTGTGCGCGAAATGAGCGAAGGCGAGCTCCTCCAGATCGAAAAAGCCCGTCGACTCGACATCGACGAGGCCGTGTATTACGAGATCATCCGCCAAAAGACGGCATCGCTGATTACCGCTTGTTGCGCGGTAGGGGCTTCGAGCGTAGGGGCGGGGGAAGAATCCATCGCCTGGATGAAGCAATTGGGGTATGAATTGGGAATGGCCTTTCAAATCAAGGACGATCTGTTCGACTACGAACGCATCAACAAAACGGGAAAGCCCAGCGGAATCGACATCAAAGAGCAAAAGATGACCTTGCCCTTGATCCGAGCCTTGTCCGAGGCCGGGAGCGCCGACAAGCGGAGGTTGATGCGCTCCATCCGAAGCGGCAACAACGACCCCGGCGAGGTCTCAAAGGTGCTCGCCTTTGTGTGGGAATCGGGAGGGGTAAAGTACGCCGAAGACGTCATGAACCAGCACCGGGCCAAGGCCTCGGCCTTGCTCGATCCCTACGGAGACCATCCGGCCGCTGAAGCGTTGCGACAGTTGGCCGATTTTGTGGTGGAACGCGATCGCTAGACTCGCTTAACTTCGGCTTGTGGGGAGAATCACGCGCAATACCATAGACCGCATTTTCGACGCCGTGCGCATCGAGGAGGTCATTGGCGACTACGTCCAGCTCAAAAAGTCGGGATCCAGTTTTAAAGGGCTGAGCCCGTTCAACAACGAGCGGACGCCTTCGTTTTATGTGGTTCCTTCCAAGCAAATCTTCAAGGATTTTAGCTCGGGCAAGGGCGGAAGCGTGGTCAACTTCCTTATGGAACTCGAACACCTCAGCTACCCCGAGGTGCTTCGTTTGCTGGCCAAGCGCTACAATATTGAAATAGAGGAAGAAGAGGGGACGCCCGAGGAAGAGCAGACCGCGAGTTTGCGGGAGAGTCTGTTTTTGATCAACGAATTTGCCCGCGATTTTTACGTCGACCGGCTGTGGCATACCGACGAGGGGCGCTCGGTGGGTTTGGGGTATTTTAAAGAGCGCGGTTTTGAGCCCGAAACCCTGCGCACCTTCGAACTCGGCATCAGCCCGGACACCCCCGATGGGTTGACGCGAGAGGCGCTGTCGAAGGCCTACAAAGAAGAATTCTTGATCGCCACCGGGCTCACGCGCAAGTCGGAAGACGGTCGGCTGAGCGATTTGTTTCGCTCCCGCGTCATTTTTCCCATTCACGGGCTTTCTGGTAGGGTCTTGGGTTTTGGAGGGCGCATTCTCAAGACCCAGACCAAGGCGCCGAAATACGTCAACAGCCCCGAATCCGAGCTCTACCACAAGAGCAAGGTGCTGTACGGACTGTATCAGGCCCGCAAAGCGCTGGTCCAAAACGACCGCTGCTTGTTGGTCGAGGGCTATACCGATGTGTTGTCCCTCCACCAGGCCGGGATTCACAACGTGGTGGCTTCGGCGGGCACGGCCTTGACCATTGAGCAAATCCGGCTCGTCAAACGGCTTACGCCCAATTTGACCATTGTGTACGACGGAGACCCCGCGGGCATTCGGGCTTCGTTGCGCGGAATCGATTTGGCGCTGTCGGAAGGGCTGCGGGTCAAGGTGGTGCTGTTGCCAGGCGGACACGATCCCGACAGTTTTGCCCGCTCGAGGTCCCGAGAGGAAATCCTCGCGTTTATCGAAGGGGCCCAGACCGATTTTGTCGCGTTTAAAGCCCGTTTGCTTCTCGACGAAACCGGGGGCGATCCGATCAAGAAAATTGAGGCGGCCAGCGAATTGGTGCGCTCGGTGGCCTTGCTCCCTCAACCGCTCGAGCGCGATGTGTACCTCAAAGAAGTGGCCCGGCTAACCGGGATCGAGGAACGTTTGCTCCAGGCCGAATTGGCCCAGGCTTTGGCGCGCATGGAACGGGAAAAGGCCCGGGATGCGCAGCGCGAACAGGATCGCGAAAAGCGACAGGCGGAACAGTCCTTTTCGACGTCGGACAAGCCGCCAGCGCCCGCTCCGGGTGGGGATACAAGCCTGGCCTTGGTGCCCGATCCCAGTCCCGAAGCCCTGTTGGCACATTCTCCCGACCGGGTCTTGGAACGCGAACTCCTGCGCCTCCTGTTAAACGAAGGTCACCGGAAGATTGCGGTCGAAATCGAGCAGTTTACCGAAGACCTCACGGCCCAAACCGAAGAAGTGGAGGTAGTGCGTTATTTGATCGAAGAGGTCGATCTCAACGATATCGAAATTGGCGATCCGGGCATCCGCGCCCTGTTTGGACGCATCCGAAAGGCGTTCTTGGAAGGAAGAGAAATTGCGGGTGCCGAGGATTTTCTCGGAGCCGAAGACACCGAAGTGGCAGCGCTCGCGGCCGAGTTAATGTTCGAACCGTATCGCTTGTCCGATTGGGAACGCAAGTCGATTTATGTGCGACCAGTCGATCTTTCTCAGTTGTGCAAAGATTTGATTTTGAGGATGATTAAGCGAAAAGTCCTGGGTGAAATCGAAAAGCTCAACGAGGAGTTGAAGAAGCCTCAGGACGAACCGCGTCGCCAGGAGTTGCTTCGATTGCACATCCACTTAAACAACAACGTTCGCCGAGACATCGAGGCCAAGCTCAACGCGAGTTTATAGACCTGAATTAGGCGGCCAGAAAGGGAAGGGAAAGCACCCCGGCCACCAAGCAGAGCTTGAACAGCACGTGCAGCCTGCGCGCCGATCGAGAAGGTTGAGGGCTTCCGGGGATTTTATTCCACGCCCAGAGCAGAAGCGTTAAACCGAAGATCAGAACGACCCATTGGGGATTCTGTGGCCAAAAAAAGAGGTGAATTCCCGCGCTGAGACCAGAAAGCAACACGATGGCAGCAAAGTGCTTGCGCAGTCCCTTTTGCCCTTCCATCGCGGGGATGGTGGGGTAGCCGAAGATCAGGTCGCCCTTCATCTGTTCGACGTCTTTGACCAATTGGCGTCCCAGTTCGACGCAAAACAAAAAGGCCACATAGGTGATGAGCCCCGGATGGAGAGAGCGGTAGTACAGCAAAAGGGCGAAAAAGGGCACGAACGACAGCAAGGCGGCGCTGAGGTTGCCCAAATACGTGAGCTTTTTGAATTTGTGCGAATACATCCAGAGGCTCAGCGCATAGACGGCAAAAAAGGCTACGGCCCGCCACGACAGCACCGAGGCGAGCACCAGGCCCGCAAAGTTGAAGATGAGGTACAAATTCAAAGAGGTTCTGCGGCTGACCAAGCGCTCGAAAGCGGTTTGCCAGGGCCGGTTGACCGTGTCTTTTTCGCGATCGTAAAAACCATTGAGAATAAACCCCGCCGAAACGACCAATCCGGTCGATAGAACCAGCAAATGCAGGGGGTAATCGGCCATGAATGCCCTGAGCGAAGCGGGGGGAGAAAGCAAATAAATCGAAGACAGATACTGCGCCAGCGCGAGCAACAGCACATTGTACCAGCGGACCCTCGACAGCAGTGCCAGTGTTTTGAGCGCGAACAGCCAGGGGCGCCGCCGCATTGCTTAGAGCCGGTGGATCAGTTCGGGTTGGTACTCGGACAAACGCGCCTTGGCCTTTTCAAAATCACGAGCAAAACCGAGGATGTAACCGCCTCCTCCCGACCCGCAGAGTTTGAGATAGTAATCGCCCGAATCGATGCCCTCTTTCCAGAGCTGGTGAAACCGATCGGGAATCATCGGGCTGAAATTGTCGAGCAACAGCGCGCTGAGTTCCTTGAGATTCCGAAACAGACTTCTGGGTTTGCCTTGGAGAAATGCCTTGATGCAGGCATCATTGTAGCGCACAAATTGCTCTTTGAGCATGGTCCGGAACCCTTCGTGCTTCATCTTTTCGAGAAAGATGTTCACCATGCTCTGGGTCGACCCGGGTTGGCCCGAAGAAATCAAGAAGATGCCGCCTTTTCCTGTTTCCCCATTAGGAATTTGAACCGTCCCCAAACGCTCGGGCGATTCGATGAGCAGCGGAAGGCCGAGATAGCAAATCAAAGGATCGATGCCCGAGGAGCGGCCGTGGAAAAAGCCCTCGAGTTTCGAGAAAAGCGTTTTGAGCGCGACGATGTCTTCCCGGGTATGGGCTTCTTTGGTGATCGGCTCGAGGGCGTAGCGGGCATAGACCGCAGCGACCAAGGCCCCAGAACTGCCGACCCCAAACCCCTGAGGAATGCTCGAGTCAAAGTGCAACCCGAGCTTTATATCGCCTTCAAATCGGTCGAGATCGAGGGCGCATGGCAGTTCGCCCGCTTCTTCGAGATCGCGCAATGCTCGGAGATAGCGCTTCAGGGAATGGTTTGAATCTCGAGCCTCCTGTCCCGATCCCTCCAAACGCAAACTGCCTTGAAAATCCGCATAGGGAATGCTGAGCCCCATCGAGTCTTTGATGATGCCGTATTCCCCAAACAACAGGACTTTGGCATAAAAGAAGGGGTTGGTTTCTGTGTTCAAGTTCGGTTCAGGCTGGGATCAATCCGTTTGTGTTCAAAATCTTGGCTCCAGTCCCCAAGGCGTCGCAAAGGTAGGCTCCTTTGGCGCACAAGGACGATAACGTTGATGTAACGAATTCGTGGACGGTTTGTTCGAAATCTTCAGGATACAGCAAATGAACATTGGCCCCGGCATCGAGGGTAAAGCACAAAGGCACCCCGGTATCCCGCCTAAAAGCGCGCACTTGTTCGATGGCCGCCAGGGTGTTGGGGCGCATCAACAGATAGCCGGGAACCGAGCTCATCATCAGGGCATGGAGCACCAATGCTTCGCTTTCCACCAGGTCCACGAAGCCTTCGACATCGCCGGTTGCCAGAATGCGCAGCAAGTCAGCGGTGTTGCGGTGCGCCATTTCGACCCGCGCGGGGCCAAAGGCGTGTCCATTCATCAAGGCGTGTCCATGCGTAGAGCTCACGCTTTTGCTCCCTGTTTCGATGAGCAAGATGGTGTCGCGGTAGTTTTTGAAAACGGGATGCACATCTTCTACCCGCACTCCGTACTCTGAATTGGAACCCACACAGTGTTCGGTTTCTCCCCACAAGACCACTGGGCCTTCGATGGAGCGCGCCGCGCTCCCGCTCCCGAGCCGTGCCCAAGAAGAAGCCTGGTGGACATCGATGGGGTGGTTTACAGGGTCCAACCGCGCTCGAAAAGCAGATAAGCCCAACCCCAAAGCGGCAAAAGCCGAAGCCGAACTGGCAATCCCGCTGCTGTGGGGAAAGCTGTTCTGACTGCGTATTTCGAAGCGGTGTTCCCGAATCTCGGGAACCAAGGCAGCCAACCGGTCAAAGAACTGCTCGAGCTTGGGAAGAAACGCCGGCTTGGGCGCCGCCTCGAACCAGAACGACAAACCAAAAAGACCCGGTTCCCATCGGAGTTCGGTCTGGGTGCAACTGCTGCTCAGGGTGAAAGAAACCGACGGGTTCCACGGTCGCTGTCCTTCTTTTTTGCCCCAGTATTTGACCAAGGCAATATTGGAAGGCGCCAATACGGTGACGCTCTGCATTAGGCGACCTCGACTTCGGGGGCGATTTTCTTGACCAACCCCTGCAACACCTTGCCGGGCCCCAATTCGACAAAGCGCACGGCTCCATCGGCCACCATGCGGCGCACGCTCTGGGTCCATTTGACCGGGGCGGTTAGCTGCTCCATCAATCGAACCCGGATGACGTCTGGATCGGTGGCGGGTTCGGCGGTGGCATTTTGGTACACGGGGCAGCGGGCGGGTTGAAAGTCGGTTTGGGCAATGGCGGCCGCCAACCGTGCACGGGCGGGTTCCATCAAAGGTGAGTGAAAAGCGCCTCCTACGGGTAAAATCAGGGCGCGCTTGGCCCCCGCGGCTTTGAGTTGTTCGGCAGCGGCCTCGACGGCGGGCACCTCGCCAGAAATGACCAACTGTCCAGGGCAGTTGTAGTTGGCCGCGACCACCACGCCTGGAACCCCAGCGCAGATGCGCTCTACCATTTCGTCTTCCAATCCGAGCACCGCGGCCATGGTAGACGGGGTTGCTTCGCAGGCGGCCTGCATGGCGAGGGCTCGTTCGCGCACCAGCCTAAGACCGTCTTCGAAGTGGAGTACTCCGGCCGCTACCAACGCCGAAATTTCTCCGAGCGAATGACCTGCGCACATATCGGGGCGGAAATCCGCTCCCAAATCGGCCACTGCAGCCATCGAATGAAGAAAAACAGCGGGTTGGGTTACCTGTGTTTGTTTGAGCTCGTCTTCGCTCCCTTCGAACATGATTTGGCTCAGCGAGAATCCCAAGAGGGAATCGGCCTGTTCAAACCGGGATCGGGCTGCGGACGAACGTTCGTACAAATCGCGCCCCATCCCGCTGAATTGGGCCCCTTGACCCGGAAACACATAGGCTGTTTTCATGCTTCTTCCCCGTAGTATTCCACAAAATTGTTCTCGGTTTCCTCCAATCGGATGCAGTACAGCCCCGGTCCGTCTACCTGAATGAGCGGTTTGAGAATCTTCCAGAATTCGATGGCCAACACCTCGGTAGAGGCCATTTTCCCCTGCATAAAGGGCACGTCCGTATTGAGGTTCCGGTGATCGACCCAGTCAATGATGTGCACTCGGATAAGTTGTTTCAGGTCGAACAGGTTCATGACAAAACCCGTCTCCGGATTGGGCCGCCCCTTGACGGTTACAATCAGGCTAAAGTTGTGCCCGTGATAGTGCTTGTTGGCGCAACGCCCAAACACCGCTTCGTTTTGCTCTTCGCTCCAATTCGGGTTGTAGAGCTGATGCGCGGCGCTAAAGCGCTCGCGTCGTTGAATGCAAACCATGCTCATAGAGGTTGCAAAGGTAATCGGGCGGCAAGGTCCTTGGGTGGGTACCTGCATCACCCTCCAGGAACAGAAAAACCCCTTGCATCCCACAAGCTTGAGCTGGGTATACGTTGCACTGGGCAGTGCCCCGTGGCTCAAAGGCGAAAGGACCGCAGCCCAAGGTCAGTTCCGGTTCGGTTTTTGGGATTCGCTCCCACCCTGTCAACGCCTTATATTTGCGCCCTTCAACAGAAAAGGGGCTTAGAAACCTAAGAGACCGGAAAAGAACAGAATCATGGAGAATATCGTGTATTTGGTGCCCGTTCTCGGGCTGATTGGGTTGGCGGTGATGGTGCTCAAGGCACTTTGGGTCAACCGTCAAGAGAGCGGAGACGAGAATATGGTCCAGTTGGCCGGCTATATTTCGAATGGGGCGTTGGCCTTTTTGAAAGCCGAATGGAGGGTATTGGGCATTTTTGCCGCCATTGCCGCCGTATTGCTCGGCTGGTCGGGTACCCTGGTCGAGCATTCAGACTGGCTGATTGCGGTTTCGTTCGTGATCGGGGCTTTTCTCTCGGCTTTTGCGGGTTGGGTAGGCATGAGCATCGCCACCCGCGCCAATGTCCGGACGACGCAAGCCGCGCGTACCTCTTTGGCCAAGGCCTTGGAAGTATCGTTTGCCGGGGGCAGCGTGATGGGGTTGGGCGTAGCCGGTTTGGCCGTCTTGGGTTTGAGCACGTTGTTTATTGTGTTCAGTGGAATGTATTCCGATATGGAAACCGCTCTCGAAGTCCTCGCGGGCTTCTCTTTGGGCGCGGAGTCAATTGCCTTGTTTGCCCGTGTGGGAGGTGGTATTTACACCAAGGCGGCCGACGTGGGCGCTGATTTGGTGGGTAAAGTCGAGGCGGGGATTCCCGAAGACGACGTCCGCAATCCGGCGACCATTGCCGACAACGTAGGCGACAACGTGGGCGACGTAGCGGGTATGGGAGCCGACCTGTTCGGTTCGTATGTGGCCACCATCCTCGCTACTATGGTATTGGGACGCGAAGTGATTTCGGCCGACCAGTTTGGTGGCATTGCCCCGATTTTGCTCCCGATGATCATCGCGGGCATGGGTTTGATTTTCTCGATTGTAGGCACCTTGTTCGTTCGGATCAAGAAGGACGAAGATTCCGTGCTGCGCGCGCTCAACCTCGGCAACTGGGGTTCGATGGTATTGACGGCTGTGGCTGCTTACTTTTTGATTCACTGGATGTTGCCAGACATGATGACGTTCGAACGCGGCAGTTTTGAGTTCAGCAACACCGACGTGTTCTGGGCGGTCATCATCGGTTTGGTGGTGGGCGCTTTGATGTCGATGGTCACCGAATACTACACCAGCATGGGGCGCCGGCCGGTGTTGAGCATTGTTCGGCAGAGCGCCACAGGCCATGCCACCAATATTATCGGCGGTTTGAGCGTAGGCATGGAGAGCACGGTCCTGCCGATTTTGATTCTGGCCTCGGGCATCTACGGTTCGTATGCTGTAGCGGGCTTGTATGGGGTGGCCATTGCGGCCTCTGGGATGATGGCCACTACCGCGATGCAGCTGGCCATTGACGCCTTTGGCCCCATTGCCGACAACGCCGGGGGCATCGCCGAAATGAGCGGTTTGCCCAAGGAAGTGCGCAAGCGCACCGACAACCTCGATGCGGTGGGAAATACGACGGCGGCCACGGGCAAGGGATTTGCCATCGCTTCGGCGGCCTTGACCGCCCTCGCCTTGTTCGCCGCCTATGTAGGCTTGGCTGGTATCGATGGCATCGACATCTACAAAGCCGAGGTGCTCTCGATGTTGTTTGTCGGCGCCATGATCCCCTTTATTTTCTCCTCTTTGGCCATCGCGGCCGTGGGTCGGGCTGCCATGGATATGGTCAAGGAGGTGCGCCGTCAGTTTAAAGAGATTCCGGGCATCATGGAGGGCAAGGCTCGTCCCGAATACGAGCGCTGCGTTGAGATTTCGACCAAGGCCTCGATTCGCGAAATGATCGCTCCAGGGGCCATTGCGTTGATCAGCCCCGTGGTGGTGGGCTTTTTGTTTGGTCCTGAGGCCTTAGGAGGTCTGCTCGCGGGCATCACAGTGAGCGGGGTGCTGATGGGGATGTTCCAGAACAACGCCGGAGGCGCCTGGGACAACGCCAAGAAGTCGTTTGAAGCCGGGGTCGAAATCGACGGCAAAATCGAATACAAGGGCTCGGAGCCCCACAAGGCGTCAGTAACCGGAGACACGGTGGGAGATCCCTTCAAAGACACCTCGGGCCCCTCGATGAACATCCTGATCAAGTTGACTTCGATTGTGGCCTTGATCATTGCCCCCCACATCCACGCAGGGGGTTCGGCAGGCGTCGAAAACCGCATCGAAGCTCAAGGAGGCCAGGTCAATCACTTTTCTGAAGCCCAGTGCGAAGTGGTCGTATATGCTGTCGACAAAGCCAATGGAGCCGTGCGCGAACTCCGCGGGGTTCGGGTATTGGATATGGCAGTCGGCATTGTTGACAAGACCATCGTGGACTTTTCGATGGTGATGGAAGACGAGCGGATTGCGCAGGATTTGTATCCCGAAATGGGCATAACACAACTCGAACTGAGCAACCCTGTGATTCGCGATATGGGTCCCAGCCAGTGGATGGTCGAATGCGGCGTTCAGTTGCCCGATGGCATGCACAAGGCGGCCTTTCAGTTTACCCGGACTCCGGACAAGCGCATTTTGGGTCAACTCAAGATTTATCCCATCGAGGGATAAGCCCTTTCGACAATGAGTTAAAACGCGGAGTCGGTACTTCGGCTCCGCGTTTTTTTTTTTTGTCAGTTCTTATTAAAACAACCCGTTGATTTCAGCATCGATGCGTTCGATGATGCTGCCGAGGTCTTCTGGGCGGTCTTCGAATTGCAGGTCGTCTACCTCTATTACCAGCAGCTTACCCCGCTGATAGGTCGAAATCCATGCTTCGTAGCGTTCGTTGAGCCGCTGTAAATAATCGATGCGGATCCCCGTTTCGTACGACCGACCGCGTTTCTGAATCTGGCGCACCAAAGTGGGCACCGAAGCACGCAAATAGATCAACAAATCGGGCGAGGCCACGTGCGGTTCCATCAATCCAAACAAAGCTCGATAGTTGTCGAAATCCCGAGCCGGCATCAACCCCATGGCGTGGAGGTTGGGGGCAAAAATGTGGGCATCTTCGTAGATGGTGCGATCCTGAATGTAGTTCCGGCCCGACTCCCGAATCTCGTTGATTTGCCGAAACCGGCTCTGCAAAAAGAAGATTTGGAGGTTGAACGACCACCGCTGCATTTCGTTGTAGAAGTCGTCCAAATAAGGGTTCTGTTCGACTTCCTCATAGTGGGCTTCCCAGCGGTAGTGCTTGGAGAGCAAACCGGTGAGCGTGGTCTTTCCGGAACCGATGTTGCCTGCAATGGCAATGTGCATAGCGGAGGGGGGAGTTGGGTTTGCGACGGATTGAAAAGTACGAAATCGGCTTTGGCCAGAAGGAATTTCGGTTTGCGAGCAACCTCCCGAAAATCAAGGAGGTGAGCAGAATTCACTCCAAGGCCAGGGTTTCGATCCGGTCTGTGAAGAGCAAATGGGCGCATCCCGGACTCACGGCCCAGTCGCGACAGTCCCGAGGAAGTGCAAAGGCGAATTGGGCTTCCTGACCCGGCCGGTTGCTCCGAAAGACCGCCTGGGAACGCCCCATCCACAATACCCCGCCTTGCTGGATTACCTTGCCCAGCCCTGATTCAGGGTGTTGGGCCACGAGACCCCCAAACCGATCGAATTCCACCCAAGCGCGATCGGTAGCCAACAACACCCGATCGACCCCAGCGGCCAGTCCCAGGACTTTGTTTTCCGTCCCCAACAACTGGGTCAGGCTGGGGCTGCGGAACACCCCTTCTCGGCGGTTGGCGTCGTAGAGTATCAGTTCGTCTCGGGTTTGGTCGTACATCCAGATGCGCCACTGATCAGACAGCGCGGCGCAGCTTACGTCGGCCATACCGAGTTCTTCGGTCGCGAGTTCGTTTCCGAGGGGATTCAGTCGGTTGTCGAGCCAAACGATTTTTTGAAAACGGCGGTAGTGCACCAAGATGCGGAGCGGGTCGGAGGCGTCGATGCGGTCAGGAGGGCCGTATTCGGGTTGGCTGAAGCGCGCCACAAGCACTCCATCGGGGCCGAATTTGCTGATTTCGTTCCCCCGGAGCACATAGCGATTGCCCTGAATGTCGGCTTCGATATAGGTTCCTCCTTTGAGTGTAAACCCCTTAGAAGTACACGGTGGGGGCGCCGGGGCGGCGAACATCAGCACCGCTCCCAAGACCAGGGCGTCAATCCGCATGGGGAAGCAAGGGCAGAATTTGTTCGAGGTATTGGCGGTCGTTCGCCAACCGGGGCACCTTATTTTGCCCTCCCAGTTTGCCGCGTTCGCGCATCCAGCGGTGAAAGGTCCCAGGGGGAGCCACATGGATCACCGGTGGGTTGAGTGCCATGTCTTTGTGTCGCTTGGCCTCGTAGTCGCTGTTGAGCTCTTTGAGGTGGACGTCTAACCCGTTCGCGAATTCCGGGAGGTCCGCAGGGGGACGGGTAAACTCAATGATCCACTCGTGCCCCCCTGATTGGCCTTGCTTCATGTAGATCGGTCCCGCGGTAAAATCCGAGACCGAAGACCCCGTTTTCAGACAGGTGCGTTCGATGGCTTTTTCGGCATTGTCCACCGCCAACTCTTCCCCAAAAACATTGATATAGTGCTTGGTGCGCCCAGTCAATGCAATGCGGTACGGCTGTGTCGAGGTAAACACCAGGGTGTCTCCGATGCGGTAGCGCCACAAACCTGCGTTGGTCGTAATAATGAGCGCATAGGGCACATTGACCTGTACTTCTTCGAGCGGTATGGCGCGCGCTGAAGCCGAATGAAGGGGTTCGAACTCGTAGAAAATGCCGTAATCGAGCATCAGGAGCATGTCTTCTGAGCCGTTCAGATCTTGAATGCCAAAAAAACCCTCTGAGGCATTGTAGGTCTGGTAGTAATTGAAGTCGGTCTTTGGAATCAGTCGGTGGAATTGATCCCGATACGGACCAAATGCAACGCCTCCATGAAAATAGGCCTCCAGATTGGGCCACACCTCGGTAAGTGTATTTACGTCTCTCATTTCGAGCATCTTAGAGGCCAATACCAACATCCAACTCGGAACGCCGGCCAGACTGGTTACGTCTTCGCGAACCGTGGCCGCGGCAATGGCCTCGATCTTGCTTTCCCATTCGTCCATCAACGAGATTCGGTTGCTGGGTGTGCTCATCATATTGGCCCAAAAAGGAAGATTTTCTATGATAATGGCACTGAGGTCCCCATAATAGGAATCTTTTTGATCGCTGTTGATCTTGGTACTACCGCCCAGCCGTAGGCTCTTTCCCGTAAATATTCGGGTTTCCGGATTGTTGCTGCAGTAGATCGAAATCATGTCTTTGCCCCCCTTGAAATGGCAGTCTTCCAAGGCTTCCCGACTCACCGGAATAAACTTGCTCTTGCTCGAGGTGGTTCCCGAACTCTTGGCGAACCACTTGATCTCGCTCGGCCACAACAATTGCTGTTCCCCGTTGCGCAGCCGCTCGACGTAATGCTCGAGAAACTCATAGTCAATAATAGGTACCCGTTCGCGGAATCGGTCGTAGCTGCGAATCGAGTCGAAGTCGTAGCGGCGTCCGTATTCGGTTTGGGCAGCGGCCTGAATCAGTTTCATCAATACCTCTTGCTGTACCTCGATCGGGTAGCGCACAAAGAGGTCAATTTGGTGAAATCGCTTCTTCATCCGCCAGGACAAGAAGCTGTTGAACAGGTCGAAGTTGAGCAAGGCCTCCGGAGTTTAAAGAGTGCGAAGCAGTGGAATCATCGTTTCAACCAGCGGTCGAGCCAACCAAAAAATTCCGATTGCCACACGAGCGCATTTTGGGGCTGAAGAATCCAGTGCCCTTCTTCGGGAAAATAGACCAATCGGGAGGGGATGCCCCGGAGTTGTGCGGCCTGAAATGCCTCAAACCCTTGGTTTTCAGGTACGCGAAAGTCTTTTCCTCCATGGATGACCATCAGGGGGGTCTCCCACCGATCAACGAGGTTCATGGGGTTGTATTCGGAATACGAAAGGGGTGCTGCCCCGCCCCAATACGATCCCCCCAAATCGAATTCCGCAAAGAACAGCTCTTCGGTCGTGCCATACCAGCTCTGCATATCAAAGAGACCACAATGGGCAATCAGGGCATTAAACCGCCCTTCGTGTAGCCCCGCGAGCATATACACCGAGTAACCTCCATAGCTCGCCCCAACGGCGCCGATGCGATCGGGATCCACCCCGGGCAACTCGCGCAGATAATCGGTGGCGCTCAAATAGTCGGCCATGGGCTTGCCACCCCAGTCGCCTGAAATAGAGCGGTTCCACGCTTCACCAAAACCCGGAACCCCCCTCCGGTTGGGCGCGATCACCACATAGCCCATCGACGCCATCAGTTGGAAGTTCCAGCGAAAGCTGTAGAAAGCCGAAACCATGCTCTGAGGGCCGCCTTGGCAATAGAGAAGGGCCGGATGCGGTTGGTTGGGGTCATAGTTGGGCGGATAGATGACCCAGCTCATCATGTCTTGGCCGTCGGCGGTTTTGACGGTGTGCCGCTCGACCTTGGGAAGTTGCAGCCGCGCATAGACCGCATCGTTGACCCGGCTGATGGGCTGGTGGGTCTTGCCATCGATGCGGTACACCTCCGGAGCGTGGTTCATATCGCTCCGCTGGCAAAAGACCGCGGTTCCCCCGCAGCGCACCCCGGTAAAGTCATAATCGCCCGAGGCCAACTCGAGGGTCTTTTCCTTTTTGAAGGAGGCTTTTTTCCACGAGAACTTCAGGGTTCTCACTTTGTGCGTTCCCTGGTCCGGGAGCCCGTAGACCAATTCCCCCGAACCCCGCCAATCGAACCCATCGAGGAATTCGCCTCCCACGGCTAAGACCTCGGTTCCGTCGGAAATTCGCCTCAGCCACAATTCGTTGATATCGCTTTCGTAGCCAGGAGTGGGCATAGACGTATAGGCCAGATAGGCGCCATTGGGCGAAAACCGGGGCATGCGGTCGTAGCCTTTGCGGTTGGGCGTCAGGTTGGTCGTGGTCAGGGTGTTGAGATCGACCCAGTACAAGTCGGTATTGGTCGAAAGCGCGGCCTCCTTGCCTTGGAGTTTCTTGCAGCTGTAGACCGCATAGCGTCCGTCGGGGCTCAAATCGAAGTCTTCGGCTCCTCCAAAGGGCATTCCAGGACAGTCGTAGGGCTCGCCTTCCATGAGATCGACAAAGTCCGAATGCGGTTTCTTGACGGCGGCTCCGGCGTCAAATCGCATCAGACAGATATGTCGGCTGCGGTCGTCGCTCCAATGGTCCCAGTGGCGGTACATCAAATCTTCGGTAACGGTTACCAGCGCCTTGTCTAGGCTGGGGTAGAGATCGCGCGCGCCCTTGACTGTTTTGGTCTCCCGGCTAAAAAGAACAACCCATTGTCCTTCAGGATTCTCCACCAATTTAACGCCTTCCATGCCCCCTTCGACATCGGTGTGCTGGAGCACGTCCGTCCCATCGAAGCGGGCGCTGTGCAATTGTCCATTCGCCAAAAAGGCCAGGCGCTGGCTTTTTTCGAGAATCTGAATTTCCGACGGCTTGAGCCCTCCAAAGTCCAACCGACTTTCGGTCCCTTGGGCCGTTTGAACCCATCGGTATTCGCGTTCGAAACGATTTTCGGGCACATTGGCCCGGGCTACGGAATAAATCAGAGCCTGACCGTCGGCGGCCACGTCCACCAGGTTGACCCGGCCCAACGACCAGAGCAATTCCGGGGTCATGGTCTCTTGGGCTTTTGAAGTCCAAGGAGTGCCACACAGGAGTAGGGTGCTTAGATACAGGGTTTTAATTCGCATGGTGTTCGGGTTGTCCAAGTTGGGTGCTACAGAGTAGTTCTAAAATGGCGTTCAGGTATCGTGTTCGCGAATCAATTCGAGCAAGGTGCGAAAAGCCACTGTTTTGGAGCCGTAGCGCTCCTGATGTCGTTCCCGCAGTTTTGGGGCGTATAACTGTTCGTAGAGTTGGTAGGACTCAAGATCTTTCATTTGATATTGAATCGAATAGGTCGTTCCGCTTTCTTCTTCGACCATGACCCGGCAGAATCGATATCCCACAAACAAACCCGTTTCGAGTACATCGGGTATGTGTTCGGTCAGCATATAGGTCTTCCACTCCTCCCGGACGGCGTCGTCCACGTTGACCGTGACATTGTAGATGATCATCTCCGTCGGCTTTGTGTAAAGATAACCGCCCGAGCCTACAGCACTTCTTTTCCGCGCAATTTGCGCAGACTGCGGCGGGCTTCTTCGGTGTGAAACGAATCGGGATGGGCTTCGAGCAAGGTGGTGAAATACCGTTGGGCGCGTTCTTTCTTGGCCGGATCGCGCAGAGCCCATTGACCCAGGCGCAACAGGGCATCGTCGGCCCAGACCGATTCGGGATCCGCGGCCAACAGGTCTTCCAAACAGCGCCCGGCCGTTTCGAGCTGACCTTGATCGGCATAAATGCGCGCCCTCAACCACAATGCCTCGTCAGAAAGGGTGTGCTCCGGAAAGGCAAAATTCAGTTGATCGAGGGTTTTGAGGGCTTCATCGGGCATTCTCCGAAAAAAATAGGCATCGGCCCAGGCATACAGCCGAAGGGCTTCGGTGCTGCTGTCCAAATCGGTATTGGAACGGATCAGGACCGAATAGTCGATGGCGTCGTTGGAAATGGCCTTGGACGTGCTGGTTTTCAAGGCATCGAATAGGTGCACCGCCCAGTCGAATTCCGCCTGTCGAAACGCCAACAGCGCCCGGTTGAACTTGGCCTGATCGGCGTGTTCGATTTGCTCGGCGTTTTGTTCTACCCGTGCATAGGCGAGCAATGCAGGTGCGGACGATCCGGCAAAGGCCAACAAATCCCCATAGCTCAACCAGGCTTCGCTGTTGAACCGACCGGGCAAATCGAGAACGGCTTCGAGTTCGTCCAAGGCCCGGGTCGTATCCCCCAGCCGGAAACCCAAAATTTCTGAGCGACGCCGGGCCGCTTCGGCGGTTTCCGGACCCAACCCTTGAACCGCAATCAAATCGGCATAGGCTTGAGCCAGACCCGCCCAGTCCGCCGGTTCCAATTGATCGAGCAACATCAGCCGGCGGGTTTCGAGGGTTTCCAATCGGGCTTTTGGGGCCCAGTTCGATTCCGGCTTTACCTCGTTGGCGATGTAATCAAAGCAGTCGAGCGCTGTCGAATAGGCTTTGAGCCTTTGCGCGCTCTTTCCGAGTTCAAAGACCTCGAATTGTCCCCGGTCATAGCGCTGATCGAGGGCGCGGAGTTGACGGAAGGCCCCGTCGAAGTCGCCCTCTTGCATAAAGACCCACACGAGCAAATCGTTGTAGATGGCGTTGTCCGTTTTTTGCATTTGCTCGAGCAGCCGCTGCTTGAGTTGCACATTGGCCGGTTCCTGTGGATCGGTTCCGATCGACTGGGCCAACAGGGCCTGGATATTGGGCAAATAAGCCGGATTGAGTGCCAAAAGCTCCATAAACTCGTCGTACACGGCTTCGATATCGCCCAATTCGGCATACAACTGAGCCTTTTGGTACTGAAACTGAAAACCAGGGTTGTTCTGTTCGGCCCTTTGATAGGTTTCGATGGCGCGTCGGTAGAGACGAGCATCTTCAAAGGCCTTGGCGAGCGCGTAAACCATAGACGGTTGGGCATCGATCTCGGCAATCAGTTCGCCGTAGACGGCATCGGCTTCCTTGGTTTTCTTTTGGGCCTCCAAGCTCTGACCGAGTTTGATCCGGTTGGGGAGCGTTTTTTGGCCGGGTTCCTTGAGTCGCTTGCGCACAGTTTTTTCGGCTTCGCGAAACGCATTCAGCTTCATTTGGCAGATCCAGATGCGCTCAAAAAACAAGGGTTCAGGGCGCTTCTCGAACAGGGCTTCGTATTCGACGAGTGCCTTTGTATAGTCTTCGGCTTCAAAATAGCCCGCAGCGATCTGTTCCGGACTCACCACGGGTTGGGCCCATAGAGGCGCGGCCCCCAACAGCCAGAGACCGATCCACCAACCCCCCAGCGCTTTCAAGACGGATTTTCGAATGCCGAGCGCGTCGAATCGAGAAGGGGTTTGAGCGAAGGCCAGATTTCGAGGCATGATACGGTTTCGTTGTGTCTAAAACGCGCCTTTCGGTACAAGTCGTTAGCCGCCCTGCGTTCGTCCTCAAGATAGCGCTGTCCGAGGTCTCCTTCAAACTCCTTTTGGGCGTGGGCTTTTTGCCAATCTTCCCACTGTTTTTGTCCGAGTTGAAGTGCCGAAGGCAAGGCTTCGCGATCCCGCTTGGCCCTCAGTACCGCCTTATTGACGCGTTCGAGTTTACTCAATTCCACGATCCAAAAGTCGCGGTCGCGGGTATCGGTGTATTCGGTCTGAAACCAGGCATAATGCGCGCTGATCTCGGCCTCGAGTGCAATCAATTCTTCGAAAGGGGTTTGGCCAATGTAGAATTGGGCGCTGTCGAGCCAAAAATCAGGGTTGGGCAGCGAGTCCACCGAGGCGGTTCTCTCCTTGGTCGATGGCTCGGACTGTGGCCCGCAAGCCGAGAGCAGCGCGCCGAGCACAAAGGCAGTCCAGAACAAGGTGGATTTCATCGCTCTATCCGATTCATACCGACAAAGGGAACCAGGGCTTCGGGAATGCGAATCCCGTCTGGGGTTTGATGGTTCTCGAGCAATGCGGCGACAATTCGGGGCAGGGCGAGGGCGCTGCCATTCAAGGTATGACAGAGCTCGGGCTTGGCATCGCCTTCCCGATAGCGCAATTTGAGCCGGTTGGCCTGAAAGGTCTCGAAATTGCTCACCGAGCTCACTTCCAGCCAGCGCTCTTGGGCCGCCGACCACACCTCAAAATCGTAGGTCATGGCCGAAGTAAAGCCCATATCGCCCCCGCACAACCGCAAGATTCGATAGGGGAGTTCGAGCTCTTTGAGCAGCCCGGCTACGTGTTCCACCATACCTTCTAAGGTGGCATAGCTCCGGCTGGGATGTTCAATCACCACAATCTCGACTTTGTCGAATTGGTGAAGGCGGTTGAGACCGCGTACATCCTTGCCATACGAGCCCGCTTCTCTCCGAAAGCACGGACTGTAGGCCGTCAATCGAATCGGCAGTTGTTCGGCCGGGACAATTTCGCCCCGATACAAATTGGTCACGGGCACTTCGGCCGTCGGGATGGCGTAGAGACCGTCGAGGGGTACGGTGTACATCTGTCCTTCCTTGTCTGGCAGTTGACCGGTGCCAAAGGCGCTGTCTTCGTTGACAAAGTGGGGTGGTATGACTTCTTCATAACCTGCCCGGGTGTTGCGGTCCAAAAAGTATGCGATCAGTCCGCGCTGCAATCGGGCTCCAGCACTGCGGTATACCGGAAACCCGGCCCCGGTCACCTTGACCCCGAGTTCGAAGTCGATCAACCCGTATTGCTTGGCCAAGTCCCAGTGCGGTACCGCCCCAGGGTACAAGGCGGGCAAGTCGCCCTGCCGGTCGGTTTCTACGTTGTCTTCGGCCGATTTACCCGCAGCGACCCCTTCGTGCGGGGCATTGGGGATTTGAGACAGCAACTCGTGAAGGATCTGTTCTTGTTGCGAAAGCACAGCAGACAGCGCCTTTTCCCGCTCTTTGAGTTCGGCCGTGCGCGCCTTGAGTGGTTCCGCCTGCTCTCTGTGTCCCGATTTGAACAAATCGCCAATTTCGCGCGCCAGCCGATTGGCCTCTGCCAATACGTCGTCGAGTTCTTTTTGGACGGCCCGTCGCTTTCCGTCTTCCGACAAAAAGGCTTGGAGTTCGGGGCGGAAGTCCCGATTGCGCTTGTCGAGGCGGGTGGCCAAGGCCTCGGTATGTTCTTTGATCTGGGCGATCGTCAGCATGGCTTGCTGTGGCAAGGGGTTATACAGGAGCGCGAAGTTCGCAATCCCAAAGGCATGTTCGCTTCAGGAATGGCTAGAAACGGTAGCCAATTTGCACCAAATAGCGAAAACCGGGTCCCCAGGCCGTATTGAGCCCTCCTTTGGACAGCGAACCGGTATTGAAGAACTCTTCAGAGGCGGGGAAAATTTCGATGGCTTTCTCGACAAAGGCCTGATAGGCCTCGTCTTCTGTAATTTCTTCGCTCAATTGCCCCGAGGCTTGCATATCGATCGAATAGAACGACAGACTGGGCCCAAAGAGTACGAGATCGAGGGTAAAGTGCTCGTAAAATTGAAACTGGTAACCGAATTGCACCCCCAGATTGGCCACGTCTATGCCGGCTTCAACTCCGATTTGCTCGATGCCGGAGCTGGTTTCGAAATCGATTATAGCGTCGCTGTCGAAGCGGAAATAACCCATATAAGGGGCCAGATAGGCTCCTCTAGGAGCCGGAAAGCGATTGAGATTTCCCAGGTAAAATCGGTAATCCGCAAAGGCGGACCATCCTCGATTTTCTACGAGTCGAAAGCCGGTGCCCGTGGCTTGATCGGATTCGGGCAGGGGGAGGCTCATCGTGCCCACATTGAGGCTTACGCTCTGTTGGGGTTTGAGGATGCGCTCGTACCCAAAGACCCAACTGTCGGGGCCGCTGACCAAAAAGGGAGTGAGGTTCCAGCGGACAATATGGGGTCGTTCAACTGCGGTTTCTTGGGCATGCACTGGGTTGAACACCGAACACAGCCCGTAGATACCGAGGGTGATCCCGCTCAGAAATCGATACACGATGGTGGATTTAGAGGATGAAAGGTAGACCGAATACCCTGTACGAAGCGCCTTGGGGTCTTTGAACCGGGTCAAAAAAAGAAGCCGTCTCGATAGGGATATCGAGGCGGTTTTTTTGTTTTATATGGTTTTCTCAGCGACTTAGAGTTCGACGATGCGAATGAGTCTGTTGGTTTCTAGAATCAGTCGATGCGTGTCTAAAAAGGGACTAAAA